>CALXHT010000003.1 GCA_944388215.1 uncultured Gemmiger sp. | reverse complement strand
CTGAGCGTCCATGGCTATCAGGAGGAGGGCACCATCACCACGCCCTTCGATATGCGCGTGCAGAACGAGATCGACCGTTTCCATCTGGTCAAGGATGCGGTGCTGCATCTGCCCCAGCTGGGCAACCGCGGCGCCTACCTGGTCCAGGAGATGAACGACAAACTGGTGGAGCACAAGAACTACATCCACGAAGTGGGCCAGGATCTGCCCGAGATCCTGGACTGGAAGTGGGAGTCCTGAGGAAGGCTGCAGAAATCAGCCTGTCAGGGAAGAACCGGGCCTGAAATCCTTCGCCCGGCCCGCTTTCCTTCGTAAAGCATGATGCTGCCAATATAAACCGGGAGCCAATCTCTAAATGAGCTTGGCTCCCGGTTTTTCATTTTGATGAAAAGGAACGCCTTTCCCGCGGCGACAACCGTTCCTCTCCGCCGCCTTACGGGTGTATGCAACAACTGCAACGTATGAGCGAAGAACAGGCGGGGCAGAGCGATGTGCAGAAACTGTGCAAAAATGTGCAGGCGCGGAGATTTGCCGACAAAAAAGAAAAAACCTCACGTTTTCACGTGAGGTTTTGGTGCGCCCGCAGGAACTCGAATCCTGGACCCTCTGATTAAAAGTCAGATGCTCTACCAACTGAGCTACGGGCACATATTGCTGCAGATTCTGTGAATTACAGCCTTAACAGTATACCAAGGCCGGACGGGTTTGTCAAGATGTTTTTCCCTGCAAATCCGCAAAAATCTGCGCACTTTTCCACAGCCGCCCTTGCCAAACCGATGGCGGCGCGGTATAATACATCTTTAGAATATAAACCGTAAAGGGGAATGGAAATATGGAAACTTTGGGCAACTTGCGCCGTACCCGTTACTGCGGGGAGGTCAGCCTGGCCGATGCCGGTCAGGAGATGACCGTCTGCGGCTCCATCGCCCGTGCCCGCGACAAGGGCGGCATTATCTTTGCCGACCTGCGCGATACCACCGGCATTCTGCAGCTGGTGTTCGATGAGGATACGCCGAAGGAGGTCTTCGCCAAGGCGGAGAGCCTCAAGAGCGAATATGTGGTGATCTGCCGCGGCAAGCTGCGGGAGCGCGCCTCCAAGACCGACAAGATCGCCACCGGCGACGTGGAGCTTTACGTCTCGGAGCTGCGGGTGCTCAGCGAAGCCCAGACCCCGCCCTTCGAGATCCGGGACGAGATCAACGTCAACGACGATCTGCGGCTGCGCTACCGGTATCTGGACCTGCGCCGTCCTTCCATGCATGAACCCATCGTGCTGCGCAGCAAGATCATGCAGATCATCCGCAGCTACTTCACCGACAATCATTTCACCGAGATCGAGACGCCCACCCTCATCAAGTCTACGCCGGAGGGCGCCCGTGACTATCTGGTGCCCAGCCGTGTGCAGCCGGGGCACTTCTATGCGCTGCCCCAGAGCCCCCAGCTCTACAAGCAGATCCTGATGCTGTCCGGCTTTGACCGCTATTTCCAGATCGCCCGCTGCTACCGCGACGAGGACCTGCGTGCCGACCGTCAGCCCGAGTTCACCCAGGTGGACGAGGAGATGTCCTTTGTCACCGAGGACGATATCATGACGGTGAACGAGGGTCTGCTCAAGCGGCTGTGGAAGGAGATGCTGGGCATCGACCTGGTGACGCCCTTCCAGCGGATGCCCTGGGACGAGGCCATGGGCCGCTTCGGCTCCGACAAGCCGGACACCCGTTTCGGCCTGGAAATCCAGGACGTGACTTCGGTGTTTGCCCACACCGAGTTCAAACCCTTTGCCGCCGTCATCGAGGCGAAGGGCACCATCCGTGCCATCAACGCCAAGGGGCTGGCCGACAAGCTGAGCCGCAAGAACATCGACAAGCTGGGCGACGTGGCCAAGACCTACGGCGCCAAGGGACTGGCCTACAGCCGCCTGACCGCCGACGGCACCTCCTCCAGCTTTGAAAAGTTCCTCACCGAGGAGGAGAAGACTGCCCTGTATGCAGCTCTGGGCGCCGAGACCGGCGACGTGCTGCTGCTGGTCAGCGATGCTGACTGGGTCAAGGCCTGCACGGCCCTGGGCCAGGTGCGTCTGGATATTGCCCGCAAGCACGGCCTCATCGACAACGACAAGTTCAACTTCCTGTGGGTGGTGGACTTCCCGCTGTTTGAGTACAGCGAGCAGGAAGGCCGCTGGATGGCGATGCACCATCCCTTCACCATGCCCAAGGCCGAGGATATCGACAAGGTGGAGACCGATCCCGGTGCCTGCCATGCCGTGGCCTACGACATCGTGCTCAACGGCGTGGAACTGGGCGGCGGCTCCATGCGTATCAATGATCCTGCCCTGCAGGACCGCATGTTCAAGGCCCTGGGCTTCACCGAGGAGAAGGCCCGCGCCAGCTTCGGCTTCCTGATGGATGCCTACAAGTTCGGTGCGCCGCCCCACGGCGGTATGGCCTACGGCCTGGACCGCATGGTCATGCTGATGCTCAAGAAGGACTCCATCCGCGATGTCATCGCCTTCCCCAAGGTGCAGAACGCCGGCGAGCCCATGAGCGGCGCCCCCGATGTGGTGGACGAGAAGCAGCTGGCCGATCTGTCCATTGCGCTGACCCTGCCCGAAAAAGAATAAGAAACCAAAGCCCTGTGCCATGCCGGCACAGGGCTTTTTACAATGACAAGGCCCCTGCCGTATGGCGGGGGCCTTGCTATGGTATCAGTATTTGAGTTTGGTGTCATCCGTCGGGGGAGCGGAAGGGGCCGGCGGTGTGCCGTAAGCGGCCGGACCGGAAGGGGGCGAAGCCGGTTTGGGAGGGCGGGGATGCCGGACGCGATGGCGGCGGGCCAGGGCGCGGACGACCAGTACCACGATCACCGCCAGAAGCAGCAGCGGCCACAGGTAGACCAGCGTCAGCACCAGCCCCTGCAGGAAGAGAACAAAGCCGCTCCAGCCGCCCCGGAACGCCTCGGCCAACCGGCCGGGGAAGGTGGTGGCGGTGGGGGTCAGGGTGGCGACCTCCCGCAGGGAGATGTCCACGGTGGAGTAGGTGACCTGCCCGCTCAGCGTGCGCATCTGCCGGGTGTAGCTTTCCAGCTGGTACTGCACGTCGGAGAGCTGGCTCTCGATCTCCAGCAGGTCGGCAGTGGTCTCCGCCTGGGCCGCCAGCTCGTTGAGCCGGTCGCGCTGATTCTCCAGGGAATCAAGCCGTGCCTGCAGATCGATGTAGTCGCTGGTGACGTTCTCGGCGTTCTCCTCCAGGTTCAAAACACTGCCGCTCTCCCCGGCCTGGGCCAGGAAGGCGCTGTAGTTATCCACCGGCACCCGCACGGTGTAGCTGGCGCGGCGGTCGCGGTCCTCGGCGCTGCCGCTGAGCTGGCTGTACTCCAGCCAGGCACCGTTGGCATCCACCGCCGCCAGCAGGGTGTCCCGGGCAGCATCAAAATCGGTGGACTCCAGGGAAAGAGTGGCGCGGTAGATGATCTTCTGGGCCGTCTCATCGGTGGCGGTACCCTCGGGCAGCAGGGCACTCTCGGCACCGCCGGCCTCCTGGGCCATGGCGGCGTCGCTGCTCATCTCGTAGGTGGCCGCGACGCTGGCGCTGCCGTTGCTGGAGCCGCAGCCGGCCAGCAGGAAGGCGGCCAGCAGAGCGGCCCCCAGGCGGGAAACCTTTCGTTTCATCGGTAAACCTCCTCTCGCAAGGGCATACAGCCCGTACCGTTTCTTCTGTGGTTTCAGTATACCATAAAAAGCGGGCGCAGAAAATGACAGCTTTCCAACAAAATGGCAACAAAAAAGGAACAGACTGAACACTTCAGCCTGTTCATTACAAAGCCGCGATTAGTCCGCTTTCTGTCCCAGCAGCTTGAGGTCGTCGTTGTCGGCAAAGGCGACGGCGGCGTAGCCGGCCGCTTCCAGCGTGCCGAACTGCTTGCCCAGCTTTTTGGCCTGGGGCAGCACCGTCACGTCGTAGTCGGCGCGCAGCGTCTGGGCCTTGGCCAGCACATCGGCGAAGTCGGCGTCCTTGCAGTAGAGCAGCGCCAGCCGCGGTTTGGCGCCGGGAATCTGGTAGCCCTGCTCCAGCAGAATGCCGCAGACCCGCTCGAAACCGATGGAAAAGCCCACCGCCGGCACCTGCTGGCCGATGAACTTGCCCACCATGTTGTCGTACCGGCCGCCGCCGGCCACCGCACCGCTGAACTGCGGGCAGGTGACCTCAAACACCATGCCGGTGTAGTAGCCCTGGCCGCGCACCAGGCTGGGGGCGTAGGCAATGCCATACCGCCCGCCGGCGATCTTCTCACTGGTGGCAATGACGTACCGCAGATCGGCGGTGAGGGCCTCGTCGTCCACCTTGGCGGCCACGGTGTCCAGGCTGAAATCCCCGGCGCGCAGGAACTCGTCCAGCGCCGCCACGGCCTCGGGGGCAAAGCCCTTCTCGGTCAGCTCGTTCTTCACGCCGTCGGCGCCGATCTTGTCCAGCTTGTCGAAGCTGATGCAGACCGAATCCAGATCTTCGGCGGCGAAGCCCATCTTCTCCAGCATGGCCCGCAGGATGCGGCGGTCATTGATGTTGACGGTGAACCCCGTGAAGCCGATGGTCAGCAGCGCCCGGGCGGTCACGTCGATGAGCTCCACCTCGGCGTTGGGGCTGGAATCCCCCAGAATGTCGATGTCGCACTGGACGAACTCCCGCAGGCGACCCTTCTGGGGACGCTCGGCGCGGTAGACGCGGTCTGTCTGGATGACCTTGAAGGGGGTGGGCAGCTCGTTGCGGTTGGCTGCGTAGTAGCGGGAGAGCGGCAGCGTCAGGTCATAGCGCAGACCCATGTCGGACAGCTGCTTTTCGTCGCCGGTGGCCAGCGCCTTTTCCAGCTTGTCGCCGCGCTTGAGCACCTTGAAGATCAGGTTGAGGTTGTCGCCGCCGTCGCTCTTGTCCAGGTTCTCCATGTCCTCCAGGATGGGGGTGGAGATGCGCTGGAAACCGGCGGCGCGGTAGGTGGCCAGGATCTGGCCCTGGATATAGTCGCGAAGAGCCTGCTCACGGGGCAGCAGATCGCGCATGCCTTTTAACGGCTGGGTTTTCATCGGGAAGGACTCCTTACACTTTATAGAATGGTATCATGATAAACTTCCCGCCGCATTTTGTCAATGCAAACCGGCCATACTGAAAGGGCAGGGGAGGGATCTTTTGTGGAAAAACAAAACCGTGGACCGTACATTCTGGCGGCCGGGGCAGGGGTACAGCTGCTCACCGGCATCCCGGCGGCATGGGGGGCCTTTCAGCGGCCGGTCATGCAGGGGTACGGCCTGTCCCGCGGGCAGGCCATGCTGGTGTTTGCAGTGCTGGTGGCCTCCTACGGCGTGGGCTGTGCGGCAGGCGGCCTTCTGCAGGACCGCCGCGGCCCCCGCACGGCCGGGCTGTGGGGCACCGGGCTGCTGGCGGGGGGATTCCTGGCCGCCGCCCTGGTGCCGCCCGGCAATGCGCCGCTCTTCCTGCTGGCCTACAGTCTGCCGGCGGGGGTGGGCAGCGCCTTCCTGGCCCCGGCGGTGCTGGCCTGTGCCCAGAAATGGTACCAGAACAAAAAGGGATGGGCCACCGGGGTGACCGGGGTGGCCATGGGACTTTCCGGTGCCTTTTACACGCTGTTTGTCCGTCTGGTGGCCGGGCAGTGGGGCATCCGGGTCTGCTTCGCGGCGCTGGGGTTACTGATGCTGGCGGTCTGCGGCAGCGGCGCGGCCATTTTGCAGGATCCGCCCGCCGCAGGGCAGGGGGAAACCTTACAGGGACTGGACCGCAAGCAGATGATCCGCACCCCCCAGTACAAACTCTGCGTGGCCGCGGTGGCCCTCAGCGCCCCGCCGGTGCTGCTCTTCAGCCCCGAAATCTACACCATCGCCGCCGACCGTGGCCTGCCGGAAAACTTTGTGCCCTTCAGCATCGTGCTGGGCTCAGCCGCCAGCGCGGCGGGACGGCTGCTCTGCCCGGCGGGCAGCGACCACTGGGGCCGCAAGCGGGTGCTGTACGCCGTCTACCTGGGCCTGGCGGCGGGTTCCGCCTGGTTCGCCTTTGCCCGGGAAGGCTGGGTGCTGGCCTCCTATGCCTTGCTCACCTTCTTCTACTCGGGCGGTGCCGCCGTGCAGCCCGCCCTCAACACCGATCTGTTCGGTCTGCGCCATGCGGGGGTCAATTACGGCTTCATTGCCCTGGGCATGAGCGCCGGCAGTCTGTTGAGCTATCTCGGTAGCCAGGCCCTGCCGCTGTCGGCACGGCACTGGCTGGCGGGAGGCTGCGCCCTGGCGGGGTTATTCTGTGTACGTCTTGTAAAACCTGTGGAAAAATCTTGAAATGGGGCGTTGGAACGTGTACACTATATAAGTTATCCCTTTTTGCAACCGATTCCAAAGGAGGACCCATGCAGCAAACCCAACAGCTGCGGCAGCTCGCAGCGCGCTCCGCCACCGCCTTTCTGCTGGCGGTGCTCTGCGTCTACCCGTTGTACATCGATAAATTTTCCAATCTGGGCGTCGTCAAGTTCACCGGCGTATGCACCCTCTCCTGGGCGTTCTGTCTCTGGCTGGGAGCGCTGGCCCTGGTGGGCGCTGTGCCCCGCCCGGGACGCCTGCCCGCCCGGGACACCACTCTCTGGTCACTGGGGGCCTTCGTGCTGACGACGCTGGTCTCCACGACCGGGTCCCTGTCGCCCACGGCCTCCTTCTGGGGGCTGGGCGGCTACTACGGCGGCCTTATGATGGTGCTGTTCACGGCGGCCGGCTACCTGGCGGTGCGCGCCTTTGCGCCCCAGGGCATCCTGAACGGCCTGACCTTCTGCGTGGGCATCACCACCGCCATCGTCACGGTGCTCTATGTGCTCAACATCTTCAACATTGACCTCATCGGCACCTATGCCAACACGGCCGTGGTGGAGCGGGCCCAGTTCTTCTCCACACTGGGCCAGAAAAATTTCAACTCCGGCTTCATGGCTCTGGCACTGCCGCTGGTCTTTTATGCCTTCCTGGTGGCCCGCGGGGTACGGCATACCCTGTTCTATGGCGTGCCGGCCTTCTTCGGCGGGCTGGCTCTGGCGGTGGTGGATGCTGAGGGCCTGGCCCTGGGCATCGGCGCGGCGGTGCTGGTGCTGATCTGCCAGAAGATGTTCACCACCCGCACGCTGCGGCGGATGGCGGTGATCGGCGCCTTCTTCTTCTTCCACGCCGGATGGATGCAGTACATGCGCACCCATGTGTATACCCAGGGCGGCAAACCCATGCTGGCGGCGCTGGGCCACATGGGGCTGGAGGGCCTGGCCGTCTGCACGATTCTGTGGGCGGTGCTGCGGTTCGGTCTGCACAGGCGGGAGATTCCTCTCTGGAAGGCCGGCCGGGTGGTGGCGGCGGTGGCTGTCACCGCCATCGTGCTGCTCTACGCTCTGGCCAACTTCTGGCCGGGTTTCCCCAGTCTGGGCCGGCTGGACGACATTCTGGTCATCAACGATGACTGGGGTACCTACCGTGGCACCGCCTGGCGGATCACCTGGAGCACCTGGCTGGATCAGCCGCTGTGGCGCAAGATCATCGGTGTGGGCACCGGCATGATGCACACCGCCATGATGGCCTGGGCGGGCAGCGATGTGACCGAGCGCATGAAAACCTTCTATGCGGCCCACAATGAGTATCTGGAACAGCTGCTCACCACCGGGCTGCTGGGGCTGGCGGCCTGGGTATGGTTTGCCGTCTCCCACCTGCGGTGCGCTGCCAAAAACTGGCTGCGGCCCGGCGTGGCGCCGGTGACGCTGGCCCTGGTCAGCTACCTGGCCCATGCGATCGTGTCCATCCGGGTGTCCATGATCTTCCCCGAAGTCATGCTGCTCTTTGCGCTGCTGACGGTTTTCTGCCGTCCGCCCGAGACGGAGGAACACCCCGCCGAAAAGTCCCGCCACGGCAAGGAGAAAAAGGCAAAGTCGGAAACACAGCCCGCCCCGGGCCTTGTGCGGCTGTGGGCTCCGCCCGCCGCGGCGGCCATCCTGATGATGGCGGTGTGTGGCGCGGCATCCCGGGTGATCTTCGGGTTCCTGTTTTGAGAAAAAGGGGAAAACGGGCGAAAAAACAAGGAGTTAGCTTTTGCTAACATCTTGCAAAACGCACGGCGACCCTTTATAATAAACTTAGCTGTGAAAAGCCTAACAATATGCAAAGGAGAGAAAATTATGATCGAATACTCCGCACAGGTCAATAACATGTGCCCGATCACAAAAGGGCCCAAGCACGGTCCCGCGCCCATTCCCGAAGAGGGCGAATGGGTAAAGGCCTATAAAATTGAGGATATCAGCGGCTATACCCACGGTGTGGGCTGGTGCGCTCCTCAGCAGGGCACCTGCAAGCTCAGCCTGAACATCAAGAACGGCATCATCGAGGAAGCCCTGGTCGAGACCATCGGCTGCTCCGGCATGACCCACTCCGCCGCCATGGCCGGTGAGATCCTGCCCGGCAAGACCATTCTGGAAGCGCTGAACACCGACCTGGTGTGCGATGCCATCAACGTGGCCATGCGTGAGCTGTTCCTGCAGATCGTCTACGGCCGCAGCCAGACCGCTTTCTCCGAGAACGGCCTGCCCATCGGCGCCGGCCTGGATGACCTGGGCAAGGGTCTGCGCAGCATGACCGGCACCATTTTCTCCACCAAGGCCAAGGGCGTTCGTTACCTCGAACTGACCGAGGGCTACATCCTCCAGACCGCTCTCGACAAGGACAACCAGGTCATCGGCTACAAGTTTGTCCACCTGGGCAAGATGATGGACGCCATCCGTCACGGCACCGATCCCAAGACCGCCTACGAGAAGAACATCGGTACCTACGGCCGCTTCAGCGCCGAGCAGGGTGCTGTCAAGTGGATCGACCCGCGTGAAGAATAAGAGAGGGAGGAACAGATACTATGGCTACTTTTGAATCCCAAGAGCGCCGGATGCCCAAAATTAACGAGTGCCTGAAAGCCAACGGCCTCGAGTCTCTGGACGCCTGCAACGAAATGCTCCTTGCCAAGGGCATCGACTGCGATAAGATCGTTCGCGGCGTTCAGCCCATCTGCTTTGATAACGCTGTCTGGGCTTACACCCTGGGCACCGCTATCGCCGTCAAGCGCGGCCTGAAGAGCGCCGCCGACTGCGCCGCCGCCATCGGCGAGGGCCTGGAAGCCTTCACCGTGCCCGGCTCCGTTGCCGAGCAGCGTCATGTCGGCCTGGGCCATGGCAACCTGGGCGCCATGCTGCTGCATGAGGACACTCATTGCTTCTGCTTCCTGGCCGGCCACGAGTCCTTCGCTGCCGCCGAGGGCGCCATCGGCATTGCCCGTACCGCCAACAAGGTCCGCAAGGAGCCCCTGCGTGTTATCCTGAACGGCCTGGGCAAGGACGCTGCCATGATCATCAGCCGTATCAACGGCTTCACCTACGTCAAGACTGATTTCGACTTCAAGACCGGCGAGGTCAAGGTTGTCGAGACCACCCCGTACTCCGATGGCGAGCGCGCTGCCGTCAAGTGCTACGGCGCCAACGACGTTCTGGAAGGCGTTGCCATCATGAAGATGGAGGGGGTTGAGGTTTCCATCACCGGTAACTCCACCAACCCCACCCGTTTCCAGCACCTGGTGGCCGGCACCTACAAGAAGTGGGCCATCGAGAACGGCAAGAAGTACTTCTCCGTCGCTTCCGGCGGCGGCACGGGCCGTACCCTGCATCCCGACAACGTGGCTGCCGGTCCCGCTTCCTACGGTCTGACCGACTCCATGGGCCGTATGCATGGTGATGCCCAGTTCGCTGGCTCCTCCTCCGTGCCTGCCCACGTTGAGATGATGGGTCTGATCGGCGCCGGCAACAACCCGATGGTCGGCATGACCGTCGCCTGCGCGGTTGCCGCTGCTCAGGCCAACGCCTGATCTCCTTTGCAAACTGCATACTGACTGCCGCCGCCCGGCTCTGCGCCGGGCGGCGGCTTTTGCTTGTGTCTCGAAAACCACTCGCTAGGCGAGTGGTTCCAAAAAAGACTTATGTCGATCATGGTGAAATAAAAACTCCCTTTGCTATAATAGAAGTGCGGTCTGCCAACTGCACAAACAAGCAAAGGGAGGTCATTCAAAAATGAACGACGTAAACAGTTTATCGCATACAAGCTGGAATTGCAAATACCACATAGTCTTTGCGCCGAAATATCGGCGCAAAGTGTTCTACGGCCAGAAGCGCAGAGAAATCGGAGAGATTTTAAGAACACTGTGCAACTGGAAGAAGGTAAAAATCGTGGAAGCAGAAGTATGCCCGGACCATATCCACATACTGGTCGAGATACCGCCGAAATATTCGGTTTCGAGCTTCATGGGGTATCTGAAGGGGAAAAGCAGCCTGATGCTGTACGAGAAATTCCCAGAACTGAAATTCAAGTATCGCAATAGGGAGTTCTGGTGCAGGGGATACTATGTGGATACAGCAGGAAAAAACGATAAAAAGATAGCAGAATACATCCGGCGCCAGTTAGAAGAAGACCAGGCAGGCGAACAGCTGACAATGGGAAACTTCTAAACAGCTCGTTTACGGGCGGCAAGTAGCAATCCTTCGCGGCTGGCAGGCCGTACCAACGCGACGTGACGCGTGCGCTAGTATTCCAGGGTTTCACCCGTCTGTGCAAAACCCCCGGCTCCGCCGGGGGATATTTATTTTGAAAGATTTGTAAACTCTTGTGCAATACTTGCCCCGGCGGGATGCAGGGTGTATAATAGGACTGTATATGTGAAAATGCGGGAGGGGTGTGCCATGCCACGCAAAGAAGGTCAAAAACGCAAACTGCTTGTCCTTTTGGAGATCCTGGCCCGGGAGACGGACGAAAAGCATCCGTTGAGCGTGCCGCAGCTGGTGGAAAAGCTGCAGGAACACGGCATTGAGGCCGAGCGCAAGAGTGTCTACGGCGATCTGAACACCCTGAACAGCCTGCCCGATGCCCCCTACGAGATCGTGCAGCTGCGCGGCCGCGGCGGCGGCTACTATATGACCGATGTGCTGTTTGAGCTGGCCGAACTCAAACTGCTGGTGGACGCCGTCTATGCCAGCAAGTTCATCACGGCCCGGAAATCCAAGACGCTGATCGACAAGCTGGGACAGTTCACCTCGCGCTACCGCCAGGCGGAGCTGGACCGTAAAGTGCTGGTCAGCGGCCGGATCAAGAGCACCGACGAGAAGATCCTTTATACGGTGGACGCGCTGCACACGGCCATCACGGCAGGGGAGCAGGTCCAGTTCAAGTACTGCGAGTGGAGCCTGGAGAAAAATATGGTGCCGCGCCACGACGGCCAGCTCTACCAGGTCAGTCCCTGGGTGCTGGTGTGGGAGAACGGCAACTACTATCTCATCGCCTACACCGAGGGCCGCCTCAAGCACTACCGGGTGGACAAGATGCAGAATGTGCATCAGCTGGCCGGCAGCAAGCGGGAAGGCGCCGCCGAGTACGCCGAGTTTGATGTGAATACCTACATGCAGCAGATGTTCGGCATGTTCAACGGCCCGCTGAAAAAGGTGACGCTGCTGTGTGAAAACCGGTTTGCCGGGGCGATGATCGACCGCTTCGGCACGGGACCGATACTCAATCCCTGCGAGGACGGGGAACACTTTACCATGACGGCGGAAATCCAGGTCAGCCCCCAGTTCTTCGGCTGGGTGGCGGGCTTTGGCACCGGCGTGGTGGTGGCGGGGCCGCCGGAGGTCCGCGCCGAGATGAAAAAAACGCTGGATCGTCTGCAGGAGCTCTATCGCTGATTGCAAACCGGGGCAAAATATGGTATGCTGATACGATACGCTCCCCGCGTGGCAGCGGCAAGAAGGACCGCCCCGGCGGTCGGCAACCAATCTCGTAAGGAGGGCACCTCCGGTGCTGGAAAAGAACCAACGATACAAAAACATACTCAGCGGACTGCTGGACGCGGTGCTGCTGTTTGCCGGTTTTCTGCTGGCCAACTATGTGCGCTTCAATTACGTCCGCTTCTTTGAGCCGGGTGGCGCCGGGCCGGCGCTGGATGTGGCCCGGGATCCCCGCAACCTGCTGGCCGGTACGGTCACCTCACTGGTGCTGGTGCTGGTCTACTGGGTGGCGGGCATCTACAACAATTCCCGGATGCGCGGCCTTTCGGTGCGCTGCACCCGCATAGCCATCATCAATGCGGGCGGCATCCTGGGCTTTGTCTTCATCCTTTATCTGATGCACCTGGACGACTACTCCCGTGTGGTGCTGGGCCTGTTCTACTGCTTCTCCACCGCTCTGGTGGTCATCAAGCGGCTGATCCGCCGCTGGTACGACCGGGCCCGCCGCCGCAGGGGGCTGGGGCTGCGCCATATCCTGCTGGTGGGCGGCGGCAAGTCGGCCGCCCTCTACCTGCGGGCACTGGAACACAACCCCTATTATGGCTTCACGGTGGACGGGTATCTCTCGCCTCTGGAGGAGCCGGGGCTGGGGGTGCCCTACTTCGGCGGTTACGACAAGCTGGACGAATGCCTGGAGAATCCCGGTATTGACGAGGTGGTGGTGGCGCTGGAAGCCGACGAGATCCAGATGCTGCCCCGCACCTTTGCCGCCTGCGACAAGCACGGCACCCGCATCACCATGGTGCCCTTTTACAGTGATTATCTGCCGGCCCGTCCCACCATCGACGTGCTGGACGAGTGCAAACTCATCAATGTGCGGCAGACCCCCTTTGACAATATCCTCAACGCCGCCGTCAAGCGCGGACTGGATATTGTGGGCAGCCTGATTCTCATTGTGCTGACCAGCCCCGTGATGCTGGTCACGGCCATCGGCGTCAAGCTGTCCAGCCCCGGGCCGGTGATTTTCCGGCAGGAGCGGGTAGGGCTGAACAAGAAGCCCTTCATGATGTACAAGTTCCGCTCCATGCGGGTGAACGCCAAACAGCAGACCGGCTGGTCCACCGACTACGACCCCCGCAAGACGCGGTTTGGCAGTCTGATCCGCAAGTTCAGCCTGGACGAGCTGCCCCAGTTCTTCAACGTGCTGAAAGGGGACATGTCCCTGGTGGGACCGCGCCCCGAGGTGCCCTTCCATGTGGAGCACTTCAAGGAGGAGATCCCCCGGTATCTGGTGCGGCAGCAGGTCCGCCCCGGCTGCACGGGCTGGGCGCAGATCCACGGCCTGCGGGGCGACACCGACATTGCCGAGCGCATCCGCTATGATATCTGGTACATCGAGAACTGGACCGTGGCGCTGGATATCAAGATCATCTTCCGCACGGTGTTCGGCGGCAAGATGATCAACGACGAAAAAATACAGTGATCCCACTGGAAACCGGGTGAGAGTTTATGAGCAAGACAGAACCGAAAGTTGCCATTGTACACGACTGGCTGGTGGCCTATGCCGGCGCCGACCGGGTGGTGGACTGTATGCACCATGTGTTCCCCAACGCGGTGATTTACACGCTGGTCTACGACGAGAAGAAGATGCCGGCCTGGTTCAAGGATTACGACATCCGCACCACCTGGGTGCAGAAGATTCCCTTTGCCACCCGGATTTACAAGAATCTGCTGCCGCTGATGCCCGGCGCCTTCGAGGCGCTGGACCTGTCGGAGTATGATCTGGTGCTGTCCTCCTCGTCCTCCTGCGCCAAGGGGGTCATCACCCGGCCGGACGCCGTACATATCTGCTACTGCCATACGCCCACCCGCTATGTGTGGGATTTTTACTATACCTACCGGGACAACGCCAACTGGCTGGTGAAGGCTGTCATGCCCCACCAGATTCACAAGATGCGCGTCTGGGACAAGTGTGCCGCCGACCGGGTGGATTATTTCATCGCCAACTCCCACTACATTGCCCAGCGCATCAAAAAGTACTATCGCCGGGACAGCGACGTGATCTATCCCTGCTGCCACATCAATGAGGCACCCTTCGTGAAGAAGGAGGACTTCTATCTGGTGGTGGGGCGTCTGACCTGGTACAAGCGGGTGGATCTGGCGGTGGCAGCCTGCACCAAGCTGGGCAAGCGGCTCGTCGTCATCGGCGGCGGCGGGGAGGAAGGCAAGCTCAAGGCCATGGCCGGGCCCACCATTGAATTCAAGGGCGGTGGCCTCAGCGACGAGGAGGTGCGCGGGTACTACCTGCGGGCCAAGGCGTTCCTCTTCCCCGGGGAGGAGGATTTCGGCATCACGCCGGTGGAGGCCCAGTCGGCGGGCACGCCGGTGCTGGCCTACGGCCGCGGCGGCGCCTGCGAGACGGTGCTGCCCGGCAAGACCGGATACTGGTTCCACGAGCAGACGCCCGACAGCCTGATGCGCTGCATCGAAGTGTTCGAGC
Organism: uncultured Gemmiger sp.; assembly: GCA_944388215.1. Lineage (GTDB taxonomy): Bacteria > Bacillota > Clostridia > Oscillospirales > Ruminococcaceae > Gemmiger. Next base: position 95,292 of record CALXHT010000003.1, on the reverse strand, counting down.
GGGACGGCGTGGCCTACACCAAGGAAGAGATCCGGGAACACAGCCGCTCTTTCAGCGAAGTGCGGTTTGAGAAGGAGCTGGGGGAATACTGCGCCCGGCGCATGGCAGACTGGCAGCAGGAACTGCTGGGTTGCTCCCACTGGCAGAAGGAGGAAATGGATTGAACCCCATTGTCATCAACGGCACCGTGCTGTGCGACAACATCACCGGCATCCCGCGCTACGTGTATGAGACGGTCACCCGGCTGGATACCCTGCTGGAGGGGACCGGCCTGGATGTGCGCATCGCCTACCGGGACGACGGCCGTCCCATCCACCTGCCGGAACTGAAAAACATCCGGCTGGTGCCCCTCAAGGCGGTGAAGTATTTTTACAACATGGCGGTGCTGCCGGCCTATCTGCGGCGCAACCACGCCTTCTTTGTGGGACTGGCCAGCGATATGCTCATGACCCGCCGCAGCGTGGTGGTGCTGCACGACATCCGCCCGCTGGTGATGGATACCGACCGGGGCTTTTTCCGGTTCAAGTTCTGGGTACACTGCCTGTCCACCAAATGGTTTGCCCGGAAGGTGTACACCGTCAGCGAGGACCAGCGCCGGCTCATCAGCGACAAGCTGGGCATTCCCCTGGACAAGATCGGGGTGACCTACAACGGCTGGGAGCACATGAAGCAGGTGACCCCCGACGAGAGCATCTTCCACAAGCTGCCCGGCGTGACGAAAGGGGAATACTTCTACGCCCTGGGCAGTCTTGCCAAGCACAAGAACTTCAAGTGGATCCGGGAGGTGGCCCGCCGCAACCCCGACAAGACCTTTGTGGTGGCGGGGGGCAAGGACCTGCGGGCCTTCGGCGACGATGGCGAGGCCAGGGATACCGCCAACGTGTTTTATCCGGGCTATGTCAGCGACGCCGAGAATGCGGCGCTGATGCAGCACTGCAAGCTGTTCCTCCACCCGGCCGTTTTCGAGGGCTTCGGCATTCCGCCGCTGGAAGCGCTGGCCCTGGGGGCACCTATCGCCCTGGCCCGGGCCAGCTGCCTGCCGGAACTGTACGGCGACACCGCCCGCTACTTTGACCCCTACGATTACGAGGTGGATCTGGACGCCCTGGCGGCCCAGCCGGTGGCTCCGCCCGACAAAGTGCTGGAAAAGTACAGCTGGGACAAGACGGCGGCCTTCTGGCTGGAACAGATCAAACGGTACGCGGCGCAGTAATCTTCTGGTTCGCCGGACCCAAAGGGAAGGATAGAAAATCGGTATGATCATTGCGGCATTGCTGACGACGGCGCTGATGGCGCTGCTCTTCGGGCTGCTGCCGGCGGGCCTCGCCGGGCGGCAGATCCGGGGACGGGATCTGGGCTGGACCATCGCCCTCTGGCTGGCGGTCTGGCTGTTTGCGCTGTGCGCCTACCACCGTTCCGGCATCACGGTGGGCTTTGACGGGTTCCGCCTGGCGGCCCTCACGGCCATGACCGGCTGGGCAGGGCTCTGCACAGCAGGGCTTCGCCATTTCGGACGCCGGGGGGCCAGGTTCGTGCTGCCGCTGCTGGCGGTGCTGGCAGCCGGCACGGAACTGTTTGCCTGCAATGTGACCTACTTCAACACCCACAGCTATGAGCCATTCCAGCTCATGGACTATCTGGACCCCAACGTCAATGTGGAGCGGGGCAACGGCACCATCTCCCTGGAGGAGGGGCGCACCTACCTGCGTTTTCTCGACGTGGACCGGCCCGTCTACAATCTTCATCTGGACAACCTCACCAACGACGACACTGACCCGCTCCACGCGGACAGTGCCTTTACCTTTGCCGTGGAGGGCACCGACGAGGCCAACAGTCAGCTGGTCCGTTTCGGCAGCTGGGAGGTGGCGCCCCAGGCGGCGCGCACCCACACCATCAGTCTGGACCTGACCGGCAATGCGGACATGCTGGTGCTGCAGGCCAGCGGGTACAGCAGCACCTATGCCCAGTATCCGGTGGCCTTTACCGTCACCGGCATCACGGCCAACATGCCCCGGCCGCTGCAGCTCTCCCTGCTGCGGTTCGCCGCGCTGTGGCTGCTCTTCGGAAGCGTTTATCTGCTGCGGCCCCGCAGCGGACTGTGGCAGCGCCGCTGGCTGGCGGGCAACCTCTGTGACCGTGCGGCCGCCACCGTGCTGGGGCTGATTCTGGCAGCCTTCGTGGTGGTGGTTCCCTTCTGGGAACCCGGCAACTCCGGGCTGGCCACCGCCACCTACAACACCGGCTACTGGGACGGGGAGAGCACCGTCAGTTTTGTCTACCAGCAGTACGGCGCGCTGGCCCACAGCCTGCTCAACGGCCGCCTCGACCTGGAGGAGGACCCGCCCGCGGAACTGCTGGCCATGGACAACCCCTACGACGCCTCCGCCCGGGACGCGCTGAATATCCAGGGCGGCCGCTGGGACCATGCTTTCTATAACGGGCGGTATTACGTCTATTTCGGCATTGTGCCCTGTCTGCTGTTCCAGCTTCCCTTTGAAGCCATCACCGGCATCCAGAATCTGGCCTATGCCCCCTGCATGGTGATTCTGGGCCTGGTGTTCCTGATCAGCTGCTACGGTATCCTGAGCCAGGTGGTGCGCCGCTGGTTCCCCCAGGCATCAACCGCTGCCTACCTGCTTTGCGTGGCGGCACTGGTGCTGGGCAGTCAGCTGTATTCGCTCTTGATCCGCCCCTATATTTATGAGTACGCCATCCTGTGCGGCGCAGCCCTGCTGATGTTGGGGCTGTGGCTCTGGCTGGCAGCCGCCAGTACGCCGGTCAACCACGGCGGCGTGCTCACGGTGCGTCTGGCCCTGGGCAGCCTGTGTGTGGCGCTGGTGGCCGGGTGCCGTCCCCAGATGGAACTGTTCGCCCTGCTGGCCCTGACCATCTTCTGGAACCGTTACATCGTCCACGGACGGCTGCGCAGCCGTGCCGGCGTGCGGGAGGCGGTGGCCTTCCTGCTGCCCGTTGTGGTGGTGGCTGCGGGCCTGATGTGGTATAACTATGCCCGCTTTGGTTCTCCCTTTGATTTCGGTGCCACTTACAATATTACCGGCAATGATATGACCAAGCGCGGCTTCAATGTGGTGCGCATCGGTCCGGCGGTCTTCACCAGCCTGCTGGACCTGCCCCGTCTGCAGAGCGTATTTCCCTATCTGCAGGAGACCGATGTGTCCACCAATGCGGTCATTCTGACCATCAGCGAAAAATTCTGCGGCGGCATGCTGGCAGCCACCCCCTTTACCTGGGCGCTGCTGCTGCCGGCGCTGCCGCTGGCACGGCGCAGCCTGCACCGCCGCCGGGGCGTGGCGGCCATCGTCTACGGTTCTGTGGCGGCCATGGTGCTGATCACGGTGGTGGACTGCCAGATGGCCGGCGTGCTCTACCGGTATCTGATGGATTACAGCCCGGTGCTGCTGCTGGGCGCGGCGATCTGCTGGCTGCTGGCCGATACAACCCTGGCCCGGCGGGCCGCGGGGGGCGAGGCCCTGGCCGTCTCGCTGCTGCCGGTGCTGCGCATCGGTATGGCGGCAACCCTGGCGTGGAGCGTTGTGTATCGTTTCTGCACTTTGTTTGCGATGGAACCCTGGCTGCAGGGGATGAACCCGTCGCTGTATTATACGGTGAACCGTCTGGTTCAGTTCTGGATGTAAAGGCAAGAAAGAGAGGTCCGCGGTGATGGACAAAATTGCGGTTTTGATTCCCTGCTACAACGAGGCCAAAACGGTGGAAAAGGTGGTCACGGATTTCCGTCGGGTACTGCCCGAGGCCACCATCTATGTATACGACAATAACTCCACCGACGGCACCGCGGAACTGGCGGCCGCTGCCGGCGCGGTGGTGCGGCATGAATACCAGCAGGGCAAGGGCAACGTCATGCGCCGGATGTTCCGGGAGATCGATGCCGAAGCCTACGTGCTGGTGGACGGGGACGACACCTATCCCGCCGAGGCCGCGCCCGAGATGGTGCGCGCCGTCACCCAGCGCCAGGCGGATATGGTGGTGGGGGACCGGCTTTCCAGCACCTACTACACCCAGAACAAGCGCCCCTTCCACAACTTCGGCAACGATCTGGTGCGTTTCTGCACCAACCATCTGTTCGGCGGCAAGATCAAGGACATCATGACGGGTTACCGGGCGTTCAGCTACCAGTTTGTCAAAACCTACCCGGTACTCTCCCGGGGCTTTGAGATCGAGACCGAGATGACCATCCATGCCCTCCAGCGCAACATGCAGGTGGACAACGTGGTCATCGAATACCGCGACCGCCCCGAGGGTTCCGAGAGCAAACTCAACACCTACTCGGACGGCTTCAAGGTGCTGGGCACCATCCTGCGCCTCTTCAAAAACTACCGTCCCTTCACCTTCTTCGGGGTGCTGGCGGCGGTGCTGGCGGTGTTCGGCATCGGGTTCATGATCCCGGTGCTCAACGAGTATTTCCACACCGGTCTCGTGCCCCGCTTCCCGACCCTCATCGTCTGCTGCTTCGTATTGGTGGCAGCCCTGCTTCTCTTTGTATCGGGCGTGATCCTCTCCAGCCAGCTGGCCAAGGACGCCCGGGACTTTGAATTCCAGCTTCAGACCGTGCAGCACTGGAAGCGCACGGCCGGGGAATGAACGCCACGGCCCGCACCCGGGCCTTCCTGAAGATTCATCCGCTGTTCGGGGCGGTCTTCCTGGTGGAACTGCTGTTCCTGGCCGCCCTGGTGGCGGGGGCCTTTCGCCCACTGGCGGAAGTCTCGGTGCCGCTGGACGGCATGACCCGGCAGGAGGACGGCAGCATCGTGTCCCAGCCGGTGACGCTGCCTTCCGGCGGATACCGGGTCACGGTCCACTATGAGGCAACCTATCCCCAGGACCCCGACCGCGCCGACGAAGGGACAGTGGCCACCTTGTCCTTCGCCTCGGCTCAAAACCCGGCGGCGCTGCAAAGCGATACCATCACCCTCACCGGCAACCGCTCCATCGTGACGGCCCGGCTGTGGGTCGGTACGGCCGCCACGGTGGAAGACCTGACACTGACGGTGACTGAGACCCCGGCGGAGGGGCAGCAGTTTTCCCTGCAGAACGTGACGCTGACCGAACAGCCCATCTGGCGGGCAACCTCGCTGGTGGGATGGCTGCTGCTGTTCGCGGCGGCCGACTGGCTGCTGAGCCTGCTCTTTTTAGGGGACAGCCCCCGGGCGCCCCGCTGCGGCTGGGGTGTGGTGTTGCTGGTGGCGGGCGGCATAGTGCTTGCCAGCCTGCCCTATTGCGCCGATTTCCTGTACACCGGCCACGATCTGCGGTTCCACTGTTACCGCATCTGGGCGGTGGCCCAGGCGCTGGCCGACGGGCAGTTCCCGGTGCGCCTTTTCACCGACGGCTTCAACGGCTACGGTGCGGCCACACCGCTGTATTACTGTGACCTGTTTTTGTATATTCCCGCCCTTTTGTACAACGCGTTTTTGCCCCTGCAGACCTGCTACCAGCTGTATGTGGTGCTGGTCAACGCCGCCACCATGCTGGCGGCCTACTACAGCTTTTCGCGCATCGGCGGGCATCGGCTGTACGGCGCTGTGGCGGCCTTCGCCTACACGCTGTGCGCTTACCGGCTCACCAACCTGATGCTGCGCGGCTCGGTGGGGGAGTACACCGCCATGGTCTTTCTGCCGCTGGTGGCGCTGGGGGCCTGGGCCATTGCCCGGCAGGACCGTCCCGCCCCCCGGGACTGGCTGCCGCTGGCCCTGGGTATGGCGGGCATCGTCCAGAGCCATCTGCTCACCACCGAGCTGGCCGCCCTCTTTCTGGCGCTGTTCTGGCTGTGCAACCTGCCGGTAATGGTGCGCCCCGCTCGTCTGCTGGCCGCCTGCAAGGCGGTGGTGGTGGCCGTGGGGCTAAGCTGCTGGTTCCTGCTGCCCTGCCTGCAGACCCTTAAAAGCCAGAAGGTCATGATCAGTGATGTACATCCGTCGCCGCTGCAGTCCACCGGCACCTACCTAATCCAGCTGCTGGGCTTTTTCGGCACGGCAGGCGGCAGTTCGGGAGCGGGTACTACAGGAGATATGCCGCTGACCATCGGTCTGGCAGGCTGTGTGGTGCTGGTGCTGGCGCTGTGGTGCTGTGTGCGGCGCGGGGCGTGGCAGCACACCCTGGAAAGCCGCAACCGCTGGCTGGGACTGCGGGGGAGCCTGGCACTCTGCCTGCTGGCTCTGTGGCTGTCCACCACGGCCTTCCCCTGGGACTGGCTGGCCAACAAACTGCCCCAGACCCTGGTGGATATATTGCTCAAGCCCCAGTTCAGCTGGCGCTATCTGGCGGTGGCGGTGGTACTGCTGGGGGTCATCACGGTGACGGCCCTGCAGTTGGCGGAATCCGCCGCGCCGCGTCTGGCCCAAGGAATGGCGATTGCCGTTGTGGCGGTCACGCTGCTCTATGTGGGTGTCTTCTACAGTGAATATGCCTACCGGCAGGACACCATAACGCTGATCAGCACCGAGACCGTCACGGATTTCCCCTACGAAACCATGGGGTACGATTACCTGCCGGCCGGCGCGGATTTTGCCACCTTTGCAAGTTCGGAAGCCTCGGCGGAAAATCCCGGGGTGACGGTCTCCTGGCAGGAGAACGGCGTGCTGGAATGCGAGAACCCGTCGGCACAGGAGGCTGCGGTGGACCTGCCGCTGCTGGCCTACCAGCATTATACCGCCGTGGATACCGCCACCGGGCAGACGCTGCCTCTGACGGAGAACGAATCCCATTGCCTGCAGGTTACGGTGCCGGCCGGGTACCGGGGGACCGTGCAGGTACGCTATACGCCGCCGCTGCTCTGGCACGGGGCGGAAGCGGTCACCCTGGTAACGATTCTGGGGCTGCTGGGCTGGGCCGTGTACGCGACCCGCCGCAGGCAGAGGCCCCTGCACCATACAACAGTACGGAAAGTTGAGGAGGAAACGGTTCATGTATGATTATCTGATTGTGGGCGCCGGTCTTTTCGGCGCGGTATTCGCCCACGAGGCGACGGCGGCCGGCAAGCGCTGCCTGGTCATCGACAAGCGGGACCACATCGCCGGCAACATCTACACCGAGGACATCGAGGGCATCGCCGTGCACCGTTACGGCGCCCATATCTTCCACACCAACAACAAGGAGGTGTGGGACTACGTCAACCGGTTTGCCACCTTCAACCGCTACACCAATTCCCCGGTGGCCAACTACAAGGGCGAGCTGTACAACATGCCCTTCAACATGAACACCTTCAACAAGATGTGGGGCGTCATCACGCCGGCCCAGGCCCAGGCCAAGATCGAGGAGCAGCGGGCCGCCCACTACACCGAGCATCCCCGCAACCTGGAAGAGCAGGCCATCAACCTGGTGGGCATGGATATCTACGAAAAGCTCATCAAGGGCTATACCGAAAAGCAGTGGGGCCGTCCCTGCACGGCGCTGCCGGCCTTCATCATCAAGCGGCTGCCGGTGCGCTTCACCTTTGACAACAACTATTTCAACGCCCTGTACCAGGGCATTCCCGTGGAGGGGTACACGGCGCTGGTGGCCAACCTTCTGCAGGGCATCGAGGTGCGGCTGAACACCGATTACCTCAAGGACCGCGCCGCCCTGGATGCACTGGCTTCCAAGGTGGTCTATACCGGCCCCATCGACGCCTACTTTGATTACAAGCTGGGGGCTTTGCAGTACCGCAGCGTCCGGTTTGAGACCGAAACGCTGGACATGCCCAACTACCAGGGCAACGCGGTCATCAACTACACTGATGCCGAGACCCCCTACACCCGCATCATCGAGCATAAGCATTTTGTCTTCGGCTCCACCGAGCAGGGCACCAAGACGGTGATCAGCCGGGAGTATTCCGCCGAGTGGAAACCGGGCGATGAGCCCTACTACCCGGTGAACGACGAGGCCAACGGCGCACTGTATGCCAGGTACAAGGAGCTGGCCGATGCCCAGCCCAACGTGCTGTTCGGGGGCCGTCTGGGCGAGTACAAGTACTACGACATGGACCGCGTCATCGAGGTGGCGCTGGACCGGGTACGGGCCGAACTGGGCTGATGTAAAAAAATACCGCAGAGCCGCCAGAGCGCGGACCTGCGGTATTTTTGCTGACCGGCGCCGGGGCTGCTGCCTTGCTTTTTGGGTGGTAATCGGCTATAATATTCTAGTATATCTCTGTGCGGAAATACGGCACGGAGGAGTGTGGGAAAGATAGAGAAAGGGAGCAGCTTCCTATGACTAAAATTGCCGCTTCGATCCTGTCGGCGGACTTTGCCAACCTCCAGGAAGATTGTACGCGTCTTCTGCAGGAGGGCGTGGATCTTCTGCATATTGATGTGATGGACGGCCACTTTGTGCCCAACATCAGCTACGGCGCGCCGGTCCTGCAGAGCCTGCACCAGGCGCTGCCCGATGCCTATTACGACGTGCACCTGATGATCAGCGACCCGGCGCGGTACGCGGCGGATTTTGCCAAGGCAGGCGCCGACCTGATCACCTTCCACCTGGAGGCGGTGCCCGACACGGCGGAGGAAGTCATTGCCGCCATCCGGGCCACCGGCTGCCAGGTGGGCATCAGCATCCGGCCGGGAACCCCGGTGGAAGCTGCTTTCCCGTATCTGGGCGTGGCGGATCTGATTCTGGTCATGAGCGTGGAGCCCGGCTTCGGCGGGCAGAAGTTCCTGCCCGGCACGCCCCGGCGGCTGGCGGTGCTGGATGCCGAGCGCAAGCGCCGGGGCTGTTCCACCGTGCTGGAAGTGGACGGCGGCATCAACGCCGAGACCGGCCCTGCCTGTGTGCAGGCCGGCGCCGACTGGCTGGTGGCCGGCAATTCGCTGTTCCGCGCGGAGGATCCGGCCGCGGTGGTACGTCTGCTCCACGGGCAGGCCTGAACGAACCAAAGGAGATACCAAATCCCATGGCGAATCGTATGAAAATCGAACGCAGCGAGAATTACGATTATTATCGTGATCTGCTGTGGTGTTCCGTTCCGTTGATCGGAATGGCCTGGTACTATTATGGCCCCCGTCCGGTGCTGCTGCTGCTGACGGGACTGCTGACGGCCTATCTGTGCGACTGTGCCCTGGCACCGCTGCACGGGGCAGGGTACCATTCCCATGAGCCGTCCAGCGAATGCTTTGCGGCCCTGATCGTGCTGATGATGCCGGCAACGGTACCCTACGCGGTGGTCGTTGCGGCCGTCATTGCGGCAGTGCTGGTCAAGGAGGCCTTCGGCGGCGAGGGACACTATCCCTTCCACCCGGCGGCGGTTGGCATGGCGGTAGCCGGCATTTCCTGGCCGGATGCCGTCTATCAGTATCCCGCCCCCGGCGTCTGGCTGTCGGTGTGGGGCGTTTCCGATGCCGACCTGGTGGAGGGCATGAACGCCACCCTGCGGGACGGCGGTCTGCCCAGCGCCAGCACCATGAATCTGCTCACCGGCAACGTGTCGGGCGGCCTGGGCACCACGGCAGCCCTCGTGGTCATTGCCTGCGGCCTCTTTTTGCTGGTGCGCAGACGCATCCGTCTGTCGGTGCTCATCCCGTTCCTCATCTTCTGCATCGGCCTGCCCTGGCTGCTGCCCCAGCTCAACGAGCTGCCGGTGGTCAGCTGGCCGTGGGAATATGTGCGCCAGCGTATCTATCTGGAAAAATATATCATTCTCTCGGGAACGATGCTGTTCGGTGGTCTGTTCCTGATCTGTGAGCCGGTGACCATGCCTAACCGCACCAGCAGCCGTATTGTGTATGGTGCAGCGCTGGGCATTGCCACCTATGCCTTCCGGGTGTTCAGCCCCTACGAGAGCGCCGCCTGCCTGGCGTTGCTCATTGTGGGCGCCATTCCGGAATGGCTGGATCTGATCAGCCACCGCACCGAGCGTATCCGCTTTATGAGGAAGGAGGAGCAGCGCCTTGCCCAGTTTACAAAACCGGAATAACCGCCGCAAGCGGGAAGAACATTCCGAAACGCTGATCATCCCCCATATCACCAAGGAAATGCTGGAAAAGGCCCGGTCGATGGCGGCGCAGGGGGCATCCCGTGCCGAGATCGAGCAGGCCATTGCCGAGATGCAGGGGACCATCGCCCCGAAGCCCGAGGAGTCCCAGCCGCAGCCCGAACCGGACGCGCGCCGCATCATTCCCACCAGCCGCAAGCGCCATACCGACGAGGAGCGCAAGGCGATGCTGGAGCAGATGCGGCAGGAGCAGGCCCAGCGGGAGGCGGAGCGCCGGGAGGAGGCATCCCACCGCACCCAGCGCCCGGCCTGGCATTTCCCCACGTCCCGGCCTGCACCGGAAAAGCAGCCTGCAGCCCGGCCTGCCGAAACAGCGGAATCCCGCACCGAGGCGACGATCCGCATCCCGGCGGTAAAGCCGGCATCGCAGCCTGCCCGTCCCGCGGAACCGGCACAGAAAGTGCCGGAACCGGCCCCGGCACCCCAGCAACAGCAGCCGCCGCAGCAGCAACAGCAGCCGGTTCAGGAAGAACCGGCCCCCCGCAGGGAAGCGCCGCCGGCCGCCCCGAAGCGCCAGGCCGGACTGCTGCGCAGCCGCGCCGAGGCGGAGGCGGAACTGAATGAAAAGATCCGCAGCGACCATATCTGGCTGTCCAACCCCGTGATGGTCCGCGGCCTTGGCCTGGCACCGGTCATCGGTGCGGCGCTGGACGGGGAGCGGGCACTGATCCTCTGTGTGGCCAGCCTGCTGCTCATCACCTTTACCCGGGTGCTGGCGGTGGCGGTGTGCCATCTCAGCGGCAACCGGTTCCGCCCCGTCATCTACAGCTACGCGGCGGCCCTGCTCTACATCCCTGTGTACATTCTGCTGTATGAATTCTTCGGCAACAGCCTGACGGCCCTGGGTATCTATCTGCCTATCCTCGTTGTGGAACCGGCCATTGTCAAGCGCATGGAATTCAGTGAACTGGAACCGCTGGGCGACGCTTTGCGCCACGGCTTCAACAACGGCATCGGCATGTGCATAGCCCTGCTGATTGTGGGCTGCCTGCGGGAGTTCCTGGCCAGCGGTACGGTGTTCGGTCATGAGGTGATCCAGACGGCGCCGCTGCCGCTGGCGGCACAGCCTGCCGGCGGTTTCGTCCTGGTGGGCGTCATCGCGGCGGTCTGGTGCGCGGTGGCCAATGCCTACACCGATTATAAACGGGAGGAGGTGCATCGCCTGTATGCCGGCCGTAAACATTGAATTTGTGCCGCTGCTGCGCGGTGTGCTGGACTTCATCACCTATATGGGCCTTGCCATCTTTGCGGAAAACGTCATTCTGGCCCGGGCCCTGGGTGTCACCCGTCTGCTGAAGCTGGTCCCCGACCACAAAGCCCAGGTCTGGGACTTCAGTCTGCCCCTGATTCTCGTCATGACCTTTTCCGCCCCCATGGGCTGGGCGGCCCACAATCTGCTGTTTCCTTGGCTGCGTAACTACCTGCCGGAATGGCTGCCCGTGGCGGCCCTGCGCCCGCTGATTTACCTGAGCTGTGCGTCGGCGGCCATGATCCTGACCTGGATTTTGCTGTTTGTGCTGCCCCGCCGTCAGCGGCAGGCCTGCCACGCCCAGCTGACCCTGGGCGGCTGCAGTACCGGCGTGCTGGGTGTTCTGCTGATCTGTGCCAACCAGAACTATACCATGATGCAGAGCATTGCCTTCGGATTGGGCAGTGCGCTGGGCTATGTGTTCATCATCTTTATCGTGCGGGAAGGCCGGCGCCGCCTGCGCAGTAAGGATGTACCGGCGATCTTCCAGGGACTTCCCAGTTCCCTGATTTATATCGGCATTCTCTCCCTGGCCATCTACGGTCTGGTGGGACATGCCGTTGTGCTCTGATTTGGAGGAGGCTTTTTTGTATGGCACTTCCGTGCTTTGTTGCTGCAGATATTCTGCTTCCGGCTGAGGGCACCCCGCTGGACCCCTGGGCCTGCATTGCGGTGGATCAGTTTACTTCCCAGCCGGAATACTGGCAGCGCGCCGAGGAACTGGCCAAGGACCATCCCAGTACGCTGCACATCGTGCTGCCCGAGGCCTACCTTGGCACGCCCCAGGAGGAACAGCGGCTGCACGATATCCGTGATACCATGGAGCAGTACCGCATCCGGGTGCTCACGCGCCAGGTGCACGGGTATGTGTATGTGGAGCGGACCCAGATGGATGGCAGCATCCGCCAGGGTTTGGTGGGCGCTGTGGACCTGGAGGCGTACGACTACGCGCCGGGCAGCCACACGGCCATCCGGCCCAGCGAGAGCACCGTGGTAGAGCGGATTCCGCCGCGCCTGAAAGTGCGCCGCGGCGCGCTGCTGGAAACGCCTCACGTGATGATGCTGGCCGACGACGCAGGAAAGACGCTCATCGAGCCCATCGGTGCCTGCAAGGAGGAACTGCCGCTGCTCTATGACGGCGAACTGATGCTGGGCGGCGGACACCTGCGGGGCTGGGCGGTGGAGGACCCCGCCCGTATTGCCCAGATCGATGCCGCCCTGGCGGCGCTGGCTGACCCGGAGGCGTTTGCCCGGCGGTGGCCGGCAGCCGCGGGGCAGACCCCCATGGTGCTGGCCGTTGGCGACGGCAACCACAGCCTGGCCACGGCAAAAGCCTACTGGGAGGAGCTGAAACCCACCCTCACCGAAGAACAGCGCAAGACTCATCCGGCACGTTGGTGCCTGGCGGAGGTCTGCAACGTGCACAGCCCGGCCATCGAGATTGAACCCATCCACCGGGTGGTGTTCGGCGTCACGGCCAAGGAGCTGTACCAGGACCTGGACCGCTGGGACAATGCCCAGGGCAAGCGCACCGAGCCGTCGACCCAGCGGTTCCGTCTGGCGGACCGCCAGGGCGAGATCGCCGTGGCGCTGCAGAATCCGTCGGCGCCGCTGACAGTGGGCAGCATCGAGGCCTTCCTGGAGGATTGGCTGCCCAAGCATCCCGATGCCAGCGTGGACTACATCCACGGTGCCTCCACGGCGATGGCGCTGGCCTCCCGGCCCGATCGTCCGGCCACAGCCATTCTGCTGCCCGACTTCAACAAGGCGGACCTCTTCCGGGGTGTTGTGCTGGGCGGCGTACTGCCGCGCAAGACCTTCAGCATGGGTCATGCGGAGGAAAAACGTTATTACAATGAATGCCGAGTGATCGGTTAAAAGAAAATCAGGTGAAGTATGGAAAAAACCGCACAAAATCCGTCCGGCGCACCGCGCCGCCGTCGTCGCCGCCGCGGTTCCGGCGCGGGTGCTTCCCAGAATGCCCAGAGCCAGGCCGCCCGGGAAAACGGGAAGCAGGCCCAGCCGGCTGCCAAGGAGAAACCTGCCCGGCAGCAGCCGCCGCGCAAGGAGAATAAAGAACAGAACGCCCCGGCATCTTCCGCCCGCGGCCGCCATCGGGGCGGTGCCCAGGGGGAGGCCGCTTCCCAGATGCCTTCCTCCGGCCGTCGCGGCCGGGGCGGCAACGGGGGACAGCAGCAGGCACCGGCCAAGGAGCAGAACCACGGCCAGAAGCCCTCTTCCCGCGCTGCCCGCAGCCAGCGCCGGGCGGCCGACGAGGACCCCGGGCTGGAGCTCATCGCGCGCCGTCCGCCCAAACAGAAGTTTGCCAATTTCGAGGAATATCTGGCGGCCCACGGCGGCATGACGGTGCCGCTGCCCGAGGAAGAAACGGCCCCGGTGAATGACGGAGCCGCCCAATGACCCCGGCCCTGGCGGCGGCCCTGCGCTGTCCGGTGTGCGGTGGTCCGCTGCTGCTGGTGGGGCGCACCCTGCGGTGCCCCAAGGCCCACAGCTTTGACCTGGCCAAGGAGGGCTATGCCAATCTGCTGGCCATCCAGAAAAAGCATGCAGCCGATCCGGGGGACGGCAAGGAGATGGTCCGCGCCCGGCGCGCCTTCCTGGAGGCGGGACACTACGAACCGCTGATGCAGGCGTTGGCCGCACTGTGCGCCGGCCTGCCCCACGGGCATATTGTGGATGCGGGCTGCGGGGAAGGCAGCTATGACCGCTATCTGCAGGACGCCCTGCCCGATGCCCGGATCGTCGGCTTTGACCTTTCCAAGGAAGCGGTGCGGCTGGCGGCCAGAAAGGTGCCGGAGGCCGCCTTCTGCGTGGGCGGCAGCTTCAGTGCCCCGGTGCGGGACGGCTGGGCGGATCTTCTGCTGAACATCTTTTCTCCCTTTGCGGGGGCGGAGTTCCACCGCATGCTGCGCCCGGGCGGGTATCTGGTCTACGCGGTGCCCACGGCCCGCCATCTCTACGGCCTCAAACAGGTGCTCTACAAAACGCCCTATGAAAACGAGGTCAAACAGACCTCCTACGAGGGCTTTGCCTTTGTGGAGGAGCGGGAGGCCACGGCCACGCTGACCCTGGAAGGGGAGAGCGTGCAGCAGCTGTTTGCCATGACGCCCTACTACTGGAATACCCCCGCCGACGGTGCGGCCCGGCTGGCGGCCTGCCATACCCTGACCACCGAGATCGGGTTCCGGTATCTTGTCTACCGCAGAATCTGAACAGAATACAAGCGACCCGCTGTCTTACAGGCAGCGGGTCGCTTTGTGCATTTTACAGGTCGTCGGCGTCCTGGGTGGGGGTCTCGTACTCGTCATCACGGGGCACGCCGGTCCAGCTGCCCAGCGGGTCCTGGCGGCTGGCGCTGTCCTCCCCGGTCAGTGTCTCGGGGGCCAGGGGCAGCACCTGCTGATCCGAATCCGGCGTGTAGTGGTGGGCCGACTGGGTGTCCACCGTGCGCCGGGTCTCCGGGAATGTGTCCTCGGGATCGCTGCGGTAGGCCGCGTCGGTCACCTCTCCCAGGTCGGTCCAGAAGGTGTCGCGCTCATCCTCGGCGCCGCGGGGGCCAAACGGTTCATGAAACATAACTCAAACCTCCTTTGGTATACAGGCGGGCTCCACGGCCCACACTATACCTAGATTCTGACACAGAGAGGTGTTGTTTATGCGTTCACGGCCCGGTGTTTTTTGGTACAGCCTGGGGCTGACGCTTTTGCTGCTTCTGCCGCTCATCGGCCTGACGGCCTTTCTGGTGCACCAGCGCCAGGAACAGAATGTGCTGCGGCAGGCTGCGGCCGAACGGGGCGGCCTGCCGGTGGAGCAGGGCGCCCAGGACAGCTGGCGGATGCTGCTGGTGGTGCAGCAGGAGGAACCCGCCTTTGTGGTGGCCCGGGTGGATGGCCCGGCCCAGACGGTGACGCTCTGCGCGCTGCCCGGCAATCTGCAGGTGGCGGCCCCGGCGGGCACCACCACGCTGGCCGACTGTGCGCTGTCGGCGGGGGCAGGGCGGGCGGCCCAGCTGCTGAGCCAGACCATTGCCACCGGCGAGACGGCGGTGGGGGAGCTGTACTATCTGGCGGCCACACCGGCCTGCTGGCAGGACTGCGTGGGGTCAACGGCTACGGCCCGTCTGGACACTGCGGCGCTGCTCTCCAAAGAGCAGCGGACGGAGATCGGCTACGGGGAGGATTCGGTGGCGGAATTCAGTGCGGCGGATGCACCGGAACTGATTGCCACCCTGCAGGGCGCCCTGGATGCGGCGGGCAGACAGGCCGATGTGCGGGCCGCCGTGTGGGAGGCCTTTGTGCGGCAGAATCCCGATCTGCTGGCCGCCATGCCGGAAGCCTGGCGGCAGTACAGTGCCCGCACCCTCACCGACCTCATGGCCACCGAGCTGGGCGGCCTGGAAAAGACGCTGGACTATCTGACCGCCCAGCCGGGGCTGACCGTACAGTACACCACGGCGGAAACCCGGCGTGCGGGGCGGGAGACCGCCCTCACCGAGGAGGGGCTGAAGACCTTGCGGGAACTGCTGCAATAAACAAAAGAGCCGCCTGGCAATGCAGGCGGCTCTTTTCACTTTTTTACTCCTGGCGGAACCGGGAAAGGAATTCCACGGTGCGGGGGTTCTGGGGATGCTCGAAGATGTCGGCGGGGGTGCCCTCCTCGGCGATGACGCCGTCGGCCATGTAGACCACATGGCTGGACACATCCCGGGCGAAGGCCATCTCGTGGGTGACGACGATCATCGTCAGGCCGTCCTTGGCCAGCTGGCGCATGACGGCCAGCACCTCGCCCACCATCTGGGGGTCCAGGGCGGAGGTGGGCTCGTCGAAGAGCAGCACCTCGGGCTGCATGGAGAGGGCGCGGGCGATGGCCACACGCTGCTTCTGGCCGCCGGAAAGCTGCCGCGGCTTGGCGTGGATGTAGGGGGCCATGCCCACCTTCTCCAGGTTTTCCAGCGCCGTGCGGCGGGCGGTTTCCTTGTCCTGGTGGAGCACATACCGCAGGCCGGCGGTGCAGTTGTCCAGCACCGACATGTTGTTGAAGAGGTTGAAGCTCTGGAACACCATGCCCACCTTGGCACGGTAGGCGCAGGGATCAAAGCCCTTGGCGGTGATCTCCTGCCCGTGGAAGAGCACATTGCCGCTGGTGGGGGTCTCCAGCAGGTTGATGCAGCGCAGCAGGGTGGACTTGCCGCTGCCCGAAGCGCCGATCACACAGGTGACATCGCCGGCGTTGACGGTGAAATCCACATCCCGCAGCACCACGTGGGTGCCGAAGCTCTTGGAGAGGTGGCGAACTTGAATGATGGACTCAGACATGGGAAGCCTCTCCTTTCATATCCAGATTCTGCGGCTCGTGGGCCGGGTCGGGGGCATTGTACATGCCGCTGGTGTAGGCCAGGGTATCGGTGGTGTTCAGGTCGTAGTTCTGGGGGCCGTCCAGCGCCTTCTCCCACAGACGGAGCAGATAGCTGGCCAGCAGCGTCATGGTCAGGTAGATGATCATGACGATGGTGGCGCTCTCAAAGTAGGTGTACAGGGCACCCACCACGCTCTTGTGGACGAAGAACAGGTCGGTGATGGAGATGACCGACAGCACCGAGGTATCCTTGATGTTGATGATGAAGTTGTTGCCGATCTGGGGAATGATGTTGCGCAGCGCCTGGGGCAGGATCACATGAAGCATGGTCTGCCAGTGGGTCATGCCGATGGACATGGCGCCCTCGGTCTGGCCGGGATCGATGGAGACGATGCCGCCGCGGACCGTCTCGGCCATGTAGGCGCCGGTGTTGATGGAGACGATGAGGAAACCGGCGGGCCACATGCCCAGCTTGATGTCAAACAGCTGCATCAGGCCGTAGTAGATGAAGACGGCCTGCACGATCATGGGGGTGCCGCGGAACAGTTCCACATAGCAGCGCAGCACACCGTGGAGCAGGTGCAAAAGACCACGCTTCCAGACGGGGTCGCGCTGTTTGTCGATGGGGATGGTCTGCAGTGCACCGATGGCAAAGCCGATCAGGCATCCGAAGAAGGTGCCCACCAGCGCCAGCAGCAGGGTAGTGCCTGCGCCGCGCAGGTAGGAAAAACCGTATTTCTGCAGTACGGTGGCGCAGTTTACGAAAAAGTCTTGCATGGGGATAACTCCTTTTTGATTTCCTTGCCAGGGGGCCTGAAACCACCACAGCCCCAGACAGTCCGCGAGGGCTGCCTGGGGCAAGGGTTGTACGATTTTACTCGCTCAGGGGCTGCACGCTGATGGCTTCATCCATCATGGTGTTGTAGTCGTCGGTGGTCATGGTGGCCAGCACGCCGTTGATGGCATCCTTCAGAGCGGTGTTGCCCTTCTTCATGGAGATACCGATGTTGATATCCTCCTCGCTGACCTGGAAGTCATTCTCACCGCCGCCGAAGTCCAGGGCCACAAAGTCGGGATAGGCGACCAGGGCGGCCTGGGCGGTGGGACGGTCGGTGACCACCACGTCACAGGCACCGCTGTTCAGGGCCACCAGCATGGCCGGAGCAGTCTCCTGAGGAGGGAGAACATCTGCGTCGGGAATCTGAGGCAGACAATTAGTGTACCAGATGGTGCCCAGCTGGCTGGTGCAGACGGCACCGCTCAGGTCGGCCACGCTCTTGGCGCTGGCGTAGGGGCCGTCCTTCTTGACCAGCGTGATGATGGAGGCGTAGTAGTAGGGGTCAGAGAAATCCACCTGCTGGGCGCGCTCGCTGGTGATGGACTGGCCGGCAATGACGCAGTCCACATCACCGCTCATGACGGCGGGGATCAGGCTGTCCCAGTCCAGCTTGACGACCTGGACCTTCTGGCCCAGCGCATCGGCGATCTTCTTCGCCATCATGACATCGTAGCCGTAGGCGTAGTCGCTGGAATCGCGGATCTGCACAGCGCCGTTGGAATCGTCGCTCTGGGTCCAGTTGTAGGGCGCGTAGGCGCACTCCATGGCCACCGTCAGGGTGGTGGGATCACCGTCGCCGTCCGGGGCGGCCGCGGCGTCTGCCTCGGTGCTGCCGGTCTCGGCGGTGGAAGCGGCGCTCTCGCTCTCCGCAGTGCTCTCACTGGTGGTGGCGGTAGAACCGCAGCCCACCAGGCCGGCCGTCAGCACGGCAGCCAGGCACAGGCCCAAAGTTTTCTTCAGTTTCATGATGGGGCTCCTCCTTAATGATATCCAATTCCCTCAATACCGCTAAAAACCCCGGTATTCTTGCGGAATACCGGGGTTCAAGCTACAAATCCCGGCAGCAACTCGGCGCAGCGCGCAGCCGCGCCGTTGCGGCCATAACGGTATTGTACCCTTTACACTCTATTTTGTCAAGATTGCTGCCTCAAATGGGAAAAAACAGCTTACTGCGCAGAAGCCTTCTCACTGTTCTTCTCGCTGGCCGCGTAGACGCGCAGCGAGTTGACCACGATGATGACGCCCAGCAGGATCAGCAGGATGGCCAGGATCAGCTGCAGGCCCTGCATCAGGAAGGTGGCGCTGCCGGCCATGTAGGCCTGCACGCAGCCCACCAGGATCTGCACCAGGGCGGTGAAGGTCACGCAGAGCATGATGATGAGCGGCGGGAACAGCATCTTGTTGCTGCGGCCGGTCACCTTCAGGAAGACGCAGAGGGTAGCCAGCACCAGAGCGCTCAGCAGCTGGTTGGCGGAACCGAACAGCGGCCAGATGTTGTTGTAACCGATCTTGGCCAGGATGAAGCCGAAGACCAGCGTGACGATGGTGGAGAAGTAGGTGTTGCAGAACAGCTTGCGCCAGCCCTCGGCATGCTTCATGTCGTCCACGCTGAACAGCTCCTGGAAGCTCATGCGGCCGATACGGGCCACGGCGTCCAGGCTGGTCAGGGCCAGAGCGGAAACGCACATCGTCATGAAGACGGTGGCGGCATAGACGGGCACGCCGAACATCTCAAAGAAACCGGCCACGCCGTTGCTGAAGACCTGGAACGGGGTACCGGCGGCAGGGGTGCCGTCGGCCGCGGCGGAGGCCCCGGCCACGCAGAGGGCCAGCACAGCCAGCAGGCTTTCCAGCACCATGGCGCCGTAACCGACCTTCAGCATGTCCTTCTCATTCTCCACCGTCTTGGAGGAGGTGCCGGAGGAAACCAGGCTGTGGAAGCCGGAGACGGCACCGCAGGCCACCGTGACGAAGAGGATGGGGAACAGGCTGCCGCTGATGAGGCTGCCGTTCTCACCGCTGACCACGGTCCAGCTGGTGAAGGGACGCAGGTTCATGGCGGGATGCGCCACCACCAGGCCCACCACGGCGCCGATGATCATGGCGATGAACATGAAGGTGGTCATGTAGTCACGGGGCTGTTTCAGCAGCCACATGGGCAGCACCGCCGCGAAGAAGATGTAGACGAAGGTGATGTAGATCCAGCCCTCTTTGCCCAGGATGATGGGGAAGTTGGAGCCGATCACAAAGGACAGGATGATGAAGACGATGCCGATGACGGCTTCCTTCCAGCCATCGAAGTTGAACTTCTTCTGGATCAGGCCGAAGATGACGGCGAACACCATGAACATGATGGAGACCATGCCGGCGGCACCGTTGGTCTGGGCAGCGGCGGCCAGCGAGGTCACGCCGTCTGTGGTGGTGTAGGCGTTGAAGGTGTTGGCCACCATGTCGGCGAAGGCCGCGATGACCAGCAGGGTGAACAGCCAGCAGAACAGAAGGAAGAGGCGGCGGCCCAGCTTGCCGATGTACTTTTCAATCAGCATGCCCATGGACTTGCCGTCATTCTTCACGCTGGCGTACAGCGCGCCGAAGTCGGTGACGGCACCGAAGAAGATGCCGCCCAGCAGCACCCACAGCAGGACGGGCAGCCAGCCGAAAGCGGCCGCCTGGATGGCACCGGTGACGGGGCCTGCACCTGCAATGGAGGAGAACTGGTGGCTGAACACGGTCCAGCCGTTGGTGGGAACATAGTCTTCGCCATCTTCCAGCCGCACAGCAGGAGTTTTGGCGTCGGGGTCGATACCCCAGTTTTTGGCGATCCAGCGGCCATACCCGGCGTACGCACATACCAGGCACACCGCTGCGATCAGAACGATCACAAGCGTATTCATGATTTTTACTCCCTCTTTTCCAATATTAGTCTTACAATCGCTTGCTTCATTACTTTAGCGCGCTGACATGGCGATGTCAACGGCTTATCCACAATTTGTTAATAATTTGGCGGAATGGTCGTTTTTTGGTGGAAAAGCAGAAAATCTATAGAGCGTTTTGTACAAAGTGCGGAATTGACAAGACACATTGGATTGACTAGTATAAAGAAAAAACAGGCGTACCGACGGTACGCACAGGAGGTCAGGTATGAAAACGTGGCTGAAGGACGCGGTCTTTTACGAGATTTACCCCCAGAGTTTTTACGATACCAACGGGGACGGCATCGGGGATCTGCCGGGCATCATCGCGAAGCTGGACTATATAAAGGAACTGGGCTGCAATGCCATCTGGATCAACCCCTGCTTTGATTCCCCCTTCAAGGATGCGGGCTATGATGTGCGGGATTACAAAAAGATCGCCCCGCGTTACGGCACCAACGAGGACGCGACCGAGCTGTTCCGCACCGCCCATGAAAAGGGCATCCATGTGCTGCTGGACCTGGTGCCCGGCCATACCAGCGAGGAGCATCCCTGGTTTCTGGCCAGCAGCAAAGCGGAGAAAAACGAGTATTCCGGGCGGTACATCTGGACCGACCACTGCTTTGCCTCGGGGGACGGCATGCCGTTCATCGGCGGGGAGTGCGAGCGCAGCGCTACCTATATCCTGAACTTTTTCAAGTGCCAGCCGGCGCTGAACTACGGTTATGGCAAAATCCATCAGCCCTGGCAGCAGCCCACCGATGCGCCGGACTGCCGGGCCACGGTGGAGGCCATCAAGGACGTGATGCGGTTCTGGCTGTCCATGGGCTGCGACGGCTTTCGGGTGGATATGGCGTCCAGCCTGGTCAAGAACGACACCCGGCACAAGAAATATACCTGTGCCATCTGGCGGGAACTTTCCGCCATGATGCAGAAAGAATTCCCCGAGGCGGCGCTGGTCAGCGAATGGAACGGCCCCCGGATGTCGCTGAAAAGCGGTTTTGACATGGATTTCATGCTCAACGAGGCGGGCAACGGCTACGACTGGCTGCTGCGCGCCTACGACGGCGAGATGGACAGCAACCCACGCCACATCGGCAAGGCCTATTTCTGCAAGGATTCCGGCACCGGCATCGACAAATTCCTGGACGACTGGCTGCCCAGCTACAAGGCAACCCACAAGGACGGGCTGTACTGCCTGATCACCTGCAACCACGACACCGTGCGGCCGTCGGCGGGGCTCACCACCGACGAACTGCGGCTGGCCTACGCCATGATCTTCACGATGCCCGGTGCGCCCTTCCTTTACTATGGGGACGAAATCGGCATGCGGTACCAGAAGCTCCCCACCAAGGAGGGCGGCTACTTCCGCACGGGTTCCCGCACCCCCATGCAGTGGGCGCCGGGGAAAAACCTGGGCTTCTCGGAGGCTGACCCGGCGGCCCTCTACCTGCCGGTGGACCCGGCGGCGGACGCCCCCACCGTGGCCGCCCAGCAGGCCGACCCGGGCAGTCTGTGGCATACCGTGCAGGACCTGCTGGCCTTCCGCCATGCCCACCGGGAACTGGACGCCGACGCGCCCTTCAAGGTGCTGTTTGCCCCCAAGGCCAAAGGGGACTACCGTCCCTTTGCTTGGCGCCGCGGAGATCTGTGCTGTGCGGTCAACCCGGCGGGTGCGGCGGCCGACCTGCCGCTGAAGCTGGAGGAGGGCACGCGGCCGCTCTTCGTCATCGGGCAGGCAGAGGTGCAGGGTGAAACACTGCGCCTGGGCGCCCAGAGCTTTGCCATTCTCGGCTGATACAGATAATACAATGTCCCCGGCCCATGCGGGCCGGGGACATTTTCTGTGGAATGTTACAGGGTTTTCAGCAGAACTTCTTCCAGGGGACGCTTGGGTACGCAGTAATCCCGGGCGTCGTCCAGATAGTACTTGACGTTGCCGTCCACGGCGGCGACCAGATGGCTCTGGTGGCTGGGATAGCCGAAGGCCACCATGTACCGCAGCTGGACACCCTCGGGCAGCCCCAGCAGCTGGGTGAGGGCAGGGCGGTCGATGGAACCCATCAGGCAGCTGCCCACCCCGTGGGCCCAGGCGGCGGCCGTCATGCTGCCCATGGCAAGCCCCACGTCGGTGTCGCTGCCGCCGGGCAGGCGTTCGTCCTGCAGCACCGCGATGAAGGCCACCGGCTGTTCTCCCGGTTTGGGGCAGCCCTGTTCCGGCGGAAGGCTGGCGGCCCAGTGCACCAGCGGCTGCACGGAGGCTACCATGGCGGGGCTCTGCACGATCATATACTTCAGCGTCTGCCGGTTGTTGCCGCAGCTGGCAATACGAGCGGCCTCCACGGCCTCGGTCAGGAGCTCGGGGGCCACGGGGCGCTGCTCAAAGCGGCGGTAGGTGCGGCGGGTGCGCAGAAATTCCATCATATCCACAGCAATTCACATCCTTCTTGATTTTGGTATCAGTATAGCAGTCTGTCTGTCATTTATCAACCACGGTGGAGGTGCGGCCGATGCCCACCGCCGCCGAGGCAATCTTCTTCCAGCTGTTGCAGCCGCAGACGCCGTCGGCCGTCAGGGAAAAGTCCTTCTGGATGGCCTTGAGGGCGCTCTCGGTGGCAGCGCCGAAGACACCGTCCAGCGAACCGGTGGGATAGCCCAGGGCGTTGAGGGCGTCCTGCAGGATCAGCACGTAGGTGCTGCGGCTGCCCCGGCGGACGGTGGGGTAGCCGGCGGTGGTGTTGGGACAGGACGGCTTGCCGTAGCGGCGGTCAAAGTGCACCCAGGTGGGCGTCATGGAGAGCGGCTCCACATACCCCCAGGCGCCGGTGGCCACGGCGGTGTCGTAGATCTTTTTGCGGGCGGTGCTGCCCAGGCTTTGCCCCACATCGAAGGCCACCCCGGCATAGTGCTGGCTGGTGGTGCCGTGGCCACCCTCCCAGATGCGCTTGAAGGCGTACCCCACCGGAATGCCGCTGCCGTAGCGGCGCCGGGTCAGGTTCCAGGCTTCCATGGCGGCCACGGTGGTCCACAGCACGCTGGACTTGCTGGAGCCGCGGAACTCCCGCACTCGCAGTGTGGTGCCGGAACTGTAGGGCATGGGATCGCTCTCGTTCAGGTTGTAGGTGTAGAATTTGTTGGTGTAGCTGTCGTAGACAAATACTTTCGCCATGGCGTTATCCCTCCTCGGCTTGTTGACAGGTGCTGCACAGGGCCAGGGCGGCCGTGCGCAGACTTTCCCAGGTGGCGGCGTCCACCACTCCCAGCGTGGGCAGCCCGGCGGTGAGCTGGTAATTCTCCAGGGCGGCCTGGGTGGCTTCGTCCAGATCGCCGGTCTCCGGCACGAAGCTGTACCCCTGGTCCACCGATGCAATCCGGTTCAGCCAGCGCTGCACCTGCCGCACGGCGGGCCCGGAACTGCCCAGTGTCAGGGCGGCCGCGGGCCAGATGCCGTCCGGTTCCGGCGCGGCTGCGGCAGGGTTCACCTCGGCCAGTGCCCGGGCTGCCCGGAGGAAGACCTCCCAGTCGGCAGGGGAGACTTCGCCGGTCTCCGGCAGGCCGAAATACCGCTGGGCGCTGCGGACGGTGATGGCCAGATCATCGGAGTACCCGTCGTTGGGGGTGGTGCTGCCCAGAAAGTTGATCTCCGGCAGCCACTGACCCAGGAAGAGCAGCAGACGGTCCAGCCGCAGAACGGATGCCCCGGAATCTCCGGGCTGCAGGGTGGATGCCGGGGCAGGCAGGGAAGAAGAGCGTACCACGGGGCCGCTGTCGGCCAAGGCCCGGGCTGCGCTGTACAGACTGTTCCAGGTCAGCTGCCCCACCACGCCGTCCGCCGTCAACCCGGCCCTAGTCTGCCAGGCTTTGACGGCCCGGGTGGTGGCCGCCCCGAAGACACCGTCCACCGTCACCGACGGAATGTCGCTGTAGTAGGCCGACAGCCGCCGCAGATAATACTGTACGGCCCGCACGGCGGTGCCGCGGCTGCCCTCCCGCACGGTGGTGGTGAACTGGCCGGGGGCCACATCGGGCTCCACGATTTGGTTGGCCACGGCCAGGGCTACCTCGTTCAGTTTGTTCCAGGTGGCGCGCCCCACCAGACCGTCGGCGGTCAGGCCGAACAGCGTCTGGAATCCCGTGATGGCCCGCTGGGTGGCGGCACCGAAATTGCCGTCCACGCTGATTGAGGACAGCGCGGCGTAGTTCTCTGCCGCCAGCCGCAGCCAGTACTGGACCAGCCGCACGTCCATGCCGGTATCTCCGCGGCGCAGCACCACCCCGGGCCAGGCGGTGCCGCCCAGGTCACTCTGCATGGACACCCAGGCGGCGTACAGCGCGTTCCAGGTGGACTGCCCCACCACGCCGTCGGCGGTCAGGCCCTGTTCCTGCTGGAAAATCTTCACAGCTCTTTCGGTGGCGGCGCCGAAGCTGCCGTCCACCGTCAGATCGGGCAGGGCGCTGTTGAACTGTGCCAGCTCGGAGAGCCAGAACTGCACCTGCTCCACCTCGCTGCCGCTGGAACCCCGGCGCAGCACGACCCCGGGCCAGCTGCCGGAACTCTCGGTGCCGCTGGCGGTTTCGCCCTCGCTGGTCAGCTCCGCCAGGTCCTTCACACTGACATAGATGTAGCTGATTTTATACCACGTGGCCTTGCCCACCAGGCCGTCCGCCGGCAGGCTGAACTGCTTCTGGAAGTTCTTGACACACTGCTCGGTGGCGGCGTCAAAGGTGCCGGTGACCTCCGGCTTGCCGAAGGAGGGATAGTCCTTGGCGATGCGGGAAAGCTGCCGCTGCAGGATGCGCACGCTGGTGCCGGTGGAGCCCCGCTTCAGCGTCACGCCGGGCCAGCTGGAGGGAATGGCGGCAATGTTGTTGGAAGTCACCAGCTGGACACGGCTGCCATAGTAGTACCGCAGGATCTCCAGGGCGGATTTTCCCTCGTTGGCACGATCCACTGTGCCCCACTGCTTCATGCCGGGGCAGGTCACCAGTTTGCCGTCACAGTATTCGGTGTAGTAGGGCTCCTGGTCGCCGGAACGGCGCACATAAGTGTTGAACAGTTCCGCTGTGATGCGCTCCATCACCGCAAAGACGGTGCGGCCGGCCACATAGGCCTGGTCGTAGCCCGGCGAGCCGGTGATGTTGAAGGCATAGCCGCGGCTGGGGTACCATTCGGTCCAGATGCGGTTGAGTGCCAGACTGATCTGGGTCAGAATGTTGGCCCGGATGGCCTGCTCCGGCCAGGTGGGATAGATCTCGCTGGAAGCCACGTTGGCGATGTATTCCTGGAATCCCACCGTCACGTTGCTCACGTTGGCCGAGGGCTTGCCCAGGTGTACCGTGATCTTTTTGGGAATCACCACCTCGCTGAGAACCCGGCTGTCGGGGGACTCCTCCGGGGTGGGGCCGCTGCCGCCGCCCCCGGCAAAGAGAACGTGGGGCGGAATGGTGGCGATCTCCACATGCTGCTCCTCGGTCCGGGTGTCAGCCAGGGTGGGAGCGTCGGCGGGCGCTGCGGGCAGGAAGGAGAGACGGGCGACGGTCTCCTGCCCGGCAAAGACCTGCACGCCGTCCAGGATCTGCCCCTGCCAGCCGTCCGCTTCGGCAATCAGCCGGTAGACGGCATAGGGGCGCACCGTCCGGTTATCTTCTTCCAGGCTGTAGCGGGCATCGGGAGCTTCCAGCGACAGCGGCCCGGCGGCACCGGCCGCGTCGGTTTCCAGCCGGGCCAGCACGGTGCCGGATTCCCCCTGCACGGCCAGCCGGACACCGGCCAGCGGTGCGGCCTGGTCCGCCACCGAGGCATAGACGCGTAATGTTCCATTGGGCATACAAAAAACACCTCCTGCCCACAGGCTATGACAGCGGGGGACAGAAGGTGAAAGACAATACAAAAGGGGCCGGCGGAAGTTCCGCCGGCCCCTGGCCGTACTATAAATTGATCAGGAGAGATCAGGCCTTGTTGGCAGAGCCGAACAGCTCGATCTTCTCGCGCACGGTGGCCTTGATGGCCTCGGCGCCGGGCGCCAGCAGCTTGCGGGGATCGTAGCCCTTGCCCTGCAGGTCCTTGCCGGCCTCGATATACTTGCGGGTGGCGTCGGCAAAGCTCAGCTGGCATTCGGTGTTGACGTTGATCTTGGAAACGCCCAGGCTGATGGCCTTCTTGATCATCTCGTCAGGAATGCCGGTGCCGCCGTGCAGCACCAGAGGAATGTTGTCGGTAGCGGCATGGATCTTGTCCAGGGCGTCGAAGTCCAGGCCCTTCCAGTTGGCGGGGTACTTGCCGTGGATGTTGCCGATGCCGGCAGCCAGGAAGTCGATGCCCAGGCTGGAGATCTTGGCGCACTGGGCAGGATCAGCGACCTCGCCCATGCCGATGACGCCGTCTTCCTCACCGCCGATGGAACCGACCTCGGCCTCGATGGACAGGCCATGGTCATGGGCCAGAGCGACCAGCTCGGTGGTCTTGGCGACGTTCTCTTCGATGTCGTAGTGGCTGCCGTCGAACATGATGGAGGTGAAGCCGGCGGCGACGCAGGCCTTGGCGCCCTCATAGGTGCCGTGGTCCAGGTGCAGGGCAACGGGAACGGTGATGCCCAGGCTCTCGTCCATGGCCTTGACCATGGCGGCAACGGTCTTGAAACCGGTCATATATTTGCCGGCGCCCTCGGAGACACCGAGGATGACGGGCGAATTGAGTTCCTGCGCAGTCAGCAGGATGCTCTTGGTCCACTCCAGGTTATTGATGTTGAACTGGCCCACAGCATAGTGGCCATCGCGTGCTTTCAGCAGCATATTGGTAGCATTTACCAGCATACAGATACCTCCAATAATAATTGTGGGAAGGGCACACCGACCCCCGGTGTACCGTCGGTTTCATTATACCTTGACTTTGACAAAAAAGCAACAGCTTTTTTCGACGCAGTATATGTACTTTTTGCCCATTTTGCCGCGGAAGAAAAGGAACTGGCAGAATTTGTAAAATCCGCGGGAAATTTCCGGCTCTTTGCGGAGAAATTTGAACGCTTTGCCCACTTGACAAAGGGACTTATCCGGGCTGTTATAGGGAAAACTTTTCAACAGTCGGTGCAAAACTTCGCTGCCAAATGGTGGAAAAGTGGATGGGAATGCGGCTTTTCCACACTTTCCACAGAGTTTTCAACAATGGGAAAACCAGTTTTCCTCTACAAAACGTATAAAGGATGGTATATCGTACAATCGGAAAGCGGGTTTGCACTTTTGGCGCATAGCGCAGGCGTGAAGTGTAAAAACGGCCGCAAAACCCGACAAAAACCGTAAAAAAAGGTGACAAAGCGTCGTACCTTGTGCTATACTGATATCTGTATAGTCAGCACTACAGAACAGAAAGATAAAGGCAGGGGACAGGGTGTCCCCGCAGGAGGTATGGGATGGAAAGACCGGGTCGTGAACAGACACCGCAGCACACCGACACGCTGGTATGGGGCAAGAACCCTGTGACCGAGCTGCTCAAGAGCGGCGAAACGGTGGATACGGTGTATCTGGCGGATTCGCTGCCCCAGGCGGTGGCAGGGTACTATACGGCGCTGGCCAAGCAGGGCGGCGCCGTGGTCAAGCGGGTGCCCGGCCACAAGCTGCAGAAGCTCTGCGGCACGGCGGATCACCAGGGGGTGGCGGCCCGCGCCGCGGAGGTGCAGTACGCCACGCTGGAGGATCTTTTCGCCGCGGCCGATGCCAGGCAGGAGCCGCCCTTCCTCGTTCTGTGTGACGGGGTGGAGGACCCCCACAATCTGGGCGCCATCATCCGTTCGGCCTACCTGTGCGGCGCCCACGGCGTGGTGATCCCCAAGCGGGGCGGCGTAGGCGTGACCGGTACTGTCATGAAGGCCAGTGCCGGCGCGGCAGCCCGGCTGCCGGTGGCCCGTGTGACCAACCTGGCCCAGGCCATCCGCACCATCAAGGAACACAACGTTTTTGTCTACTGTGCGGACCTGGGGGGCGCCCCTCTTTCCCGTACCGATCTTTCGGGGGCGGTGGCGCTGGTACTGGGCAGCGAAGGCGGCGGTCCCGGCGCCCTGACCCGCAAACTCTGCGACGCGGCGGTGACGCTGGAGATGGCCCCCGGCCAGGCGACCGGCGTGGACAGCTACAATGTGAGCGTGGCGGCGGGCATCCTTTGCTACGAGGTGCTGCGCCGCCGTACCGCCAAGTGAATTTCACCTTTTTTGTAAAGGGAGCAATCAGACATGCCAAGCAAACGTACCAATGACTCAGTGGACCGCATTTTGCAGGACCTCAACCAGCAGCAGACGGCCGCCGGTGTGCAGAACACCGTGACCGATCACCAGGTGGACGAGATTCTGCGCAGTGTGGGCATTTCCACCACACCGCTGCATGGCACACCGGAACAGGATCACAAGATCGCGTTCGCGGGCCTCGACGACCTGGACGGCTTTGAGGGTTTTGCCGCTCCCGCCCCGGTGTCGCCGCGGCAGACGGCTGCGGCGCCGGCTTCCCCCCGGACCGCTGCGCCGCGCACCACTGTACAGCCGGTACAAACCGCCGCGCCCACCCCTGCGGCAGCGCAGCCTGTCAGTCCTGCGGAACCCCGGCGTCCCGCCGCTCCTGCGGCGGACGGGCAGACGGGCTCCGATACCGGGACGATGGGGGATACCACCCGCACCGGCATCATCAAGGGATTCCTGCTGAAGATGGCGCCCGAGGCCGGCGCCGATACCGACGCTTTGAACCAGGGTAAAAACCAGTTCCAGAAGTTCTTTCGGGACTCGGTGGCGGTGGTGCCCGATGAAAAGGGCAAAATCCGGGAGCCCGGCAAAAAGAAGCGGGGACTTTTCGGCCTGAAATCGGCGGAAGATACCGACGAATTCGTGCCCATCAATGTTTCATTGGGCGGCGGCAGCCAGAACCAGGATGCACCGGAACCGGAGGAGCAGCCGGAAGCCCAGGAGGAGTATTTCCCCGACCGGGAACCGGTGCGGCAGGCGCCTCAGCCCAAAAAGCGCGGGCTGCTGGGCGGGTTGTTCGGCGGCCGGGATTCCGTCACCGAGGAGATCGTGATCCCCGAAGCACGGCAGGAGGAACCAACCTTTTCCGGCAGGCATTCGGAGCCGGAACCCCGGGAAGAATCCCGGGGCGATACGGTGGAAAACGTCTGGCACAGCAAATATACCCGTCCTGCACCGGCCCCGTCGTCCGAACGGGAAGGGGATACCATGCAGATGCTGCGTGATATCCAGCGGGGCATGAAGGCGCGCACCGCACCCAGTGCCACAGGGGCCACCGGCACCATTTATCGCAAAAAGCGCAACACGGTGGAATTTACCCCCGGCCAGAAGATCCGCACGGCACCGCCTGCCCAGGCAATGCCGGACCCGCCTGCCGGAGAGCCGGTGGGGGAGCCCATCAACCTGCCGCGACATCAGGCGGCCAGCACGGGCTTTACCATGCAGCTGGGAGCACTGGATGCAGCTCCGGTGGACAGCACCCAGGACTTCATGAACGCCTACAATGCGGTGCGTCCGCGCACGGCCCCCGCCGCGGAGGCCCTCGCGCAGCCTGCCGAAACGCCCAAAACCATGGCGCAGCCGGCACAGCGCGTTGAAACGCCCAAACCCGCAGTACAGCCGGCACAGCAGCCGGCCCCTGCAACCGCGGACGGCCGGGATCCCTATGCTGACACCCAGGTGGTGGGACTTTCCCCCGAGGGCGGGCTGCTGGGACGGCGGGAACCGGATGCGGTGGACGAGCTGGTCGATACATTGACCGGCAAGATTCGTCTGACCCCCCAGGCCCCGGCCCATACCGGCTTCACCCAGGATCTGGGCGGCCAGGCGGAGGCTCCTGCCCACACCGGCTTTACCCAGGACCTGGGCGGCGGGCAGGCCCACACCGGCTTTACCCAGGATCTCGGCGGCGGACAGGCTCCCACCGGGTTCACCCAGAATCTGGACGGCGGCGAACCGGCGGAACCGGGCACCGCTTCCTTTGTGCATGACATTGCGCAGGCCATCAATACGGGTACGGTGCCGGAAGGTGGCACGGCCCGCTTTGACAGTGCGGCCGTCCGGCTGACTGAATCGCTGCAGGACAGTGAGGAGGAGAGTGCCCGCGGGAAGGGCCGCGGCAGCCGTCTGGCCAAGGCCAGGATGCGACTGGGCGGCAAACCCCGGGATGAACAGCCGGATTCCGCGGCCCAGCCCTTTGAGACGGCGGAGATCCCGCCCCTTCATCACCATGAATACGAGCGCCCTGAGGACGCCCCGGTGGTACGCCGGGAACTGAGCCAGCAGGTGCTCTACTATACCACGGCCAGCTTTGCCACCGCCGCCATCACGGCGGTGCTGCTGGTGCTGGGTCTGATGGCGGCGGCGCTGCCGTCGCTGCCCGGCCCCCTGGCCGATCCGCTGGTCTATCCGGCGGTGGTGCTGGTGCTGCTGCTGGCAGCCGGCGGCCTTTGCTGGCGCACCGTGGTTTCCGGCCTGCTGGGCCTGGCCCGGCGCGCCACGCCGGACAGTCTGGCCGTGCTGCCGCTGCTGGGCGCCGCCGTGCAGTGCCTGGCGCTGCTCATCGCCGGCAACTACACCGCTGACGTGACGCTGATGGCCGGCCCTGCGGTGCTGGTGCTCTGTCTGAATACCATCGGCAAACGGATGAACGCCTGCACCATGCAGGAAAATTTCCGGCTGGTCAGTGCCAAGGTGGAACACTCGGTGGCCTACCGGCTCAAGGATGCCGGGGCGCTGCGGGCCATGACCACAGGTCTGGCCGAACCCCATCCCAACGTGCTCATCAACCGTCCCACCCAGGTGTTCCGCAGCTTCCTGCGCAACAGTGCGGCGGCGGGCACCAGCGATAAGAACCAGCAGCAGTTTGCCTGGCTGGCCGGCGTCTGCGCCCTGGTGGCCATGCTCATCACGCTGATCCGCACCAAGGACAGCGCCTCGGCCATGATGGTGCTGGCGGCGGTATTGTGCCTTGCGGCGCCGCTGGCGGGCACGCTTCTGTCGGCCTTGCCCGCCCGCATGATGCAGCGCAGTGCTGCCCAAGTGGGGGCGGTGGTGCCCGGCTGGCGGGATATCCGGCAGCTGGGCCGTATCAACGTCATTCAGGTCACGGCACGGGATCTCTTCCCGGCCGGCTGCGTGACGCTGTCCGGCATCAAACCCGTCAAGCCGGAACACATCGACCTGGCCATCGTCTATGCCGCCTCCATTCTGGCGGAGGCGGGGCCCACGCTGCGGGAGGTATTCCTGGGCATGCTGGGCGAAAACCGCAATCTGCTGGCAGAGGTGGAGGACCGGGAAACCGTCTACGGCAAAGGCTATGTGGGCTGGATCAACAAGCGCCGGGTGCTGGTGGGCAACCGTGCCCTGATGCAGGATTACGGCGTCAAGGTGCCCAGCCTGGAATATGAACAGCACCACACCGTGAACCAGCGCCGGGTGATCTACCTGGCGGTGTCCGGCAAGATGTTCGCCATGTTCCAGGTGGCCTATCAGCGCGACCCCGACACCGCCGTGGTGCTGGACAGTCTGCGCCGCACGGGGCTTTCCCTGGTGGTGGACTGCGATGACTTCAACTGCGATGTGCAGCTGCTGGAAGCTGCCTACAGCCTGCCCGCCGGTTCGGTGAAGGTGCTGAACGCGGCGGAGCGCAAGACGCTGGACCCGGCCGTGGCCTGGCTGCCCGAAAGTGAGGGCAACATGCTGCATCTGGGCAGCTTTGCCAGCTTTGTGGGCGGCCTGGAAGCCGCTGCCGGTGCCGCCGAGGGCGAGCACAAGGCGTCGGTCTTCGTGACGGCGGCGGCTTTGTTCGGCTGTGTGCTGGGCGTGCTGCTCTCGCTGACCGGAGGCCTGATCACGCTGCCGCTGGCGGCCTTTGTGCTCTACCAGGCGGTGTGGTGTGTGCTGGCGCTGATCTTCCCGCTGATGCAGCGGTATTGAGGCAACGGGGCTGCGGCCCCGAAAACGGAAAGGGGCTCTGGACGTGTATCGTACCCGGGAAAAACAAATGTCCATCTATGACTTCCTGCCGCCGTACCACGGCGAGCTCAGCGGGCGCAACCGCTGGATGCTGCTGGCGGATGCCATCGATTGGGACCAGTTTGAAAAATCCTACAGTGAGCTGTTCGCCCCGGGCGGCAAGGCGGCCATCTCGGCGCGGATCGCGCTGGGCTGCCGGATCATCCAGCTGCATTACCGGGTGTCTGACAGGGAAGTGGTCTCACTGGTGCAGGAAAGCCCCTACCTGCAATATTTTCTGGGAATGGAAACTTTTACCGACCGCATGCCCTTTTCGGCACGGACGGTGGCCCGGTTCCGGGCCCGTATCCCCGACAGGGCCGTGCGCCCGGCGGTAAAACTGCTGCGCAGTTTCCGCTGAAATCCAAATCAAAAAAGTATATAGAGGTTTTATGGAATTATTTGTAGATGCGCTGTTGGATGCCTGGATTGACAGTGTCAAAATGCTGCCCTTTCTTTACCTGGCGTACCTGCTGATCGAATGGCTGGAACGCCACCACGGCGACCGCATCGAGGCGGCGCTGGCCGGCGGCGGACGCTGGGGCTTTGTGCCCGGCGCGCTTTTGGGCTGTGTACCGCAGTGCGGTTTCAGTGCGGTGGCCTCCAACCTGTATGCCAGCCGGGTGATCACCCCCGGCACATTGCTGGCGGTGTTCATCGCCACCAGCGACGAAGCCGTGCC
This sequence comes from uncultured Gemmiger sp., assembly GCA_944388215.1. Taxonomy (GTDB): domain Bacteria; phylum Bacillota; class Clostridia; order Oscillospirales; family Ruminococcaceae; genus Gemmiger. The sequence continues at coordinate 62,212 of CALXHT010000003.1, read as the reverse complement.
CCTTCTGGCGGCGGAACCCTCCCAGTGGCCCAGCCTGGCGGCCTTGCTGCTCTGCAAGGCGGTCTTCGGCATGGTGGGCGGTGCGCTGCTGGATATCCCCCTGCGCCATGTACTGCCCAAATCGCTGTACGGCGGCTATGCCGGCCACGCCGATGAGGTGGACTGCCACGAAGAGCATGAGGAGCACAGCGGTATCTGGCTGGCTGCACTGCGCCATACGCTGGAGATCTTTGTGTTCATTCTGCTGTTCAGCCTGCTGCTCGGCCTGGTATTTGAATCGGTAGGGGAGGAGGCCATCAGCTCGGCGCTGGCCGGTATGGGCATCTTGCAGCCCATGCTGACCGCCCTGGTGGGTCTGGTGCCCAACTGCGCCGCCAGTGTGCTGCTGGCCCAGCTGTATATGGAAGGAGCCATCTCCTTCGGCAGCCTGTTTGCCGGCCTGACGGCCGGGGCCGGTGTGGGTCTGGCGGTGCTGTGGCGGGTCAATCCCAGCTGGAAACAGAATCTGTTTATGACCGGCCTGCTGTGGGCGGTCGGCGCGGTAGCCGGCATGCTGCTGCAAGTGGTTGTGTAAAAAATACCCGCAACTGCGGGAATGATACGATTCGGGAGGAAACAGCTATGCAGTATACCATCGAAAATGACATCCTGCGCCTGACGGTAGATTCCTTGGGCGCCGAGGTGGTCAGTGTCATCCATAAGCCCACCGGTGCGGAGATGATGTGGAGCGGCGATCCGGCGGTGTGGGGCCGCCATGCGCCGATCCTCTTCCCCTACACCGGCAAACTGACCGACGGCAAGATGATTGCCAAGGGTGTGGAGTACCAGGGCGCCCAGCACGGGTTTGCCCGGGACGTGGAGCATACGATGACCCGCCAGACCGATGACACACTGGAGTTTGAGCTGCATGCCAACGCCGAGACGCTGCCCAAATGGCCTTACGCCTTTGTGCTGCGCTCCACCTTTGTGCTGGAAGGGGAGACCGTCCACCACACCCTCTGCGTGGAGAACCCGGTGGAGGAACAGCTGCGGTTCGGCATCGGCTATCATCCGGCCTTCGCGCTGCCCTTCGATGACCGCCACACCACCGAGGATTACGAGATCCGGTTTGACGGCATCGAATCCCCGCTGTGTGTCAGCGCGCTGCCCCACGGTCTGCTCAGCGGCAAGAGCTACTATCTGGCCCGCAACACCGAGGCCATTCCGCTCACCGATGATCTTTTCGACAACGACAGCCACTGCATGGTGAATCTGCGCACCCAGCATGTCTCGCTGGTGGAAAAGGACACCGGCCGCAGCGTGATCTGCAATGTGGAAGGGTACCCTTATGTGCTGATCTGGTCGACTCCGAAGAAGCCGCTGCACTTTGTCTGCATCGAGCCGTGGCACAGCCTGGCCGGCGAGGAGGATGGCCCGCTGGAATGGGAGCAGCGCCCCTGCGCCGCTTCCCTGAAGCGCGGTGAGAGCTGGTCCACCACCCTGTCCACTACCTTTGTGCGCTGAGGAGTACTCATGCAAAAATTTGCCGCGATCCGTCGATTTCGCTGGCCGCTGACCGGCGCGCTTTTGGGCGCGCTGGTCTTTGTGGCTTTATATGGGGTGCAGGTGCTGAATCCGGCCAGCGTGGACTGGATTCTCAACAATCCCAGCCCCGACCCCTCCCAGCACTACCTGGGCTGGGCCTTCTTCCGCCAGAGCCCGGTCCATCTGCCTTACATCGGTGCCAACTACAGCAACATCTACCCCTACCGTACCAGCGTCCTGTTTACCGATTCCATCCCGCTGCTGGCACTGCTCTTCAAATGCCTGGGCCCCATCCTGCCTGCCCGGTTCCAGTATTTCGGCTGGTGGGGCCTTGCCTGCTACGCGCTGCAGGGCGGTTTCGCCCAGGCTATCCTGGCCCGGCTGGGGGGCGTCCGTAAAGAACAGACTGCCCGCTGCTGGGCCACCGTGGCGGGGGCCGGCATTCTGGTGCTGTTTCCGGCCCTGACCGTGCGTATGTTTGCCCACACGGCGCTGGCGGCCAACTGGCTGGTATTGCTGGCCGTCTGGCTCTGGCTGAAAAGTGATGCGCTGCTGCCCACCACCCGCCGCGCCTGTCTGGCCTGGGCGGGCATGGGCATCCTCTGCGCAGGCATCCATCTCTACTACCTGCCCATGGTGGGCATCGTGCTGGTGGGCTATGCGGTCCGCCGCGCCCTGCAAAAGAGGGGCGTCGCCGCCGTGGTGCTGCCGGTGGTATGCTTCTGCGCGGGGGCCGGCGTGGAACTGGTGGCGCTGGGGGCTTTTGCTTCCAACTTCGCCGGGTACTCCAACGGCTACCTCAACGGAGCCGACCTCGTCAATCTGGTGGTGCCGGGCCTTCAGGCCAGCTGGGAGCAGGATGTCTACATCGGTCTGGGGGCCGTGGCTGCGCTGGTACTGGCGGTGGTGGGCCTGCTGGTGGCCCGCCTGCGCGGCAAGGTGCAGTTTGCCGCCTTGTGCCGCCGTCATGGTGCCTGGCTGGCGGCCGGGGCCGTGGTGCTGATGCTGGACGCGGTGGCTGCCATGGGCAACACCGTTACGCTGGGCGGCCACACCCTGGGCACCGTGCCCATTCCCCAGCTGCTTATGGATTTCTGGGCGATGTTTTCCTCCTGCGCCCGGCTGGCCTGGCTGGCCGGACTGCTGCTGGCCCTGCTGGCCGGCGGTGTGGTGCTGCGGGTCTGGAACGGCCGGGCGGCGGTGGTGCTGCTGGCGGCCTGCGCCCTTTTGCAGGGCTACGGCCAGCGGGAGGAACTGTCCAACCGTTTCGCCCGTTACCATGCGGCGGAAACCTACGCGGACCAGACGATCCTCACCGATCCCGCCTGGGAGACACTGGCGTCCTCCGGCCGGTTCCGGCATCTGGCCTTTGCCAGCTTTGACTTTGAACATGACGAATTCTGGGATCTGGCTGCCTTTGCGGCGGACCACGGCTGGACCTCCAATAGCTTCTATATGGGCCACATGGACGGCAATCTGGCGGCGGTGACGCTGGCCGGGGAGATGAACACCCTTTCGGCGGATACGCTCTACGTCTTTATCGACGAGGACGAACTGGCGCGGGATTCCTTCGGGCTGCACTATTACCGGCTGAACGGCATCCTGATCGGCAGCGTGGAGCCGCTGGACCTGCCGGAAGACACAGCGCCCCAGGCCAACACCCACGAAGTGGATCTGAAACTCTCCGACGTGACCAACGGTTCCATCAACGCCGACGGCGTGCAGCTGGGCAGCGGCGGCGAGATGATGACCGATGCCTGGATGCTCTTCCCCGGCACCTACCGTGTGACGCTGACGGGCAGCGGGTTCGATCACAGCTATATCTACGCCCGCCACGGCCTGATCAACCAGGAAACCTACAAGCTGGACGTGGAATTCACCGACATTGACCCGGCGCGGATGACCTTTACCTTCACCACCGGCACGCCGCTGTACTACTGGCGCACGGCGGTGCACACGCTGGACGATACGCCGATCACCATCACCGGCATCACGGTGGAAAAAACAGAGTGACCGGCGGGTTATTCTTGACAAACGCGGCGCTTCCTATGTACAATGAAAGTACCATGAGGGAGTAATTCCGCACTGCATGGTGCGCGGCGCGTTCGCCATACCCGGCCCACCGGCCCGGACCGCCGGAATTCATAGAATGAGACTCATGCACAGGAATTCCCTGTGCATGAGTTTTTTTCTACCCGTCCGAAAGGAGGCATCCGCCATGGAGCAGGTTTACACGCAATCCACTGCCCAGGTTCTGCAGCAGCTGGGCACCTCTGCACAGGGTCTGAGCACCCCACAGGCCGAGGAACGTCTGGGGCAGTATGGCCCCAACCGGCTGCGAGGGGCACCCAAACCCACGCTGGCACAGCGGTTCGTCCAACAGCTGAAGGACCCCATGCTGCTGATTCTGCTGGCGGCGGCGGTGGTGTCGGGCATTACCAATTTTGTGGCGGGGGAAAATTTCGCCGAAGCCGCCATCATCCTGGTGGTGGTGCTGCTCAATGCCATTCTGGGCGTGGTGCAGGAGAGCAAGGCCGAGGCAGCCATCGAAGCGTTGCAGACCATGACAGCCGCCACCTGCAAGGTGATGCGGGACGGACACCAGATCACCCTGCACAGCGAGGAGCTTGTGCCCGGGGACGTGGTGGTACTGGAGGCGGGGGACAGCGTCCCGGCGGACGGCCGTCTGCTGGAGAGTGCCAGCCTCAAGATCGAGGAGGCCGCCCTGACAGGGGAGAGCGTACCGGTCACCAAGCTGGTAAAACTGCTGTCATTGCAGCCCGGCCAGACCGAAGTGCCGCTGGCCGACCGGAAGAATATGTGCTATATGGGCTCCACGGTGGTCTACGGCCGGGGCCGGGCGGTGATTACCGCCACCGGCATGCAGACCGAGATGGGCAAGATCGCCGGGGCGCTGTCCGGCACGGAGGAGGAGCAGACGCCGTTGCAGCGCCGCCTGGACGAACTGGGCAGAACGCTGTCCAAGCTGGTGTTGGGCATCTGCGTGTTCATCTTCCTGTTTGACCTCATCGCCGCCGGTTCCTTCACATGGCAGAATGTGCTCTCCACCTTCATGGTGGCGGTGTCGCTGGCGGTGGCGGCCATCCCCGAGGGCTTGGCCACGGTGGTGACGGTGGTGCTCTCCATCGGCGTCACCAACATGAGCCGCCGCAAAGCGGTCATCCGGCGCCTGACCGCGGTGGAGACACTGGGGTGTACCCAGGTGATCTGTACCGACAAGACCGGCACGCTGACCCAGAACCGCATGACGGTGGTGGAGCACCGGGGGGATACCCGTGAACTGGCCACCGCCATGACGCTGTGCAATGACGCGGTGCTGAACGGGGAGGACCATGCGGAGGGCGAGCCCACCGAGGCGGCGCTGGTGAATTTTGCCGCCGCCCAGGGCCTGCCCAAGGACCGGCTGGAGGCGGCGCAGCCCCGGGTGGCGGAAGCGCCCTTTGATTCGGGACGCAAGATGATGTCCACCGTGCACAGGGCGGAAGAGGGCTATATCCAGTACACCAAAGGCGCCCCCGACGTGGTGCTGGCCCGCTGCACCTCCTGTTGGGAAGAGGGCAGGGCCTTGCCTATGACGAAGGAAAAACGGGCTGCCATTCTGGCGGAGAACAAGGCCATGGCCGACAGGGCTCTGCGGGTGCTGGCGGCAGCGGAGCGGCGCTGGCCGCAGCAGCCGGACTTTGACACGCCGGAACAGCTGGAACAGGAGCTGTGCTTCCTGGGACTGACCGGCATGATGGACCCGGTGCGGCCCGAGGTGGAGAAAGCCATCGCGGAATGCCGCCAGGCGGGCATCCGGCCGGTGATGATCACCGGCGACCATAAGGACACGGCGGTGGCCATTGCCCGCCAGCTGCACATCCTGGAGGATGCGTCCCAGGCGGTGACGGGCGCGGAGCTGGATGCCCTCTCCGATAAGGAGCTGGCAGCGGCCGTGACGCAGTACAGCGTGTATGCCCGGGTGCAGCCCGAACACAAGTCCCGCATTGTGGCGGCCTGGCGCAGCCGCGGCGCCGTGACGGCCATGACGGGGGACGGCGTCAACGATGCCCCCTCCCTGAAAATGGCGGATATCGGCATCGGTATGGGCGTCACCGGCACCGACGTGACCAAGAACGTGGCCGATATGGTGCTGGCAGACGACAACTTTGCCACAATCGTGGCCGCCGTGGAGGAAGGCCGCCGCATCTACGACAACATCCGCAAATCCATCCAGTTCCTGCTGGCCTCCAACATGAGCGAGGTGCTGGGGGTGTTCGGCGCCACGCTGCTGGGCTTTACGCTGCTCAACCCGGTGCACCTTCTGTTTATCAACCTGATCACCGACTGCTTCCCGGCCCTGGCGCTGGGCATGGAACCCGGTGAGCCGGACACCATGTCCCGGCCGCCCCGCCGCACAACCGACGGCATTTTTGCTGGTGGACTGGGCACTGACATCGCCTACCAGGGAGTGCTCATCGCGGGCATCACGATGGTGTCTTACATCCTGGGCCACTGCATCGAGGCGGGCGCCTGGGAGATGCCCCGGGGCGTCAGCCCGGACGGCATGACCATGGCCTTCCTGACCATGAGCATGTGCGAAATCTTCCACAGCTTCAACCTGCGCAGCCAGCGCAAGAGCGTCTTCTCGCTGCACACCCACAACCTTGTGCTATGGGGCGCCATGCTGGGCAGCCTGGTGCTGACCACGGCGGTGCTGGAAATCCCTCTGGTGGCGCGGATGTTCGGCTTTACCCCGGTTTCGCTGCCGGAATATCTGCTGGCTCTGGCGCTGGCGGCGGTGGTCATCCCCGTTGTGGAAGGCATCAAGGCGCTGCAGCGCCGCCGCGCGCGCTGAAAAGCACCCCCCGGGTGGCCCGGAGGACAGGACCCGGAAAGCCGGGAAAGCGGAAAGTCGGCAAAAAAATTCCTCATGCTTGTATTTTGTTGCAGAGTGTGGTATACTAACCCAAAACCAAGTTGGGAATGCGAAAAGAGGTTTTGACATGTCTTTGCTGAAGAAACTGGCCGGTCTGGCTGTGGGTGCCGCTGCGGTGGGCGCCGCTGTGTATGTGCTGCAGAAGCGCGAGCACGGCGAGGAATACGAGCATATTGTGGGCCCGGCGGACGAGGTTGAAACCGACGCCGAGCCCGAAGACGATGCGTCTGCCGAGGCGGAAGATGCCTCCGCGGCCGCGTCCCCCGTATACCAGCCGCCTGTGGCTGCCCATCCTGCGGCAGCCGGTGACGATACCCCCAATGTCAACCCGGTGGAACTGGGTGCCGTGGAGGTGCCCAGAACGGCGGACGGCAAGTACGACGCCACCAAGATCGCGGACCCCGCGGACTTCGGTGACTGGGACGAACAGGGCTGCAGAGGCTGATAGACCAAGCGATTCAGGCGCATCTTTGTGAAGGCAAAGGTGCGCCCTTTTTCTGTTTCGGTGCATAAAAATGCACTTTACAACTTTATGGCGCTAAAGTATAATGAACCTATATGTGTGAGAGGCGGGGAGTTTGATATGGAAATCCAGCTGCAGAATTTTACCCCGGCGGAACAGGCCACGTTCCGGCTGCGGGCTTTGTACGAGGGGGCAGGCTATCGCAAGTATCGCTGTTCCCGGTTTGAGGAGTACGCCCTCTACCAGGAGTATCAGCGGTTTCTGCCCGATGCCCAGGTGGTGACCTTCACCGACCTGGACGGCAAGCTGCGGGCCATCAAGCCGGACGTGACGCTGTCCATTGCCAAGACGGCCCAGCCGGCGCCGGGGGAGTGCAAGCGCTTCTATTATAATGAAGAGGTCTGCCGTCCCAGCCGGGAGAGCCACACCTTCCAGACCATCCACCAGATGGGCCTGGAGTGCATGGGCGCGGTGGATGCGGCGGCCCAGGCGGAGGTGGTCCGGCTGGCGCTGCAAAGTCTGGCAGCGCTGCAGGTACCCACGGTGCTGGAAGTCAGCCACATGGGTTTTGTCACCGGCCTGCTGGACGATCTGCAGGTGCCCCAGGCGGCCCGGGGACGGCTGCTGGAATTGCTCAACGAGAAAAATGCCCATGAACTGCATGCCGCCGCCCTGGCGGCGGGACTGACGGAAGAGGCGGCCGACGCATTGTGCGGGCTGCTGCAGCTGCACGGGCCGCTGGGGGCTACGCTCACCGCCGCCAGGCAGGCATGCCGCAGCGAGGCCCAGCGGGCGGCGCTGGAGGAACTGCAGGCGCTGCAGAACCAGCTGGGTGAGGACGGCCGCGGCACGCTGCTGGACCTGAGCCTGGCCGATGAGATGGAGTATTACAACGGCCTGGTCTTTACGGGCTATGTGGCCGGGGTGCCCCGGGCGGTGCTCAAGGGCGGCCGGTACGACTATCTGATGCAGAAGTTCACGCCGGGGGCCAACGCCATCGGGTTTGCCATCTATCTGGACGAGCTGGAGCGGCTCAGCACCCAAAACGGGGACGGCAACAACGGAGAGGAAAAAATCTGGCTCAACATCGCTCTGCCCAAGGGGCGTCTGGGCGACAAGGCCTACGGGCTGCTGGCCCAGGCCGGCTACCGCGCCAGCGAGGATTACAACGACACCCGCAAGCTGGTGGTGGAAAATCCCGAAGCCGGGGTGCGGTATTTCCTGGTGAAGCCCAGCGACGTGGCCATCTATGTGGAGCACGGCGCGGCGGATGTGGGCATTGTGGGCAAGGACATCCTGGCCGAATCCGACGCCGATGTCTACGAGCTGCTGGATACCGGCATGGGCAAATGCCGGATGTGTGTGGCCGGGCCCAGGGACTTTGTGGACGACGAGAGCCGGGCCTTGCGGGTGGCCACCAAGTTCGTGAACATTGCCCGGGATCACTACGAGCGCCGGGGCCGGGATATCGACATCATCAAGCTCAACGGTTCCATTGAACTGGCCCCCATTCTGGGGCTGTCCGATGTCATTGTGGATATTGTGGAGACCGGCACCACGCTGCGGGAAAACAACCTGACCGTCATCGAGGAATTCATGCCCATCTCGGCCCGGTTCATCGCCAACAAAGCCAGCTACAAGTTCAAGCACCAGCAGATGATGGCGCTGCTCAATACCATGAAGGAGGCTCTTGCCCAATGATCCGTTTGTATGATTTTGATAAAGTCAAGCCGGAGGAAATCCTCAACCGGGATATCCGCGCCGAAGCGGATGTGGAGGCGACGGTGGATGCCATCATCGCCGATGTGCGCGCCCAGGGGGACGCGGCTCTGATCGAATATGCGGCCAAATTCGACCATGCCGAGCTGCAGTCGGTGCAGGTGACCCAGGCGGAGATCGACGAGGCCTTCGCGGAACTGGAAGCCAAGGATCCCGAGTTCATCACCACCCTGAAGATGGCGGCGGAGAACATCCGCCGCTTCCATGAGCAGCAGATCCACAAGAACTTTGTGGTCACCGACAAGCCCGGCGTGGTGCTGGGCCAGAAGTACACCCCCATCCAGCGGGCGGGCGTCTATGTGCCGGGCGGCACGGCGGCCTATCCTTCCACCGTGCTCATGGACGTGATCCCCGCCAAGGTGGCCGGCGTCAGGCAGATCGTCATGATGACCCCGGCGGGCCCCGGCGGCAAGGTCAACCCGGCCATTCTGGCGGCGGCGGTCATCGCGGGCATCGACCGCATCTTCAAGAGCGGCGGCGCCCAGGCGGTGGCGGCCCTGGCCTACGGCACCGAGAGCGTGCCCGCCGTGGACAAGATCGTGGGACCCGGCAACATCTATGTGGCCACCGCCAAGCGGAAGGTGTTCGGCAAGGTGGGCATCGATATGATCGCCGGCCCGTCGGAGATCCTGGTGCTGGCCGACGGCAGCTGCAACCCGGCCTGGGTGGCAGCGGACCTGCTCAGCCAGGCCGAGCACGACAAGCTGGCCTCCCCGGTGCTGGTCACCGACAGCTGGGATCTGGCCAAGGCCGTGCAGGCGGAACTGGAAGTGCAGATCCCCCAGCTGCCGCGGGCGGCCATTGCCCGGGCCAGCGTGGATACCAACGGCAAGATCATCGTCACCGACGATATGAACAAGGCCATCGAGGCGGTCAACATCATCGCGCCGGAACACCTGGAAATCTGCGTGGACGATCCCTTTGCGGTGCTGGGCCGCATCGAGAACGCCGGCAGCATCTTCCTGGGCAAGAACGTCCCCGAGGCGCTGGGCGACTACTTCGCCGGCCCCAACCACACGCTGCCCACCAGCGGCACGGCCCGGTTCAGCAGTCCGCTGAGTGTGGATGATTTCGTGAAGAAATCCAGCTTTATCTACTACACCCGGGAAGCCCTGGGCCAGGTGGAAAAGCGCATCGCCGACTTCGCCGAGCACGAGGGTCTGCACGCCCACGCCAAGAGCGTGACCATGCGGTTTGAGGACCAGTGAGCGGGAGGCAGACACCATGAGCCGTTATTTTACCAAAACGCTGGCCGCCCTGGAGCCCTACACCCCCGGCGAACAGCTGAAAATCGACAATCTGGTCAAGCTCAACGCCAACGAAAACCCCTACCCGCCGGCGCCCGGTGTGGCGGCGGCGGTGGCGGCGGCGGTGCCGGGGCTGCGGCTGTATTCCGACCTGACCAACGCCGAGCTGAACAAGGCCATCGCCGCCCACTGGGGCGTCCAGCCCGAGAACGTGCTATGCGGCAACGGCAGCGACGAAAACCTGCTGCTGGCCCTGCGGGCTTTCTGCGATGAGGACACGCCGCTGGCCTTTGCCGATATTACCTACAGCTTTTACCCGGTTCTGTGCGACCTGCTGCACATCCCCCAGCACATTCTGCCGCTGGAGGAGGATTTCACCATCGACCTGCGCAAGTATCAGGGCCTGCACGAGACCATCGTCATCGCCAACCCCAACGCGCCCACCAGCCTGCTGGCCCCGGTGGACGCCATCGAGGAAGTACTGCGCACCAACCCGGACAACATCGTCATCGTGGACGAAACCTACATAGAATTTGCCCCGGCGGGCTCCACCTGCCTGCCGCTGCTGGAAAAATACGACAACCTGGTCATTACCCACACCTTCTCCAAGACCCACAACCTGGCGGGGGCGCGGCTGGGCTTCTGCCTGGCGCGGCCTGAACTGATCGCCGATATGAACCGGGTCAAGTTCAGCTACAGCCCCTACAATGTCAACTCCCTGACCCAGGCGGCTGGCACGGCGGCCATCCGGGATGAGGATTATTTCCGGGATGTGACCCAAAAGGTGGTGGCCACCCGGGCGGATACCACCGCCAAGCTGCGGGACCGCGGCTTCACCGTGCTGGATTCCGCCACCAATTTCCTGTTTGTCACCACCGACCGGATGCCCTGCCGGGAAATTTTCGAGAAGCTGCGGGCACAGGGGATTCTGATCCGCTACTTCAGCGCCCCGCGCATCGACAACTGGCTGCGCATCACCATCGGCACGCCGGAGCAGATGCAGCGCTTTTTCGCGGCGCTGGACGGGATTCTGCCCCGGGCCTGAACTGTATACGAGGAGGGAAAGTCATGATTGCCATTGTGGATTACGGCGTGGGCAACCTGTTCAGCCTGTCGTCCAGCGTGAAAAGCCTGGGCGCCGAGGTGCGGGTCACCGGCAAGGCCGAGGACCTGCGCGCCGCCAGCCATATCCTGCTGCCCGGTGTGGGTGCCTTTGCCGACGCCATGGCCAAACTGGAGGCGACCGGCCTGGTCCCGGTGATCCGGGAAGAGGTACAGCACAAACCGCTGCTGGGCATCTGCCTGGGCATGCAGCTGCTATTTGAAAAAAGCTACGAGTACGGCGAGCACGCCGGCCTGGGTCTGATCCCCGGTTCGGTCTGCCCGCTGGCCGACGACTTGAAGAACCCCGCTCTGAAGGTGCCCCACATCGGCTGGAACGCTCTCGACATCGTGCCGGGGCGGGAGAGTGACCCGCTGTTCCGGTACATCCGCAACGGGGAGTATGTCTACTACGTCCACAGCTACTACGCCAAGGACTGCGCGGCCTCCACGCTGGCCACCAGTGACTACAGCATCCCGGTGACGGGTGCGGTGCGCAGCGGTCTTGTCTACGGCACCCAGTTCCACCCCGAAAAATCCGGCGATACCGGCCTGCGCCTGCTCAAGGCGTTCGCCGAACTGTGAGGGGGCGGCAAGATGAAACTGTATCCTGCCATTGATCTGCGCGGCGGACAGGCCGTGCGGCTTTATCAGGGCGACTACGATCAGATGACCGTCTACAACGCCGACCCGGTGGCCCAGGCCCGTTCCTTCATTGAGGCCGGGGCCAAATACCTCCATGTGGTGGACCTGGACGGCGCCAAGGACGACACCACCGCCAACCTGCAGACCATCGCGGCCATCGCCCAGCTGGGCGGGCTGAAAATCGAGGTGGGCGGCGGCATCCGGGACGAAGAGCGCATCCGGCGCTACCTCGACCTGGGGGTGGACCGCTGCATACTGGGCACGGTGGCGGTGAAGAACTTCGCCTTCACCGAGCAGATGGCCAAAACCTACGGCGCCCGCATCGCGGTGGGCGTGGATATGAAGCAGGGCTATGTGGCGGTCAACGGATGGAAGGAGATCACCTCCGAGCCGGGTATTGAATTCTGCCGCCGCTGTGCCGAAGCGGGGGTGGGGGCCATCATTGCCACTGACATCTCCCGGGACGGCACCATGCAGGGCACCAACCTGGACCTCTACCGGCAGCTGCTGACCATCCCCGGCATCGAGGTCACCGCCTCGGGCGGCATCGCCCGTATGGAGGAACTGGCCGAACTGCAGGCCATGGGCTGCCATGCGGCCATTCTGGGCAAATCCATCTACACCGGCGCCATCGACCTGGCCGAGGCCGTGCGCCGGTATCAGGACTGAAGGAGGGGCATTCCATGATTACCAAACGCATCATTCCCTGCCTGGACGTCAAGGACGGCCGTGTGGTCAAGGGCGTCAACTTTGAGGGGCTGCAGGATATGGCCGACCCGGTGGAGATGGCGCACTATTATAACGCATCGGGCGCCGACGAGCTGGTGTTCTACGACATCACCGCCAGCGTGGAGGGACGTACCCTCTTCACCGACATTCTGCGCAAGGTGGCCAGCCAGATCTTCATCCCGCTGACGGTGGGCGGCGGCATCCGCACGCTGGAAGACTTCGACCGGGTGCTCAAGTGCGGCGCCGATAAGGTCAGCGTCAACTCGGGAGCCATCGCCAACCCCGGCATCATCCCGGCGGCGGCCAAGAAGTACGGCAACCAGTGCGTGGTGCTCTCCGCCGACATCAAGCGGGTGGACGGCAGGTTCATGCTCTTCGCCAAGGGCGGCCGGGAGAACACCGGCATCGACGCCCTGGACTGGCTGGAACAGGGTGTGAAGAACGGCGCCGGGGAACTGGTGGTCAATTCCATCGACACCGACGGCGTCAAGAACGGCTTCGACCTGGAGATGCTGGATGCGGTGGCGGCCCGGTGCGCGGTGCCCATCATCGCTTCGGGCGGTGCGGGCTGCAAGGAGGACTTCCTGGAGCTGTTCCGCAACCATCCCGGGGTGGATGCGGGGCTGGCGGCCTCCATTTTTCACACCAAACAGGTGGAAATCCGGGACCTCAAGCGGTATCTGCGGGAAAACGGCGTGGAAATGCGCCTGTGACCCCTTGTCAAACGCGGCAAAAACAGGTACACTATACATATATTTTCCTTGGGCGGGCAGTGCGATGGGTGCGGCCCGCACCAGACGTTATTGAGCAGGAGGTTTCTTAACCATGGAAATCACCCAGAATTCCCAGTCGCTTCATTTCAATTCCCACGGGCTGATTCCGGCCATCGTGCAGGATCACTATACCAAGGAAGTGCTGACCCTGGCCTATATGAACGCCGAGACGCTGGCCCTGACCATTGCGGAAGGCCGCACGGTGTTCTGGTCCCGCAGCCGCCAGGAGATCTGGCGCAAGGGCGAGACTTCCGGCAACGTGCAGCGGGTCGTCTCCATCACGGCGGACTGCGACAAAGACGCCCTGGTCATCGATGTCATCAAGGCCGGTCCGGCCTGCCACACCGGCGCCGAGAGCTGCTTCTTCAACCCCGTCTATGTGTCGGATGAGCTGAAGCAGTTCACCTGGCAGGGACTGTACGAGCTGATCAAGGGCCGCAAGACCGACCCGAAGGAGGGCAGCTACACCAGCTACCTCTTTGACAAGGGCCTGGAAAAGATCCTCAAGAAGGTGGGCGAGGAATCCACCGAGGTCATCATTGCCGGCAGCAAGCGGGACAAGGAGGAGACCATCTTTGAGATCAGCGACCTGGCCTACCACGTGATGGTGCTGATGATCGAACTGGGCATCTCGGTGGAGGACATCACCCGGGAGCTGGAAAAGCGGCATGTAATCGACCACAAAGTAAAGCAGGAAAGGATGCAGTAATATGGCGGGCGAATACCTGAAAAGTTCCGTCCACGTACATTCCAAACTGTGCGACGGCAAAAACACCTTAGACGAACTGGCAGTCACCGCGTGGCGTGCCGGGCTGCAGACGCTGGGCTTCAGCGGCCACAGCCACACCCCCTGCGATCTGGAGTACTGCATGACCCAGAGCCGCACCGCGCTGTACAAAGCGCAGGTGGCCAAACTCAAGGAGCGCTATGCCGGCAAGCTGGATATCCTCTGCGGTTTGGAGTGGGATCTCTTCAGTGACGATAACCCCGCCGATTACGATTACTTCATCGGCAGCTGCCACTATGTCCAGGGCCCCAAGACCGGCAAGTACTACGAGATCGACTGGCGGGAGAGCGACCTGGCCGCCTGCATCGCTGACGATTTTGACGGCGACGGTCTGGCGGTGGTGGAAGCCTACTTCGCCAACGTGGCCAAGGTGGCGGAGAAGAAGCCCACCATCCTGGGCCATTTCGACCTGATCAAGAAGATCAACGGCGACGGCAAGTTCTTTGACGAGCAGGATCCCCGCTACAAGGCGGCGGCGGACAGCGCCCTCATGGTGGCGGCCCGCAACCGCTGTGTGCTGGAGGTCAACACCTCGGCGGTCTACCGTGGCTTCCGCAAGGATTTCTTCCCCTCGGACGCCATCCTCAAGGACTGGCTGGCTCTCTCCGGCAATGTGGTTATCACGGCGGATGCCCACGATACCAAGGCACTGACCTTCGGCTACGAGGAGGCGGCGGCCAAGCTCCGGGAGCTGGGCTACTCCAAGGTGCAGGTGCTGGGCAAGAACGGCTTTACGGCCTGCCCGCTGTAATTTGCAATCATAATAACAACAGGACGCCCCGCATGGAACCTTCCATGCGGGGCGTCTTTTCGTTTTACAGGGATACGGGGCGGCCGTCCAGGACAGCCCGGGTCAGGGTGTCGCCGTCATAGGTGAGCTCCAGGTGGAAGAACGGCGCCTCCTCGGCCAGCAGCCGGAAGAACAGCTTGTCCCCGGGCCAGATGGGCAGCTCCTGGACCCGCTCTTTGGGCACCCATTCCAGTGTGCCCTCGTTGCAGTCCGTCATGGTGCCGGTAAAGTCCGTGCAGGTGTACAGATGCATCCGCTCGGCCGGCCAGGGCGGACAGTAGAAATCCACAATACCGCGGTATTGCGGATCACGCATCGTCAGGCCGGTTTCCTCCCGCACTTCCCGCAGGGCGCAGGCCAGGGCATCCTCCCCCGGCTCGAACTTGCCGCCCACGCCGATCCATTTGTCGTGGTTCACGTCCTTCTTTTTCTTGATGCGGTGCAGCATCAGGTAACAACCGTCCTGTTCCAGATAGCAAAGGGTGGTCTGCAAAAGGTCCATACAAATTCTCCTATACATAAAACGGCAGTTTTAGCAGATACTACCATAAAATCATCCCGGAGGGAAGCAGTATGAAAGCAACAGGAATTGTACGCCGTATCGATGAACTGGGACGGGTGGTCATCCCCAAGGAAATCCGGCGGACCCAGCGCATCCGTCAGGGCGATACCCTGGAAATCTACACCGCCGCCGACGGCGAGGTCATCTTCAAAAAATATTCGCCCCTCATGGAGCTGGGGCAGATCTCGGCAGTCTACACCGAGGTGCTGGCCAAGAGCCTGGGCCGCGCGGTGCTGGTGTGTGACCGCACCTGCATTATGGCAGCCTCCGGCGCCGGCAAGGGGGACATGATGGGCCGGGAGATCTCCAACGAGGTGGAACATCTTCTGTCCGGCCGGGCAGTCTACACCGCTCCGGAAAATGCCGCCAAGCGGCTGCATCTGTTTGAGCGGGGGGAGCGGCTGGTGCTGTGTGCGGCTCCCATTGTGGCCCACGGGGATATCGAGGGCGGCGTGTTGCTACCCGGCACCGCCAGGGACCCGGCGCCCCGCCCCGATACCGTGCAGGTACTGGCCACGGCGGCCACCTTTCTCTCCCGATGGATGGAGGAGTGAGGGCTCAGGAAGTCTGATCCATCTGGCGCAGCACCTTGCGGAAGGAGAAGAAGAACAGCACCGACGTGAAGGTGACAGCCAGTGTGTCGGCCACCGGTTCCGCCAGATAGACGGCCCGGGCCTGGTCATCGTGGAACAGCATGGGCATCAGATAGATCAGCGGCAGCAGCAGGATGAATTTGCGCATGACCGCCACCAGGATGGACTGCTTGGCCTTGCCCAGCGAGGTGAAGGCCATCTGACAGGCCATCTGGATGCCGAACAGGAAGAGCGCTGCCACATAGAGGCGCAGGGCGTGGCCGGTGTAGACCACCAGTTCGGCGTCGTTGGTGAACAGCGAGGCAAAGGCCTGGGGAAAGAGCTCCACCAGCGCCCACAGCAGACAGGAATAGAACAGGCTGGCCCGCAGCAACAGGAAATAGGCTTTCTTCACCCGGTCCCGCTTGCCGGCGCCGTAGTTGTAGCTGATGATGGGCTGGGCGCCCTGGCCCAGACCCTGCAGCGGCAGCATGGCAAACTGCATGACGCTGGACAGGATGGTCATGGCACCCACCGCCAGATCTCCGCCGTACTGCAGCAGGGAGGAGTTGAAGGCCACCGAGATGACGCTCTCACTGGCCTGCATAATAAAGGTAGCGGCACCCAGCGCCACACAGGGAAACAGCACGGCAGGGGAGAGCCGGATGGTCTCCCTGCGCAGCCGCAGGAAGGTCCGCTTGCCGAACAGAAAGGCCAGCACCCAGATGCAGGAGAGCGCCTGGGACAGGATGGTGGCCAGGGCAGCGCCCCGCACTCCCATGCCGAACAGGAAGATGAAGACCGGGTCCAGCACGATGTTGGCCAACGCGCCGATGAGCACCGACAGCATGCCTTCCTTGGCGAAGCCCTGGGCGGTGATGAAGGCGTTCATGCCCAGCGTTATCTGCACAAAGAGGGTGCCCACCGCATAGATGTCCATATAGGCGACCGCATAGTCGATGGTGTTGGCGCTGGCACCGAAGGCCAGCAGGAACGCCCGGTCGCCCCAAAACAGAATCAGCGTCAGCACGACCGAGATGACGATCTGCAGGGCAAAGCAGTTGCCCAGGATCTCCTCGGCCTTTTCTTTGTTGCCCTGGCCCATGGCGATGGTGGCGCGGGGCGCGCCGCCGTTGCCCACCAGGGCGGCGAAGGCGGAGACGATCATGATCAGCGGCAGGCAGACGCCCACGCCGGTCAGGGCCAGGGCGCCGTCCTCGGGAATGTGGCCGATGTAGATGCGATCCACGATGTTGTACAGCATATTGATCAGCTGGGCGGCCACGGTGGGAAGTGCCAGCCGGAGCAAAAGACTGCCAAGAGGGTCATTGGCCAGGAACGCTTTGTCGTCGGAATGGGAGTGTATCACAGCGATGCCTTCTTTCCCTATAAAATCCAATTATAATGTAGTATACGGCCGGGTGCGGGGGTGTGTCAAGGCAGAGCAAACCCGGGATTGTGTCGAAACTGTTAAACTTGCAAAAAGTTTTGCCAAACCCCTTGACAGACGAAAAAAGGAGGGTATAATAAATTTAGCACTCGGAGATAAGGAGTGCTAAAAGAAACAAAAGGGAAGCACAAAGGAGATGAGCAACATGGCAATGGACGCACGCAAACAGCGGATCCTGGAAGCTATTGTTGCCCTGTATGCCAATTGCGGCG
The DNA here is from genome assembly GCA_944388215.1 of uncultured Gemmiger sp. Taxonomy (GTDB): domain Bacteria; phylum Bacillota; class Clostridia; order Oscillospirales; family Ruminococcaceae; genus Gemmiger. Next base: position 44,639 of record CALXHT010000003.1, on the reverse strand, counting down.
AACCGGTAGGTTCGGGGCTGCTGGCAAACTACTTTGATATGGCACTGTCCAGTGCCACCCTGCGCAACGAGATGGCGGCGCTGACAAAGCTGGGACTGCTGGAGCAGCCCCACACCAGTGCCGGGCGCGTGCCCAGTGCCCAGGGCTACCGCTACTATCTCGATCATCTGATCGACGCTCCGGGCAGCACCAAGCTGTCCGATACAGACCGCGAGCACATTGACGATCTGTTTGCCGGTATGGATGTGGAGCCCGAAAAGCTGGCTCCCGCGGCGGCACGCAGCCTGGCGGATCTGACCCAGTGCGCGGCGGCCGTCACCACGCCCCAGGCGCCGGACCTCTGCATCGCCCATTTTGAGGTGGTGCAGGTGGGCCGGTATTCGGCGGCGGTGCTGGCGGTCACCAGCGCGGGCGGTGTCCGCACCCGGGTGGCCCGGGTGGCCACCGGCCTGACGCGGGACGATGCCGCCAACCTGGCCCGGCTGCTCAACCAGGGGTTCACCTTTGTGGCACCCCAGGACCTGACACCGATGCTCACCGCCAGTATGGTGATGGCAGCGGGGGAGCGGCTGGCACCGGTGGTGCTGGCAGCAAGGGCGCTGGTAGCCACCGGCCCCCAGGCCAGCCTGCAGGGCGCCCAGTACCTGGCCAAGATGCCCGATGTGCGGGAAAACCTGGGCACGCTGCTGGAGATCTTCTCCGACAACGAAGCAGCCACCGCACTGCTCCGCCCCGACGGCGGAAAAATCACCGCCACGCTGGGCAGTGATCTGGACCCGGCCATGCCGGGTGCCTGCATTGTCAGCAAGCGGTACCTGGCGGGCGGCGGCCTGACCGGTTCGGTTGCGCTGATCGGTTCCACACGGATGGAATACCGGCGGCTGCTGCCGATCCTGGATTATTTCGCCGTCAAGCTGGGCCAGAGCCTGGCCGGGCAGGGCCAATAAACTGAGAAGGAGGACCCGCAATGAGCCACGAGACAGAAAACGAAAAGAACACGGCGACACAGCCTGAGCAGGCTGCCGAGGCCCCCGAGACCGAAGCCAAGGAGAAGACCGCCGAGGCGGAACCCAAGGCAGAGAAGGCCGAAAAGAAAGAAAAGCATCACCACGCGGAAGCGGCGCTGCAGGCAAAACTGGAAGCCAGCGAGAAGAAGAACGCCGAGCTGAAGGATCAACTGCTGCGCACCGCGGCCGAGTATGATAACTACCGCAAGCGCTCCCAGCGCGAGGCGGACCAGAAATTCAATGACGGCATTTCCCACGCCGTCACCCAGATCCTGGGCATTCTCGATACGCTGGATATGGCCGCCAATGCCGCCTGCAGCGACGAGAATTACAAGAAGGGCGTCATGATGACGCTGGACAAAGCCGCGAAGGCGCTGGAAAATCTCCACATCACCGAGATCGAGGCCCTTTCCAAGCCCTTTGACCCCAACTTCATGAACGCCGTGCAGCAGGTCCCGCCCGCCGAAGGGCAGGAGAGCGGCACCGTCGTGCAGGTTTTCCAGAAGGGCTACAAGATCGGCGACAAGATCATCCGCCATGCAACGGTGGTCGTCGCGGAATAAGTATGAACCGGGTTTTGCCCGTTTCAGATAAATAGACATTCACCACATTCAAAGTTATTTTGAAGGGAGTTTTATAGTATGAGTAAAATCATTGGTATTGACCTTGGCACCACCAACAGCTGTGTTGCCGTTATGGAAGGCGGCGAGCCCGTCGTTATCGCCAACGCCGAAGGCGCCCGCACCACCCCGTCTGTGGTCGGTTTCACCAAGACCGGTGAGCGTCTGGTAGGCCAGGTCGCAAAGCGTCAGGCCATCACCAACCCCGAGAACACCATTTCCTCCATCAAGCGTAAGATGGGCACTGCCGAGAAGGTCCATGCCGGCGGCAAGGACTACACCCCCGAAGAGATCAGCGCCATGATCCTCTCCAAGCTGAAGGCGGATGCCGAGGCTTACCTGGGCGAGCCCGTCACCGAGGCCGTCATCACCGTGCCTGCCTACTTCAACGACAGCCAGCGTCAGGCCACCAAGAACGCCGGCACCATCGCGGGCCTGAACGTCAAGCGTATCATCAACGAGCCCACGGCCGCTTCTCTGGCCTACGGCATCGATAAGGAAGCCGATCAGAAGATCATGGTCTACGACCTGGGCGGCGGCACCTTCGATGTCTCCATCATCGAGATGGGCGACGGCGTTACCGAAGTTCTGGCCACCAACGGTGATACCCACCTGGGCGGCGATGACTTCGACCAGCGCATCATCGACTGGATGGCCGAGGACTTCAAGCGCGAGAACAACATCGACCTGCGTCAGGACAAGATGGCTGCCCAGCGTCTGAAGGAAGCGGCCGAGAAGGCGAAGATCGAGCTGTCCAGCGCCACCTCCACCAACATCAACCTGCCCTTCATCACCGCCGACGCCAACGGCCCCAAGCATCTGGATATGACCCTGACCCGCGCGAAGTTCAATGAACTGACCGCTGATCTGGTGGACCGCACCATGACCCCCGTCCGCAAGGCGCTGGCCGATGCCGGTCTGAAGGCTTCCGACCTGGCCAAGGTACTGATGGTCGGTGGTTCCACCCGTATCCCGGCTGTCTATGACGCCGTGAAGAAGGAACTGAACTGCGAGCCCTTCAAGGGCATCAACCCCGATGAGTGCGTGGCTGTGGGTGCTGCCATCCAGGGCGGCGTCCTGCAGGGCGATGTGAAGGGCCTGCTGCTCCTGGATGTTACCCCGCTGAGCCTGGGCATCGAGACCCTGGGCGGCGTCTGCACCAAGATCATCGACCGCAACACCACCATCCCCACCAAGAAGAGCCAGATCTTCTCCACCGCTGCGGATAACCAGCCCAGCGTTGAGGTCAACGTCCTGCAGGGCGAGCGTGAGTTCGCCAAGGACAACAAGAGCCTGGGTACCTTCCATCTGGATGGCATCGCTCCGGCGCCCCGTGGTGTGCCGCAGATCGAAGTCACCTTCGATATCGATGCCAACGGCATCGTCCATGTCAGCGCCAAGGATCTGGGCACCGGCAAGGAGCAGAGCATCACGATCACCGCTTCCACCAACATGAGCAAGGACGACATTGACAAGGCTGTCAAGGACGCCGAGCAGTATGCTGCCGAGGACAAGAAGCGCCGTGAAGAAGTGGATACCCGCAACAACGCCGACCAGATGGTCTTCCAGACCGAGAAGGCGCTGAACGAGTTTGGCGACAAGGTCTCCGCCGAGGAGAAGAGCGAAGTGGAAACCAAGCTCTCTGCCCTGAAGGAAGCCCTGAAGACCGGTAGCATCGACGACATCAAGGCAAAGCAGGATGACCTGCAGAAGGCTTTCTACGCCATCAGCGAGAAGGTCTACAAGCAGGCCGCCCAGAACAACCAGGGCGCGCAGCAGCAGCCCGGCGCCGGTGACACCGGTGCCCAGGGCGGCAGCCAGCCCAAGGATGACGGCGCGGTGGACGCCGACTTCCACGAAGTCTGATACAATCTGAACCCTGAAACAAAGGCCGCCGCCCGGCAAGGCGGCGGCCCTTGCGGGGTTATCTGAAAGAAAAAGCCCAAATAGAGGGGATTGATTCTATGGCAGAAAAACGTGATTATTATGAGGTGCTGGGTCTGGGCAAGAACGCCACCGATGCCGAGATCAAGAGCGCCTACCGCAAGCTGGCCAAAAAGTACCACCCCGACCTGAACCCCGGCGACAAGACCGCCGAGGAAAAGTTCAAGGAGGTCAATGAGGCTCACGATGTCCTTTCCGACCCGGAGAAGCGCAAGCGCTACGACCAGTTCGGCTTTGCCGGGGTTGACCCCAACTATGGGGCCGGACAGAGCGACGGTGCTTCCGGATTCGGTGGCTTCGGCGGCGCCGGCGGCGTGGACCTGGGCGACATCTTCGGCGATATCTTCGGCGGCGGTTTCGGTGGATTCGGCGGCTTCGGCGGTTCCGCCCGCGCCAACCCCAACGCGCCCCGCAAGGGACATGATATCCAGGCCAGCGTGATCCTGACCTTCGAGGAGGCGGCCCACGGCTGCTCCAAGAAGATCACGCTGAACCGGCAGCAGACCTGCCCGGATTGCCACGGCACCGGCTGTGAGGCCGGTTCCAGCCCCGAGACCTGCACCCAGTGCGGTGGCCGCGGCTACGTGGTGACCCAGCAGCGCACCCCCTTCGGTGTGATGCAGAGCCAGCAGCCCTGCCCGCACTGCGGCGGCCGCGGCACCATCATCAAGAACCCCTGCAAGACCTGCCACGGCACCGGCAAGACCGCTGCCCGCAAGACGCTGGAGGTCAAGATCCCGGCCGGTATCGACGACGACCAGAACATGGCACTGCGCGGCCAGGGTGATGCCGGCAGCAACGGCGGCCCCGCCGGCGATGTGATCGTTCATGTGACGGTCAAGCGCGACGCGGTCTTCGAGCGTGACGGCTACGATGTCTATGTGCGGGTGCCCATCACCTACTCCCAGGCCGTGCTGGGCGCCGAGATCGAGGTGCCCACCGTGGACGGCAAGGTGGCCCAGAAGATCCCCGAGGGGACCCAGAGCGGCACCAAGTTCCGTCTGCGTGGCCAGGGCATCCAGTACCTCAACGGCCGCGGCCGCGGTGACCAGTATGTCATCGTGGAGGTGGAGATTCCCAAGAAGCTCAACCGCACCCAGCGTGAGGCACTGAAGGCTTTTGAGGACAGCCTCAAGGACGATAACTACGAGAAGCGCAAGGGATTCTTCAAGAATCTGCGCGACCGGTTCACCTCCTGATTCTCTACACAAAGCCAGAGCGGGCAGCCCCCGGAAGGGGACTGCCCGCTTTTTGTCGTATATACAGGCAAAAGAAAAAGAGCAGCTCGCAAGAGCTGCTCTTTTTTGCATGGTTGGCGATGCCGGAGCAGATCAGTCGCTCACGTAGGGCATCAGAGCCATATAACGGGCACGCTTGATGGCGACCGTCAGCTCACGCTGATGGAACGCGCAGGTACCGGTCACACGGCGGGGAATGATCTTGGCGCGCTCGCTCACGTACTTGCGCAGGCGGGGCAGATCCTTGTAATCAATGTGCTCAATGCGATCAACGCAGAAGCTGCAAACCTTCTTGCGGCCGCGATGCATCGGGCGGGAAGAACGATCCATAGCCATTGTGGTAACCTCCTTGTTGGATTTTACAATCGATTTGTCAGAACGGCAGATCGCCTTCGTCCTCGATCAGTGCAAAGTCATCGTTGCTGCCGGCGGAATAGCTCGGCGCCGGTGCCTGCTGCACAGCGGGGCGGGCGGCGGGGTCTGCCATGGGAGCGCCGTAATTGGCGCCGCCCATGCTGGGTGCGGCGTTGGCGGATTTGGGTCCGGCAAAGTTGACGTTGTTGGCCACAATCTCGATGGCGGTGCGGTTGTTTCCGTTCTTGTCCTGGTAGGACCGGCTCTGCAGACGGCCGTCCACGGCAATCAGCGAACCTTTCTGGAAATACTTGCACACAAATTCCGCCGTGCGGTCCCACGCCGTAACGGGGATCCAGTCGGCCTGGCTCTGGCCGTTGGCGTCACGCTTGCCGTTGCGGTCACACGCAATGGTAAAGGACGCTACGCTTTTGCCGGTCGTGGTCTGGCGAAGTTCGGGGTCGCGCGCAAGGCGGCCCATAATAGCAACAACATTCAGCATTTTCGGTACTCCTTACTCCTCCTCAGCAATGATAATGCTGCGAAGAACGCCTTCAGTGATCTTGTAGATACGATCCAGCTCAGCCGGGAAATTGGGCTCGCTGGTGAACTTGATCACCGTGTACACACCCTCGGTCTCATCGTTGATGGGGTAAGCAAGACGCTTCTTGCCCCAATCATCAACAGAATCGATCGTACCGTTCGCCGCGATCAGGTTCTTGAACTTGTTGATCAGAGCGGCGGAAGCCTCCTCGTCGAGGTTGGCGGTGGTAACCATCATGGTTTCGTACTTAGCCATATTCTGTGCACCTCCTTTTGGACGTATGGCCCTTTGCCCGTGCAAAGGGCAAGGATACCTGTGCCGTTTGGCACAGCAATTTATTATAGCAAGCCACCCGAAGTTTGTCAAGGGCCCTGCCCCGGATTTTGCGCGGTGTATCCGGAAAAACAGACAAAAATCAGGCTCTTTTCCTCCGATTGGTTGCAAACCCGGTGCATTCATGATACCATAAAACGACAGGACCGCACAAGGTCCGTTTTCTGCGTGTGAGGGATTAAGAATGAATGGTTTGGAAAATCTGATTTTCAGCCTGGATGCCACGCTGCCCATCTTTCTGGTGATGGTGGCCGGCGGCATTCTGGGAAAGCTGGGCTTTCTGCCCAAGGAATTCTGTAAGGCATCGGACAAGCTGACCTTCAAGATCACCCTGCCCATCATGCTGTTTCTGGATATGGCCGATGTGGACATGCGCCATGACTTCCAGCCCAGGTTCGTGCTGTTCTGCTTTGGCGTCACCCTGGTGAGCATCCTGGTGATCTGGGCGCTGGCCAGGGTCCTGATGCGGGATAAATCCATCGTGGGTGAGTTTGTGCAGGCCTCCTACCGCAGTAGCGCGGCCGTGCTGGGGGTGGCCTTCATCCAGAACATCTACGGCGAAGCGGGCATGGCGCCGCTGATGATCTTGGGCAGCGTGCCGCTGTTCAACATCTTTGCGGTGCTGATCCTCATGATGGAATCCCCGCAGGAACAGCACACCGCACCCAGCGCCGGACAGCTGCTGTACGGTGTCATGACCAACCCCATTCTGCTGGGTATCATCGCCGGCACAGTGTTCAGCCTGCTGCCGGTGGAATTGCCCACGATAGCCGAAAAGACGCTGAACAGCCTGGCTTCGCTGACCACACCGCTGGCACTGCTCTCCATCGGTGCCAGCTTTGAGGGCACCAAGGCTCTGAAAAAGGCGGGCCCCACCCTGGTGGCGGCGCTGATCAAGACGGTGGGCCTCTCAGCCATCTTCATTCCCTGCGCTGTGGCCCTGGGCTTCCGGGAGAAGGAACTGGTGGCACTGCTCATCATGCTGGGCAGCCCCACAACCCCCAGCTCCTACGTCATGGTCAAGAACATGGGGCACGAGGGTGTGCTGACAGCCAGCGCCATTGCGGCCACCACGCTGCTCTCCGCCCTGACGCTCACCGGCTGGATTTTCGTTCTCCACGGCGGAGGGTGGCTGTAATATTGAATAAGGAAAAGCGCGGAGCCCGGGGCTCCGCGCTTTTTTCAGTAGTTCTTTCGCCGGTAGATCTGGATGCTGACCACCCAGCTGACGGCAAAGCAGACCAGTGCTGCGCCCAGCAGGACACCGAGCAGCAGAGCGGCCCACTGTTCGTTGGACAGGGAGGAGGCATCCATCTGCTGTGCCAGTGCGCGCACGGCCCGGACGGCGGGGTTGGACAGATCGTCCTTGAAGACCATCAGAAACGCGGCAGGGAGAAAGATCACCACGAAGATGGTGACGGATACCCAGCTGCGGGCTTTGGCGGCCCCGAACCGGTAGGAGAGCGGCATCACGAAGGAGAGGTAGAGCAGGGTGACCGCCGCGGCGGAGAACATGCCGGTGGTGATTTCCAGCAGGGCGGGCTTCGGGTCGGGGATGAGCAGCGTCATCAGGAAGCCCAGCGGAATGCTGACCGCTGTCAGCAGCAGGGTCAGGCAGTATTTGGCGGACACCAGCTGGCCGGGGGTGACGGGCAGAGTGCGGGCGTAAGCGTCCCAGTGGCTGTTTTCGTCCATGCTGATGGTGGAGGAGGCGTACATCCCCAGCACAAAGACCAGGGCATAGCTGAGAAAACTGATGCGGCACAGCACCGTGAAGACCCCGTAGAACAGCAGCAGAAAAAGAAAGTTCGTCTTGTAGCCGCCGAAGATCATCGTCCAGTCTTTGTAGAGCAAGCCTTTCATTGTGCATCCCTCCCGCTGTAAAAGCGCATGATGTCGTCGATGCCGGCCGGGTCGATCACCGCTTCGGGCAGCAGCCGCTGTACCGTTAGCCGGTCCCGGATCAGGCTCTCGCAGCCGAAGGCATTCTGCCGGGTAAAGATCACGCAGCCCGACGGCAGTTTTTCCAGCGCGGCGCGACCGCAGCGCAGCAGACCATATTCCTGCAACAGGGCATCCTTGTCTTCCTGGAACAGCAGCTGTCCGTGATGCAGATAGGCGATGGAGTCGGCAATCTGCTCCAGGTCGCTGGTGATGTGGCTGCTCATGAGGATGCTGTGCCCCTCGTCCTGGATGAATTCCAGGAACAGGTCCAGCATCTCGCTGCGTACCACCGGGTCCAGCCCGGCGGTGGCCTCGTCCAGCACCAGCAGGTCGGGATGGTGGGCCAGGGCAGTGGCCAGGCTCAGTTTCATCCGCATGCCCCGGCTGTAGGCGGAAACCTTTTTCCGGGCGTCCAGCCCGAACCGCTCCAGAAGAGAGCCGAACAGCCCTGCATCCCAGCGGTCCCCGAAAATACCGGCCATGCTGTTGCCGATGCGCCCGGCGGTGAGCCCGCCGAAAAAGTAGGCATCTTCAAAGACGACCCCCAGCCGGGCACGGACGGCTTTGTCTGCCGGGGAACCGCCCAGCAGAGTGACCTCCCCGTCGTCGGGGCGGTTCACACCGCAGGCGATCTTCAGGGTGGTGGTTTTGCCGGCACCGTTTTCTCCCACCAGCCCCACGATGGTACCGGCGGGCACCGTCAGGTCCAGGGGCCCCAGCGTAAAATCTTTGTATTGCTTCTGCACCCGGTGCAGAACGGCGGCTTCGTTTGGCATAGTCAGCCCTCCCATAAAAGGCGCAACATCTCGCATACTTCCTCGTAGCCGATCCCGCCCAGACGCGCGGCATCCACCGCGCCCTGCAGGCTGTTCTCGACTTTCTTCAGATGTTCTTCCCGGACCAGCGCGGGATTCTGGGCGGCCACGAAACTGCCCCGTCCCGGCTGGGTGATGATGAACCCGGCGGATTCCAGGTCCTCGTAGGCACGCTTGGTGGTGATGACGCTGATGCGCAGCTCCTTGGCCAGAAGCCGGATGCTGGGCAAAGCGTCCCCCGCGTGCAGCTGACCGGACAGGATCTGTTCCTTGATCTGCCGCGTGATCTGCGCGTAGATCGGTTCCTGGCCGGCATTGGAGAGATAGATTTCCATGAAGCGCTCCTTCGTGTCGAACTGTACATATTCGATATTTACAGTATATACACAATATACACAGCTGTCAAGTGGCAGACAAAAAAATTCCCGCCCCGAAAAGGGCGGGAAGGGATTCAGGTTTCTTCTTCCGGATCGGAGACCGGTACCCCGCGGTGTTCCACCGGGGTGGAGAAGACGATCTGCGTATGGGTGCGGCCGAACTGCTGCAGATGGTTGATGAACTGATCCAGTTCCTGGGTGGTGCCGAACAGCACTTCGATGAGCATGCTGTAGTCGCCGGTGACGCAGTTGCATTCCACCACCTGGGGGCATTGCTGGATGTAGGGGTAAAACTCCGGCTTGCGCTGGGGGTCCATATCCAGATTGATGAACGCCTTGACCATGTAGCCAAGTTTGGGGGCGTCGATCTGGGCCTGGTAGCCCGACAGGATGCCGGCACTTTCCAGCCGGGCGATGCGGGCCGACACCGCAGGACTGGACAAAAAGACATGGTCGGCGATTTCCTTCAGGGGAGCGCGGGCGTTTTTCTGCAGTATGTCAATGATTTTGCGGTCTATATGATCCATGGGGCTACTCCTTGCCGCATCCGGCAGTTTCAGTTGAACTTTTGACACTTTATTATTGAAAGCATTGTAGCACAACAGGTCCCCCAAGTAAAGGAAAAAACAAAAGAAAAATAAATTTGTGGGGCGCCGGGTGGGGAAAAGCTGAAAAAATGACATAGAACTGACAATATGCCGTCAAGAATTGAAAAAAAGGCCCGGGCATGGTACAATGTAAGTTACTATACTAGGATATTGTGCTCCCTGCGATGGGGCGGGGAGAGAAATAGGAAATACGAATGATCAACAAACGGGAAAAACTGCAATACGCCTATGTGTTCGCCCTGGACCTGCTGATGCTGTTTGTCAGTGTGCTGCTGGCCTGGCTGATCACCGACGGATTGTTGGGACGTATCGTCCCCTATAGTGTCAGCGACTGGGTCCAGACGATCTGTCTGGTGGTCGTTGCCTTTTTTATGACCTTTTTCTTCTTCAACCAGCGGGAAAACATCGTCACCCGCGGCCTGGGGCGGGAGTTTGTGCTGTCCATCCGTTTCAATGTGCTGATGGCGGCGGTGTATTCCACCCTGATGCTGCTGGCCAAGGCGGAAATGCTGGATTCCCGGTATTTTGCCGTGGCAGTGCCGCTGGTCAACGTGCTGATGATGCCGCTGGCCCACACGGTGCTCAAGCGCCACCTGATGCACTCCCAGAACCGCAGCGGTATGGAAAGCCTGGTGGGTATCCTGTCCACGGTGGATCACGCGGGGGCGGTCATCCGGGAATTGAAGGATGACTGGTCCAAGCGGGTGTGCGGTGTGGTGCTTCTGGATGCCCCCGACGAGCAGGTGGGCCGGGAGTTCGAGGGCGTGGCGGTGCGCGCCAACTTTGACGGGTTCATGGACTGGATCCGGCGCGCCGCCTTGGATGAAATCTATGTGGACATCCCCATGGACAGCGGCGAATCCTTCCTTCCTTATCTGGAGGAGATGGAGAGCATGGGGCTGACCGTGCATTTCCGGCTCAAGATGCTGGACCGCATCGAGGAAGTCTGCTGTGACGAGACCAGCGCCGCCCGGCTGAGCCGCGACCTGGGCCGGTGCGCTGGCGGCAACATTGTTACCATGGGCACCATCGAGATGGAACTGCGGGATATGATGCTCAAGCGGATGATGGACGTGGTGGGGGCCCTGGTGGGGTGCATCATCAGTATTCCCATCATCGCCATTGTGGCGATTCCCCTCAAGCTGGAAAGCCCGGGCCCGCTGATCTTCAGGCAGAAGCGGGTGGGGCTCAACGGGCGATATTTCTACATCCATAAGCTGCGCAGCATGTATGTGGATGCCGAGAAGCGCAAGAAGGATCTGATGGCCCACAATGAGATGGAGGGCCTGATGTTCAAGATGGAGGACGATCCCCGCATCACCCGGGTGGGGCGGTTTATCCGGCGCACCAGCATCGACGAACTGCCCCAGTTCTTTGATGTGCTGCTGGGCAACATGTCGCTGGTGGGAACCCGCCCGCCCACGCTGGACGAGTACCGGCAGTACGAGAGCCACCACAAGCGCCGCCTGAGCATGAAGCCCGGCATCACGGGTCTGTGGCAGATCAGCGGCCGCAGCGATATTGATAACTTCGAGGAAGTGGTCCGGCTGGATGTCCGCTACATCGACAACTGGTCGCTGTGGAACGATGTGAAGATCCTGCTCAAAACGGTGGTCGTGGTCTTTGCAGGTCGCGGCGCCCGATAACAGAAAAGCCCTCTGCCGTATGGCAGAGGGCTTTCGTTTTCAGAAGTCCGGATTTCTGGTAGGCATATTGGGGAAAACCTCGTAAGGGTTGAACAGTACGTCGTTGTAACTCATCTCAAGATGGCAATGGTTACCGTAAGAGTTGCCGGTATTACCTACATAGCCAATGACCTGCCCTTGGGTGACGGTATCGCCCAACTGTACGGCAAAGCTGGACATATGGGCGTACAGCGTTTTGTAGCCGTTGCCGTGGTCTATCTTTACATAGTTGCCCCAGCTGGGGTGCATATTCACGACCTCCACCACGGTGCCGCTGTCGCAGGCGTAGATCGGTGTGCCGTAGGGGGCCGCAATGTCCACGGCACGGTGGAAACCGGGCGAGGTGGGGTCCAGGTTGGCCCAGCGGGAGATGGCCCGGTATCCCGGCACCGGCCAGATAAAGGTGCCGGTGCCCAGCTTGCCGGTCATGCCGTTTTTCAGCCGGGTGCCCCGGCGGATGATCTCGGGGGTGGGGGATTGCAGCACCTGCACATCCACCACCTGGTCGTCAATGAGCGCCCCGTTGAGGTAGGTCAGCTCCCGGGTGACGGCCTCGCTGCCGGCAACGCCCTGCTGCACCGTCTCGCTCTTGCCGAAATCCAGCTCGCTGTCCTCCTGGGTTTCGGTGTCATAGGCGATCTCCCGGGTCTCGGTGACCCGCTCGCTGACCTTGACCTGCAGGTCCTCCCCGTCGTTGGCCTGCAGGGCGGCCAGCACATCGGCGTAGGAAATCACCGAGTCGGTCAGGTAAATGCCGTCCACCAGACGCAGATCATGGGCAAAACTGACCCGGGCGTTCTGGTCGGTGGGGTCCTCCCAGGGGGCTTTGACGCTGTTCAGATACCGGCGCAGATGGTCACCCTCGATGGTTACAAAGCGCAGAGTGCCGTCCAGGTAGACGGCGGTGGCTTCGCAGATCTCACTGCCGCTGATGCGCAGGATCTCGTTGGCCACCTCGCTCTCGGTCATGGTGGCACGCCCGAAGGTGAGCGTGTAGGTAGGGTCCAAATCCCAGGTCAGGGTCCGGTTGTCGGAGGCCAGCAGCTGCCGTGCCGAGTTCACGCGGGCCAGCACGTCGGCACGGGCGTTGTCGAAGGCCTCCTCGCTGGCCACATAGCCCACGGTCTGGCCCTGAACGGTCACCCGCAGCACGAAGGAGAGGGAAAGTCCGCCCCGGACCAGAACCACCAGCCCCGCGGCCGCCGCCACGGGCATAAGATAGCTGAGGAAAAACCGCCCCGGCGCGTGCAGCGCGTCCCGCAGATCCAGCAGGGCCCGGATGGGCGGACGCAGGGCCAGCAGCAGAAGATTGCCCAGCACCCGGCGCAGCCAGCGCCCGAGGATGCGAAGTCCGCGGACCAGCCGGACCAGCGTGTATTCCACCAGAAATCCGATGGCATACAGAAAGTCGCCGAAGGGATTCTGCAAGATGCGAAACAGCGGCATCCCAAATTCACCTCCCTTGCCGGGCATCATTGCGGCACATAGGCCAGCGGATTGACCCGGCCGCCGTTGACCCGCAATTCCAGATGCAGGTGATACCCGCCGTTGGCACCGAACACGTTGCCGGTGTTGCCCACATAACCGATCACATCGCCCTTGTGCACCGTCTGCCCCTGGCCGACCGCGATGCGGCTCATGTGGGCGTACAGACTGTCGTAGCGGCTGCCGTCCCCGGCGGTGCCGTGGCTGATCTGCACACAGTTCCCGTAGCTGTTCACCGGCCCGGCGGCGCTGATGACGCCGTCGGCGATGGCATAGATGGGGGTGCCGTTGGGGGCGGCAAAGTCAGTGCCCCGGTGGGGGATCCCCCAGGGGTCCGCCTCACCGAACTGGGTGGTAATCATGCTGTAGCTGTCCAGCGGGCAGCGAAAATCCAGGCTGGTCAGGATCAGGTCGTCGGTGGTGTAGCGGTCGCTCTGGGCGCGCACATAGGCATCCAGCGCCGCAGTGGCCTCCTCGTAGGCCTTCCGGGCGGCCTCGGTGGCCACAGCCTGCGCCTGCTCCGCCGATTCCTGGGCGCTCCAGGTCTCATTGGCCTGCTGGAGCGCCTCCTCCAGCGCATCCTGCATGCCGTCCAGCTGGTTCTGCTGTTCGTTCAGGGCAGCCCGGGCGGCCTCTGCCTGCTGGGCGGCGGCCTCCGCCTGCCGGCGGGCCTCCTCCAGCGCCTGGGCCTGCACGCGCAGGTCTGTGAGTATCTGGCTGTTTTTCGAGACGATCTGCTGCAGAACCTCGGAAAAGGTCAGCAGCTGGTACAGACTTTTGGCCTGGGCCAGCAACCCGATGGCACCGCCGCCGTCCAGCATCTGCATGGCCCGCATCTGGTCTTTGCTGCGGACGAAGCAGGCATCATATTCCGCCTGTTTTGCATCCAGTGCCTGGGCGGCCTGTTCAGACGCCGCCTGACAGGCCAGCAGCTCCCGCTCGGCGTCCTGCAGCGAGGCGTAGATTTGCTGCAGCTGGGCGGCCACAGTGGCAGCCTGCCCCTCCAGCTGCCCGATCTGGGATTCCGTTTCCTGCTGCTGGGTCTGAATGTCGTCCAGCTGCTTCTGGGCGTCTTCGTATTCCTGCTGGGCCTGCGCCTTTTGGTCGGAAAGGGCCTGCTCGCGGTCCTGGGCTGCAGCGGGCAGTGCCGCCGGCAGAAAGAGGGCGAACAACAGGGCAAAGGCGGCACAGGAAAGACGGAAACAGGGCATGACGGCATCCTCTTGACAACATGGTTTATTGCGATAGACCTGACATATACTGAAAGTCTACCACGATAGACCAATTCTGTCAAGAAACGACCCCTGGATGTCCGGGCATAAAAAAACACGCTCTCTGCCAGACAGAGAGCGTGTTTTTCCGAGCGGCGGGAGGGAGCCGCCGTCGGGAAATATGGATCAGAAGTCTACCTCGGTATCATAGTAGCAGCATTTCAGCAGCTTTTCCATCTCCTCCTGGGAGGGCTGGCGCGGGTTGGAGCCGGTGCAGGCGTCGCCGATGGCGTTCTTGGCGATCTCGGGCAGACGCTGCAGGAACACTTCCTCGGGCACAAAGCCTTGCTCGCAGGGGTAGGAGTCGGCGCCGTACTGGCCGATGCAGTGCGGGATGTTCAGGTCGTCGTTCATGCCGCGCAGATACTGAATCAGCAGGGCGACCTTTTCGTCGTCGCTGCCGCCGCCCAGCTGCATCTTGTCGGCGATGACGCCGTAGCGCTTCTTGGCGGTGGGGTCCTTGGCATTGAAGGCAATGACCTTGGGCAGGTACATGGCATTGGCGGCACCGTGGATGATGTGGGCACCGTAGTCGGCAAAGGCGGCGCCGGTCTTGTGCGCCATGCTGTGGACAATGCCCAGCAGCGCGTTGGAGAAGGCCATGCCGGCCAGGCACTGGGCGTTGTGCATGGCGTCGCGCTTGTCCATGTCGCCGTTGTAGCTGCCCACCAGGTCCGCCTGGATCATCTCGATGGCATGCAGGGCCAGCGGGTCGGTGAAGTCGCAGTTTGCGGTGGAGACATAGGCCTCGATGGCGTGGGTCATGGCGTCCATACCGGTGTGGGCCACCAGCTTTTTGGGCATGGTGTGGGCCAGCTCGGGGTCAACGATGGCCACGTCGGGGGTGATCTCAAAGTCCGCGATGGGATATTTGATGCCCTTGGCGTAGTCGGTGATGATGGAGAAGGCCGTCACCTCGGTGGCGGTGCCGGAGGTGGAGGAAATGGCGCAGAACCGTGCTTTGCGGCGCAGCGGCGGGATGCCGAACACCTTGCACATTTCCTCGAAGGTGATGTCAGGGTATTCGTATTTGATCCACATGGCCTTGGCTGCGTCAATGGGAGAGCCGCCGCCGATGGCCACAATCCAGTCAGGCTGGAATTCCTGCATGGCAGCAGCGCCCTTCATGACGGTCTCCACCGACGGGTCGGGCTCGATTCCTTCAAACAGGGCAACTTCCATGCCGGCTTCCTTCAGATAGGCTTCGGCACGATCCAGGAATCCGAAACGTTTCATGGAACCGCCGCCGACACAGATCATGGCGCGTTTGCCGGGCAGCGTTTTGAGGGCTTCCAGCGCGTTGGAACCGTGATACAGGTCGCGGGGTAAAGTAAATCTTGCCATGGGAATGACCTCCTAACGGATTGATAATAAATTATCAATGTGATTATCTACAGTATACCGTATAAAAGTGCCGGCGTCAATCGGCGATAGAGAGAATTTGCCAGGCTAATTTCGGCATTTTGACGGAAGGAAAGGCATAGGCTGAAACAGCGACGAAATCTTCCTTTTTACGCCGGGAGGAGGGACCTGGTATGCGATATCTGACCCCGCAGCAAAACCGCCTGATGCGTTGGCGGGCCCGTATTCTGGCGGGCATCCTGGCAGTGGTCTGTTTTGGCGGGTTGCTGGTACGGTTGTTTCTTCTGCAGGTGGTGGACCGGGACGGGTATGCGGCCCGTGCCGCCGACCAGCAGCTGCGGGGCGCGACGCTGCCGGCGCCCCGGGGGGAGATCTATGCCTCGGACGGCACGCTGCTGGCGGCCAGCGAGACCTGCTGGACCATCCGGGCTTCGCCCCGGGAACTGGACGACGCACTGGTGGAGCCGGCGGCCCGGGCGCTGAGCGGGATCCTGGAGATTGACTATGACGAGACGCTGGAAAAGCTCAGCCAGCGCAGTTCCAACGACTGTCTGCTGCGGCGCCGTGTGGACCGGGAGATGGCCGATGCCGTGCGCGACTGGTGCACCGAAAACGGGGCGGAGGGCATCCAGATCCGGCAGGATACCAGGCGGGTCTATCCCCAGGGGGATTTCATGGGGGGCATCCTGGGCTTTACCGATGTGGACAATGCCGGATTGTGGGGACTGGAACTGGAATACAATGAGGAACTCACCGGGCAGAACGGAGAAATTCTGACGGCGAAAAACGCCTGGGGCTACGACATGCCCACCCATTACCAGACGGTGGTGGACGCGGTGCCTGGCAATACCCTGACACTGACCATTGACGCCAACATCCAGCACTGGCTGGAGAGCGCCATGGATGCGGCTGTGCGGGAGCACAACGTGGCCCAGCGGGGCGTGGGCATCGTGATGGATGTGCAGACGGGGGCGATCCTGGCCATGACCAGCCAGCCGGACTACGATCCCAACACCCCACGGCAGATCATCAACGAGGAAGTGCGTGCGGAAGTGGACGCATTGACCGGGGAAGCGCGCAGTGCGGCCCTGCAGGAAGCGCAGCAGGCCCAGTGGCGTAACAAAGCCATCAGCGACCTGTATGAGCCGGGCAGCGTCTTCAAGCTCATCACCGCAGCGGCCGCTTTGGATACCGGTGTGTGCACGCCGGAGGACACCTTTGTCTGCGCCGGCAAGATCAATGTGGCGGGCACCTGGTTCCGCTGTGCCAACGGGCATATCCACGGTGTGGAGACCTTTGCCCAGGGACTGGCAGCCAGCTGCAACCCCTGTTTTATCCAGATCGGTGCCCGCCTGGGCAAGGAAAACTTCTGTGATTATTTCGAGGCCTTCGGTCTGCGGGAAGCTACTGGCATCGACCTGCCGGGAGAAATCAAGCGCAGTGAATATTATACCGCCGACCGGATGGGGCTGGTACAAAGTTTTGAACCATATAGATTTTTACGATAGTATGTTAAAAATGAAAGCGCGACTGGTCTCCCGGTGAGAGCTGGTGGGCCTTCGAATTATGAGTTGGGGCAAATCAGGCAAACACCGCCTCAGAGTGGGCGATGTCTGTCAATCGATTCACTGGTGCTGGGGAGCCAATCTGGAAAATTCCTTTGGGAACCTGAACAGTTTCAGGAGAGGTTTATTTGAGGGGAAGAATGCTGCAATCCAACACCAAAAACTTGCCAATTCGCACAGGCTTCCCGTTTTCCGTGGCGGTAAACCGGCAATACCATCGCCCGCTTTTTATATCATCCCGATGCAGCAAGGCCCCGGCCTTGGAGGCAAGGAACTGGCGCTGAAATTGGTTCTGCTTTGTTGCCAGAAGATTGCGGTAAGGGTGATCCGCCAGGAACGCATTCCAATACAAATCATAGGTCAGATAGAAACGCCCGTCACTCTCCCAGCCCAAGGGTTGGGTGCTGTTATGCAGGCATCGCAGATATTCCTCCTTACTTTGGCAAAAGTAGGGAGGCTTTTTTTGTCTCAAATCGCTGAGAAAGGCAAGAAACTTTCCCCAGATACCATTGAAAGCATCTTTTACCATATTTTTTCGAAGGGGAAGAAGTGGGTAGAAAAATTCGAAGGAGGTATACAGATCTTGGGGAAGGAGCCGGTTGACTGTAATTTCAAAAAGATGATCCGGATCTTTGTCTTTTAAAACCATGGCGGAAATACCTAAAAGGGAAAGAAACCGGAGCTGCGGCATATAGGAGCGAAGACTGGAAACGCTGCAGCAGGAACAGAATTTTTTGAAGACGATGCGCTGATCAATATAGGCCAGGGCTTTGCAGGATGGGTTTTTGTGGCGCTCCAAGGAATTTCGAAAATAACGCAGAAAATCTCTGGAGACACGGACATTCTCGGAAAAAACGCAAAGCTTCCGGAATTTCGACTCCATAGCAAGGTGAGCGTGCAACATTGTACGATTGGCTTGCGCCCATGCAAGGCGGTTAATGACCCGGTCAGCAATCATGCAAAGGATGTAAAAGGATTCCGAAGAGGGAAAATAGTCTTCACTATCCGCCGGGGCGGTGGTGGCAGGAGGGATGTCCGTCCAGCACCCCAAATCGCGCAGCTTTACAGGAATGGTTCGGAAACCTTCCGGCAAAACAGCATTTACGATCAGAAGAGGTTTCCCGTAACACAGGAGGTGAGTGTATTCCAATTGTGTCAATGTGCGGCAAGGCCCGTCAAATATCAGAATACAGAGCCGACGCTGAGCCTTACGAAGCTTTGCAAAAATTGAGGACACCGCAGCCGTGGACGGGACATGGAAAACATTCCACAGCAGCTGAGAGGTGAGCAGAGGGTGATCAGACCCTGGTGAGAGAGTTTCTGGATCGGTGGCCACCAGGGAAACACAATCTTGCAGGGCGTCGAACAGTTTAATGCTGGGAAGCTTGTCCAGGGGCACTTCCGGGGAAAAGGAGCTGTAGGCGGCTGCCAGTAAGGCAGAAAGAAAGTAAGTACGGCTGGCATTTGCTGCGGCGTAGGACAACCAGCTGTGGCAAGCTTTGTAAAGGTCCTCTTTGAGAAATCCATGGTGAAGTTGTCTTTGGTAGAAAGGACGCAGAAGGAGTTCAACCGGCTGCAGAATGGGGTCAGTAAAGCCGGCTTGAGTCCACAACGCAATAGAATAATATTTTGAATCTAAAAGGCTGTGATTGGTGAAGCCCAGTAACTGATTGCTGTGTTGAAAGTCAGAGGGAACATTCAGAGGATACTTTGGATTGTAGGGAAGGAACAGACGTGTGCGGAAGGTTTCTACTCGTGCGCTGCTTTTCCAATACAATTTTTTGACATTTGTTTCCCAGATTTCCAAGAAATAATCTGTGTTCATGTCACTGTCAGAGGACACTTGGCCGGGAAAAGATTGCTGCTTGCCCTTCTCAGAAGCAAGAAATTCTACCTGCTGATGAAGGGCACAGGTCCACCAGTTGGCCACCGAAGGGTGGAGGAAAATGGTGATTTCATTGTCAAACAAAAAATCGAGGGGGGAAGCAATCTTCAGAGGTTTCCGCAGGAGTAAAAAGGAGGGGACTACTCCATACAAAAGATAGGCTTGGCGTATCAGGAGCGCGCGAAAATGCGCGATGGTGAGGTTTTGGGAGTGGAAATATTCTATGGCCTTTTTTAGGTCCTGCGACTGTAGAGAGGAAACATAATAGATGCAGAGAGGCTTGATCTTCATTTTAGGAAAAGCGTCAGGATCATCTGCGGGTGCTTCGACGCTACGAAAGACCTGATAAAGGTATATCCAGAGTTTGGTAGTATACCCGAACGGTTTATCCGCCGGGCGGAAGATGGCAATAGGGCAAAAGTGGATGGCCTCGAGAAGATTCTGCTGAGGCGAATGCCAAGGGATGTCGTGCGGATCCATACAGGAAGACAATACGGGATCACCGCCTTCGGCCCAGAAAATCCGCTCGGTGTATTTGGCAATTTTGTTGGCGGACTCTCCGACCAGGCAGGGAAGTGGAAAGGAACCTGCCGGTAGGTTGCGGGGCAAAGAGACATGCGGTGCCTTGTCGGACTCCGGCAAGGCAGTAGCTTCAAAATGGCGCATCCGATATTCTGCAGCGTTCTCTTTCAGGTGCTTTTGATACTTCGACAGAATCTTGCCAAATTCCATCTGGCTGTTCAACAACGGCTGTGGAATTATGGGAAACGGATTTTCTATTTGTTGATTCATACTTGCTCCTTGTACACAACCCCGAAATTTTATATTTTTTAAAATTCTTATCTAAAGATATTATACGACCAACAAATAGCTGGATTCAATAGGCACCCCGTCCCACCGATGTATAAATTTTTATTGCCCACAGAACAATATACGCTCAAATATAATCGCATCTGCCTGATAAAAAAATATACGGCCGTAACAGCTACCAGTAATCGCAGTGACGATTGCCTCAGCAATCGAAAATACCGTGGGAAAGTTCTGCATATTATTGCCTAAAGAATCCACACAAAGCTGCGTACTAATAAAGGAGGTGCCAATGTATGGGCACACAATCTGTTACGGTCACATTCTCCACCGAAGCGGGAAGTAGGACGCTGGCGGACTGCCTGGAGCAGCTGCTGAGCAACCTGAACCTGGAAGCAACGGAGGGAGATGACCTGTGAAAAAAAGTAGAATGCGGGAGTCTGTCTGTCGGCAGGAAGCGGCGATCTATCTGCGGCTCTCCTCGGCCGATGGCCCGGAAGCGGAATCGGACTCCATCCAGAACCAACGCTCCTTCCTGCGGGAATGGGCACAACAACATGACATTGCCATTGTCCGGGAATTTGTGGACGATGGCCACACCGGCACAGACTTTGCACGTCCCGGTTTTCAGGAACTGAATCAATGCCTGATGGATGGCAGCGTGCGCTGCGTCATCGTCAAGGACCTTTCCCGTTTGGGGCGTAACTATGCCGAAACCGGGCGATATCTGGAAGAAATCTTCCCGCGTTTGGGAATCCGGTTCATCGCCGTCAACGATCAATACGACTCTGCCAGCAACACCGACAGTGTCCAGCAGATGGCCGTATTCAAAAATGTATTCAACGATTTATATGCCGCTGATGCCAGTGCCAAGGTGAGGACCTCGCTGGGCATCCTCAAGCGGCAGGGCAAATTCCTGGGGCGGCAGGCGCCCTACGGGTACCGCATCGACCCTGAGGACAGATATCATCTTTTGCCCGATGAGGAGACCGCTCCCACGGTGCGGCGCATCTTTGCGCTGTTTCTGGGCGGAGCCAGCCGTACCCGGATTGCCAAGGTCCTCAATCGGGAGGGAATTCCCTCACCAGCAGCCCAAAAGCAGATGACCGACAAGAGCCGGCTTTTTACGGGGCTGTGGAATGCGGAGACCATCCGGCGAATCCTGAGCCATCCAGTGTATCAGGGCGATATGGCCCAGCAGTTCACCCGCACGATCAACTATAAGGTGCACAATCGCCGCCGGGTCGATCCCGAAGACTGGATTGTGGTGGAAAACACCCATACGCCACTGGTCAGCCGGGAAGACTTCGCTTTGGCACAGCAGATGCAGAAGGTCCGTACATATAAAAGCACCGACCACCCCCATCTGCTCACCGGCATTGCCTACTGTGCCGATTGCGGCAGTCCTCTCTATGCAAAAAAGAGGGGAAAGTACTGGTACCTGAATTGCTATGGGTACTATCGCGACCCCACAGCACATCGCTGTACCTCGCACAGCATCCGGGAAGATGTGGTGGTGCAGGCGGTGGTGGATGCGCTGCGTGCATTGGCACAGAATCAGGTGGATTCCAAGGCAATGGCCCGCAAGCGTGCGCAAAAGCAGCAGGAACAGCAGGATCTGAAAAGCCGCCGCAGCAAGCTGGAGCAGCAGTTGGAATCGGCACGCAAAACCCGATTGGGTGCCTACAAGGATAAAGCCGCCGGGATCTTGCGTGAAGATGAGTTCGCTTATATCTCTCAGAACCTGCGCAAGGAGGAGGAACGTTGCCAAAAGGAACTGGAACAACTGGCACACCTGGAAAACAATTTGGACCAGACGGATGCCATCGAAAAAAAGATCCGGGCGTTTCTGCAATTCGATCATCTGGAAAAAGGACAGCTGCAACAGCTTGTACGCCGTGTGGAGGTGGATGCCCACAAGCATATTACCATCACCTTTAATTTCATAGACCCTGACAAAGGGGCCGATTGAGCCAACCCGCAATTTTGTGGAGTGGTTCAGCCGGCCTTCTTTTTTATTGATTTCCCCCTATTTATGTGGTCATTTGTCTCTCTATGAAAGTAACTTTTGGAGGCGTATTTCTGTCCTTACACCCAGGATTTTATGAACTTTAGGAGAAATTTTATCATGGTTCCAAGTCTTGAGCCTTTTCCATCCTCTTTCTGTCAGCTTTATCATGATGAGGTCGGAATCCATACCTTTGAAATGCATTATCACTTCTCTTTGCCAGATGAGCAGGGATTGCTCCAATATATCTGGAAAAATATAATCAGTGCAAGTCCCCGCTGCCCGCATAATCGACAGATGGTCAGTCTAATACCCGGTTTGCATGCACAGATGCTAAGCACGGATGTGGGGCAAATTTTAAAACTTATCATCAATCCTCGCGTCATGGTAGATGGCGCAGAAGGGTATTGCCGCATTACGGATAGTGATGCCAATACGATCCGGAATTGTATAAAGAAGTTTAATCGCTATTGGAAAGATCATATTACTCCAATTCGTCTGAAAAGTTGTAGACTTACACGAATGGATCTGTGTATGAATATCGAATTTGGCGATGACTTCTCTATCCCACTGTATCTGGATCTGCTGAAGCGTACACCGCATGACCGCAGGCTTTCTCAGCAGCATATGAAAGATCCAGAAGATGATCATCACGTTTATAAGATTTCTAATCTGCGTCGAGGTCTTGTGGTTTATGACAAACTCTATGAACAGCAAAGGAGATTCCGCAAACAGGAGTTTGACTGTCAGAATCTAATGCGCATTGAATACCAATTAGGAACAAGAGCTTTGCGGCAACTGTGCAGCTGTGTGGGTGAATATGAAACCAAAGGCTTGCTTCAATGGGTGCTAAAGAATGCGGGAAGACTTCTCTGTGAGGAAATTCGGCCGATATTGTGTGTGGAACCTTATGTTTCTTCCGAAAAGATTCGATCCATCATTCAAAGAAACCCAAACTGGAAGGAGTCCACCAAAAAAGAACTGTGGCAGTTACAATTGGATCTCTATCGGACAAACAGTTACGATGCCTATGTTAACCCATGGGACGGCATGGAGGATTGGAGAGAGCTATCTCCGGAGGAAAAGAAAATGTATCGGCACCGAAAAAAGCGCCTCGCATATATATTAAAACGGTATGAACTGCTGGGAATCTGTCCGGCGGCTCTTCGAAGAGGAAGCGGCCTAGTCTATCTGCCCAGTCTGTATCAGTTGATTTGCACAGTTTCGGCAGACCGTGAACAGCGGCGCCGTGCAGAATAGGGTATACCTCAGACTGCCCATCCCGGCGGAAGCTTTTCTGTAAAAGATAAGTCCAAATTTGCATTGTTTGACAGGATGTAACACAAGCCCTTCTATTTACAAGGGAGCCATGCAAGGGTGGTTTATACCATGCCGCAAAAAAAGAGGGCTCCCTCCCGGAACCCTGCCGGTGGCGGTGGACGGGGAAGGAGCGAGAACTCTTTGGTCAGGGGTTTGCGCGTTCTGAAAATTCTGCCAGAAGGCGGTCCAAGGTGGGACGGGAGATTCCCAGCAAGCGGGCCATCTCCTTTTTGCTGATCTCCCGGGTATGATAGCGGGCGTAGACAGCTTCAAAACGTTGGGAATCCAATCGGATGGGAGCGCGGCCCTTGTATCTGCCGTGGCTTTTGGCGATGGCTATGCCCTCCCTCTGCCGTTCCAGAATGTTCTGCCTCTCAAACTCATTGATGGCACCAATCATCGTCAGCATCAGCTTTCCGGTCGGGGTGGAGGTATCGATATTCTCCTTATTACTGACCAGATGAATCTTCTTGCGCTGGAGCAGCTCCACGATCCTAAGCAGGTCAGAAGTGCTTCTGGCCAGGCGACTGAAATCGTGGACGTAGATGGTATCTCCCTCCCGGGCAAATTCCAGCATGGCCTGCAGCTGGGGGCGGTTGGTGTCCTTGCCGGAGACCTTCTCAGTAAACCAGCGCTCGATATCATGCTTGGCCAGGGCATCGATCTGACGCTGTTCATTTTGTTCGGCGGTGGATACACGGACATAGGCAATCCTCATAGCCAATCCCCCCGATAGACAGCATATTCATAATAGGACTCCTGCAGGGCTGCTCGGAATAATTCCGGGTCCTGCAGGAGTTCTTCTATTTCGTCCGGACAATACCCGCATCCCTGTAAGATCATCACATCTTCCTCTTCAAAGCCCAGATTGCAGGCGGTATTCAAGAGATCCTCGGAAAGCGTTCTTTTGGAGTTTCTGGAGGACGCCCAGCCCCAGGGAGCATAGAAAAGGCTTTGCAGTCTGCGGGTATCAAAGGTGCGGGTTTCCATCTGTCCGTCGGCAGACAGATGCAGAATCTCTCCCTCCTCCAGCCAGACCCGGGAGAAGGGCTGGGCCTGTAAAAAGTCCAGCCGGGAAATGGCATTCTGCAGAATCTCCGAGGTGCTGGCATAGACGAATAATCCCGTACGGGGAAACTCCACCAGACAGAGGGGGTTGTTGCCCCGCACAAAGTAGAGACTGTCCTGCTTGTCCAGGATGGTCAGGGTGAAAGTGCCTTCCAGCTGTTCGGCAATCCCGGCCAGAGACGCCAAATCCAGTGTCCCGGCGGATGCCAGCATCTGTACGGCGATGTAACTGTCTGTCTCGATCCGCGTTTTGGGAAGATGCAGCTGATGGCGCAGCAGCAGGTCGTTGTTCAGAACGCCGTTGTGAGCCAGGGCAAAGTCGGGACCACTGCCGGGAAGGTGTCCATCCAGATTGCCGGGAAAGGGATGGTTGTTATAGTTGGATTGGGCGCTTCCTTGCGTGGTCATCCGCACATGGCCCATGACCACACGGGCAGAGGCGGACGGCAAAAGCAGCGTCTTGTTGGCTGCGTCCGGACGTTTGTAGATGTGCAGCCGGTCATGGCTGTTGTAGGCAATGCCAGTAGCATCGGTACCGCGTACCATACTGCTCACCGACAGGACGCGGAGAAGCTGACGGGCCTGGCGTGGGGTCAGGCTGCGGGACGGGTCACTGAATCCAAACAATCCGCACATGATTATACCTCCCATTCTGCCGTTACCGGCTCATTGATGTACAGACGGCGTTCTTTCAGATACCGGATCAATTCCGGGGTGCTTTCATTGGTCAGACGGAGCACAAACTCAGGCCAGCTCAGATCCTTGATCTCACTCTCGGACAAAGCAAGAGCCACCCGGCAGATGCGATCCACAAACTGCAGGGTGGCAATGAGGGTATTGAGTTTGAGCGTGCCCCGGAAAGCCCGAAACTCGATGGTGTCGTGGTTGGTCAGGTTGACGCAGGCGTAACGTCCGTTGCCTGAATCGTATTTGGCATGCTCCAGAATCTCCTTGGCGCTGTTCTTATAGCCGTATCGGGCAGCCCAATGATTCATCTGGCTTTCGGTCCGTCGGCTGAACCGTAAAATCTCCTGCCAGAACCGCTCGAAAAGATAGAGGATCTTGGAAATCGTTTCGTCCTGAGCTGCGCTGTGTTCGCCCAGAGCGTCCCGATTTACATGCACATGCAGGCCGCAGGTCCCGGCGTTGTGGCTGTTGTAGTGCATCTCCCGGAAGGCGGCTACCGTGTCGGCCCAGGGAACCTTGGTGCGGTGCTCTTCCAGCGCGCAGGGATGGGTCACCAGCTCCAGGCCATCGTCCAGGCTGCCGTCGGTTTTCATGTAGGCGTATTCCTCCCGGCGGTTGATCACGTTCAGGACCGTGCGGGCATGAGAAGCGCTCTGCCCGGCACCATCCACTTCCAGCTCGACCCCCAGATAGAGCGGGCCATCGCCGTAAAAGATAGGGGAGGGCTTGTAGCTGTAGGGATGCAGTGCATCGCCTACTTTCTCACGGTAGCAGGGTTCACAGTAGGGAGGCGTGTCGTCATCATCATCCGCATACCACGCTTCGCAGTTGGGAATCAAGCGGCCGCACTCGCTGCAGGTCACAAAGTATTCCTCCCGGCAGGAGGGGCAAAGATCATACCGGTCATCCCCCTGGTTATCGCTGTCCCAATGGCGGAAACCGCAGTTGTCACAGACGAAGGTTTCCTCATCGGCACAGTCACGGCAAAAGGGCTGATCGCCTACAAAATAGACTTCATCGCGGTGGACCTCGGCACCGCAGCATACACAGGTCAATGTTTCGTCCATAGGGTATTCCTTTCCTGGTCATCTCAGTTGTCTTCGTTCAGGCTGGTGATAATGGTGGTAACTACAGCCACTGTCAGAGCCACCAGCGCTTCGGCTACACTTTCGGAAATACGAAAATCCTCAGCACAGGTTCATGGGATACATCCTCCTTGCAAAATAAAATAGAGCTATGCAGAAGGCTCTTCTTCTGCATGGCTCTATTCCTATAATATATGGGAAAACTCTATGAAGTTTTTGAAGACATACCGGGAAATGAAACGGTTGTGGGGGGAGTTATTTTTACTCGGACTCGGATCGGTTCAATAAATGGAAAAGGTCATTGCGTTGAATACGCCAGGATTTTCCTACACGAAAAGCAGGCAAATCGCCCCGGCGGATCAGTTTGTAGACGGTATTTTTATGTATACATAAAAACTCCGCAACTTCGGTTGGCTTCAGCATTGCGGGTAAATCAAGGCATTCATAGGGAGCAACAGAAAATACATGTTTAGCCAACCCTCCTTGTGTGTGCAGTATGGGATTTAATGTAACAGACAGCAATTTGACACAAGCTTGCGTTTTATGCACACGAGTGTTATGGATTCGGAACGTTCGTTCCAGATTGTAGGGCTTATGCCGCGTTCTCTTTTGTAATAACACAAATGTATGAAGGAAAAACATTTTCCTCACGGAATGATGAGGTCCATCTGTGTGAGATATTCTTTTTTCTTCATCCGCATCTGGATAAGACTATAGTTCAGAGTGGACAAACTCATTTGCTTATCCTGAGAATGGTATATCATATTGGGTTTGTTTTGCATTATGCGGTATTGCCCTAAATGTTTCGTAAAAATATGATTGAAACGTGCATTGTTATCGCTATTTATAAATTTTATAATAGTAAATGGTTGTAACTAACGTTGTGAAAATGGGAAAAATGGTGGATAAATGCAATTGGCTATGATATAATTACTGATATTAAAAATGGAGAAGTTTGTTTTTACTGTAAAAAGGGCTTTTATTCGTATATTAAATTGTTCAAGGTTTGAATATGTCGGAACTTTTGGCAGCTCGTTATAGTGTTATGAAGATTGCCTGTGCTTGTGATTTTAAATTAGGAATTGGGAAAAGATGGGGTGGAATGTATGAAAAAAGATTTGTTGGTAGGGTCTACAGGATTCGTGGGAGGGAATTTACAGAAAAGCCATGAATTTTTCGGTACTTGTCACAGTAAAAATGTACAGGAATATTATGATTCTCGGCCACATTTCTGCGTATATGCAGGTGTGCCAGCAGCGATGTTCTTGGCTAACGCTGATCCCGAAAAAGATCTCGCGATCATGCGTGTTGCCAGAGAAAATATCCGACGGATTGCCCCTGAAAATCTGGTTTTGATTTCTAGCATTGCGGTATACGGAGACAGCAGGGGAAAATATGAGGAAGATGAACCGGATATGGAAGGACTGCCAGCTTACGGCAGAAATAGACTCCAGTTGGAAAAATGGGTGCGCGAAGATTTTCCTGACGCTTTGATTGTACGCTTGCCCGCATTGTATGGTGTGGGGCTCAAAAAAAATTTCCTGTTTGATATGCATCAGATTACGCCTAACATGCTTACAGAGGCTAAATATCAGGAACTTTGCCAGCAGTCTCAGCTGGTGAGGGAGGGATACGCTCCTGCAGATAGAGGCTTTTATAAGCTGACACGGAAAGCGGACGACCAGGCTCTGCGAAATTTTTTCGCGCACAATCCATTTAATGCGCTCTCTTTTACAGATTCACGCAGCAAATATCAGTTCTATCCGTTGCACCGTTTATGGAACGATATCCAAACGGCTTTCTCTGCGCATGTGAAAATGCTGCATTTGTGTACGCCTCCGATTACAGCAAAAAAGGTGTATGATTATGTGAATCCGGGGAGGAATTGGCATAATGAACTGACCAAAACACCGCTTCAGTATGACTTGCGCAGCCACTATTCGGAACTGTTAGGGGGGCAAGGAAATTATCTGTGTACTGAGGAACAGGAATTGCATGATATTTTGAACTTCCTACAGCAGTGGAAAGTTTGACAAGGCTTGCAGGATAATATAGTAATCCATGGGAGGTTATAGGAGGTTTGTATGGTGGAATATACGGTAAATGATGTGATGGGGGTCCCTGCGTACAAGGCGGATGAATTTTCAGGCAGATTGAGCGAATATTGTTTGCTTATCCCCGTAATCAACGAAGGAAACCGAATTTTAGAAGAACTGAAGCGTGCACAAAGCTATGGAGTTCATGAGATGTGCGATATTGTTATCTGCGATGGAGGTTCCACAGATGGCAGTATGGAGGCGGAAGGTCTGAAGGCACTTGGAGTTAACACTCTACTTACAAAAACTGGTCCTGGAAAACAGGGGGCACAGTTGCGGATGGGAATTTATTTCGCGCAGAAACGTGGGTATAAAGGTGTGTTGACTATCGACGGAAATAATAAAGATTCTATTGAGGATGTTCCGGCATTTATTGAAAAACTGAAGGCGGGGTACGATCTGGTACAGGGAAGCCGCTTTATTCGTGGAGGACATGCCATCAACACACCGATTGTTCGGTATGTGGCAGTTCGGTTGATTCATGCGCCGCTGATTAGTTTGGGAGCGCGCCAGTGGTTTACAGATACTACCAATGCATACCGGGCATACAGCATGAAATATTTGAATCATCCGCAGGTGTGTCCGCTTCGGGATCTGTTTGTTGGCTATGAACTGTTGGCTTATTTAAGCATTCGCGCTACCCAGCTGGGCATGAAAGCTTGTGAGGTGCCGGTTACAAGGGCTTACCCTGCGGCAGGTAAGGTTCCCACGAAAATTAGCGGGATCAAGGGTAACAGCAATTTGATGTCGGTCCTGATTCAGGCAATCTTGGGAAAATATAATCCATAACGAAGCGAGGAAAGGCATATCAGAAGACGAAGATGAAACATACGTTAGAAAAAAGGAAAATTGGTTGGTCGCAGTTCTGGTTTATTGCGGGAACGGTGCTTTTGTTGGGGATCTGTGTTGTTCATGCGCTGCGTGCACAAGAGTATCTGGATTTCATCCCTATTAATGGGACCTACCAAAACTATAATCCCATTAGAAGATTTTTATCTGGTCAAATACCGTATAAAGATTTCAATGACTATCTGGGAATAGGGCATCTGTTGTGGGGAAGTTTGTTCACAATGCTGTGGGGTGGTGATTATGCAGCCAGCCTTTCGGCATTTACTTTCCTTTCGATAGGAGCGGCTGTTCTTGTCTCACTGGTGTTGGCGAATACATTGTTGGGGGACAAGCGTCTGGGCCTGTGTGCAACGCTGTTTGTCTTGGTGGCGGTGTTGCTGATTGATGGGGCTGTGCCTGAATACGATAATGCATTTTCTCTGCTAAAAAGCGTGATTGTGCCGGGAAATTCTGCCAGAATGATTCGCGGTGTGGCGCCAGTCCTTTTTGTGTCGGTCCTGCTTCTGGGAAAATTTCTGATTCAGAAATTTAAACTTTTTAGTAGGATGAAAGCCTCGCGGAAAGAGCTGCTTTTGGCGGCTCTTTGTGGTGTATGTGGCGGTTGTGTTTTTACGCATTCCAACGATTACGGTATTAGCAGCTGGCTTTGCTTTGGTCTGATGGTAGGTGTATTTGCGCTGGCCAGAACCAGAAAAATCCTGTTGGTATTACAGCACATGGCGGCGTATTTTGTAGCCAGTGCAGTGGCCCTGTGCCTGTTTGTTACGATTGTGACTCGCGGTAATTTGGTGAGCTGGCTCAAAGCTACTTTCGGAACAGGTGGTTACCAAAGCTGGTATTATATCAGCAGCCATAGTTTCTTTTTGTATGATGTGGATTTTAACTTCTATTCGTTGCTGCAAGCGGGATTGGTGCTTGTATACCTGGTTTTGATTATGCGGCGAAAAGGGGATGGCTACGCACTGCATCGGTTTGGTATTCCGGCCGTACTGAACATGACTGCTTTTTGTGCGACCAATGAATATAAACTGATTTCGGGGGGGATTCTGCATGAGATGGCTTTCCTGATTTTGGGGTTGACCATCCTGTATGAGGTGATGCGTTTTGTAATGCATCGTATGGAAAACACAAAGGACAACGCCCGCAACATTTCTTTGCTGCAGTATGGCACTGCTTTTTTGGCAACGGCATGGATTTGTTCGGTGGGAATGGACACGACTTTGGTATTGCTGGATAAGGGGCGCGGGGAATATTTTCCTAATTTGGGTGGTTACATGAAGTCGCTCGCGGCTTCTATCAAAGATGCGGAAGCATTTTTGGACGGAAAGACAGTCTTTTCTACTTATTCCAGTGCGCTGGAAGCAGATATGGGTCAGTTCCAGCCTTCTGGATATGACTACATTATTCATGTACTGGGTGATGATGCTCGTGCAGAATACAAGGAAGTTTTTGATGCGGGCGATTTTGACTATGTGGCTACCATCAAGCGGGAATATAACGCTTGGGAGTACTGGGTCAGTGCGGCAAACTGGTTTTTGTATCAAGACCTGTACGAAAATTACCATCCGGTTTTCAGCAATGAATACGAAGTGTTCTGGGAGAAAAATACTTCGAATCAATCCTTTGTTCTGCCCGGAACGGAAGTGGATGTTGAGGTTGTGGTAGAAAACGATTCTGTAAGTAAGATCATTGTGACAGGTGACGAATCGTTGAATGGTTTTGCAGATGTTCATGTGAATTGCTCGGCTATTCCGGAGAATAGCTTGCGAGGGAAACTAATGTTTGCGTCGCTTATAAATATTGCCAACACTTCCTATGAAAAAATGAGTGAGGAAGCTATAGAAGAAAACTGGAAGGAGGAGATTGGGGCACCCAATATTTATAATAAAATTATGAATTTGAGCAATGTTTTGGAAGTAAAAGCATTGGATCAAATAAATTTGCCCTCAGGAAGTGATACGACAATTTCGGTTGAAATAACCAATGGGTATGGGGAGGTTACAGTAACAAGCCAACCTAAGAGTTCAACAAAACTGGAATTGGAAGACGTTTACTGCAATAAAATATTTACGGTGTTCGAAAACTTCGTTACTGATGCTGTAATAGATGCAAATAGTACAAAGAATGCTATAGTATGTTTTCCCAATACGGTACGCAATGTAAATGCAATAAGAGAAGCCAAAGCATTGTTGTTTGGGAATCAAACCATAGAGGTAGAAAGTGTTCAATATAAGAAATCTAATATATGTGTGACGATAGATTGTAACAAGGTTATAGCAGAAGGCCTTTTGAATGGAAATAATTGCATTCAGGTGGTAAAATGAAAAAACACTCAGGATACAGGAAACGAGAAAACAATTATGCGGAAATAACTCCTGATAGCTGGGGATGTATTATTGTGATAATTATCTTTAGTCGCTTGGGCTGGAGTGCGGTACAGGCGCCGGGATTGATCACAAACGATAGCCGGGATTATATTGCTTTTGACACGGCGGCACTGTTTCAAGGGCAGATGATCAATGGTCGTCCGCCTTTATATGGAATGTTTCTGGATTTGCTGGAGTGGATTTTCGGAACCCGTTTTTTGTCGGCAGCTGTTGCCATTCAAATGCTTCTGTCGTTGGGCACGTTGATCCTTTTTGCTAAAATCTTGTCAATGATAGAGATTGGAGCACCCTGGAAACAGATTGGGGTTCTGCTTTATGGTGTGTCGCCGGGTGTTGTGGGGTGGGACTCTTGTATACTGACAGAGTCGTTCTCTTTGTCTGGCACAGTGTTGTTTCTTTATTTGATGATCCGATATCTGAAAAAGCGAGAGTTCGCTTATGCCATGGGTGGTTTGGCTGTGACTGTACTGTTGATTTTTTTGCGGCCACAGTTTATGGTTTATTTGGCTCTGCTGACGGTATTCTGTATTTTGAAATGGTTTTTTCCTGCAGATTCCCAAGAAAGGAAAACGATTCTCTTCTTAGGAGCGGGAATTGGCGTTACCGTGTTGCTTTTGCTGGGGTACAGTTGGCAATTTGAGCGGCAATTTGGCGTTTTTTCCTTGACGGATGCCACACCAAGGCAAGATCTTGTGATTTGTATAGACAGAGGGTATTACCCGGAACTGGATGATGCAGAGGTTGCGCAATTTCTGCAAGAAGAGCTGGAACAGGGCGCGAGCAGCTGGGACAGCTCTGTGACAGCGGTAGAGCGATTTGGAAATGAGAGAATTGGGCGTACCACCAAAAACTATTTTGCCCGACATTTGTCGCAGTATTTGCGGGATACAATAGATACGGCGGTAAATGATTTACAAAGCCGATTTGTTGGATACGCCTTGGGGCTTAGCCATGTGACGGAAGGGCTTCAAAAGTCGGGCATCATCTGTAAGCTTTATTATGTGCAGATGGGACTGTTCGGCACTGTATCCGTTATGCAGGTTTTACTGGTTACGGTGCTGGAAGGATTGGCTATGGTGGTGGCATGGGTGCGCAGACGTAGTCTGCCTTGGATTCATATGCTATTTTTCTCGGCGATGACCTGCACGACTTTTTTGACGTATTTTGTGACGTGCGGAGAGTATATGCGAACCATGGTCAGCGCATTGCCGTATGCCTATATTGTATTTTTCCTGTTTTTACAGTTCTGCTCAACGTATAGTTATAGTCTTCGGAAAGGAAGCGAATCTAATGACTTACGATAAGATTATTTTTGGTGCAGGCCTGTATGGCATGTACGCCGCAGAAAAATGTGGAAGTGCTGGTCAGCGGGTTCTGGTTTTGGAACGAGACCCAGCACCGTTTATGCGGGCAACCTATATAAATCAAGCGCGAGTCCACATGGGGTATCATTATCCAAGAAGTTACTCCACTGCTATTAAAAGTGCACACTATTTTGAGCGCTTTTGCAAAGATTATTCCTTCTGCCTGCACACAAAATTTGACCAGGTTTATGCGACAAGCCAGCATTTTTCCTGGACCAATGCGGCAGAGTTTCGGAAATTTTGCGCTGCCGCAGAAATCCGCTGCGACGAGGTGCCTCCCGAAAAGTATTTTAATAAAGGGCTTTGTGACGGAGCTTTCCTGACTACGGAGTATACCTATGATGCGCAGGTATTGAAGCGATGGTTTTTGGAAAAAATCGCGGCATTGCCTAATGTGACGATCCTTTATAACCATCGGCCAGAAAAAATTGAACAGCTTGGCGATTGCTGGCGGGTCACTGCGGGACATATTACAGCGGAGGCACCATATATTCTGAACGCTACTTATGCGGGTGTAAACGATGTACATACCATGTTGGGATTGCCTACATTTGGTATCAAGTACGAAAAGTGCGAGATCATTCTGTGCACTGTGAATGAAAAGTTGAAAGGCGTTGGCATTACGGTTATGGACGGACCGTTTTTCAGCCTGATGCCCTTCGGACAGACTGGTCTGCACAGCCTGACCAGCGTGACCTTTACCCCCCACGAAACCAGCTACGACAGCGTGGCGACCTTCCCCTGTCAGAAGGAAAGCGGTGGCAAGTGTGCGCCCGGAAACCTGTACAACTGCAATGAGTGCCCGGCCAAGCCTGTCAGTGCCTGGCCCTATATGAGCCGCCTGGCGCGCAAATATTTGAAGCAAGAATACGGTTTTTCCTATCACAGCAGTCTGTTCAGCATGAAGCCGATTCTGAAAGCCAGCGAGATCGATGACTCGCGGCCGACGGTCATCCGGGTGATGAATGAGGAACCGAAACTGGTCAGCGTCCTGTCCGGCAAGATCAATACTGTGTATGATCTGGACGAGGTTCTGGGAGTCTGAAGTCCCGAAGATAAGCTGTTTCGAAAATACCGGTCTGTAAGGTGAGGAAAACATGATGAATCAAAATTCGGAAATCAATAAGGAAAAAAACTTTATTTCGGCGGTTGTATATCTCCATAATGATGGTGCGCGAGCGGCAGAGTTCTGCAAGATGCTTTCCGAGCAGCTGGGGGAACACTTCAAGCAGTACGAAATCATTGCGGTGGACGATGCCTGTACCGACAATACCGTTGAATTGCTGCGCCAGTGGGGAAAAGAACAGCCCATGCCGCTGACTATTTTGCACATGAGCCTGTATCATGGCCTGGAAAATTCCATGAACGCGGGTCTGGATGCCTCCATCGGCGACTATGTCTATGAATTCGACTCCACCGAGGTGACGTACCCGGTCTCTTTTGTGTTCCAGGCCTACGAAACCGCACTGCAGGGGAGTGACATCGTATCTGTCTGCCCCAACAATGTGCGGGATGGCAGCAGCCTGTTCTATAAGATATTCAATGCGAACTTCCACAGCGTGTATAAGCTGCGCACCGATGCCTTCCGCCTGGTCAGCCGCCGTGCCATGAACCGTGTCCATTCCACCAGCGCCCATATGCCCTACCGCAAAGCGGCCTATGCGGCTTCCGGCTTGAAAATGACCGACCTGGAGTACGCGGGAAAACTGTCCAGGAAGCACGGCGGACGGTTCAATCTGGCGGTGGAAAGTCTGGCCCTGTACACCGATGCCGGGTTCAAGGTCAGTGCGAGTCTTACGATCTGCCTGCTGCTGTTGGCGCTGGTGGAATTGGTATATACACTGGTCATTTTTGCCACGGGGTATCCCGTGGCTGGGTGGACTACCACCATGTTCGTGCTTACGGTGGGATTTATGGGGATGTTCGGCGTGCTGACTATCGTGATCAAGTACCTTTCTCTGCTGGTTGACTTAGTCTTCCGCCATCAGAAATACCTGGTGGAAAGTATTGAAAAAATTCAGAAATAAATTTGTGGAATATGAAAAAGGGGAGGGAGAATTAGCTGACTGGGGGAAGATCCGATATGAAAAAACAGACGCGTGTTTTTAAAATGCACCTTTTGATAAAGGCTATTGGAGTCCGGAACTGAATAGTTTCACAAATATGGAATGCAGCGATCACAATCGATCTGTCGCACAGATCTGGGATGAACGCCCTCCTGCAGTTCACCATTACGCTTTGGTGATTGGTCTGGGCTTGGAGCAGGTGTCGGTAAATAAATACGATGCAACATACACATCGTTTCCGCCCATTGCTTTTCTGATTCATTATTTCGCCAGTAAAATCTTTGGCATGACACGAGAATTTTATGATCGCTGGATGCAGATCTGGCCGTTATGTCTGAATTTCTTGTGCGGTGTGTTGCTTTATCAGTTGGTGCGCCGAATTATTGGAGAAAAAGAAAATCTGCAGCCGGAAAGAGCGCAAGCCGTTTCCCTGAATATGTATAGAGGAATACTTTTTCAATCCCAACCTCCTGCATTTTACCAGCAATGGATATTGGGCTCATCAGCTCTATGAGCGGCTGTTGTTGCTGCCCCTGCAGCGGATGCTGTGGAAGGTCAAAAAGACGTGCAAACTTTTGCCGGGACTTTTGGACTTTCTTTATCGTTTGGTCGGAAATTATGGCCTGTGGTGCTTAGTTCTGCTGGAACTGTTCCTGAATCGTAAGGAAAAAGACTATAGTTGCAAGTACATTGCATTTTACAAGTTGTTCTGATGCTGATTTTTAAGAAATCAACTGCATTGAAATATGCAAAAAAGGTGTCTGCATTGCTTGTTTTTTCTATGGCAATATTGTTTGTCTGGAATCTCAACTGCTAGCTGTTGGACTATGAAAGCTATTTTGAGAAATACAGTGTCCGAATATTTGTATAGAGCGTAGCGAAAATGATATAAGAGTGAGCCCCGCTTTGCTATAGGAACCGAAAATATGGGAGGGAAATAGCGTTGAAACAGCAGGGAAAAAATATAAATTATACATTTAAATTGTTCTATGCGATTTTGATCTTTTTTGTCGCATGTGGTCATTGTTATGGTGGCGGCGCAAATTTCTTGACAGAATGGTTCCCGTTTTATTCCTTTCATATGGCGGCGTTTATGTTTGCCTCCGGATATTTTTATAATCCACAGGACACATATTGTGTAAAAGCGGCGATTAAAAAAAAGAGCAAAAAAGTGCTTCTGCCTTTATACTTATATAATTTTTCGTATGCGTTGATACTTGTAGTGCTTCGAAAGTTGGGTTTTCCGTTTGGGGAAAGAATTGATGCCTATACCCTATTCGCAGCACCGCTTTTGGACGGAAGACATTGGGGCCTGACTGTTGGAGGCTGGTATGTGGGGCCGCTGTTTTTTGTGTTTTGCTTTAATTTGATTTTTCAGCGTCTGTTCGGCAAATATCTGAAAGATTGGATGAGTGTCTTTCTATATCTTGTTTTAGGGATGATAGGTATTCATGGTGCTATGCAGGGGATTGATAATGCATTTGAATTGACATTGTATCGCTGCGCTTATTTTATCCCTTTCTATGGATTTGGAATATGGTACCGCAGTACTTTGGAAAAAAAACTAGATCGATTGCCCAAGGCGATGTACTTTGGTGGTATTTGGGTTTTTCAATTGGCCCTCATAACTTTTTGCAACGGAACCAGACAGTATTCTCAAATGCTAAGCAATGAATACGACAATGTGGTGAACCCGTTTGTGTTTGGTGTAACGGGGATCCTTTTCTGGCTGGGCATTGCAAAGGTCCTCACACCTTTGCTGGGGAAAAATAAATATGTGCTGGCCGTTTCTAATAATGCTTTTTCCATTATGATGAACCAATACTTAGGCTATTTTTTGGTTCGATCTTGTTTTGCAGGAATTTCCTTCCTTTCGAAAGGCGCAATATTTAAGGATTTCGACTGGTCACGCTATTTTACAGATTATATTTATAATTACCAGCCGCGTGGATTGCTACAATGGGAAAGCGTGTATGTATTTGCAGGCATTTTGATTCCCATCTTTATTCAGAAAGCGATCGATGCCATAAAGGCAAAGACGCAGCATACCATAAAAGTCTTGCCAATATAAAATGGAACAGCCAATATAAAATGGAACAGGGCAGCCGCTGAAAACATTATCCTGAAGAGAGAATCCGCATAACTATGACAACAAGAAAAACTGGACTTGATGTATTCAGAATTTTGTGCTGTATTGGTGTTTTGGTTTACCATGTTGTGGACGATATTCTTCCAGTAAAAGGAGCTTACTGTTTTTATTATGGTGCAGGCTTCTGTGTTTCGGGCTTTTTCCTTTTGTCGGGATTCCTGGTCGGAGAAAAAGATCATGTGGAGATTTCCTATTGTGAGGCAAAAATTCTGGGCGTCCTGAAAAAGTTATTTTTGTGGATTGTTTTCTGGTCGTTCATTCAATTTGTACGCACAGGGAAAATCTATGATATCTGGGATAATTTCTTGCAGGGCGCAGATTCCAGAGGAATCCTGCCGGTCTCCTGGTTTTTGTTTACATACTGTATGCTGATGGTTTTGGCCTACCCATTACACAAAATCCTCCGCTGGTCACGGCGGTTCTTTGCATTACTTTGTGCGGTCTGGATTGTTGCGTTAAGCTGTGGGATGGGAAGTGGCATTGTTGCGAACAAAACGCAGGCCCTTTGGGATACATTTGTATGGGTGCTATTTTTCAGTGGGAATGCTTTTACCGTGGATCATACACGCGGTGGACAAGTGTGTGCCGGTATATCGGCAACAAATCCTGTCCGGTGTTCTTTTTGTGTTTTTTAGCGTCTGTTACTTTGTAAACGTTCAGCCAGCAATGCTTAACCCGCAGTTCCACTATGGGAGCTGGTACTATACTGGGTGGCTGGTTTGTCTTTTTTGGTTTGTCTTTAAACTGGAGGTTCAAAACCAGAATGCGCAAAAGCTTCTTCAGATAATGTCTCGCAATACGGTTGCAATATATTTGGGCCATTATCCGCTATTGCTTTGCTTGGAACAGAGAAATTTGGTTGAAACGCTATCGGGTGCGATGGCAATCATCATTTTCTTGTTTCTTTTTTGGCAATTGGCAGGTGAAGCGTGCAGAATGCTGCCAGTGATTCGAACCCTTGTATAAAAGCCCGACCCGAATAATGTTGTTAAAAACTTATTGTAAAGTAATACGTTGTAGTCCAACCCCCTGCACCGGCCGGGTCCGGTGGAGCTGGCCAGCTGCTCCTTCGGACAGAGCAGCAAGGTCAGCTATCTGCAGATGCTCACGGCTGTATGCGCCGTGGTCAACGGCGGCAATCTTATGCAGCCTTATGTGGCGCAGAAGATTCAGGCACCGGATGGTACGGTGCTGCAGGAAAACAGGCCTATCGCCAAGCGCCGGGTTATCAGTGAACAGACCAGCGCCACCATGTGCCAGCTGATGGAGGGCGTCGTTACTGAGGGAACCGGCAAGCATGCAGCGGTGAACGGGTATTTTGTGGGGGGCAAGAGCGGTACCAGCCAAAAGTTGGACAGCGAAGACGAAGGGGCTCGCATCAGCAGTTTCGTGGCAGTGGCCCCCATCGATCAGCCGCGGCTGGCGGTGCTGGTTTGCCTGGATGAGCCTCACAGCTGGACCACCAGCGGCGGTACTCTGTCGGGACCGGTCTGTGCCGAGGTACTGGAAAAAGCATTGCCGTATCTTGGGATTGAACCGGAAGTGGAGCCTGGACCCCAGGTGTAGCGCTTCCGGGAACAACAGAAATGATCCGGCTTTGCTCGACTAAAGCGTTCTATGACCTTTTTCAGCAGGGGCATTCTGATGCGACCGCTGTCATACGTCGAACCTCTTCCTGCTTTCCAAGGAAATCTTCTCCTCGGAACTTTTGCCGCGCGGGTTAACTACAACGGTGTCGTCGAAGAGCCGCCGAGTATACTTCCCCTCCAAAATCTTACTTCTCAAAACGGATCTGCTGTTGCCGGTTACGATGCTGAGGGAAACGCCTGTTCGCATCAAAGAATGTCCGGAAGAAGGAAACTATAATAATAAAAGAAGCGGAGGAAACAATCGATGGAAGGAAGGGCGTGAAGTTTTGGCCGCCATGTATTGTAATGAGACATCCGAGCAAATCCGCAGGATAATTTTTTTTCAGTCGTCAGGTTTCCCCCCTTTGTATTATGATTGTATGTATTACTCTCATGGTACAGGGGGGCTGACGGCTTTATCTATTTTTATTCATTTTTAGGCTATCCGGGGAGAATATCCGACCTGACCAACAGGAAATACCCAACGGCCGATTCTCTCTGCGGGAACCTGGCGAGGAGCGGGGGGGGCTTTGCCACACAAGCAATGGAAAACACCTTCCTGCATTGTGTCCAAGCCCGCCACGGGCTTGAGCACCAAAGCGTTTGTAAAGGCGAGATGGTTCGCAGGGAGGGGGGAGGGAAGTACAATATTGTACGATATGGCTTGATTTAGGAGAGGTTATTTTGTGTAACTCCCCCAAAATTGTATTTTGTCTCACTTTTCCAGCACATTTACCGTTGAATGAAAACACAAATTGAGGTATAATTAGAAAAATCATGAGTACATTCATGATTACTCAGCGGTTTATCACTCTGCTGGCTGTGCAATAAAATTGTTTTGGGGTGTATGGCGGCAGGGAAGGCACTGAGACTTAGGGTATCGTATATAAGATGCGGTCCGCCGCGTTTTATATAAATTTTGGAAGAAAGGAGGACGTTTCCCATGAGCAAGATGAAGAAACTCTTCGCGGTGGTGATCAGCGTGGTGATGGCTTGCGTTTTCGCAACCGGCGCTTTTGCTGATACCACTTCCGACGTCAAGGCTTACATGCTGGCGAAAGGTGTTACCGTTACCGGTACCCTGACCCAGGAGCAGGCCAAGTCCCTGGCTGCCAGCGCAGGCTCTCTGAAGAGCAATGCGGACGCTCTGTTCGTTGCTTCTCAGGGCTCCAGCCTGGAGGCTGTTCAGGCCAATGCGGATACTGCTGCTAGCATTATCCGTGGTCTGAAGGGCTTTGAGGACCTGAAGGTTACCGTGAGCGCTGTTGGTAGCAACCTCGTTCGCGTTACCGCCACTTCTGGCAACATGTATGCTGTCGGCGATGTTGTGGTTGGCACTGGCAGCGCTGCGAGCAGCAGCGTGATCAAGGCCACCGGCGACAACAGCGCTGTCCTGATGGTTGTCTCTCTGATGACCGTCGTTGGCGTTATGGCTCTGGCCGTACGTAAGCGCGAGGAGTAATCCCCGAGCCTAGAGTCGAAAGGGAGCTTTGGTTCCCTTTCGATTTTGTGTCTTATAGCGGCTTTTGTCGCTTTTACATAGATAGGATTTGTCATTTTTGGATCGGAAACCGGAAAAGGTTTGCCGGATGATTTTTTAAAGCAGGAGGAAATGGACCCATGACGAATGTATCGGGCAAGCGCTCGTTCCTTCGCAAAAGCTGGATTGCATACATTGTGGTACCGATCATCTTTGCAGCCATCACGATCGGTGCGCTGGTTCTGATGGGCAATGCGCTGCTCAGCCCCTATAAAGAAATGGTCGGCTGGTTCTTTACCAAATCGGAAGAGATCGAGACCAACCGTGATCTTTACTCCCAGGCCATTGCGGATGCGCAGAACGGGACTTCCGGGCAGGGAGAAACCCAGCAGACGCTGAACAAGCAGGATATCACCTATCCGTATCCGGGAGACCGGTACGGTGAGATCTCCATTGCCGGTACGACGGTCAGTGCGCCGCTTTACTACGGCGATGACACCGCCACGCTGAACAAGGGCGTGGGCACCTTCAAGGATGATGTGGGGGCCGGCATCCCCGGCGAGGGCAAGACGATCCTGCTGGCCGGCCACAACAACACCTTCTTCAACGGACTGCAGCAGGTGGAGGTCGGCGATATCGTCACGATCGAAACCCATTACGGCACTTATACCTATGAAGTCACCGAAATGGAGGTCAAGGATTATCAGGACGCCACGGCGTATGATTTCAGCCGTACGGATGAGAATCTGATCATGTATACCTGCTATCCGTTTGATGCGCTGGGCTTTACCCCGGACCGCTACTTTGTCTATGCCAAATATGTTTCCGGTCCGGTTCTGGTTGACGGGGAGGAGTGATCACCATGAGCAAGAAAAGAACAAAAGGAGCATCCTCCAACGTCTCGCTGATGATCCTGTCGTACCTGCTGTCCCTGTTCCTAGTGGGAATCGCGCTGGCGGTTGTCCTGATGACAACGCTGGGGCGCGCGGGATATTACAAGAGTGCTCTGCAGAAAAGTTCCTATGCGACGGCCGTCTACGAATCTCTCTGTGAATATTATGAGAGCTACGGTGCCGCTGCGGGCTTTTCCCCGGAAGTGATCACCAGCTTCATTTCTCCTGAACAGATCGAAGCGGACCTCAACAAGGCCGTGGACGCCATGTATGACGGCGACATTTCGGTGCAGGAGCATCCCGAGATCCACGAAGCCGCCATGAACACCATGAAAGAGGATGCAGCAGCCCGCGGCTATGAAGTCACGGCCGATGTGGAGAACGCCCTGTCCCTGGTGGCGGATGCCTGCCAGGCCGATTACGACAACTACGTCTGTGTGCCTCTGGTCAGCCAGATGGCCGGCTTCGTGGAGAAGATGGAAGGATACTCCCTGGGGATCCTGATTGTCTGCTTGCTGCTGGGACTGGCGTCGGTTTTCTTTATCGCAAAACGTCCCGGGTCGGCACCTTTCAAAGTGCGGGTGCTCACGTTCAGCCTGCTCACCTCGGCCATCGTCTGCG
Source organism: uncultured Gemmiger sp. (assembly GCA_944388215.1). GTDB lineage: Bacteria > Bacillota > Clostridia > Oscillospirales > Ruminococcaceae > Gemmiger. The sequence continues at coordinate 3,094 of CALXHT010000003.1, read as the reverse complement.
CGGTGCTGACTTTTGTGGTATACCCGGTGCTTGGTCTGGGCGATCTGAATGTTTCGCCCACTTCGCTGAAACTGCTGGTCTGCAATTACGTCCATGGGATTTTTACCTCCTTTGGTGTGCTGCTGGGCGTCTATGTTGTGATTTCCGCGGCGTTGATCGCCCTGGAGATTGCGGCACGCCGCAAAGCCAGACGGCGTATTAGTAAACTGGAAGGGAAAGAAGTATGACGACGAATCGAATGGCGCAAAATACCGCAGTGGCCGATGACGATTACGAGACCATTGACCTGCTGGAGGTTCTGGAAGTTGTCCGCCAACATGTTCTGATCATTGTTCTGGTGACGGTCCTTGCGGCGGCGGCAGGTTTTGGCGTGTCCCGCTTTTTGCTGGTGCCGCAGTACGAAGCGTCTGCCCTGATGATTGTCAATACCCGGCAGGATGCGACGGCCAATGTCACCAGTGACCAGATCACTTCGGCCACCAAGCTGGTCTCCACCTACAGCATCATCATCAAGAGCGATACCGTGCTGCAGCAGGTCATCAATAACCTGGGCCTTACCCTGACATACGAGCAGCTGCATGAGCGCGTTTCGGTCAGTGCCGTGGATGATACCCAGGTCATGAAGATCACGGTTCAGAGCGACAACCCGGAGTGGGCACGCCAGGTCTGTGAGCAGATCACGGCGATTTCCCCGGATGTCATTCTGGAATCTGTGGAAGCAGGTTCCGTCAAATTGATTTCCCAGGCATCGGTGGACCCGGATCCCGTTTCGCCCAATGTGATGCGGAATACGGCGGTGGCGGCACTGCTCGGCCTGGTGGTCAGCGTGGGTATTGTGATTCTCCGGGAGATGCTGGACAACCGGATCAAAACGGAGGACGACGTGCGCAAGTATCTGGATCTGCCGGTGGTCGGCGTCATTCCGAATTATGAAATGGGAGGGAAACGCTGATGCCGCAAAAAACACATCACTCCCACCGCAAGCTGATGCTGGTGGGGCCCAACGCGCCTTTCCAATACGTGGAAGCGTACAAATCCCTGCGTACCAATCTTTCCTTCCTTTCGGGAACATCGGGCTGCAAGGTCATCCTGATCACTTCTTCGGTTCCCGAAGAGGGAAAAAGCAACGTGGCCATCAACCTTTCCATGACGCTGGCAGAGGGCGGAAAGCGCGTTCTGCTCATGGACTGTGATCTGCGGAAAGGCTCTCTTTCCCGCTATCTGAATGTCAAGCGTTCTCATCCCGGCATTTCCAATGTGATCGCCGGTCAGTGTAACCTCACCGAGGCCATCGCGTCGGTGAACGGCGCTGAATTTGCGCTGCTGCCCGTGGGGCCCATCCCGCCGAACCCTGCAGAGATGCTGTCCACGGATAAGATGGGCTCGCTGGTCAAGGCGGTCCGGGAAGCTTTCGACTATGTTATTGTGGACACGCCGCCGGTGTCGGTGGTGACCGATGCCGCCGTTATGAGCCGTCTGGTGGATGGTGTGGTGCTGGTGGTCCGCCCCGGTGTCACCACGATTCAGGGCGCGCAGCTCAGCAAGAAGAATCTGGATGCTGTGAATGCCCATGTCCTGGGTGTTGTGCTCAACGGCTACGATGCCAAGCGTGCCGGCAAAAAGGACGGCTACTATTATTCCTACTCCTACGATTATTACAAGCATGACGAGGATGAGGCATCCACGTCTTTTTCGCCCAAGAAAAAAAAGAAAAATGATTGAGAGGTATGTCCTTCATGCAGTTGGTTGACTTGCATTGTCATATTCTTCCGGGAATTGACGACGGAGCCAAAAACATAGAAATGTCTATGCAACTGCTGGACCAAGAACTGGACAGCGATGCGGCGGGTATCTGTTTTACGCCGCATTTCTATTACGAGCGCACCAGCATCGAGGAATTTACCGCCAATCGCCATAAAGCCTTTGTGGAATTGGTGGAGCAGGTCAAGCTGCATAAAATCCCGCTGGCCCTGAAAGCGGGGGCAGAGGTCTATTTCACGCCGGCGCTGCCGTCGCTGGATCTTAAGAAACTTGCCTTTTCGGGTACCAACTATATCCTCATCGAATTGCCCACCAGTTTTCATCCCAGCGGCATCGAGGATGTGCTCTATGATGTGATGCAGCAGGGCTTTGTGCCGATTCTGGCGCATGTGGAACGCTACCCCTATGTGACGGAAAATCCTACACTGCTGTATGACTGGGTGTCCAACGGGGCCCTGGCACAGATCAATGCCTCCGGGTTGGTCCGGAAAGGACACACAGCCAAGATCCTGCAGAAATATATCGATTGGCGCCTTGTGCATCTGATCTGTACCGACGCCCATCATCCCGAAAAGCGCCCGGCCCATCTCAGGGCAGCGTTCGATACCCTGAGCCCGCGCACCCAGAAACGGTACCAGAAAAATGCGGTGCGGGTGTTTCTCGGCAAGGATATTGACTACGAGGAGCCGATCAAGCCCCGGTATCGCTTTGGGCACTGGAACTGAAAAGGGCGTCCCTTTTTCCCGAACAAACAAGGGGGCGCCCCACCTCAATCGTACACACAGATACAAACAAATACCGCCGGAAGCAGGAATGCTGAACCGCCCCAGATTGTGCAGACAGTACAAAAAAGCCCCGGGTGCAGGAATATTTGGTTTTAGCAGGAGTGGCGCAGCGTCAGCGACGCCACTCCTGTTTTGCTTTGGATACGTTCGTGGTTGTAAAAGTGGATGTAACGGTCAATCATCTCGTTGGCTTCAGAGAAGGTAGCCGGTTTGTGGCGGTAGATGCATTCTGTTTTGAGAATGGAGAAGAAATTTTCCGCCATTGCATTGTCATATGGGTTCCCACGTCTTGACATCGAAGGCGTAATGCCGTATTGTTGAGACAGCTCAAAATATGCTTGTGAGGCGTACTGAGCACCCTGGTCGCTGTGGAGCTGCAAGTCCGCAGCGACCTTCTTCTTTTCTCTGCGTATTGCCTGGCGGATGGTGTCCAGAACCAGATTCACGCTTTGTTCCGTTCCGGTCTTGTAGGCCACAATGCTGTTGTCATACAGATCCCGGATCATGGACAGGTACAATACGCCTTGCTTGGTATGAATATAGGAGAT
>CALXHT010000002.1 GCA_944388215.1 uncultured Gemmiger sp. | reverse complement strand
GCACCCCGTCGCCTGACGAGCTGATCGGATAATCCTAACCGCCCCTGTGACCTGCAAAGGCCGCGGGGGCGGTTTTTTGTGCTCCTTTGCCGGGCGCAGCGGCAGATTCTATGGTATACTGGTAAAAAGCGCAAAGGGGGAAGGACCATGACCGGGCAAACAACACGGCAGGGGATCCGCACCGTGGTGCAGCGGCTGGCCGGTGCGGCAGTGCTGGTCATCGGGCTGGGCGGATTCTGGTACTGGTGGGGGCACCCGCTGCCCGGCGGGGCTGCCATGCGGCAGGCGGTGCTGGCGGGGCAGGCTTTCTGCCTGCCGGTGGGTCTGGGCCAGATGGTTTATTGCCCCAGCCGGCGGGACCCCGAGGAAGGGGAGCTGGAAGTCTGCAACTCCGGCTGGGCCGCACCCGTTGGCGCTGTGATGGAACTGCTGTATGCGGCCTTTCTGGTGCTGCTTCCCAGGCTGACCGCCTCGGCCGGCGACCTGACGGGCCTGATCGCCTGCGGCGCCTTTCTGGCGGTGGGCGTGCTGGCCATGGCCATCGTGGTGGTGGCGGCGCGCAACGAGAGGCTGCTGGTGACCCCCGACGGCCATGCAGACTGCTGGAACATCTGGGGGTGGTATCGCCGGACGGAAGACCGCCCCGCCTTTGTGCGGGTCCGGCGACGGCTGGGCCGGTATTATGTCTGCGACGGGTCAGGCCGGGTCCTCTACCATTTTGACAAGGGCATGATCCACGAAAAGGCGCTGCTGGACCTGCTGCAGGCCCGGAACGTGGCCAACACCGGCACCGCTGTGCGACGGCGGATGACCGAACCCATCCCCCGGGTGCAGGCCGTGGAGGACTGGAACGAGGCGGACCGCCTGCCTGCCCACCGCTGGATGAAATGGCTGCGCCCGGTGGCCTGGCTGCCGCCGGTGGTGCTGCTGGTCCAGTGGTGGCTGCTGGTGCAGGGGAGGGGCGTGCTGGGGCTGCGCTCCGCATCGCTGCTGGCCTGCTGGCTGCCGCTGGTCTTTTTCGGGGCCTACCTTGCCTTCCCGGACATCTTTGTGTGGGAGGCCTATCCGCTCCGGCCCCGGCTCGGGGGGCTCCGGCAGGTCCTGGCCACCCCGGCCTGGCGGCGGATGCATGTGAGGCTGTGGCTCACCCTTCTGCCGGTCAGCGGCGCTCTGATGTGGGCAGTGCTGGAAGCCCGGGTGTTCCTTGTGGGCCGCCCGGTGCCGCTGGCCGTGCTCTGCCTGGCGCTGGGGGTGGCGCTGGCGGTGGTATGCGAGCGGCGCCGTCCCCCCGAGCGCAGGCGGGAACGGGGAATGATCCTGATGCTGGCGGCCATGCTGGCCTTCCCGCTGGGTTACAGCCTGAATCTGGCGCTCACCGCCCCGGCCGTCCCCGATACCGGCACGGTGGTGGAGGTGCGGCTGCCCCAAGAGCAAGACGATGACGGCAGCCTGGTGTTCCGGTGGGAGGGACGGACGTTCCGCACCCCGCTGGGCGGCGACCCCGCCGCCTGGCCCACGCCGGGGGAGGACATCGACCTCCGCGTGCGGCAAAGCCTGCTGAATATCCCGGTGGTATCGGTCTGCCGGGAGTGACAGGTCGCTCCAATAAAAGCAACCGCCCGCTGCGCGAAGCAGCGGGCGGTTTGTTATGAATCGTCGGCAGGTTCCAGCAGATGATGCTCGGCCACCGTGGGGCCGTCCAGGCGGCGCTCCCGGCCGTCCAGAAAGCGGATGGTGAGGAAGCGGCCGTTCACCTCGGTGACGGAACCCAGCCCGAACACCGCGTGTTTGACGGTGGCCCCCACCCGGGACAGCTCCCCCAGGTCCACCGGCGGCAGCTTGGGGGCCGGGGCCGTGGTGGAAGCGCTGGCCAGCAGCTTGTCGGCCTTGTTCCGCAGCCGGGCGGCCTCCTGGGCCTCCTGCTCCCGCCGTGCCCGGGCCTCCGGCAGGTTGAAGAGCACCTCCTGGGTGAACACCGAGGGCAGCGCCGGGCAGTCAAAGAGCACCAGCCGCCGCTTGGCCCGGGTCATGGCCACATAGTAGAGCCGCCGGTCCTCCTCGTAGCGCAGGGTGTCCTCTTTGGTGCGGCAGCAGACTTCCAGCTGGGCGGGCAGGATGCCGTCGAAAACGTCCAGCAGCACCACGCTGTCATACTCCAGCCCCTTGCTGGAATGGATGGTGGAGAGGGTCAGCAACGCCTGGGCGGGGTCCTGCCGGTGGGCCAGCACCTCCCGCAGTTCTGCCAGCCGGGCCAGCAGCCGGTCGGGGGTGGGCTCCTGTTCGGCCAGCAGCCCCAGGATGGACAGTTTGCCGCTGTCCATCCGCTTCTGTTCCAGGTAGGCGCCGTAGCCCGCCTCGTCCCGCAGGGCGGTGACGGCCTCGGCGGCGGTGAGCCCCGGCAGCCGGTGCATGGCGGCCACCACATCCTCCAGCCCCTCCCGCACCCGGCGGCTCAGGTCGGGACAGCGCCGCAGCTCCTCCAGGATGGGCCGTCCGCTGCGGTCGCTGGCCCCGCAGGCGTAGACCGCCTGCCGCCGGGCGATGGGCAGCCCGAACTTGTAGTAGAGCTTCATGAACAACCCGCTGTCGGTGGGGCGGCGGGCCAGCTGCAGCAGGTCCGCTACGTCCAGCACGATCTTGTCGGTGAAAAAGGTCAGATCGCTGCGGGGGAAGCGGTAGGCCAGGCTGTGCCGCTCGCACAGGTCGATGAGGGGCAGGGCGCTCTCGTTGTTGCGGAAGAGCACCGCCAGCTTCTCCCCCCGGCGCACCCGCTCAAACAGCCAGCTGAACTGGTCCTCCCGCTTGGCGATCTTCACGATCTCCAGCGGCCCCTGGTCGCCGCAGGTGGCCCGCATGACCTTGGGACGGCGGTAGCGGTTGCGGGCCACAAAGCGGTTGGCGGCGTCCACGATCTCGGTCCCGGAACGGTAGTTGTGCTCCATCAGCAGCACCTTCGCCCCCGGCCACACCTTCTCAAACTCCATCAGCGCCTGGGGATAGGCCGCCCGGAAGCCGTAGATGCTCTGGTCCTCGTCCCCCACCATGAAGAGGTTGCGGGAACGCCCCGCCAGCAGGGCGATGATCTCGTGCTGGATCTTGGAAGTGTCCTGGGATTCATCCACGCAGAGGTAGGGGAAGCGGTCCTGGAAATACCCCAGCACCGCCGGCACGGCCTTGAGGATCTGCAAGGCAAAGACCATCTGGTCGTCGTAGTCCATCCAGCCCCGGCGCTTCAGTTCCGCCTGGTACCGCCGGTAGAGGGCGGGCAGATCGGGCAGGTCGGTCTCCAGCGCCGCGATGCCCTCCTCGTCCAGCGCCATATTCTTGATGTAGGTGATGGCGGTGCGCAGTTCCTGGAGGGTGCTCTCGGTGGGATAGTCGCCCGCCACCTGCTGGTAGAGCTGGGTCAGCAGCCGGGTCAGTTCCCCCTCGTTGGTCATGAGCTGGGGCTGCTGCCGGTGGTAGCGGCGGCTGTAATACTGCAGGATCACCGCCGACACCCCGTTGATGGTGCGGAACTGCATCCGCCCGGCCAGCGCCTCCCCGAACCGGGCCGCAAACCGGCCGCGCATCTCCCGGGTGGCGGCCACCGTGTAGGTCATGGTCAGGATGGATTCCGGCGCAATGCCCCGGCAGAGCACCATGTACCCCAGCCGGGTCACCAGCACGGTGGTCTTGCCGCTGCCCGGCACCGCCAGCAGCAGCACCGGGCCTTCCACCGCCCCCACGGCCGCCTGCTGCTGGCCGTTGAAGGACGCCATATACTGTTCCAGAAACTGCTGCTCCTCCACGAGGCGGGGACCTCCTTTCAGCGCTTGAGGATGAAACAGGGCAGCGGCGCGGTGTCGGCCCAGTTGGCAAACTCGCAGACCAGCACGGTGTATTCCGTCAGCGGCAGCGAGCGGAAAAAGGCCAGGGCGGCCTGCTTTTCGCTGTCCCCGATGACCTGCCCGCTGTAGAGCACGGCGGCCAGGATGCCCCGGGGCTTGAGCAGCGCCAGCGCGGCTTTCAGCGCCGTCACGCTGCCCGCCGCCGTGGAGTGCACTCCGTGGTCCGCCCCCGGCAGCCACCCGAAATTGAAAAGCACACAGTCGGCACTGGCGGCCTCGGCCAGTTCACCCAGCCGGGCGTGGTCGGCCTGGATGGCATGGCCGATGCCCGCCAGCCCTGCCGCCGCCAGCCGGTCGTTGGTGGCCGCCACGGCCCGGGGCTGGATGTCCAGTGCCAGCACCCTGCCCGACGGCCCCGCCAGACGGCAGAGAAATTCCGTGTCATGGCCGTTGCCGCAGGTGGCGTCGATGTAAAAGCCGCCCGGGGCCAGGTGGGCGGCAAGGAATTCATGGCAGAGCCCCACCGCCGACAGATCGGGCACGCGACGCCGGACCAGCCGGGTACCGTCGGGGCGGAAATCGAACTTTGCCGCCAGCGCCCGGGCGGCGTCGTCGGCGGGCAGGGGCGCGGTGAACCGGGTCTCCGCCTTGGGGTCAAGACCGCCGTTTCCCCGCAGCAGTTCCTTTAGTAAATAGCTGCCGTAGCCCCGGCGGCGCCAGGCGGGGGTGATCTCCACCCAGACGGTCCCCTCTTCCAGCCGCGCCGTGCCGATGGGCGTCTTCTCTTTATAAAGGGTATACACCGTACCTTCGCGGCGGATCTGCATGGGAAAACACCTCTCTCCAAACAGGATACAGGCCCCGGACAGCATTGTCAAGTGCTGCCAAAAATGATAAAATGTGTGAAAACGAGGGAAAAAGGGGCCCGAAACGCCCGGCTTTTCACATTCTTTTCACTCCCACGCGAAACCTATTTCACAATTCGCGGGTATACTCTTTAGCAGAGAAGGCGAAAAGACCCCCTCTCAGAAGAAAGCGAAAGGAAGGACCCGTATGAGCAACGAGTTTGATTACTCCGGCCTTTATAATCATACAACGGGCGAGGGTGCCCCCCAGGGCAGCTCCCCGGCAGAACATACCGAACCCCAGAACACCCAGTCCGCCCAGAACACGGCAGGCAGCGGTTACCCCAACGTGGGCAGCAGCGGCATGAACACCGCCAACACCGCCCAGACCGACTACTCCACCCCCAACCCCGCCCCGCAGCAGAACAGCGGCTACACCGGCGCCACCGGTTCCGCCGGCAGCAGCAACGGCTACACCAGCAGCTTCAGCGGCGGCAACGGCGGCAATGGCGGCGGCTACAACGGCTACAGCTACGCCAGCGCGCCCCAGCAGCCCCCCAAGAAGCAGAAAAAGCACCATCCGGTGCTGCTGCGGGTGCTGGCCGGCGTAGGCGTCGTGGTGCTGGGCTTCGGCAGCGGCTTCGGCGGCGCCATCCTGGCCAGCCGCACCGGCCTGGTGGGCAGCCAGGTGGTGGTGCAGCAGGTCCAGCGTGAAGCCTCCGACGCCACCAACGCCAACAGCACCGATGGCACCACCATGTCGGTGCAGCAGATCGCGTCGCTGGTTTCGCCCAGCGTGGTGGCCATCACCACCGAGCAGATGAGCGGCTCCCAGACCTGGTTCGGCGGCTACTATGTGCAGAGCGGCGCCGGTTCCGGCGTCATCATCAGCCAGGATGGCTACATCCTGACCTGCGCCCACGTGGTCAGCGGCGCCACCAGCATCAAGGTGCAGCTGAGCACCGGCGACAGCTATGACGCCACCGTGGTGGGTTCCGACTCCACCTCCGATGTGGCGGTCATCAAGATCGATGCCACCGGCCTGACCCCGGCGGTCATCGGCAACAGCGACGCCCTGGCCGTGGGCGAGACGGTGGTGGCCGTGGGCAACCCCCTGGGCACCCTGTCCAACAGTGTGACGGACGGCATCATCAGCGCCCTGAACCGGGAAGTTACGGTGGAAGACAATGACATGACGCTGCTCCAGACCGATGCGTCCATCAGCCCGGGCAACTCGGGCGGCGGCCTCTTCAATGCCAACGGTGAACTCATCGGCGTGGTCAACGCCAAGAGCAGCTACTCCGAGGCCGAGGGCATCGGCTTCGCCATCCCCATCAACTCCGCCATGGATATCGCCAACCAGCTCATCGAGAGCGGCTCGGTGGCCCGTCCGGCCCTGGGCGTCACCATCGTGGATGTGAGCGATGCCAGCTCCGCCCAGCAGATGGGCGTCAGCGCCACCGGCGTCTATGTGGTGCAGGTCACCGCGGGCAGCGGTGCGGAATCCGCCGGCGTCAAGGCGGGCGACCGCATCATTGCCGTGGACGACACGGCGGTGAGCACTTCCAACGATGTGAAGAGCTACCTGGCCAAGAAGAATGTGGGTGACACCGTCAACCTGCAGGTAGAGCGGGACGGCAAAGTCCTGACCCTGGCCGTCACCCTGAGCACCAGCACCCAGTAATCGGTAAACAGCAAATCCCCCTGCCGGGCATTCCCGGCAGGGGGATTTTTGTTATTGTATGGAAGATATCGGTCAGCCCTGCAGGGCGCGGCAGGCTTCCCGGATCAGCTCCCGCTCCACAAAGGGCACCTTCCGGCCCCGGATGAGCTGATAATTCTCGTGGCCCTTGCCCGCGAAGAGGACAATGTCGCCTTCCTCGGCCATGGCCACCGCCTTGCGGATGGCCTCGGCCCGGTCGGGGATCAGGGTGTACAGGGCATCGGGGGCCATGTGGGAATCGATCTCCCGCAGGATCTGCAGCGGGTCCTCAAAGTCGGGGTTGTCGCTGGTGAGGATGCTGTAATCCGCCCAGGCACTGGCGGCCTCGGCCAGTTCCCGGCGGCGCACCTGGGTGCGGCCGCCCACCGACCCGAAGACGCAGATCAGCCGACGGGGATGGTAGGCCCGCAGGGTTTTCAGGGCACTGGTCAGGGCCAGCCCGTTGTGGGAGTAGTCCACAATGAAGGTGCGGCCGGGCAGTCCCTCCACCACCTCGAAGCGGCCCTCCACCGGGGTGTGGGCCAGGGTTTTGGCGGCCTGGGCGGGCATCACGCCGAAGGCCCCGCAGAGGGCGATGGCGCACAGCGCGTCCGAAGCGCTGAAGGCGCCGGGGGACATGACCCGCACCGGGGTCTCCTCCCCGCCGTGGCGGCAGGTGAAGTCGATGCCCAGCGCCGTCTCGCTGCGGTACTGGGCCAGATTCACCGCCCGGTAGTCGGCGTCCTGGTCGATGCCGAAGCTGACCTGTTTGCCGCCGAAGCCCGCCCGCATGTAGTCGCTGGCCTCGTCGTCGGCGTTGTAGACCATCTGCCGGGCGTGGTACTCGGCAAACAGACGGCGCTTGGCGGCCTTGTAGTCCTCAAAATCGGGGTGCTCGCCGGGGCCGATGTGGTCCTCCGACAGGTTGGTGAAGGCCACCACCTCAAAGGGAATACCGTCCACCCGGTGGTGGCGCAGCGCCTGGCTGCTCACCTCCAGCACCACGTGGTGCACGTCGGCGTCCAGCATCTTGCGGAACAGCCGGTGCAGTTCGAGACTTTCCGGCGTGGTGTTGGCGGTGGCCTCGTGGGTGCCGGCGATGTTCACGCCGTTGGAGCCGATGTAGGCGCAGGGCAGCCCCGCCTCGGTGAGGATGGCGGCGGTGAGCAGCGCCGTGGTGGTCTTGCCCTTGGTGCCGGTGATGCCGATGATGTGCAGCTGGTCGGCGGGGTTGCCGTAAAAGTCCGCCCCGATGACGGCCAGCGCCGCCCGGGTGTCCCGGGTGATGATCTGGGCCGCATCCTCCGGCAGGTCCAGGGGGTGCTCCGCCAGAAAGGCCCGGCAGCCCTGGTCGTAGGCGCTGCGGGCGAAGGTGTGGCCGTCCATCCAGGCGCCCACCAGGCAGACAAAGAGCGACCCCGGCCCCGCCTTGCGGGAATCGTAGGTGATGGCGGTGATCTCGGCGTCGGAAGAGCCGGTGTGGTCAATGTGGCGAACGAGTTCGTTCAGTTTCATGGGGCGCATCAGCCTTTCGGGTAGTAGGTTTTGAACTTCTTGAACTGGCGGCGCAGCTGCTCCAGCACGCAGGCGTAGCGGATGGGGTTCATCCACAGGTCGGGCTTGTAAAGCAGCGAGCAGGCCTCCTTGCCCTGGGCTTTCAGCTGCCGGGCTTTGGCCACCAGCTGCTTGTCCTCGGTGTAGGTAAAGGCCACCTGGGCGGGCACGTGGTGCCAGAACACCTCGTTGCGATTGAGCACGCAGTCGGTGCCGCCGTCGTTCCACTTCTCGACAACCAGCTTGGCGATGTTCATGCCGCTGGCGGTCACATAGTAGTTGCTGCGGCCCTGGCGGAGGTTGATCTCAAACACCCGGAAATCCCCCGGCTCGCCCGACCACTTGATGTCGAAGTTGGAAAAGCCGGTGTAGTGGCAGGCTTCCAGCATCTGGCGGATGTTCTCCACCAGGGGCAGGGCGGTGGTGTCCTCGGTGACGATGGCCGCGTGGTTGCCCAGCCCGTGGGGGGTGTGCTCCTCCACCATGGTGTGACCCAGGCACATGGCCCGCACCTTGCCGTTCTCGTCCGAGAAGGCGGTGAGCACCCGCATGTGGTCGTCGCCGCCCGGCACCATCTTCTGAAGGATCATCTTGTCAGGGTAGCCCGAAGCGTAGATCTGTCTGACGATGGAGGCTGCCTCCTCGGGGGTGGCGGCGGTGTAGACCTTCTTCATGCCGTCAAAGGGGAATTTCCAGTAAGCCACACTGGAAGAAGGCTTCACAATAATCGGATAGGCAAAGCCCAGCTTGTCCTCGGTGATCTCGGCGGCCTCCGCCGGCGCGGTGAGGACTTTCGTGGTGGGGTAGGGAATGCCGAACTTGTCGCAGACTTCGTAGAACTCGGCCTTTTTCTGGATCAGACCGTAGAGGTCGGCGGCGGGGCCGGGGGCGATATACTCGGGCAGTTCGGCCTTGCGGCGGATGATCATCGCCGCGTAGTCGTCGGTGCAGCCGAAGAGGTAGAGCTTCTTGCCGGCGTGCTCCTTGGCGAAGTCGTGGAGGACCTTCAGCATGGTGGGTTCGTTGTCGATGTCCGGCACGATGGTGAAGTGGATGATCTTGGAATACTTGGTGGGTGCCATGGCGTACCGGCCGAAGGCGTAGCTCTCCACCCCGTAGGCCTCATGGAAGGCCCGGGCAAAGTTGTAGCAGTTCAGGTCGGCACCCAGGAATACAGGGATCAGATCGGTGTTCATGGCAAAAATTGCATCTCCTTGATATAGAAGAACCTGCTGTAAAAAGGTCGCTGCTGGCGGACATGCGCCGACAACAGCGACACCTGCAGGGGGATTTACCCCGGAATTATCGGTGAGGAGTTTTGCGAAGCGTGGGCGGCTGTTGCCCTCTTGGAGAAATCACGCCCACTTCTCAAAGAACTGTTCGTGCCAGGTCAGGAAGGTGTAGGCCGTCCAGATCTTGCGGCGGTCGTGGCGCGGGTCGGCCAGCATGGCCACCAGCTTGTCCTGGTCGAAGTACTCGGCAGCCACGTCGCTCTCGAACTTGGCGCGCACCTTGGCCGAGAAGGCCGGGTCCTCCAGCCACTTGGCGATGGGCACCGGGAAGCCCTTCTTGGTGCGGTTGGCCCAGGCGTCGGGCAGCGTCTTGTTGGCGGCGGCCCGCAGCACGGCCTTGGTGTCGCCGGCGATCTTGTAGTTCACAGGGTAGGTGGCGGCTTCCCGCAGCACTTCCCGGTCAAGATAAGGCACACGCAGCTCCAGGGAATGGGCCATGCTCATCTTGTCGGCCTTCAGCAGAATGTCGCCGGGCAGCCAGAGGTTCAGGTCCAGATACTGTTTCTTTTCCAGCTCCGGCAGATCCTTCACCCGGTCGTAGATGGGCGCGGCCACCTCCCGGGCGGTGGGGCCCACCCGGTATTTCGGCTTCAGGATGTCGTAGGCTTCCTGCTCGGTGAAGACCAGCGCCTGCCCGATGAACCAGTCCTCGGGACGGCCGCTGCCCTTGATGATGAAGTCATGCCCCTTGAAGTAGGGCAGATGCTGGCTCACGTCGCTGGCCAGATGGCGCAGCGGCAGCGGCAGATGCTTGTACTCCTGCATCAGGTGGGTGTCGGCGTACCACTCGTAGCCGGCGTAGATCTCGTCGGCGCCCTCGCCGGACAGCACCACCGTCACATGGCGGCGGGCCAGCTGGCACAGGAAGTAGAGCGGCACCGAGGACGGGTTGGACTGGGGCTCGTCCATGTGGTACTGGATGTCCGCGAAGGCATCCAGGCACTGCTCTTTGGTGAGCATCTCCCGGTAGTTGTGGATGCCCAGCTTCTGGGACAGCTCGGCAGCCTCGGTGGTCTCGTCAAACTTGTGGCCGCCGTCGGGGGTCTCGAAGCCCACCGAGAAGGTGTCGTCCGGCATCAGGCAGGCGGTGATATAGCTGGAATCCACGCCGCCCGACAGGAAGGAACCCACCTTCACGTCGCTGATGCGGTGAGCCGCCACCGACTCCCGCACCCGGGCGTCGATCTGGCTGGCGCAGTCCTCGAAGCTCATGCTGGTCTTGTGGCGGAAATCCACGTCCCAGTAGCGCTCCATGTGCATCTTGCCGTCCTTGTACTCGAACCAGTGGGCGGGGGGCATCTTGTAGGTGCCCTTGAAGAAGGTCTCGTTCATGGCACTGTACTGGAAGGTCAGGTAGGGACGCAGCGCCTCGGGGTTGACCTCCCGGCGGAAGCCGGGATGCTCCAGCAGGCTCTTGATCTCGGAGCCGAAGAGCAGCTCGCCCGCATCGGTCTGGGTATAGTAGAAGGGCTTGACGCCGAAGATATCCCGGGCGCCGTACATGACGTTGGTCTTGGTGTCGTACACCACAAAAGCGAACATGCCCCGCAGCATGGCGGCCAGCTTGTTGCCGTACTCCTCGTAGCCGTGGAGGATGACCTCGGTGTCGCAGTGGGTCTTGAAGATGTGTCCCTTGGCCTGCAGCTCGGTGCGCAGGTCCATGAAGTTGTAGATCTCGCCGTTGAAGACGCAGACGACGGTGCCGTCCTCATTGTACATGGGCTGGCGGCCTGCCGCCAGGTCGATGATGCTCAGCCGGCGGAAGCCCAGCGCCACGGCGGTGGCGGGGGTGTCGCCGCTCAGGTGATACCCTTCCATATCGGGGCCGCGGTGGATGATGCGGTCCGCCATCTTGTGCAGGATCGCTTCACGCCCTTCGCGCAGCCCGGTAAAACCAACAAATCCACACATGGTCGATTGTCCTTTCCATCCCTCAGGTTGCCTCTATACGTTACCATACGGAGAAAACTCCATATATCTGTATATTGTACCACAGCACCCCCCAAAAGAAAACCCCCGCCCGGATTTTTCCGGACAGGGGTTCGGCGTTACAGCATGTGTTTTTTGTGCAGGAACCAGGCCGTCACCGCACAGATGATGAGGGTCAGCCCCAGCACGATGCCGAAACCGGCGGCGCTGCTGGCAAAGGGCATGCCCTCCGACGACACGTTCATGCCGTACAGGCCGCTGACCACGGTGGGCACGGCCATCAGCAGGGTGATGCTGGTCAGGTATTTCATGGCGTTGTTCAGGCGGTTGTCCAGGATGGAGCTGAACAGTTCCCGCGTACCTTTGATATCGTCCCGGTAGATGCTGGTCATCTCGATGGCCTGGCGGATCTCCACGATGACATCGTCCAGCAGTTCCCGGTCGTCGGGATACTGTTCCAGCCGCTTGTAGCGGGTCAGACGGTCCAGGACCGTGGCGTTGGCACGCAGACTGGTGGCAAAGTAGACCAGGGTGGATTCCAGCCCGTGGAGCTCCACCAGGTCGCTGTCCCGCAGATCCCCCGAAAGGTTTTTCTCCAGCGCCTGCCGCCGGCGGTCGATGAGCCGCAGCTCCTGCTGGTACATGGTGGCGGCACGGTAGAGCAGCTGGTAGACGAACCGCATCTTTTTCCGGGTGGAAAAGCCCTTCACCCGGCAGGAGGTGAAGTCCCCGATCACCGGCGTCTCCACTGAGCAGACGGTGACCACCAGCTCCTGGGTCAGCAGGATGCCCATGGGGATGGTGGAGTAGGAGCCCTCATCGGCGCCGGGCAGCTGGTAGGGAATGTCCACGATGATGACGGTGTATCCGTCCTCCAGACTGATGCGGGCCGATTCTTCGGGGTCGGTGGCGGCAAACAGGTCGTCTGGCTCGATGTCCAGCGTGGCGGCCACCTGACGCACCTCGGCCTCGCTGGGGGCCGTCAGGCATACCCAGCTGCCTTCCTCCATATTGTCTGCCCGGGTCAGCAGTTTGTCTCTTGTGCGGTAAATCTTCAACATGGGCCTGTCCACCTGTACCTATATACTGTCTTACCAGTATAAGCTCTCTGGAGCCAAACCGCAAGTAAAACCTTTGTACAATCTTCTCTATACCTTATATAATAGAAAAAAGTCCCCTGCACGCATTTTTAATTAGAGTTCTTTTGGTTCTTTTCTTGCAAGAAAAGAACACACGGGCAAGTCACTTGCCGGCCAGGAGGATGGCGAGGACGGCCTTTTCCACATGGAGGCGGTTTTCCGCCTCATTGAAGATCTCATTGGCGTGCTTCTCAAACACATCGGTGGCGATTTCCTCGCCACGGCGGGCGGGCAGCGGATGCTGCACCATGCAATCCGGCTTGGCCAGGGCCATCCGGGCATCATCCAGCGTGAACCCGGTGAAATCCCGGTACCGGCGGTCCCGCTCCCGCTCCATGCCCATGCTCACCCACACATCGGTGAAGAGCACATCGGCATCCCGGGCGGCCTCGTCGGGGGCATGGACCAGCTTAAAGGCATTGCCGTAGGCCTTGGCCTGCATCAGCACATCGGCCGACGGGCGGTAGCCCTTGGGACAGGCCATGGTGACCTGCATGCCCACGGCCAGACACCCCACGATCAGGCTGTTGGCCATGTTGTAGCCATCCCCCACAAAACCCATGCGCAGCCCTTCCAGCCTGCCCTTGTACTCCCGCACCGTCATCAGGTCGGTGAGCACCTGCAGGGGATGGGCGTAGTCGGTCATGCCCGACACCACCGGCACACCGCTGTACTGGGCCAGGGCGTCCAGGTCGGTCTGCTTGTAGGTGCGGCAGACGATGGCATCATAATACCGCCCCAGCACCCGGGCGGTGTCCTGGATGGGCTCGCCCCGGGCGGTCTGCAGATCGTTGGCGCTTAAGTAAGTGCCCAGGCCCCCCATCTGGTAGATGCCCACCTCCAGGCTGGTACGGGTGCGGGTGGAATGTTTGGCGAACATCAGCGCCACCGCCTTGCCCTGCAGGTCCTTGGGGTCGATCCCCTGCTTGTGCAGCCGCTTGTACTCGTCGGCCACATCCAGGATGTGCAGGATCTCGGCGCGGGTCAGTCCGCCCAGTTTCAACAGATGTTTCATCACAGTTTCTCCAACACGGTACGCAGGATGGCGAGGGCTTTGTCCACATCCTCCTGCGTGAGGATGAGCGGCGGCAGCAGCCGCAGCCGGGTCTTGGCGGTGAGCACCAGCAGGCCCTGCTGCTCGCAGGCGGTGCGCACGGCGGCGGCACCGATGCCCTCCTCGAAGGCGATGCCCACCATCAGGCCCAGACCGCTCACCTCGGTGACATGGGGCAGCTTTTTGAGTTCCGCCCGCAGATAGTCCGCCAAGGCATTGTCCCTGGCCAGCAGTTCGTCGGTGAGTTCGTCCATGACCACCAGCGCGCCGGCACACACCACCGGGTTGCCGCCGAAGGTGGAACCGTGGGAACCGGGTCCCATGTGGTCGGCCACCTTTTTGGTCATGACCACGGCGCCGATGGGCAGACCACCGCCCAGGCCCTTGGCCAGGGTGACGATGTCGGGGTGCAGGTCAAACCGCTCGCAGGCCAGGAAGGTGCCGGTGCGGCCCACGCCGGTCTGCACCTCGTCCACCAGCAGCAGGATGTCGTGCTCCTTGCAGAAGGCGGCCACCTTTGCCACATACTCTTTGTCGAGAGCGACGACGCCGCCCTCGCCCTGCACCAGTTCCAGCAGCACGGCGCAGGTCTCTTCGTCAGCGGCGGCTTCCAGGGCGGCGAAATCCCCCGCCGGAATGTAGCCGAACCGCTCGGGGAAGGGCCCGAAATCGTGGTGGAACACATCCTGGCCGGTGGCGGTCAGGGTGGCCAGCGTGCGGCCGTGGAAGGAGTTGACCAGCGTCAGCACCTTGTTGCGGTCGGGGCCGTAGGTGTCCACGCTGTACTTGCGGGCCGCCTTGATGGCGCCCTCGTTGGCCTCGGCGCCGGAATTGCCGAAAAACACCGCGTCCAGCCCGGTGCGGCGGCAGAGTTTTTCCGCCAGGGCGCCGCAGGGCTCGGTGTAGTAGAGGTTGGAGGTGTGCTGCAGCTTGCCCGCCTGGGCCGTCACCGCCGCCACCCAGGCCGGGTGGCAGTAGCCCAGGGAATTGACGCCGATGCCCGAGGTGAAGTCCAGATACTGCTTGCCCTCGGCGTCGGTGGCGACCATGCCCTGGCCGCCCACCAGCGCCACCGGGCTGCGGCCGTAGGTGTGCAGGACATAGGTGTCGTCCCGCTTCATGATGGACTGGGTATTCATTGGCTCTACCTCCCTTTAGCGGTTGCCGCGGCGGTAGAACATGGTACCGGCGCCGCGGTCGGAGAACATCTCCAGCAGAATGGAATGGGGCACCCGGCCGTCGATGATGACCGCCTCGTGGACGCCCTTGTAGATGGCTTCGGCCATGCCCTCGATCTTGGGCAGCATGCCCCCGGCAATGACCCCCGCCTGCTTGTAGCCCTCGATTTCCGAGACTTCCACCTCGGGGATCAGGGTGGATTCGTCGTCCTTATCATAGAGCAGACCCACAATGTCGGTCATGCTCACCAGCTTTTCGGCGTGGAGGGCGATGGCGATTTCGGCGGCGGCGGTATCGGCGTTGATGTTGTAGGGGATGCCGTTGCTGTCCATGCCCACCGTGGCGATGACCGGGATGAAGCTGTCCGCCAGCAGATGGTCGATCAGGGTGGTGTCCACCCGCTCGATCTCGCCCACGTAGCCGAGGTCCATGTCCGCCTTGCGGGAGCAGGTGATCATGTGGCCGTCCATGCCGCAAAGACCCACGCCGCGGCCCTTGAGCAGCGCCACCAGGTCCTTGTTCACCTGGCCCGCCAGCACCTGCTGGACGATGCCCATGGTTTCCTTATCGGTGTAGCGCAGGCCGCCCACAAACTTGGACTCCTTGCCCACCCGCTTGAGCATCTGGTTGATGGCCGGGCCGCCGCCGTGGACCAGCACCACCCGCACGCCCAGCAGCGTCAGGGTGACCAGGTCGTTCATGACGGCCAGCTTCAGTTCATCGTTGACCATGGCGTTGCCGCCGTACTTGATGACCAGCGTCTTGCCGTGATATTTCTGGATATAGGGCGTTGCTTCGCTGAAAAGCAGCGCCATCTGTTCGTTTTTCATCAACCTGTCCCCTCGCTTCTCAGGTGCGGTAGTCGCCGTTGATCTTGACGTAGTCGTAGGTCAGATCGCAGCCCCAGGCCTTGGCCGTGGCATCGCCGGAGCCCAGGTCCACCAGGATCTGGATCTCGTCCTCATGCAGGACCTTGGCGGCCTCCTCCTCGCTGTAGGGGTGGTAGGCGGCGTTCTCGCAGACAAAGACCTCCCCCGCCCGGCTCTTGAGGCGGACGGCGGTCTTGGAGATGTCGAAGTCTCCCGGGGTGTAGCCGATGGCGCAGAGCACCCGGCCCCAGTTGGCGTCGGCGCCGAACATGGCGGCCTTGAACAGGGTGGAGTGGATGACGCTCTTGGACACCGCCCGGGCCGTTGCCAGGTCGGGGGCGCCGGTGACGATGCACTCCAGCAGCTTGGTGGCACCCTCGCCGTCGGCGGCCAGCTCCCGGCAGAGATGCTCGGCCACGGTGGTCAGAGCGGCCACGAAGGTATCGTAGTCGGCGGTGCCCTCCGCCACCGCAGCGCCGGACAGGCCGGAGGCCAGCAGCAGCACGGTGTCGTTGGTGGAGGTGTCGCCGTCCACCGAGATCTGGTTAAACGTGGCCGGCACCACGGTGGAGAGCGCCTTCTGCAGCACGGCGGGCTCCACCTGGGCGTCGGTGGTCATGAAGAGCAGCATGGTGGCCATGTTGGGGTGGATCATGCCGGAACCCTTGGCGATGGCGCCGATGTGGCAGGTCTTGCCGCCCACAGTGAATTCCACCGCAAACTCCTTGGTGTGGGTATCGGTGGTCATGATGGCGGTGGCGGCGTCGTGGCTGCCCTCCGGGGTGGCGGCCAGCTTGGCGGCCGCGGCGGGGACGCCCTTCTCGAAGGGGGTCAGCTCCATGGCCTGGCCGATGACGCCGGTGGAGGCGGGCAGCACGTCGCCGGCATCGATGCCCAGGGCTTTCGCCACCAGATCACAGGTATCCTTGGCCAGCTGGATGCCGTTGGGTGCACAGGTGTTGGCGTTGCCGCTGTTCACCACAATGGCTTGGGCGTAGCCGTCCTTCAGGTGCTCCCGGTCCACCGTGATGGGCGCGCCGTACACCTTGTTGGTGGTGTAGCAGCCGGCGCCCGCACAGCGCACGTCCGCCTTGATCAGCGCCAGGTCCAGTTTGCTGTGATTGTGCCGGATGCCGCAATGCACACCGGCCGCCCAAAACCCTTTGGCGGCACAGATGCCGCCTGCAACAGGCTGAAATGTTTCCATCTTCGTTTTCCTCTCCCATTCCACGATCTCAAGAATAGTTTACAGGGCCAGACCCGCACATTCGTCCAGTCCCAGCATCAGGTTCATGCACTGCACCGCCGCGCCGGACGAGCCTTTTCCCAGGTTATCAAACAGGCTGATGAGCTGCATCTGGGTGCCGTCGGGGTTGGCCAGGCAGAAGATTTCCAGCCGGTCGGAACCGGCCAGCTTGTTGGCGGCCAAAAAGCCGCCGTCGGTGCCCTCGTTGAGGGGATGCACCGAGATGATCTTGCCCCCGGCGTAATAGTCCGCCAGGGTGTCGGCCACCTGCTGGGCGGTCAGCCCCAGGGCCGCCAGGTCCAGGGGGATCATCGTCTCCATGCCGGCGTAGTAGTCCGCCACGATGGGCACGAAGTTGGGGGCGGTGTCCAGCCCGGCGATCGCCTTCATCTCGGGCAGGTGCTTGTGGTGCAGCGCCAGGCCGTAGGGCCGGGGCGCGTTGAGGGCCGCATCCTCCCGGGGGGCCTCATACTGGGCGATCATCTTCTTGCCGCCGCCGGAATACCCCGTCAGGCTGTAGCAGCAAAGCTGCGCCGTCCTGGGGAGCAGGCCCTTTTCCACCAGGGGAGCCACCGGGGCGATAAAACCGGTGGCATGGCAGCCCGGCACCGCCACACGGGTGGCGGCGGGCAGCTTTGCCTTGGTATCGCCCAGTTCCGGCAGGCCGTAGAGCCAGTCGGGGCTGGTGCGGTGGGCGGTGGAGGTGTCCAGCACCCGCACGTCGGGCCGCAGCAGCGGCACCACCTCCCGGGCGGCGTCGTCCGGCAGGCAGAGGAAGGAGAGATCACTCTCGTTGATCACCGCCGCCCGGGCTTGCACGTCCTTGCGGTCTGCCTCGGAAATGGTCAGAATTGTAAATTCCGGCCGCGCCGCCAGTCGATCGGCGATGCGCAGCCCCGTGGTGCCGGAGGAACCGTCCACGAAAATCTTGTACTTTGCCACAAAAACACCTGTTTCTGTTTATTGGTTTGTAAGTTTCTGCCGTACCTGTTCGATCTGCTGGAGCACGCTCGCCCTGGTGGGGCCGCCGTAGCTGGTACGGCCCTCGCAGCAATTCGTCAGGTCGATGGCCTGATACACGTCCGCCTCGAAGAGGTCGCTGTACTGTTTGAATTCCTCCAGCGTCATCTCTTCCAGCGTCTTGTCGGCGGCGATGCAGGCCGCCACCATGGTGCCGGTGCACTTGTAGGCATCCCGGAAGGGCATGCCCTTCTTGGTCAGGTAGTCGGCGCAGTCGGTGGCGTTGATGAAGCCCTTGGCCGCCGCCCGGCGCATATTGGCGGGCAGCGGGGTCATGGTGGCCAGCATGGGGGTCACGGTGCGCAGGCAGAGTTCCAGCGTATCCACCGCGTCGAAGATGGCCTCCTTGTCCTCCTGCATGTCCTTGTCGTAGGCCAGGGGGATGCCCTTCATCATGACCAGCAGGGTGTTCAGGTCGCCGTAGACCCGCCCCGTCTTGCCGCGGATGAGCTCGGTGACATCGGGGTTCTTCTTCTGGGGCATGATGGAGGAGCCTGTGGTGAAGGCGTCGTCCAGTTCGATGAACTTGAACTCCCAGCTGCACCAGAGGATGATCTCCTCGGAAAGACGGGAGAGGTGCATCATGCAGGTGGCGATGGCCGCCCCCAGCTCGATGCAGAAGTCCCGGTCGGAGACGCCGTCGATGGAGTTGGCGCAGGGGGCGTCAAAGCCCAGTTCCTTCGCCGTATAGAACCGGTCCAGGGGATAGGTGGTGCCGGCCAGGGCGCCGGAGCCCAGGGGGCACTCGGCGTTCATCCGGGCGGTGGCGTCCTGCATGCGGCCCAGGTCCCGCAGCAGCATCCAGGCGTAGGCCATGAGCTGGTGGCCGAAGGTCACCGGCTGGGCCCGCTGCAGATGGGTGTAGCCCGGCATGACGTAGTCGGCGCCCTTGGCGGCCTGGTCGCAGATGGTCCCGATCAGTTCCCTGATCTGGCCCTGGATGTGGGCGGAAGCTTCCCGCAGGTTGAGGCGCAGATCCAGCGCCACCTGGTCGTTGCGGCTGCGGCCGGTGTGCAGCCGCTTGCCCGCATCCCCCACCCGGGCGGTGAGGGTCTGTTCCACAAAGGTGTGGACATCCTCGGCGGCGGGGTCGATCTCCAGCGCGCCGCTGTGCAGATCATCCAGGATGCTGTGCAGGCCCCTGTGGATGTCCTGTACGTCCTGTTCCGAGATGATGCCCTGCCGCCCCAGCATGGCGGAGTGGACCAGGCTGCCCTGGATATCCTGCTCGATCATCCGCGCGTCGAAGCGGATGGAGGAGTTGAAGTCATTGACGCGGCTGTCGACGGCCTTGCTGGCGCGCCCCTGCCAAAGTTGCGGCATAAGAACCCTCCTTAGGGTGGTAACAACAAAATCCGCCGTGGGCTTACAGCCCGCCCACGGCGGTACGGAATGGTTGCGATAAAGAGGAAATTACTCCTGGGCAGGCCAGCTCTTGGCCAGCTTGGCGCGCTCGGCGATGGGCAGGCCAAACAGGTTGATGAAGCCGCTGGCGTCGGCCTGGTTGTAGTCGTCATCCTCGCCGAAGGAAGCGGTCTGCTCGTCGTAGAGGGTGTAGGGGCTGGTGACGCCGGCGTTGATCATGTTGCCCTTGTAGAGCTTGAGGGTCACATCGCCGGTGACGGTCTTCTGCAGATCGTCGGTGAAGGCGCAGATGGCCTCCCGCAGCGGGGTGAACCACTGGCCGTTGTAGACCAGCTCGCCCATCTTCTGGGCGATGATCTCCTTGAAGTGGAAGCTCTCCTTGTCGAGCGTGATGGTCTCCAGGACGTTATGGGCCTTGTAGAGGATGGCACCGCCGGGGGTCTCATAGACGCCGCGGCTCTTCATGCCGACCAGCCGGTTCTCCACAATATCCAGCAGGCCGATGCCGTTTTCGCCGCCCAGCTTGTTCAGGTATTCCACCAGCTCGACGCTGCCCATCTCCTTGCCGTCCACGGCGGTGGGGATGCCCTTCTCAAAGTGGATCTTCACATAGGTCGGGGTGTCGGGGGCCTGCTCGGGGCTGACGCCCAGCTCCAGGAAGCCGGGCTTGTTGTACTGGGGTTCCAGAGAGGGCTTCTCCAGGTCCAGGCCCTCATGGCTCAGATGCCACAGGTTCTTGTCCTTGGAGTAGTTGGTCTCCCGGTTGATCTTCAGGGGGATGTTGTGGGCTTCGGCGTAGTCGATCTCCTCGTCACGGCTCTTGATGCTCCACTCCCGCCAGGGGGCGATGATGGTCATATCGGGGGCCATGGCCTTGAGGGTCAGCTCAAAACGGACCTGGTCGTTGCCCTTGCCGGTGCAGCCGTGGCAGATGGCGTCGGCGCCTTCCTTCTTGGCGATGTCGGCCAGCGCCTTGGCGATGCAGGGACGGGCATGGGAGGTGCCCAGCAGATAATCCTCATACTTGGCGTCCGCCTTCAGGCAGGGCCAGATGTAGTTTTCGATGTAGTCCTTCTTCAGGTCCAGCACGTAGAGCTTGGAGGCGCCGGTCTTGATGGCTTTCTCCTCCAGGCCGTCCAGCTCGGTGCCCTGGCCCACGTCACCGGAAACCGCAATGACTTCGCAGTTGTTGTAGTTTTCCTTCAGCCAGGGGATGATGATGGAGGTATCCAGGCCGCCGGAGTAGGCCAGTACGACTTTCTTGATGTCCGCTTTGTTCTTTTTCATATTCTTCCCTCTCCTGTTCTGCCAGCGCCGGGGATCGGTTGCTTGCCGCCGCTGAATATTTATTCATTCAACGATGTATATTATACAACTTTTACGGCAAAAGACAAGTGGAAAATCCCACAAAGGAGTTTCCACTTTCCCGCTGTTTTTGGGCATTCTGTACAGGAGCGCATGTCCTGTATGTGATTTTCTGCATGAATATTCATTTTTACTTGCAGAATTCCCGCTGGTCACCGTCCTTTTTCCGTCTTAGTATTTATACAGCCGTGCAATTTTGCAGGACCGATTCAATTTCCGCCGCCTCCAGATGCAGCCGCACCGGGGCGGGCGGGTCGGCGGGCGGGTTCAGCGGGCAGGCCCAGTAGCCCAGGTCCAGCCAGCGGCCGAACTTGTAGCCGCTGTTCTTTTCCACCCCGTAGCGGGTGAAGCCCAGCGCCTTGTGGAAGGCGTCACTCTGGGGGTTGGGCCGGGTGATGAGGGCGAAGGCGTTGTGGTAGCCCTGCCGCCGCAGCAGTTCCAGCAGCGCCGTGTAGAGCTTGCGGCCGGTGCCCTGGCCCAGCACATCGGGGGCACAGTAGACGGTGGTCTCCACGTCCCAGGCGAAGGCCCGCCGGGTGTGCCAGGGGTGGGCGCAGGCGTAGCCCGCCAGCCGCCCGTCGGCGGTGTAAGCCACCAGGAAGGGGGCTTTCTCCAGCACCCCGGCGATGTTCTGCCGGTACTCCTCCACGGTGGAGAGCTGGTACTGGAAGGTCTGGGTGCCGTGGGTGACGTACCAGTTATACAGGGTCACCACGTCGGCTGCGTCGTCGGGGGTGGCCATCCGCACGGTGAGGCGGCTGCGTGCTGCCCAATCGGCGGCCAGGGCCTCCTTGTCGGCCTTGGACAGTTTTTTCAGGGCCGCCTCCCGCTTGAGGGCCGCGCTCTTGTCGGCGCAGCGCTGGGCGTAGGCCAGCTGCACGGCGGACCTGCCGTGGCTTTTGGTGTATTTGGCGCCGCCTGCCCCCGTGCGGTGGGCGTGGAACCGCCGGGCCAGGTCGTTGGTCCAGCCCGCATAGAGGCTGCCGTCGGTGCAGCGCAGCAGATAGACCCAGGCCGGGGTGTCGGGCAGGCGGTCGGACGCCAGACTGGCCGCCGGGCCAAAATTATCGGCGCTCATTCGCTCACCGGGCGTCCGGCGGCCCGCAGCGTGCGGCGGCAGGCCTCGATGGCGGTGGCCTTGTCGTCGGCGGTGATGAGGAACCGGCTGGGATGGCAGAACCGCAGCCCCAGGCCGCTGATTTCCCGCAGCTGGGCTTCCGGCTTGCCGGCCCAGGCCGGCGGGAAGGGCAGCTTGCTGCGCTTGGTGCGGTGGTCGGTGACGCACTGGGCGCTGTAGCCGCCCCGCTGGCTGGGATACACCACAAAGAGGGCGTCGGTCTTGTAGAGGCCGTTCTTCCAGGGCATATAGGCGGGCAGCACCACAATGCCGTCCCGCATGTGGGCGTAGGCCCGGCGCACCGTGTCGTCGGCGCGGTTCACCGCGTTGGCCGCGGCAATCTCGTTTTCCAGGATCTGCTTCGCCACCGGCACCGCCCGCCAGAAGCACTCGTCGGGGTCATCCTTGGAATCCCACAGCGGGTTGAAGCTGCCGATGGCGTCGGCCAGGGAGTTCTGCTCGCCGGTGTTGTCGTTGAGGTCCAGGGGCTGGATGAAGTTTTCGTCCAGCAGCCGGGCCTGGTGCTCCCCCACCAGCTGGGCGCCCAGCACCCGCCACAAAAGGCCGAAGGCCGCGTAGGGCACCCCGTTGGGACGGGTCTCCCGGGGTTCCGCGTGGTGGTCGAACATGCCGCCCCCCACATCGTAGACGATGCCCTGGAAGCCGTCCGGCACCGTGAAGCCCCGGGTCACCTTGATGTCGGGGCGCACGATCTGCAAAAGCGCCGTGGAAAACACATCGTCGGCATGGAACTTGCCGCCGTGGGTAAAGCCGTTTGCGGGTATCTTCATAACAGTAGTCTCCTGTTTCGTTTTTCTGCCATTATACCACAACCGGCGGGCCGGTGCACAATATTTCAGACAGAAAAAAGGCGGGCTGCACCTCTGTCTCCCCGTGCAGTCCGCCTTTACGGCCTTATGAAATCAGTGGCCCGGCTGGGGGCCTATGTATCCGCCCGCGCGCCGGAAACTGTGCAGCACCTGACGGCACGCCTCGTTGGCGCGGCGCAGGTACGCCTTGCGGCGCTCCCGGTCCTCCTGCTGGCGCTGCTGCAAGGCGCGCCAGGCAGTACAGGTCTTGTGGCATCCCGCACAGTAGCGGGGGCAATTGGTCTGACAGGGCAGCATGGGCGAATCCCTCCCGGTTCATGGTCGTTGATTCCAGTATACCGCGGGTATAGCGCGAAATCTATCGCATTCCGGTCATATTTGCGTAAAGATTCGGTCAACAGGCCGACACGAAGGCCGCGAAGATTTTGCGGCTCTCGGCGCTGACCTTCCAGGAAAATTCGGGGTGCCACTGCACCGCCCAGACAAACCGCTTGCCCGGCTCGTACACCGCCTCCACGATACCGTCCGGCGCGGTGGCCATGGCGGCGAGCCCCGGCGCCAGTTTGTGGATGGCCTGGTGATGGTAGCTGTTCACCGGCAGGGTGTCCACCCCCAGCAGGTCGGCCAGCGGCGTGCCGGGCAGCAGCCGCACCGTGTGGATGGGCTGGTCGTAGGCGCCGGTCTGGTGGTGGTTGACCTCCGAGGGATATTCCACCGGCAGGTCCTGCCAGAGGGTGCCGCCCAGGGCCGCGTTCAGGAACTGGATGCCCCGGCAGATGCCCAGCACCGGCTTGTCCTGGGCCCGGGCCAGCGCCAGCAGCTCGGTTTCCATGGCGTCCCGCTCGGGGCTGGTCTCGCCGCAGAGCGCCGTCTGGGCCGCCCCGTACACCGACGGCGTCACATCCTGCCCGCCGGTGAAGAGAAACCCGTCGCAGGTATCCGCCAGCCGGGTCAGGGCGGCCTTGTCGGCGGTGAGGGGCAGCATCACCGGCACGCCCCCCGCTTCCTCGATGCCCTGCATGTAGCCGGGCAGCATCCAGTAACTGGCCCGCTGGTAGTCCATCAGCGGCACAAGCCCGATGAGCGGGCGCTTGTTCTCTTCCATTCCCGTTCTCCTCTCCTATCAAAAAAGGCGAAGAAACCCTATAGGGCTCCTTCGCCGTGTCTCCAGGTTATTGTACCGCGCCGGGCGGTCTTCGTCAAGCGTCAGAAGGCTTCCACTTTGAACACCGCCGCGCCGCTGGCTCTTGCCGCCTCGAGGCCCGGGGCGGAATCCTCGAAGATCATCGTCTCCGCCGGGGAAAATCCCAGCTTTTCCATGGCCTTGCGGTACCCTTCCGGGTCGGGCTTGCTTTTTTCCACATCCTCGCTGGTGAGGATCAGGTCAAACCAGCACACACACCCGAAATGGCTCAGCACCTCGGTGGCGTTGCGGCGGCTGCCGGTGGTGACGCAGGCCAGCCGGTGCCCTGCCGCCCGCATGCCCTGGAGCAGTTCAAAGAGCGCCCGGTTGGGCCGCACGGTGTGTAGAAAATCGCCGTACAGTTCCTTTTTGCGGTCGTGCACCCGCTCCACGTCGGCGGGGTCGGGGTCGCCGCCCATGAGCGGGCGGAGAAATTCCTTGTAATAGCCGCCGTTGCAGCGGGCGGCGTAGTATTCGTCACTGACGGTGAAGCCCAGCTCCTCCAGCGCAGCCCGGTAGGAGGCCGCGTTGGCGGGCACCGTGTCCAGCAGGGTACCGTCCAGATCGACGCAGATCAGCATGGGGATAAACTCCTTTCAGCGTTGGGCATGGTCGGCGGCGTCATTGGCCACCATCACCAGCCCCGCGTAGAACATGGCCGCCCGTTTGCGGTCCCGGGACAGCTTGTAGGGCATGAGCCGCAGCCAGTGGACGACCTCGTGCATGAGGATGCTGTCCAGCTGGTCGGGGTAGCGGCGGCCCAGGTCAGCCATCAGGTTGGCGAAGAGGGCGTCGTAGGCCGCGGACCGGGTGAGGGCGAAGTCGATGTGGCTGCCCTGCACGCTGACCCGGGGGGTCATCATCATGAACTCGTACCCGCCGTGGAGGCTTTGCAGCAGCTTGCCGTAGTCCAGGAAGGGACTCTCGTGCAGGTTGCCGGTGTTGGGGTCGATGAGATACCAGCCCTTGTCGTCGGTGCGGCAGATGATGTTCTCGATGGTCAGGTCACCGTGGATGGTGGCCACCGGGTCCCGGGCAAAGAGCTTTTCCAGCCGGTCGTGGTCGAACAGCCAGGCCAGCTGGGGCAGGTTGCGGTACTCCTTGCCGTTGATCCACAGGGTGGGATACTCCATCAGCTCATGGAGGCTGCGGGCCTCCCGCAGCTTGCGCAGGTTGCCGTCCACCTTGGTGTGGATGTACTGGCGGATGGTCTCGGGGTCGGCGGCCTTCGCCGTGGGGCGGTAGAGTTTTTCCTCCAGCGTGTCCAGCACTGCGTGGAGCACGGCGGCGCTCTTCTCCACCGGGTTGGAGTGGAGATACCGGAACATCCCCACCGCCTGGGGATCGTAGGTCATATCGTACCAGCAGCAGTCGGCATCCTCGCCGGTGCGCAGGATCTCGCACAGCGGCAGCCGGTCCTGCTGGGCCCGCAGCCAGTGGAGCTGCTCGGCCAGCTTCTGGCCGTCGGCGCCGAAGGCATACTTGCGGTAGAAGGTACGGGTCTTGTCCATGCAGAGCATGGTGGTGGCGTTGGAACCCGCCGAATAGTCCTGCAGGATCGTGATATCCTGATTCATCTGGAGGAAGCGGTCCACCCAGGCCTTGTTCTGCAGCCCGAAATACTGGCTCAGGAAGGCCGCCCGGTCCTGGGGGTCGGCCTGGGGCAAAAGGTTCAGGTAACTTCCCTCCGCCGGGGCCGCGGCGGTGGCCTGGTTGACGGCCCCCCGCACCCCCTCGGGCAGCAGGGTGGCCAGCCACATGACGGCCAGCGGCAGCAAAAACCAGGCCAGCAGCAGTCCCTGCACCATGCCCGGCGCCCCGGCCAGGGTGCCGCCGGGCAGCACCGCCCGCAGGTCCCCCGCCGACCGGCCGAAGAGCAGGTCAAAGACATCCACCAGGGCCATGGGCTGTCCGGCGGCGGTGAGCGCGGCGGCCAGCGCGGCGTAGGAGCCGAGATAGGCCGCCCACATGATGACGGTGTTCACCGCCAGCCGCAGCAGATTCACCCGGCGCAGGTCCTTGAAGGTGTTGATGAGGCTCCAGCAGAAGACCATGCCGTCCAGCTTGAGGGTATCGTTGAAGATGCCGCAGACGGCCAGGCACCCCCGCTTGATGGCGTCCCGCAGCACGACCACCACCACGAGGGCCACGGCCAGCACCACGGCGAAAGCCAGATACACCCGGGCCGCCAGCAGCGCCGAAGCGCCCCCCTGCCCGGCCAGGGCGAAGGCCGCGAAGCCCAGCGCCACGAACCAGACATCCAGGAAGCGGTCCATGATGACGGTGGCCAGGGCAAAGCCCACGCCGGATTTCATCCGGCGGCCCACAAAGACCGCCCGGAAGATATCCCCCAGGTGGAGGGGCAGCAGCGTATTGATCACATAGCCGCCGGCCATGCCCCGCAGCATGGTGCCGCGCTGGGGCCGCTCATAAATGCGCACGAACTGCTCCCACCGCAGCAGGCGGAAGGCATGTCCGGCCAGCACCAGGGCGATGGCCAGCAGGAAGAACGCCAGCATCATGACACGATTCCTCTTTCCTGTTTGTTTTTCTGGCGGCGCAGCACCGCATAGACGATGGCCACGGCGGTCAGGATATAACCGGCCATGTAGGGGGACAGATAATACATGAAGTAGGTGTCCGGCGCGGTGAGGAAGACCAGCGGAATGCGGGCGGCCAGCGCCCCGGCCGCGAAAAAGAGCATCCACCGGCGGCGCACCAGCAGCACCAGGATGGCCGCCGCCAGCAGCCCGAAGGAGGGCAGCATCCACCAGGTCGCCGCCGGCAGCCCGCCCAGGAATTCGGTGCGGTAGCTCAGCGACATGATGAAATCCTGCCGCAGGGTCTGGTTCACCGGCCAGGCGCCGATGCTGTTATAGAGGAAATCCTTCTGGTTGTCCCGCATGGCGGCGGGGTCGTCGGTATAGACCAGCACCGTGGCGGCAAAGACGATCTTCTGGTTGGAGTCGGTCTGGTTCTGGTGCACGGTGTTCAGAAAGACCCCCAGCCGTTCCCGCAGCAGCGAACCCGGGTACTTGAGGGCCAGCCGGACGATGGCCTTGGTGCAGGCGCTCCAGTCCTCCTGGGTCACGTCTCCCCCGATGCGGCACACCGCCGCGCGCAGGGCGGGACCGTGGAGGGTGGACTGGGCCCGGCAGGTATCCACGTCGAAGAATTTGTCGATGCTGGCCAGGGCCTCGGCGTCCGCCTGGGGGTCGGCGTCCTGGACCAGGGCGGCCGCCTGATAGCACAGCGCCACCTGCTGGTACGCCCAGCCGCCGCCCATCAGGCGGTTGGTGTAGGCGTTGGCGGCCAGGGTGCCCCCGGCGATGACCACCGCGCAGAGCACCGCCGCGGCGGCCCGCAGCAGCTTTTTGTGGACCAGGAAGGCCAGCAGCACCGGGAAGGCCGCCACATAGTAGATGTTCTCGCTGCGCCAGGCGGCGGTGAGGATGCCCAGCACCGTGAAGGCGGCCAGCTGTTTTTTGCCCACCGGCCTGCCGCCCAGATACCACCACACCAGCAAAAACACCGCGAACAGTTCACACCAGGTGGACCAGGTGGCGCGGAAGGGCTGCATATCGTGGAGCAGCACCGGCGGCAGCAGGAAGGGGATGTACAGAAGGGCGAACCAGCCCCGGGCGGGTGCCTTGGGCATTTTTTCCCGGGCCAGGGTCTCGGCGGCGGCCAGGAAGCACCCCACCGCCCCGGCGATGAGCAGCGTCTGGATGAGCACGATGCCGCCGGGCAGCGGCAGGAACATCAGCGACAGGATGAAGGCCGCGCTGGTGAGGAAATGCTGCCAGGCGGAGGGTTCCAGCGTGCGGGCCAGCTGGAGCACGTCCAGGTCGTCGCTGCCCCAGCAGCCCGGCCAGACGATCACCAGCACCACCAGCGTCACCGCCAGGTAGGGCAGCGCCCACTGGAGCCACCGCACCGCGAAATCGTCCCGGCGGCGCAGTTTTTCCACCAGCGTGACGGCACCGTGGATGACGGCCAGGGCCGCCAGCACGAACAGCGCCTTGTACACAAAGAAGGCGGGGGTCCGCCAGTCATAGCGGAAGAACAGCCGGTCGGTGGCCAGCGTCACGAGGCACCAAGCCAGGGCGGCCAGCACCTCCAGGCCCCACCGTTTGCGGGAATGTTGCATAGTTTTCTCCTTCACCGGGCCGTCGCTTACAAAAGCGCCTCAAACCCAGCGGCGTTTTCGGGGGCTTCGGCGGCGCGGTACTCGTCCGGCGTGCCGAAGGGCAGATGCAGGTCGGTGGCAAAGCCCTTCACGGCGGCGCCCCGGTCGGCCAGCACGTTGTAGATGCCTGACACAAAGAATTCCTTGTACTGGCAGGCGTGCAGGTAGGCTTCGCAGGCGTCGGCGTAGGTCTTTTTGTCCTTGAAATAGTAGGCCCCGCAGATGGCGTCATGGCTGACCACCTGCTTTTCCACCGTGTGGCAGACGTTGCCGTCGGCGCCGTACTGCAGGTAGCTGTAGGCCGGGGAATCGCTCTCAAAAGTCAGCAGCGCCCCCGCCGGGCCCTGGGCAAATTGCCCTTCGGCGCAGAAATCATAGAAGGATTTGCAGAGGAACAGATGGTCGCAGTCGTTGAAGAGCAGCGGCTCGCCCTCCGGCAGGCCCTCGGCCCCCTTCAGCGCCGTGATGGCCGCCCCTGCCGTGACCTCCGGCAGGGCGATGACCCGGGCATCGGGCCAGAAGGCGCGGATCTTTTCGTCGATGGCAAAGTCCCTGATATGCTCCTCCAACACCACAAAGGTCAGGTCGGCGCAGTCCACGAACTTTTCCACGCTGCGGGCCGCCCAGTAGAAAAAGGGCTTGCCGTGAATTTCGATCAGGGGTTTGGGGCAGACAAAGCCG
Source organism: uncultured Gemmiger sp. (assembly GCA_944388215.1). Classification (GTDB taxonomy): domain Bacteria; phylum Bacillota; class Clostridia; order Oscillospirales; family Ruminococcaceae; genus Gemmiger. Next base: position 102,306 of record CALXHT010000002.1, on the reverse strand, counting down.
TTCTCAAAAAAGCGGCTGCCCCGGCCCGCCATGGGCAGGATCAGATGCAGTTTGCTCATAGGGCCGCTCCTTCACTGCTGGGCTTTGTCGTGCTCGGCCAGCATCCGGCACTCGGTCTCCACCACACGGGCAAGGCCGGTCTCGATATCCACCTGGGGCACCCAGCCGTAGGCTTCCTTGGCGTGGGTGTTGTCGCAGAGGCTGAACTTGTTCACCTCGTGGTCGAGGATCTCCGGCTTGATGCCGTAGGCCCCGCCGTACAGCTCGGGGTACTTGGCCCAGTAGTGGCTGGAGGGGCAGTACTTGGCCTCGATGTCCTTGCCCATCACCTTGCAGGCGATGGCGTAGAGTTCCCGCACCGAGTAGCTCTGGTTGCTGGAGACATTCACCGCGTCAAAGCCCTTCTGCGGGTGCTCCACCACCCGCAGGGCCAGGTCGATGAGGTCCTCCACATAGATGTAGTCCCGGCGCTGGTTGCCGTCCGAGTGGAACTCCGGCGTGCGGCCGTAGTAGAGCTCCCGGATCATATACCCCACAAAAGGCGGCTGCTTGCGCAGGCAGTCGATGTGGGGGCCGTAGACGTTGGCAAACCGCAGGCAGGTCACCGTCATGCCGTAGGTATCGGCGAAGCTCTGGCAGAACCGCTCGCCGCAGTACTTGGTGTTGGGGTAGATCAGCGTGGGGGTGTGGAAGGAGGTCTCCACCGTGGGGAACTCCGTCTCATTCTCATACATGGCGTTGGTGGAGGCCTGCACCAGCTGCTTCACGCCGGTACGGCGGGCACATTCCAGCAGGTGCACCAGACCCAGCGTGTTCACCTCCACCGCCTGCACGGGGTCGCTCTGGCAGTCGGGCAGCGGGGCGATACCCGCAATGTTGTACACCACATCGAACTTTTCTGTCTCAAACAGGGCCGGAATGGCTTCCCGGTCGCGGATGTCCATCCGGCGCACTTCGGGGCCGAAATCGTGGTCGTCGAATTTCAGGTTGTCCAGGTTGCCGTAGGAGAAGTTGTCGATGCCCACGACCTCATCGCCGCGCTTCCACAGCGCATGCCACAGCTGACCGCCGATAAACCCGGCGGCACCCGTTACCAGAACCTTCATAAGAAAACCTCCTTATTGCTGCACCGGAATTTCGGTGTAGGTGTAATCGTCAATGACATTGTCCCGCCATTCCCGGGCCACAAAGTCCCTGGGACTGCGCAGATACCGCCCGCAGAGTTTCAGCAGGCTGATGCCGAAGCTGGTGAGCTTGTTGTTGCTGACCTGGTCCTCCTCCCGCCAGCTGATGGGGAAAAAGAGCACCTTCTGCTTCAGCTGGCAGAGGGCAAGGATCATGCAGTCGTTGAAATAGAGGGTATCGGGGAATTTTTTGTAGTATCCGTTTTTCAGGGGCGCCACGGCGTAGAGGTTCAGCCCGCTGCCCAGGTCGGTGATGCGGTGGCGTGCCACCAGCGTGAAGAGGGCGTTGAAGCCGTAGTTGCCCACCACCCGCAGCGCGCTGTAGCCCTGGATGCGGCTGCCCTTCATGAAGCGGGAGCCGAGGCAGCAGTCGTATTTTTTATAGGTACCGTCCTCCAGAATGGGCAACAGGTCCGCGATGGCGCCCTGGTCGTCGCCGTGGAGCACCACCAGATGGTCGTACCCGTGGGCGGCGGCGTAGCCGAAGGCCACCTTGTGGCTGCCCCCCAGGCCGTAGTTGCGGTCGTTGCGCAGAAGATGCACCGGCGCTTCGGGGTGGCGGCGGCACCAGTCCTGGACGGCATTCTCGGTGCCGTCGGTGGAGCGGTTGTTCACCACGATGCACTCCCCCACCCAGGGGGCGATGCGGGCGTCCAGCAGCTGGGACAGCACCCGCGGCACCTGCTTTTCACAGTTGTAGGCCGGAATAAAGACGAGCAGTTTTTCCATGGCTCAGGCTCCTTTATGACAATTCAAGTTCAGCATAGCACAAAATGCCCCGCCCCGCAACGGGCCGGCGGCCTATTTTGCCCAGCCGTCCACCACCAGCACCTGCAGGCTGGCCGTGCCGTGGGTGACGGTGTACCGGTCGGTGATGGCAAAATGTTCCTCGATCCAGGCGTGGAACTGGGCCATATCCCGCACCTCGGCGTCGTCGTAGAGGATGACATCGGGCAGCTGGCCGGGCACCATCCTGTAGTAGTCCTCAAAGCGGGGGTCGCTGTCGGTGCCGGAGATCACCGACGCCTGGGCCACCGTCAGGGTGCCGTCCGCCATGAGGAAGCCAAGGCCGTTCTGTTCGCCGATGGCCTGAAGCACCGCCTGCCCTTGGTAGGGCGCCAGCGCTTCGTAGAGGCACTCCTGCATGTCGGCGGCCTTCTGATCGGCCAGGATGCCCTTGGCGGGGCCGTTTTCAATGGCCACCAGCGGCGTGTCGGCCACCGTGGCGGATTTCCAGCCGGTGGTCTGGACGCACCAAACCCGGCAGACCGCAAAAAAGACCAGCATGCCCGCCAGCAGGGCGCGGCCCATCCGGGGCTGGCGGCGCAGCAGAACCAGCAGCCCGCAGAACGCCGGCCAGGTCAGATAGAGAAAAGTGGCGGGCAGGCCCAGCACGGTGGAGCGCAGGATAAACAGGTAGGCGGCCAGTCCCGGCAGGCAGCCCAGCCAGAAGAGCGCCGGCACGCCGTCCATCCGCCAGGCGCGCCGGAAGGCCCAGGCCCCGGCCAGCACCAGCACCGGCAGAAACTGCCGTTCGTCCAGGCTGCCGTCCCGCACGGCCCGCAGAATGCACTGCATGGTGGCCAGAAGGGCCCACAGCCCCAGCAGCAGGGCCACCCGCCCCCGGGCGAAGGTCCTGCGGCGGAAAAGCCAGGCGCCGACCACCAGCGCCGCGGCCAGCGGCCACATCCAGCCCCGCAGCACCGACAGCGACTGCCGGGCCAGCTGGGCCAGCTTTTCGGCGGCGGTAAAGCCGTACTGGGGGTCGTTGAGGATCAGCCCCACACGCTGGAGAAAGGCTGCTGCATCAAAGCCCATGCCCGCCAGCGCCCAGGCAAGAAAGACCCCGCCGCAGACAGCGCAGGTCCCCAGCAGCACCCAGGCGCCCCGGGGAATGCCAAGGAACCGGGGTTCGCCGCCCCGGCGTCCCAGCAGGAACAGCCCCAGCCAGAGCACCGGGAAGGCCGCGGCGCTCTGGGGGTAGGCAAGAAAACTCAAGCAGGCGAACACGCCGCCCACCGCCACCAGCCAGGGGCGACGGAAGCCCCGGGTGACATAGTGGTGGAAGCAGAGAAAGGCCGCCACCGTAAAGAGGAACTGCTGGCCGATGTAGTCGGGGCCGAGGAACCACTTGGGGGTGTAAAGAAAGAGGACCAGCGCCGCCAGCCCCGCGCCGCTTTTGCCCAGGTCCCGGACGAATTCCCGGTAAAAGGCCCAGCTCAAGGCGGCCTTGCAGACCAGCAGCACCGCCCGCACAAAGACGAGCAGCCCGGTGGTGGTGCCGGTGAGGCCCAGATAGGCGGCCACCAGCAGGGCCGGCGGCAGCGAACAGAGCTGGTGGGGTTCCCACATCTCGGCAAAGAGGCGGTCCCCCTGCACCAGCCGGAAGCCCAGGGCCAGGGCGTAGGGCTCGTCGATCTCCAGCCCCACAAAGATCTGGCGCACCATGATAAGAGCGCAGACCGCCGCCAGCGCCGCCCAGCCAGCGCGCACCATCCGTTTGGACATGGTCAGTCTCCCTTCAGCTGCTTGTGGAGCAGCGCGTCCCGGGCGTACCACAGGTAGGGCAGCCAGTTTTCCCGGAAGGCCTCCCCCTTGCGGACCAGCCAGGGCCGGGGCCGCGCCGCCTGGTGCTTCACGGCGGCCACATCGAAATAGCGGGCCTTGTCCCGCACCACGATCTTCGCCTCAAAGGGCAGGTCCCACCCCTCGGGGTACCAGTAGGCGGGGGTCAGCAGCCGGTAGTCGCTGCGCTCCGCCGCATAGCGGTTGAGCTGGCTTTCGTCGTGCCACCGGGCGATGACACCCCGGGCCAGGTCGTCCTCGGTGCGGCGGGCCAGCTCATGGCAGAGGGCGAGAAACGCCGCCGCCGTGCCGCCGTTGAGCCCGCCCGACACATAGTCTTTGCCGCAGTTGTAGGGGATGTAGGCGGTGCTTTTGGGGTTGCGGTCGTAGGTGTAAAAGATGGGTTTTTTGTTCCAGAATCCCGGCTGCTGCACAAGCAGCAGGTTTTCCCCCATCTGGGGCCGGGGCAAAAATTCCTCCGCCGTGACGGTCTTTTTGCAGGCCAGGTTGGCGTTGAAGAAGAAGAGGAAATCGCACCGGGCCAGCAGTTCCTCCCGCCGCAGAAAGATGGAAAACCGCCGCAGCGTGCTGTAGGGCCAGTCGTAGGCCTCCTGGCAGAGCCGGTGGACCCGGGGATTGTCCTCCCCCTCGATGTGGTCGGCGTCGGTGAAGACAAAATATTCCTTCTGGCACCCGGGCAGGAAGTTGGCCTCAAAGCTGTGGTAGAATTCCGGCCAGAAGACGGTGTATTTCCCGGTGCAAAGGTAGAGCATCCCGATTTTCGGCATCACGCGCTCCTTTTATGTCTGAGTTTTTGCAGCAGGGCGGCGCCGTACTGCCGCAGATAGACGGCGTCCCGGCCCCAGCCGTAGACGATGAGGTTGAAGAGGTTGGGCACCACGCAGACGATGACCGCCCGGGGCACAAGGCCCAGCCAGCCGCCGACGGGCACCGCCTCACAGAGGGTCCAGGTGCCGCCCATGCAGACGGCCAGCGTAATAAGATGCAGCGCCTGGGCCCGCAGATAGTGCCCGAGGCTGCCCTGCATATACCGGCGGAAGACCACCACGATGCGCCCCGCCCACATGATGCAGTGGGCCACCACGGTGGCAATGAGGGCGCCGGTGATATCAAACAGCGGGAAGAGGGCGAAGCTGAGCAGCAGGTTGACGGCGGCGGAAGCCACCATGAACCACTGGTCCTGCTCAAAGTGGCCCAGCACCGCCCGGTAGGAACCCAGCATGCGGTGGTTCCAGCCCACATACTCGTTGAGGCAGAAGACCAGCACGAAGCCCAGGGGCAGCAGCCAGTCGGCGCCCATCCAGGCCGCCATGAAGGACTGGAACAGGCAGAAGTAGGCGGTGGCCACAAAGCTGGCAAAGAGGTAGCTGAAGAGGTCCATCCCCCAGAAGACCTGTTTGTCGTGGTCGTTGGCGGCGGCGGATTTGTCGTAGACGATGTTGCCGATGGCGGCGGCAAAACTGTCCATGATCTTGTTGCCAAGATCGGTGGCGCTGGTGGAAATATTGGTGTAGTTGCCCAGCAGGGTGGTCTGGGTGGAGCCGCCCATGCGGGAGGTGACGATGGTATCCGACGAGCCGTAGATGGTGTTGGACAGCCGGTGGACCAGATAATACCGCAGATCGTGGAAGATGCCCAGGTCCTTGAAGTCCTGCAGGCTCACTTTTACATCCCGCACATAGGGGAAGTCCTTGCGGAAGCGGCGGGCGATGACCAGATTGGCGCAGACGTTGCAGACGATGGCCACGCTGAAGTAGAGCACGTAGTTGGGAAACCACAACGAGACGGCGATCTTGGCCAGGGAGGTCAGCACGTTGAAGCAGAAGTCGATGCGGGTGCAGAGATACCCCTGCTGGGTGCAGGTGTACATGAGCCGCCGGGTGACGAGGAAGTAGCTGCACAGGGTGGACACCACGTTGAGGCCGTACACCGTGTACCCGGTGACAAGGGGCACATCGGGCATGATCCAGGGCAGAGCGGCGGCGCCCAGCAGCGCCAGCAGGGCGATGGCCAGGCCCACGGCGCGGTAGGCCCACTTGTACATCGACATGTACTTGCTGATCTTGTCGGCGTTTTTGGCGGCGATCTGTTCATACAGGCGGTAGCTGATGACGCTGCCCACGCCGAACTCGGCGATGGAGAAGAAGTTGAACAGCTGGGTGACCACCTGGGAGGCGGTGCTGATCTGGGTGCCGAAGTTGTAGACCAGCAGCCGCCGGGTGACCAGCCCCAGCAAAAGCAGCAGCAGGCTGGACCCCACCGCGTAGGCCATATTGATGAGGGTACGTCTGGTTCGCAAAACGGGTTATCCTTTCTTGCGGCGGGCCGCAGCCCAGAGGGTGAAGCGGGGGCCGCACAGCCGCATCATGGTGCGGAACATCCGCCAGTCCCGGCGGGTGTTCACCTCGGTGCCATGGGCGTAGAGGGGCCGCAGCTGCCGCAGATACTTGAGGCATTTTTTGCGGATGGCGGCATCGGGCACGGCGGCGGTGCGGGCCTGGGGCCAGAAGACATCCGCCGCGGCATCCCGCATGACGGCGTAGGTGGCGCTGTCGATGTGGCCGGCGGCGGCCAGCGCCGCCAGATGCCGCTGGGCGGCGGCCAGCGCCTTGAACCGCTTGGGCAGATTTTTGGCGTCGGTGAGCAGGCTCCCCTGCCGCCCCACCCGATAGTGGGTGAAGACGATATCGAGAAAATAGATACCCTGGCATTTCGTCAGCAGCCAGAGATCAAAGGGCCAGTCCTCGGCCCAGCGCACGTCGGGCCAGAAGTGGAGATTATTCTCGGCCAGCCAGGCCCGGCGCAGGCAGTACTTCCACACCGACCAGTGTCCCGCGGTGTAGAGCGCCCGCAGCCGCTCGCCGTAGTCCGAACTGTCAAAGGGGCCGGGCAGCAGCCGCAGCCCGGCGTGCTCGGTGAGCTTGCCGTCGGGCTGCCATTCCAGGTGCTTGCCCACATACCAGTCGTAGCCCGGGTGTTCCGTGAGCGCCCGGCGCAGCGCCGCCAGCAGCCCCGGGGCCATGGCGTCGTCGCTGTCCAGAAAGAGGATCCACTCCCCCCGGGCCGCTCCCAGCCCGGTGTTGCGGGCGGCGGCCAGACCGCCGTTTTCCCGGTGGATGACCCGCACGCCGGGGATCTCGGCGGCAAAGGTGTCGCAGAGCTGGGGGCCCATGTCGGTGGAACCGTCGTCCACCAGGATGCACTCCCAGTCCCGGGGGCCATCCTGCTCGGCCACGCTCTTGATGCAGGCCGAGAGATAATTCTGCACATTGTACACCGGCACAATGATGGAGAAGAGCGGCACGGTTTGCCTCCTTTCGCGGGTTATCGGGTTTCGATGAGATGCCAGTGGGGCTGGTAGAGGGCCGTCTCTTTGGTGTGGGCATACCAGCGGTCGGGGGCCCAGACGGTGCGCCCCGCACCCGCCAGATACTGGGCCCACCAGCTGTAGGTAGAATTACTGAGGATGAACCCCCGGCAGAGAGCCATGAGGTTCATATCCGCCACCGCCTCGCCCCGGGGCATCCAGACGGCGGGCAGGCCGGCGGTGTCGAGATTTTCCTTTGCCCAGTCCGGATCATCCGAAAAGACAAAGAGCGTTGCTTCGGGATGGGCAGCCGCCGCGGCGGCGGTGGCCCGGGCGTAGTAGGCCGGGGTGCAGACCTGGAGAATGGCGTTTTCCGGTTTGCAGTAGTCCCCCCGGCGCAGATGCACGGCCACCGGGAAGGCCGCGGTGCGGATCTCTTCCGCCAGCGGTCCGGCGGGGGCAACTTTTGCCCGCAGCTCCGCCCGGATGGTGTCGGCATAGTCCGCAAAATAGGCCTCTCCCTGGAAATACCCCCAGGCCAGAAAGTCCCTGGACGGGCCCCGGTGCACCGGCAGATAACCGTCGGTGGCAAAGTGCAGCCCCAGCAGATTGAGCAGCGGGGCGCAGCGGCGCTCCCATCGGTTCCAGTCCCGGGCCAGCAGGCCTTTGCGCTGTTCATACTTGATCATCAGCGCCTTGGCGGCGTTCTGCCGGGGCAGATGGGTCTTGGCAAAGCCCGGCTGGGCCAGGATCTTCACTTCCGGGGCGATGTTCAGCGCCTCCAGGGCGCACACCGTGTGGGCGGGGGCGCCGTCCCGCCAGTCCTGCCGGTCCAGCAGGGTGACAGATTCGCCGCACCGCAGCCCCAGCGCCCGGGCAAAGGCGTAGATGAACATCTGGTTGCCCAGGCCGCCGGCCAGTTCCGCGTAGATCATCCCTTGCCTCCCAGCTGGTCGTAGAGTTGTTCCATCCGGGCGGCGGCGGTGTGCAGCTCGTACCCGGCTGCCGACAGTTCCGCCCAGTGGTCGGCATGGGGGCCGTGCCCCGCGATGCCCTCCGCCGTGGCCGCCCACTCGTCGAGAGGTGCCTCCAGCGGCAGGAAGTGCACAAGGTCGGTGACGGCGCCGTCGTCCGGCACGTTGGTGGAGGCCAGGCAGGGCACGCCGCACCCCTGGGCCTCCACCAGGGTGACGGGGCTGCCCTCAAAGTTGCTGGGCAGCAGGAACAGGTCAAAGGCGTTCATGTAGGCGGGCACATCGCTCTGCACCCCCGCAAAGATCACCCGGTCGGTGAGACCGTGGCGGGCCGCGGCGGCGCGCATCTTTTCCTCCATCTCGCCGGTGCCCACCAGCAGCAGCTTCCAGGCAGGGTCTCCCCCGGCCAGGGCGGCAAAGACCTCCATCAGGAACAGCGGGTTCTTCTGGTGGTTGAGCCGCCCCACAAAGCCCGCCAGCTGGTCGGTATCGGCGATGCCGTACCGGGCGCGGGTGGCGGCCCGGGCCGCGGCGTCGGGATGAAACCGCCCCTGGTCCACGGCGTTGCAGGCCACCGCAAAGTTGGGTTTGCGGTCGATGTGGTCACCGAAGACGAACCGTCCCGCCGCCACGCCGCAGCCGAGGAAATAGTCGGCAAAGAGCTGGTAGACCCCGTGGGCCACCCGCCAGGTCAGCGTCAGGGGCGGGTAGACGATATGGCTGTGGACGATGATCTTCGCCCGGGGGCAGAGCAGCCGCATCATGGCACAGACCGGCGCTCCGATCTTGCTGGCCGTGTGGTAGTGGATGATGTCATAGTCCTTGTGTCTGCGCAGATGCCGCCACAGCGCCTGGATGCGGTCCTTTTTGTGGTCGGGCACCGCCAGAATGCGCACGCCGTGGGCTTCCAGCGCCGGGGCGGTGCTGGCCTGGTCGGGCGGGCACTGCCCCACAAAGAGGTCCACCTGATACCGGGCGGTGTCCAGGTGGAGCAGCAGATTCTGCACATACCGCTGCACGCCGCTCTGCACGCCCAGGTGGTTGCTGATCATCAGAATGCGCATGCTGTTTCCTCTTTCCTTTACCAGTAACTGCCGCCCTCCACCGCTTCCCGGTGGTCGATGCCCTCGTCCTCCGCCGGGCGCACCCAGGCGTCGTTGTAGAGTTTGGAGATCACCGGGTGGGTGTCCCACCGCTTGCCTTTGATGCCGAAGAGCAGCTGGGTGGCGCCGCTCATCTGGATGGCCGTGTGGCCGGTATCCCGGGCGTGGGCCGCCAGCGGCAGCCCGTAGGCTCCCGCCCCCACGATGGCCACCTCGTAGTCGGCAGCGTCCATCTTTTCTTCCATGGCCGCCAGGGCGTCAAACCAGCTGGCGTAGCCGGTGTCCTGCCCCGCCAGCCCCTGCACCGCCCGGATGACCGTCAGGCCGGAAAATTCCGGCAGCACGTCGGTGCCGGGGAAAAGCCGGGCCCGCTTTTCGTACTGGCGCAGGATGGTGTTTTGGAAGGGATGCACCACCAGCACCTTTTTGCCCGCCAGAGCGCTGCTCCAGGGGTGGGGGTGGTAGTAGGGTTCCAGCGCCCGCAGCTTGCAGAAGGCCGTGTTCCGGCAGCCCCGGATGACCTCCCGCTCCGCCCCCACGTCCCAGAGGGCCAAAAGGTCGGCGCTCTGGGCACAGGATACGTACAGTTCGCAGAACCGATTCAGCGTCTCGTCATCAGTGGGGAACACGCCGGACAGGTTGCGGATATCCTGCCGGGTGCGGTCGGTGAAATGCCCGCCGTGGGCCAATTTATCGGCCACGGTGCGCATCTCGGTGGCGCCGCATCGGGCGAAGAGGTACGGCCCGCCCTTTTGGATGGCCGCCCGGGCCAGGTCGTTGCCCGCCTCGGCATCCAGCACCCGGACGCCCCGGTATTTCCACCCGAAGCGCCAGCCTTTGTAGAGGTTGCGCGCCGCTTCCAGCAGGGCGTTATCGTTGTCCATGGGCAGCCTCCCGCTTGTGGGGCAGCAGCGTCAGCGCCAGCTCGGCGCTGTTCTGCCACAGAAAATGTTCGTTGATCCGCTTCTGGGCGGCGGCACCCATGGCGTCGTCCACCTTGTCCAGCGCCGCGGCCATCTCCTCCACCGTGTCGCAGAGCAGGCCGCTGACCCCGTCCTCGATGATGAGGTCGGGGCCCGGGGCATGGCGGGCCACCGGCGGGCAGCCCGCGTACATGGCCTCCAGCAGGCTCATGCCGAAGATCTCCTGGTCGTTGAGGTTCACAAAGGCGTTGCAGGCGTGGTAAAAGACATGCACCGCCGTGTTGGGCAGTTTGGGGATGAGCCGGCAGCGGCCCGTCAGGTCCGCCTGGGCCAGAGCGGCGGACAGCGCCCCCGCCTGGCTGCCCTGGCCGATGATCACCGCCTGCCAGTGGGGGGCGGCTTTGAGCAGCGGCACCAGGTCCAGCGGCCGCTTGTAGGGGTCCAGCCGCCCCACAAAGACGAGGATCTTTGCATCCGGGTCCAGCCCCACGGCTCCCCGCAGCTTGGTGCGCTCGGCGGGCACATCGGGGATGATGGCGGTGTCCAGTCCCACCGGCATGAGCCCCGCGCAGGGCACGCCCAGGCTTTCCAGCTCGGCGGCCACGGCGGGGGTTTTGGCGTAGGTGGGCGTTTTTTTGTAGATAGCCAGATTGCGGCGGAGCAGCAGGTCCATGACGAGCCTCACCGCCTTGTGGGAGGAGGTGCTTTTCAGCGCCCCCAGCTGGCTGTAAAAAAGAATGCCGTGCCGCTTGCAGAAACGGTAAAGGGAGGGCACCCCGGGGGAATTGTCACCCATCACGTGGACGGCGTCCACATGCTCGTCCAGCAAAATCTGCCAGCTTTTATAGAACGCCTGGGAGCCCAGGGCGCGCACCGGCAGATAGTAGACCTTCACGTTGGGTTCCGGTTCCTCCACCGTGGGAGCGGCGGCATCGGGATCGGGGTAGAGCACGATGCCCCGGGCGCCCAGGGCGGCAAAGGCCCGGGCCAGCCCCACTTCCTGCCGGTTGTACAGGCCCTTGCGGCCCGAAGGCCCGCAGTAGAACTGCGGGATGGCAATGGTTTTCATGAATTTGTCTTCACCTTTGCGAGATACCGCGCGTCGATGATTTCCAGGTGATCGTCGCGGCAGTAGGTGTGAATGCCGATCATATCCTTGGGGTCCAGCCCCTGGATGCGCACGGCGGCGGGCAGCGCGGCGCACATGGGCACCTCGGAGCTGCCCCGCCGGGCAGAAAACTGCAGGTAGACGCCGTAGTCCACCGTGGTGCTGACCTGGGTGGGATGGATGACCTGCTCCCCCAGCACAAAGAGCGGCCCGGCGTTGCGGCTGGTAAGATCAAATTCCCGGTGCTGCAGGTTGAAGGCCTCGTCGGGCAGCAGCTCGAAAGGCTCGCCGGAAGGTTCCGGCGGCTCGGTGCCGGGCAGGGGTTCGGGGGCGGGGGCGGTTTTGCGCAGGGTGAACCGCCGCCACCGCACATAGAGCTGGTTTTCGGGGTTGGTCTCGCTGCAGAGCAGCGTCAGGGCGTCGGGGGTGCGGTCCACGAGGATGGCATCGCACAGTTCCCCCTGGTCCCCGAACCGCTGCACCAGTTCCCACTCGGTGGGGAAGTTCTTGCAGCGGTAGAGCCGCAGGCTGTGGTCATTGCCCGATTCGGGGATCATCCAGGTCTCCCCGTTCCAATCAAAGACGGTGGGGAAGGAAAGATGGAAGTCCTCCTCCAGCGCCACCTGCCAACCCTCGGTGGTGCCGTTGTCCAGAAGATGGCACACCTCGATGCGGCCCTTGCCGGCGGCCAGGTCCATGGCCTCGGCAAAAAGATAGCGGGCGCCGTTGCGGCGGTAGAGCAGCGGGTCGGCGTACCAGAAGCCCTCCCGCCCGGGCAGTTGGGTGTAGGGCGCGCCGCCCAGGGCGGGCAGCGGGTCGGCCCCCTCCGCCGTGGGCACCGGCCGCACGGCGATGGTATAGATTTCCTTTTCGCCCGTGAGTTTGCGCAGCAGCCGTCCGGGCGGCATGTGCAGGGCGCGGTAGAGTTGATTCATCGTTCTTCCTTTGTATATAAGCGCAGCAGGGCGCGGTAGTTTTCTTCCTCGTTGTAGGTGCGGCGGGCCGCGGCGGCGATGGCTTCGCAGTCAAAGGAGCTGGCCAGCAGCGCCCCCACCGCCCCCGCCAGGGCCTTGGCGTCCCCGGGGGCAAAGCGCAGCCCGTCGATGCCGGGGCGCACCGATGCCCCCACGTTGCCCAAGTTACTGGCCAGCACCGGCGTGCCGAGGCAGTGGGCCTCCGCCGGGACCAGGGCAAAACTCTCGTAGCAGAGGCTGGCCGCCAGCACGCCCTTGCTTTCGGCCATATGGCGGTGGAGTTCCGCCGGGGTCAGCTGGCCCAGGAAGGTCACCTTCGGCCCGGCGTGGGCTCTGGCCCAGTCCCCCAGGGGGCCCTCCCCTGCGATGAGCAGGTCGGGAGCGTTTTCCCCCAGCAGCTCCCAGGCCTCCAGCACGGTGGGCAGCCCTTTCAGTTCCTCCAGCCGTCCGGCAAAGAGGAACTGCCGCCTGCGGGCGTCCCAGGGCTGTACCGGCCCCTCCTCCACACAGACGGGGTTGGGTTTGACCACGAGACGGTCAGCGTCAAACAGAGGGCGCAGGCGGTTGAATTCCAGCAGCTTGTCCCGGTCAAAGCCGGTGAGGGCCACCATGGTGACACCCCGCCAGGTGCCGAGGCGCCGGTGCAGGGCGTAGGCCGCCGCCACCACCAGCGTCTGCAGAAGGCTCCCCCGGTAGCACCGGTGGCGCACCGCGCAGGAAAGGCCGTGATGGGGGCAGTCCTCGCAGACCCTGCCCTGCCGCAGCAGGATGCCGTTGGGGCAGAACAGCCGGAAGTTGTGCAGCGTCTGCACCACCGGCACGCCGCTCTTTTTGGCGGCCCGCACCACGGCAGGGCTGAGCAGCAGGAGGGTATTGTGGATGTGGACGGCGTCGGGTTTTTCCCGGGCAATGAGGTCCCGCACCTCCCGGGCGGCGCGGCGGTTCCAGACGGCGTGCAGCGGCAGCAGCAGCTTGGCCAGTCCGTGGGCTGCCTCCTCGTTGCTGCGCTCATACACCACCACGGTGTGGCCGCGGCGCTCCAGCAGGGCGCGCTCCGCCGCGAAGACGGCATCCTCGCCGCCCGGCAGGCGGTAATGGCAGTGGATGAGCAGGATCTTCACGGTGGTTTTCCCCCTTGTTGCAACAGTTCTCCTATTTTGCTATTATACCCTTTTTAGACGGTCTGCGCAAGGACGGGCAGCAAAAAGCCGGAGCCCCGCGGCAGGCGGAGTCCCGGCGAAAATTCACTGATCCTTGTACTGTTCGTCCCGCATTTTTTTGACGGTTTCCTCCACGTGGAAGCTCTTGTCCAGCACGGGATAGATGGCCATAAGGCTGAGCAACGTGGGCAGCCAGCAGCCGGTGATGACCAGCAGCACCGAGCTGAAGGGCCAGAACAGCGCCACGATGAGGCAGTAGGCCAGCTGCCAGACAATGCCCAGCGCCGTGCGGGGCAGATAGCCCAGGAAGAGCAGCACGGCGTTTTTGAGCATGCCGCCGAAGGGCAGTTCCAGCAGGGCCACCTGGGCGAAGATGTACTGGGCCAGCCCGGTGAGGAAGACGATGCCCACCAGCAGAGCCACCAGCATGCCGGCTCCCTGGCCGGCCATGTGGTAGACCGTGAAGATCTGCATGGCGAGGATCAGCCCGCCCAGGGCGCCGGGCAGCACCGCCGCCTTGGCGTTGCGCTTCCACGCCCGGCGGTAGGTGGTCCACCAGTAGCCCGGCTCGTCCCGCAGGCTGCGCAGCATGGTGTCCTGCATGCCGCAGAGCTGGGGCGCCGCGATGATGCCCCCCACCACACCGGCCAGCAGCGCCGGAAACACCGCACCGGTGACGATGGAAAACCAGATGCCGAACACAAAGGGCACCGAGCTGAGCATGGTGAGCATGCCCGCCAGCCAGAAGGAAGTCATATCCCGGCCCAGCACCTCCACCAGGCGGGCGGTGCCCTTCTTGCGGGGGGTGTCGGGGTCCACGCCGGGCCCCGGACGGTCGTAATGCATATTGAACAGTGGCATGGTGTTTCTCCTTATTTTATATTCCGTAGCGGGCGGCGCCGGTCTCCACCAGCAGGTCGGGTTCCAGCCGCAGCCCGGGACGGCGGCCCTTCTGGGCCTCGGTGACAAAAAGCCAGGGGGTGCTGCCCGGCCGCTGGCGGGCAAAGGCCAGCCGTTTGGGTTCCAGCCGGGCGGCCCGCATGGCGCAGAACACCTCGGCCAGCTGGTCGGGCCGGTGGCAGAGGGTGAACCTTCCCCCTTCCCGCAGGGCCCGGGCGGCGGCGTTCACGGCGTCGGCCAGGGTGCAGCTGTCGGTGTGGCGGGCGGCGGCCCGCACCGGGTCGGGGCTGCGGGGGCCGGCGGCAAAGTAGGGCGGGTTGCAGGCGGCAAAATCGTACCACCCCTGCTCGGGGCCCGCCCGGCAGAAATCCCGCAGGTCGGCGCATAAGGGGGTGATATGGTCGGCGCCGTTTTCCCGCACCGCCGCGGCGCAGAGGGCGCTGGCATCGGGGTCCAGTTCCACCGCCGTGCAGGGGCCGCGGTGGCCCTCGTCATGCCAGACCAGCGCCACAATGCCGCACCCGCTGCAAAGATCCAGCGCCCGCTGCCGGGGTTTGGGCAGGGCGAACCGGGCCAGCAGCAACGCGTCCGACCCAAAAGTGGCCCCCGGCGCCGTCAAGACCCTGGTGCCGTGGTCGAGGATCTCAGGATCAGTCGGCATTTTTCTTTTGCAGCAGGGCGTATTTCATCAGGCCCACCTGGGTCTTGGAGTCCCGGATGGTGCCGTCCAGCACCATAGCCAGCGCTTTCTCGAAGGGCATCTTCACCACGTCCAGGAATTCGTCGGGGTCGAGGTGCTGGTGCACGGGGTGCAGCCCGTCGGCGGCCCAGAGATAGATCTTCTCGCTGTCATAGCCCACCGTGGCGTAGACCACCCCCAGGTCGGTGAAGTGGTCGGCGGTGAGGCCGCACTCCTCCCCCAGTTCCCGCTTGGCGGCTTCAAAGGGGTCCTCCCCCGCTTCCAGCTTGCCGGCGGGCAGCTCCCAGATCTCCTCGCCCATGGCGTAGCGGAACTGGCGGACCATGTAGACGTTGCCCTCGCCGTCCACCGGCAGGATGCAGGCCCCGCCGTGGTGGTGGACCACCTCCCGGGTGCTGGTGTTGCCGTTTTCCAGCCGGACGGTGTCCAGCGTGACCCGGATGACCCGGCCCTTGAAGATTTCCTTGCTTTCCAGCATGGTTTCGGTATGCGCCATGATGCAGTGCTCCTTTGCGGTTGATTTGCCCCTATTGTACCGCAGCGGCGGGCAGGAATCAACCAAATTCTGCATACAATTGCCCCGCCGTGCAGGGCTGTTCCCCCCTTTGAGAAACAGAAACCCAAAGCGGGGTCCGCCAAAAGGCAGACCCCGCTCTGGTTGGTATAGGAAAATAAGGGAATGGTTCGGGAAAGGGCGCGCTTTACACGATCTTGCGGGATTTGTGCACGCCGGTCTTGAG
The DNA here is from genome assembly GCA_944388215.1 of uncultured Gemmiger sp. Classification (GTDB taxonomy): domain Bacteria; phylum Bacillota; class Clostridia; order Oscillospirales; family Ruminococcaceae; genus Gemmiger. Next base: position 86,647 of record CALXHT010000002.1, on the reverse strand, counting down.
GAACTCCACCCACTCGGCCACGTTGACGGCGTGGTCGCCCAGGCGTTCCAGATACTTGCTGATCATAAAAAGGTCCAGCGCCGTCTCGGCGTCGCCGGGATGGGCCGCGATGTAGTTGGCGATCTCGGTGCTGATCTTGCTGAACATGGCGTCGCATTCGTCGTCCTTCGCGATGACCTGGGCCGCCATGGACAGGTCCACCTGCACATAGGCGGCGATGGCGTCCTTGACCATATGCAGCGCCACCGCGCCCATCTTGTCCAGGTCTTCCAGCACGCCCACGCTGCGGGCCCCCTCGGGGTGCAGGTGCAGCGTGATCTCAGCGATATCGCTGGCCTGGTCGGCGATGCGCTCAATGTCGGTGACCATCTTCAGCGCCGTGGAAACCTTGCGCAGGTCCCCCGCCACCGGCTGCTGGCGCAAAAACAGCGTCAGGCAGCGGTGTTCGATCTCGTGTTCGGCGGCGTCGATCTCGCTGTCCCGGTCGATGACCCCCCGGGCCAGTTCGGTGTCCCCGTTGCGCAGGGCGGTCATGGCGCTCTCGATGGCGCCGCCCGCCGCGTGGCCCATCCGGGCCAGCATCGTGTCAAGCTGCATGAGCTCGGCGTCGTAAACCTTGCGGCTGCTGTAGGGCATAGTAAAAGCCATAATCTTCTCCTTCCATCAACCGAAACGGCCGGAGATGTAATCTTCGGTGCGTTTGTCCACCGGGGTGGCAAAGACGCTCTCGGTGGGGCCCATCTCCACCAGTTCGCCCAGCAGGAAGAAGGCGGTCTTGTCCGAGATACGGGCGGCCTGCTGCATGTTGTGGGTGACCATGATGATGGTGTAGTTTTCCTTCAGTTCCATCGCCAGCTCCTCCACTTTGGAGGTGGAGATGGGGTCCAGTGCCGAGGTGGGCTCGTCCATGAGCAGCACTTCGGGCTCCACGGCCAGGGCGCGGGCGATGCAAAGGCGCTGCTGCTGGCCGCCCGACATGCCCAGGGCGCTCTTGTTCAGCCGGTCCTTCACCTCGTCCCAGATGGCGGCGCCCCGCAGGCTCCGCTCCACGATCTCGTCCAGCTGGGCCTTGTTGTGGATGCCGTGGGTGCGCGGACCGTAGGCGATGTTGTCGTAGATGGACATGGGGAAGGGGTTGGGCTTCTGGAACACCATGCCGACGCGCTTGCGCAGCACGTTGACATCCATCTTGTCTTTATAGATGTCCACGCCGTCCAGCAGGATGTCGCCCGAGATGCGGCAGCCCTCCACCAGGTCGTTCATCCGGTTCAGGCTCTTCAGGAAGGTGGATTTGCCGCAGCCCGAAGGTCCGATGAAGGCGGTGATCTCCTTCTCGGGGATGGAGATGTTGATATTTTTCAGGGCATGGAAGCTGCCGTAGTACAGATCCATGTTTTTCACTTCAAATTTATTCACGGTAGGTCCCTCTCGTTTCAATGTTTGGCCAGTTTGCGCGCGATGAAGCTGGACAGGCAGTTGATGGCCAGCACCAGCACCAGCAGCACCACGGCGGTGCCGTAAGTGGCGTCCACGTGCAGGCCCTCGTTGGAGAGCAGGTACATGTGCACGGCCAGGGTGCGGGTGGAGCTGAAGACGCTTTCGGGGATCTTGGCCACCGAGCTGGCGGTGTAGATCAGGGCCGCGGTCTCGCCCACGATGCGTCCCGTGGCCAGGATGACGCCGGACAGAATGCCGGGCATGGCGCTGGGCAGCACGATGGTGAACACCGTGCGCAGCTTGCCGGCGCCCAGGCCGAAGGAGCCTTCCCGGTAGGAATCGGGCACGGCGATGAGGGCTTCCTCGGTGGTGCGCATGATGACGGGCAGCACCATGATGGCCAGCGTGAAGGCGCCGGCGATGAGACTGTAGCCCCAGTGGAGCTGGGTGACGAAGAACAGCATGCCGAACAGGCCGTAGACGATGGAGGGGATGCCCTGGAGGGTCTCGGTGGTAACGCGCACCACCCGGACCAGTTTGTTGCCCCGTTTGGCGTATTCCACCAGCCAGATGGCGGCGAAGATGCCCAGCGGCGTGGCGATGACCAGGGAGAAGGCGGTCATGAGCATGGTATTGATGAGAGCAGGCATGAGGGAGACGTTTTCGGAGTTGTATTCCCACTCAAACAGGGAGGGTTTGAGGTTGGGAATGCCCATGACCAGGATGTAGCCGATGAGGAAGAGCAGCACGGCGGCGGTGAGCAGGGCGGCCAGCCGCACCAGCCACCGCAGGATGCCGGCCTGAACGCGGGCCGCACGGCGGTTGCGGTTGCCCTGGGGGAAGACCATGCAGGCGTTGGCCCGGGCCATACCGGCGGATTTTGCGCCGCCCACGGTGATCTCAGGCATTCTTGCTGCCCCCTTTCACGATGCTGAAGCAGAGGTTGATGAGGAGAATGAAAACGAAGAGCACCACGCCGGTGGCGATGAGGGCCTCCCGGTGGAGGTCGGCGGCATAGCCCATCTCGATGACGATGTTGGAGGTCATGGTGCGCAGGCCCTGGAACAGTCCCTTGGGCATCCAGGTCTGGTTGCCGGCCACCATGACGACGGCCATCGTCTCGCCGATGGCGCGGCCGATGCCCAGGATCACGGCGGAGAGCACACCGCTCTTGGCGGCGGGCAGCACGGCGAAGAAGACGCTGCGCTCATGGGTGGCGCCCAGCGCCAGGCTGCCTTCATAGTAGCTGGAGGGCACGGCGTCGAGGCTCGTCTTGCTCACCGTGATGATGGTGGGCAGGATCATGATGCCCAGCAGCACCGCGGCGGTGAAGAGGCTCATGCCCTTGCCGCTCTTGACGTGGAGCACCTCCTTGAAGAAGTCGCTCTTGACCATGGCCTGGACGGCAGGCACCAGCACGATCATGCCGAAGAAGCCGTAGACCACCGACGGGATGCCGGCCAGCAGCTGGACGGCGGGCAGCATGACCCTGTTGACGGCCGGGGAGGCGAACTTGGACATATAGATGGCGGTGAGCAGGCCGATGGGCACGCCCACGATGATGGCGCCCGCCGTGACGTAGATGGACCCCAGGATCATGGGCAGAATGCCGTAGATATCGTTGCCGGGCTTCCAGGTGGTGCCCAGCAGGAACTTCAGGGGGCCGATCTCAAAGATGGTGGGCAGGCCGTTGGCGAACAGGAAGATACAGATCAGCGCGACGGCCAGAATCGAGATGCAGGCGCATCCCGTAAAGACGCCCTGCATGACCCATTCCCGGGTCTTGGCGGTTTTCGTTTTCATTTTCCTATACACGCTCCTTGGGTTCTACCAGAAAAAGCGGCTGTCGCTGCCGGAGCTGCAACAGCCGTTGGATGCGGGGTTTACTGCAGATCAGACCAGACGGTGGCTTCCCCGGTGTAGATGCTCTTGATCTGGTCAACGCTCAGATCGGAGACGGAGTTGGCGGGGTTGACCACCACCGCGATGCCGTCCATGGCCAGCACGGTGGCCTGGGCGCCCTCGGCGGTCTCGGTGTCCTTCAGCTCACGGCTGGCCATGCCCACGGTGTAGGTGCCGTCCAGCGCACCGGTGACACCGGTGGTGGAGTCGGTGGTGAGCAGTTCCACGGTGGCGTTGGGGTTGACGGTCTTGTAGGCCTCGATGAGCTTCTCCATCAGCGGAGAGACCGAGGTGGAACCGCCCACCGTGATGCTGCCGCTGGGCTGGGTGGAGGTGTACTCGGTGCCCTCACCGCCGATGTAGCCATCCTCGGTGGCCAGGGCCTGGCCGTCGGGGCTCATGCAGTAGGCGATGAAGTCCACGGCCACGGGGTCGGTGGGCTCACCGTTGGTGACGATGTTGAAGGGACGGGCCAGGGTGTAGGTGCCGTTGGAGACGTTCTCGGCGGTGGCTTCCACGCCGCCCACCGTGACGGCCTTGACGGTATCGTTCAGGGAACCCAGGCTGATGTAGCCGATGGCGGTCTCATCGTTGGCCACGGCGGTCATGACGCCGTTGGTGGAGTTCTGGGTGGCAGCGGCCTGGGTGGTCATGTCCTCCTTCTCGCCGGCGTCGTTCTTTTCCTCCACGCCGGTCAGCTCAATGAAGGCGCCGCGGGTGCCGGAACCATCCTCACGGGTGATGACCGTGATGTCCTGGTCGGTGTCGAAGTCGGAAGCCTCGGTGGCCTCGGCGGATTCGGAAGCGGCCTCGCTGGTGGAGGCGACGGTGCTCTCCGAGGAGGCGGCGGTGCTTTCCGAGGAGGCAGCGGTGCTCTCGGAGGCGGTGCTGCCGCAGGCAGCCAGGCTCAGTGCCATGCTGGCGGCCAGCACGGAGGCAACTACAGAAGTACGTTTCATAACTGTTTCTTCTCCCTTTTTACCAAATCTCTCAATGTATCTTTGGTGGTTTTGCTGCTCCCTTTCGTCCGGGAGCAGGTTTATTGTACCGCGAAGATTTTCTTGAATCGACCATAGTGAGGTACAATCGGCGTAAAGAATGCGCAAAGTGCACAGTTTCTATGCAAAGAAATTGTAAAATAGGTAAAATTTTTGCAAAGTCGGGCCCGTGGGAAGCGCAAAAACGACGATAACCGGCACATTTTACATGGATTTTACAAAACCTTTACCATTCCCTGCTGGTGCAGCGGCGAATCCATCCATTATAATAGAGAACGGTATAGGGCGCGGGTTGGGTCCGCGCGGTTTTACAAAAACCTGAATAAGAGAAATGGATGTGTACTACGAGATGAGCATTTTCAACGTGTTCACCCTCATGGGCGGCATTGCCATGTTCCTGTATGGCATGGACCTGATGGGGAAAGCTCTGGAACAGACCGCCGGCAGCAAGCTGCAGGGGATCCTGTCCTCGATGACCTCCAGCCCCATCCGGGGCCTGCTGCTGGGCATGGCGGTCACCGCCGTCATTCAGTCCAGCGGCGCCACCACCGTCATGGCCGTGGGCTTCGTCAACTCCGGCCTGATGGAACTGCACCAGGCCATCGGCGTCATCATGGGCGCCAACATCGGCACCACCGTCACCGGGTGGCTGCTCTCCCTGTCCGGCCTGGAAGGTGAGAGCTTCTTCATCAACATGCTCAACCCCAACGCCTGGAGTCCCATCCTGGGCTTCATCGGCATCTGGATGTTCATGATCGGCAAGGACCGCAAACGGGGCATCGGCCAGATCATGCTGGGCTTCGCCATCCTCATGGCCGGCATGAACACCATGTCCACCGCCATGGCTCCCCTGGCCGACGAGCAGTGGTTCATGGACCTCTTCCTCAGCTTCTCCAACCCGATCCTGGGCGTGGTGGCCGGCGCGGTGCTCACCGCCATCCTGCAGTCCTCCTCCGCCTCGGTGGGTATCCTGCAGGCGCTGAGCAGCACCGGTGCCGTCACCTACTCCGCCGCCGTGCCCATCATCATGGGCCAGAACATCGGCACCACCGTCACGGCGCTGATCTCCTCGGCGGGCGCCAACAAGAACGCCAAGCGCACCGCCTTTGTGCATCTGTATTTCAACGTCATCGGCGCCATCGTCTTCCTGTGCGGTTTCTACGGCCTGAACGCCCTCATCGGCTTCAGCTTCTTTAACGAAAACGCCAACACCTTCGGCATCGCCATCGTCCACACCGTCTTCAACGTGGTGACCACCGCCATCCTGCTGCCCTTCAACCGGCTGCTGGAGCGTCTGGCCGTCATGACGGTGCCCGACACCGCCGCCGACCGCGGCCCCGAAGAGCACGCCCTGCTGGACCAGCGCCTGCTGACCACCCCCTCGGTGGCGGTCAACCGGGCCATCCTGGTGGGCGGCGACATGGCCGAGATCTGCCGCACTTCCCTGTTGCAGGCCATGTCCACCACCCGCAAGTGGGATGACGCCCTGGCCGACGAGGTCCGCCGCAAGGAGGACGCCGTGGACCACTACGAGGACGCCCTGGGCACCTACCTGGTACAGCTGTCCAGCCGCGCCTTAAGCAAGGAGGACACCCGCGCCACCAACACGCTGCTGCACACCATCGGCGACTTCGAGCGCATCTCCGACCACTCGGTGAACCTGCTGGAGACCGCCGAGGAGATCCGGGACAAGAACATCCGCTTCAGCGACGAGGCCCTGGACGATCTGAGCGTGCTGGAAGCGGCGCTGCAGGACATCGTCAACCGCACGGTGGACGCCTTCCAGAAGCACGACTGCTACGCGGCAGGCAAGATCGAACCGCTGGAGGAAGTGGTGGACGGCCTGGTGCGGGAGGTCAAGACCCGGCATATCGCCCGTCTGCAGGCGGGCACCTGCACCATCGAGTACGGCTTCGTGCTGGATGACCTGCTCACCGACTACGAGCGCATTGCCGACCACTGCTCCAACATTGCGGTGGCCATGATCGAGGTGGCGGACGACAAGTTCGACACCCACGAATACCTCAACAGCATCAAAAACGGCGGCAGCGTGAAGTTCGAGCAGCGGTACGAGAAGTACCGCGGCCGCTACACCTTCCCCCCGGAGGGGTCCGCCGAATCTGAGCCTGTTCCCGCCGCTGCCGAGGCCGGACAGGCGTAAAAGGAGTTTGGAATTTTCATGATCTATATCGTCGAAGATGACGCCAGCATCCGCGAGCTGGAACAGTACGCCCTGCAGACCAACGGCTACGAGGCCGCCGGCTGCGAGGACGGCGCCAGCTTCTGGGCCGCGCTGCGGGATTCCGCCCCCGACCTGGTGATCCTGGACGTGATGCTGCCCGACGAGGACGGCTACCAGATCCTCAACAAGCTGCGGGCCGACCCCGCCACCCGGACCATCCCGGTCATCATGGTGACGGCCAAGACCAGCGAGATCGATGTGGTGAAGGGGCTGGACCACGGGGCCGACGACTATCTGTGCAAGCCCTTCGGCATCATGGAGTTCATTTCCCGGGTGAAGGCGGTGCTGCGCCGGGCCCAGGCGGCCGCCCCCGCCCCGCCCCCCAAGACGCTGCACTTCGGGCCCATCGTCATGGACGACGTGGCCCGCACCGTCCGGGTGGACGGCGCCCCGGTGGAGCTCACCTTTAAAGAATACGCCCTGCTCCATCTGTTTCTGGAACACCCCGAGCAGGTGCTGGCCCGGGATCGCATCATGAAGGAGGTGTGGGACACCGACGACCTTTTGGAATCCCGCACCATCGACATGCATGTGCGTACCCTGCGCCAGAAACTGGGCGCCGCGGGGGAATCCATCCGCACGGTGCGCAAGGTGGGCTACAAGCTGAGCACGGAGGGCGCCGATGAGTGACGAGGAACGCCGGCAGATCCGGCCCCGCAGCATGACCCGGCGCTACCGGCGGGGGCTGATCCTGGTGGGCGTTCTCTGCGTGGTGGCCACCCTGACGGCGGCCACTTTGCTGTTCCAGCGCAGCTACACCGGGCACGTGGACCGCTACCTGCAGGCGCTGTGCACCACCCTGTCGGACGCCTACCGCCTGGCGGGTTCCGGGGATGCCGACGCCCTGGCCGATCTGGCCGGCGATACCGGCGTGCGGTGCACCCTCATCGACGGGGACGGCACGGTGCTTTACGACAGTGAGAGCACCGCCCCCCTGACCAACCACGCCGACCGGCCGGAGGTGCGCCAGGCGCTGGAGAGCGGCGCCGGCAGCTCCACCCGCCAGAGCCAGACGATGGGCCGGGAGACCCACTACTACGCCCTGCGGCTGGACACCCCTGCCGGGACGCAGATCCTGCGGGTGGGCGAAGAGGTGGATAACCTGTGGGGGCTGAGCGCCGACACGCTGCCGCTGCTCATCGGGGCGCTGGTGGTGATCCTGCTGGGCGCGGGGCTGCTCTCCGCCTGGCTGACAAGGCTGCTGGTCCAGCCCATCAACCGGCTGGCCGAGAACCTGGACACCATCGAGGCGGACGTGCCCTACGAGGAACTGATTCCCCTGGCCCGCACGGTGCAGACCGACCGCAAGCTGCGGGAAAATAACGAGACCATGCGGCGGGAATTCACCGCCAACGTGAGCCACGAGCTGAAGACGCCGCTGACCAGCATTTCGGGCTACGCCGAGCTCATCGAGACCGGCATGGCCAAGAGCGAGGATGTGCCGGCCTTTGCGGCCCGCATCCACAAGGAAGCCAAGCGGATGATCGCCCTGGTGAGCGATATATTGCAGCTCAGCGAGCTGGACAGCACCCAGGCGGCCCGGGGCACCCCGCCCGACATGGGGCCGGTGGACCTGGCGGCGCTGGTGAAGGAGATCGCCCAGACCATGACGGTGAACGCCCGCAAGGCCTATGTGACGCTGCAGTACGACGCCCGCCCCGCCACGGTGGAGGGCTGCCGGGACCAGCTGGTGGAGCTGACCACCAACCTGTGCGACAACGCCATCCGCTACAACCGCCCGGGGGGCCATGTGGACCTGCGGTGCGGCGTGGGGCCGGACGGCTGCCCCTACCTGGAAGTGGAGGACAACGGCATCGGCATCCCCCAGGACAGCCAGTCCCGGGTGTTCGAGCGGTTCTACCGGGTGGACAGGAGCCGGTCCAAGGCCACCGGCGGCACCGGACTGGGCCTAGCCATCGTCAAGCATATCGCCCTGCTCCACGAGGCGCGCATCGATCTGCAGAGCCAGGTGGGCACCGGCACCACCATCCGGGTCACATTCCCCCAAAAAATTTGAGCCGACGGAGGAACTTTGTAAAGTTCCTCCGTTGTTTTGTGTGGATCAGCGTGGTATACTACCCTGTGTACAATTGTCAAAACAGGTACGACCAAAGGAGCAATCTTTCATGAACGAGCAGTGGCTTGATCTCTTCCGCAACGAGATTCAGGAATTTACCCAGAAAACCCGGGCTTTCGCCGCGGGCGAAATGTCCCGCAAGGACTACAAGGGCGCTTCGGGCGGCTTCGGCACCTACGCCCAGCGGGACGGCACCAAACACATGCTGCGCCTGCGCATGCCCGGCGGCCGCCTGACCGGCCCCCGGCTGCAGTTCCTGGCCCGCATCGCCAGCCAGTACCGCATCGCCCCCCTGAAGCTGGCCACCTGCCAGACCATCCAGCTGCACAACCTGGCCCCCGAGCTGATCCCCATCCTGATGGAGGGCGCCATCGACTGCGACATCATCACCCGCGGCGGCGGCGGCGACAACCCCCGCAACGTCATGGCCAGCCCGCTGACCGGCGTGCAGCCCGGCGAGGCCTTCGACGTGCTGCCCTGGGCCGAGGCGGCCAGCAACTATCTGCTGTCCATCTGCCGGGACATCCACATGCCCCGCAAGCTGAAGGTGGCCTTCTGCAACGGCGTGGATGACTGCGTCCATGCCACCTTCCGGGATATGGGCTTCATCGCCCAGCCGGACGGCACCTTCCGGCTGTATATCGCCGGCGGCCTGGGCAACAACCACCGCATGGGCGTGCTGGCCGTGGAGAGCCTGCCCGCCTCCGATGTGCTCTACGCCATCCGGGGGATGATCGACGTTTTCTGCGCCCACGGCAACTACGAGAACCGCGCCAAGTCCCGTACCCGCTACCTGCAGGAGACGCTGGGCGCCGAGGAACTCTGCCGTCTGTTCAACGAGGCTCTGGCGGCCCGCAAGGCCGAGGGCGGCCTGGACCTCAACCTGACCCCCGCCGCCGTCACCAAGACCGGCGAGGGCAGCCTCACCGACGCCCGGGCCATCCCCCAGAAGCAGGCCGGCCTCTACGCCGTGGTGTACCATCCCATCGGCGGCATCCTGCCCACCGACAAGCCGGCCGAACTGGCGGCGCTGCTGGGCGATATGCCCGCCGCCGAGTGCCGCGTGGCCCCCAATGAGACGCTCTACGTCATCAACCTGACCGCCGACGAGGCCCGCCGCGTGCTGGCGGCCACCGCCGACGGCGCCAAGACGGTCTTTGAGACCAGCGTGGCCTGCATCGGCGCTTCCATCTGCCAGCAGGGCGTGCGGGACAGCCAGGGTGCGCTGCATGCCTGCGTGGAGGCCGTGCGGGAGGCCGGCATCCCCGACGGTGCCCTGCCCAGGATCTGCATCTCGGGCTGCCCCTCCAGCTGCTCCGGCCATCAGGCCGCGGCCATCGGCTTCCAGGGCTGCGTCAAGCCGGTGCCGGGCAGCACCCCCGCCCCTGCCTTCCGGATGTTCCTGGGCGGCAGCGACGCCCTGGGCGCCGAGAAGTTCGGCGACGCGCAGGGTGTGGTCTATGAGAGCGACCTGCCCGACCTGCTGGTGGAGCTGGGCCGCGCGGCGGCTGCGGCCGGTGAGAACTGGGAGACCTGGCACACCGCCCACGCCGACGAGATGAAGGAGATCCTGGCCAAGTACCTGTAACTTAGTAAACAGCAAGCCCCGCGGTGTAAAAGGCAAGCGCCTTTTGCCCTGCGGGGCTTTTGGTTGACTTGACACCGCCCGCCGGGCAGGGTATACTGGGCAAACAAATAACCGAAAGGAAACAAAACCATGATGAATCGTATTTTTCCTGTCCTGTGCGCGGCGCTGCTGCTGACGGGCTGCGGAGCCTCCACGGTGGCGGAGAGTTCCGCCCCGGCCCCCGGCAGCGAAACGGCGGAATCCGCCCCGGCCAGCCCCGAGACGGCGGTCACCACCCTGACCTTCACCGACGATCTGGACCGGGAGGTCACGGTGCCGGCAAACCCTGAGCGGGTGGCCGTGCTGCTGGGCAGCTACGCCGACGTGTGGTGCCTGGCGGGCGGCCAGGATTCCCTGGTGGCCGCCGCCTCGGACGCCTGGACGGATTTTGACCTCGACCTGGGCGAAGACGTGGCCAACCTGGGCAGCCTGATGGAGCCCAACCTGGAGGAACTCATCGCCGCCCAACCCGACCTGGTCATCGCCAGCAGCAACACCACCTCCAACGTGGAACTGCTGCCCAGCCTGGAACAGCTGGGGGTGCCGGTGGCCTACTTCGGGGTGAACAGCTTCAATGATTATCTCGAGATGCTGGATGTCTGCACCCGGATCACCGGCCATACCGAGAACTACCAGACCTACGGCCTGGACGTGCAGGCCCAGGTGGACAAGGCCAAGGAGCAGAACGACGGCAGCGCCCCCACGGTGCTGCTGCTGCGGTCGGCCAGCACCAGCTGCAAGGTGAAGAACAGCAAGGACACCGTGCTGGGCGAGATCCTGGCTGACCTGGGAGCGGTGAACATCGCCGACAGCGACACCGGCCTGCTGGAGGACCTGAGCCTGGAGCGGATCATCGCCGATGACCCCGACTACATCTTCGTGGTGTTCCAGGGCAGCGACCAGGCCGCCGCCCAGAAGACGCTGGACGCGGCGCTGACCTCCAACCCGGCGTGGGAGACCCTTTCCGCCGTGCAGAACGGCCGGTTCTACATCATGGAGAAGGAGCTCTACCACCTGAAGCCCAACGCCCGCTGGGGCGAAGCCTACCAGAAGGTGGCGGATATCCTCTATCCGGCGGGCTGACCTTTCTCTGATACAGCAAAACCCCGGCGCCCTGGCAGGCGTCGGGATTTCTTGTTGGGCAAACGGCGGGGTCAAGACCCCGCCCTACGGGCTCCCGGTCCCATTGGCTGCAGGGCGGGGATTCATCCCCGCCGCGGGCGCCGGTCGGCGCATGTCCGCCGGTGCAGACCATTTTGAATCATGCGCAAAAAACCGCCCGTCCGGGAAGTCCCGGGCGGGCGGTTTGCCTTTTACAGGAACCGGCGGATATCCTCGGCCAGTTTTTCCTCCAGGGCGATGAGCCGCTTGGTGATGTCCTTGGCGTCCTCGCTGGCGGCCTCGTACTGGTTTAGGTAGCGGTTCAGCGACTTGACCCCCATGTTGCAGCCGTCGGTGATGAGGTCGGCGATGGTGGCGTCGCTCTCGTTCATCGTCAGCATGGCCCCCGTCTTCATCCAGGACATGCCCTGGGCGATGGGGTTGGGCTCCTTGCCCTCCTCGTGGAAGCGGTGGAGCGCCTCCACGACCTCGCTTTGCAGCTGCTCGTGTTCGGTGCGGCAGCGGGCCAGCGCGTCCCGCAGGGACTGGCTTTTGGCCGCGTCCATCACCTGATCAATGGCCGAAATGCCCATGGCCACCCCGGCGTCACACTCCCGCAGCAGCTGGATGGTATCCTCCTGAATCATCGGTATCTCTCCCCTTCCGTTTTGGCTAGGATGCCCCGGAAGAGGCGGCGTTATTCACCGGCCCAGGCGGACTTTGAAGTCCCGGTAGCCGAACTGCACCAGCGCCCGGCAGGCGCCGTCGGCGCCGCGCACCCATATGGCGGGCAGCGGCATGCCGTTGAAGGTGTTGTTCTTGCAGGTGGTGTAGATGGCCATATCCCCGAAGACCAGCAGGTCGCCAGGCTGGGGCACTGCGTCGAAGCTGTAGTCCCCGAAGACATCCCCCGCCAGGCAGGTGGGGCCGGCCAGCCGCACGGTGCAGGGCTTTTCCCCCGGGTCGGCGGCAAAGAGCAGCGGCGGGCGGTAGGGCATCTCGATGACATCCGGCGTATGGCAGGCGGCGCTGGCGTCGAGAATCGCCACCGTGGTATCGCCGTTCTGCACCACGTCCAGCACCCGGGTGAGGAAATACCCGGCGTTGAGGGCGCAGGCCTCCCCCGGTTCGAGATAGACCGTCACGCCCCAGTCGCCCTGGGCCCGGGCGATGCAGGCTTCCAGCGTGGCCAGGTCATACCCCGGCCGGGTGATGTGGTGCCCGCCGCCCATGTTGAGCCATTTCATGCGGGGCAGCAAATCGCCGAATTTGTCGGCCACCGCGTCCAGCGTCACCGCCAGGGCGTCGGAATCCTGCTCGCAGAGGGTATGGAAGTGCAGCCCGTCCAGCAGGTCCGGCAGGGTGGGATTTTGGGCCACCGCGGCGTCCCACTGGGCCCGGGTGGTGCCCAGACGGCTGCCGGGGGCGCAGGGGTCATAGATGGCGTGGCCCTCCTGGGTGGAGCATTCCGGGTTCACCCGCAGCCCCACGCTTTTGCCCGCGGCTTTTGCCATGGGGCCGAATTTTGCCAGCTGGGCCGGGGAGTTGAAGACGATGTGGTCGGCCCACCGCAGCAGTTCCGCCATCTCGTCCTCCCGGTAGGCCGCGCAGAAGACGTGGACCTCCTTCCCGGGCATCTCCTCGGCGCCGAGACGCGCTTCAAACAGGCCGCTGGCCTCGGTGCCCGCGAGACAGGGCGCCAGCACCGGGTAGAGGTCGTAGTTGCTGAAGGCCTTTTGGGCCAGCAGCACCTTGCAGCCGGTGCGGGCGGCCAGCTCGCCCAGGATCTTGCCGTTGCGGGCCAGCGCCCCCTCGTCCAGCAGGTAGCAGGGGGTGGGCAGCGCGGCGAATTCCGCGGGCACCACCCCGCCCAGGGCTGCAAAAGGGGCGCGGGTATCGGCGGCGGGCATCAGTCCACCAGCGCCGGGGCGCGGTTTTCGCTGCGGGGCAGGCCGTATTTGTCCAGAGCGTCCAGGAACGGGTCGGGGTTGAACTCCTCCACGGTGTAAACGCCGGGCTTGGTCCACTGGCCGGTGAGCATCATCAGGGCGCCGCACATGGCCGGTACACCGGTGGTGTAGCTGATGGCCTGGCTGCCCACTTCCTTGTAGCATTCCTGGTGGTCGCAGACGTTATAGATGTAGTAGGTCTTGGGTTTGCCGTCCTTGGTGCCGGTGAAGATGCAGCCGATGTTGGTCTTGCCCTTGGTGCGGGGGCCCAGGCTGGCCGGGTCGGGCAGCAGGGCTTTGAGGAACTGGATGGGGACGATCTCCTGGCCGTTGTAGTTGATCGGCGTGGTGGAGAGCATGCCCACGTCCTCCAGGCAGCGCATGTGGTCCAGGTAGCTCTGGCCGAAGGTCATGAAGAACCGGATGCGCTTGACGCCCGGGAAGTTCTTGCCCAGGGATTCGATCTCCTCGTGGTGGAGCAGGTACATGTCCTTATCGCCCACCTGGTCGAAGTTGTATTCCCGCTTGATGCTCATGGCAGGCACTTCCACCCAGTGGCCGTCCTCCCAGTAGCTGCCGGGGGCGCTGACCTCCCGCAGGTTGATCTCGGGGTTGAAGTTGGTGGCGAAGGCATAGCCGTGGTCGCCGCCGTTGCAGTCCAGGATATCGATGGTGTCGATGGTGTCGAACTCGTGCTTGGCGGCGTAGGCGCAGTAAGCCTGGGTCACGCCCGGGTCAAAGCCGCAGCCCAGCAGGGCGGTGAGGCCGGCGTCCTCGAACTTTTTCTTGTAGGCCCACTGCCAGGAGTAGTCGAAGTAGGCCGAGAAGCCCGCTTCCTTGCAGCGCTTCTCGTAGATGGCGCGCCATTCGGGGTCGTCGGTGTTTTCCGGCTCATAGTTGGCGGTATCCATATAGTTGACGCCGCAGGCAAGGCAGGCGTCCATGATGGTCAGGTCCTGGTAGGGCAGGGCGATGTTCATGACGAGGTCCGGGCCATAGCTCTTGATGAGGGCGATCAGCTGGTTGACATCGTCGGCGTCCACCCGGGCGGTGGTGATCTTGGTTTTGGTGATGGGGGCCAGTTTTTCGGCCAGGGCGTCGCACTTGGACTTGGTGCGGCTGGCGATGCACAGCTCGGTGAAAACGTCGCTGACCTGGCAGCATTTCTGGATGGCAACGCTGGCAACGCCGCCGCAGCCGATGACAAGAACTTTGCTCATGGTGATGACTCCTTTGTGTACGAGAATGTTTGAGGACCTACTTTCTTTGCAAAGAAAGTAGGCAAAGAAACTCCAAACAAATATTCCGGGACAGGGTGGTTATGGGAAGACGGCGGGGTCAAGACCCCGCCCTACGAGGATCCGGCAGAAGGCGGTTGTAGGGCGGGGATTCATCCCAGCCGGGTCCTTCCGCTGACCGTTATACCTTAGCCCGGTTATGCACCAGCGCCAGCAGCAGCTCCCGCAATGTCTTGCAGGCGGTGGCGGTGGAGATACCGCTGGTGTCCAGCGTGGGGGCCAGTTCGTTGAGGTCCGCCCCCACGATGTTGGCCCGGGTCACGGTGCGGATGGCGTCCAGCAGCTGCAAAAAGCTGACGCCCCCCGCCTCCGGCGTGCCGGTGCCGGGGAAAGCCGACGGGTCCAGGCAGTCCAGATCAATGGTCAGGTAGACCGGCACTCTGGTGTCGCAGAGCCACTGGGTCAGTTCCCCCAGCCCGGTGAAATCGAACCGGCGCAGATCGGTGTGGCGGGCGGCAAACTCGAACTCCTCCCGGTCGCCGCTGCGGATGCAGAACTGGTGGATGCGGCCATCCCCCAGCAGGTCGTGGCAGCGGCGCAGCACGCAGGCGTGGCTGAGCTTGGCTCCGAGATAATCGTCCCGCAAATCGGCGTGGGCGTCAAAGTGGACGATGTGCAGCTCGGGATACCGCGCCGCCACCGCCCGCACCGCCCCCAGCGTGACCAGGTGCTCGCCGCCCAGCAGCAGCGGCAGCTTGCCGTCCCGCAGGATCTCCGCCGCCCGGGATTCAATGTCGATGAGGGCGCTCTCGCTGCTGCCGAAGCAGAGTTCCAGGTCGCCGCTGTCAAAGATCTCGCAGTCGGTCAGGTCGGTGTTCTGGTAGGGACTGTAGGTCTCGATGCCGTAGCTCTCATGCCGGATGGCCGCCGGGCCGAACCGGGCCCCCGGCCGGTAGCTGGTGGTGGAATCGTAGGGGGCGCCGTACAGCACGATCTCGGCGCTGCGGTAGGCGCTGTCGCACCCGATAAAGGTTTCAACATTGCGTGGCAGCATCAGCGGTCCTCCACTTCCAGCAGCATCTCCTCGAGAAATGCCGGCAGATAGAATGCCCCGACATGCAGCCGGGTGGTGTAATAGCGGGTGCGCATGTTCAGCGCGTTCCAGGCGGCAGCGTCCAGGTCATCGATGGGATGATACTTTTTGCTGGCAAAGCCGAACAGCCAGTACCCCGCCGCAAAGGTGGGGATGTGGGCCTGGTACACCTTGCTGATGGGGAAGGTGCTGGCGATCCGCTTATGGCTGCGCTGCATGGCGCTGGCGTCCTCGGCGTAGAAGGGACTGCCCTGCTGGTTCACCATGATGCCGTCGGATTTCAGGGCGTTGAAGCAGTTGCCGTAGAATTCCCGGGTGAACAGTCCCTCCGACGGGCCGAAGGGGTCGGAGGAATCCACGATGATGAGGTCGTACTCCTCCTCGCAGCGGCGGATGAACTTGAGGGCGTTCTCAAAGTAGATGTGCACCCGGCGGTCATCCATCCGGCAGGCGTTGCCCGGCAGGTACGCCCGGCAGGCCTCCACCACCATGGGGTCCATCTCTACGAGGTCGATGCGCTCCACCCGGTCGTACCGGGTCAGCTCCCGCACCACGCCGCCGTCCCCGGCGCCGATGACCAGAATGTCCTTGGCCTGCCGGTGCACCGACATGGGCACATGGGTGATCATCTCGTCGTAGATGAACTCGTCCCGCTCGGTGAGCATGACGTTGCCGTCCAGCGTCAGCACCCGGCCGAACTCCGGCGTCTCGAAAATGTCGATGCGCTGGTAGTCGCTCTGCTTGGAGTAGAGCTGCCGGTTCACCCGGATGCTGTGCTTCACATCGGGGGTGTGAAATTCCGAAAACCACATTTCCATACAAAGGTCCCTCCCTTTACGCCAGCACGTTGAGGCGCAGGATATCGGGGTCTTCCGGCCCCGTCATGCTGCAGCCCTTGGCCTTGGCGTATTCGATATAGTCGAGGATCTCCCCGGTGATGCGCTCCCCCGGCGCCAGAATGGGAATGCCCGGGGGATAACACATGACAAACTCGCTGCACACCCTGCCCTCGGTCTCCCGCAAAGGCAGGCTGATCTTGTCGGCGTAGAAGGCCTGCTGGGGGCTGGCCACCACCTCGGGGTCGATGTATTCCTGGTTGAGCAGCCCCGTGCCGTCGGTGTGGTAGCGGCGGCGTATCTCCGCCAGGGCGCTCACCAGCCGCTCCAGCTCCTGGGGCCGGTCGCCCATGGAGAGATAGGCCAGGATGTTGCCGATATCGCCGAACTCGATCTGAATATCGTACTCGTCCCGCAGGATGTCGTATACCTCGATGCCCGCCAGACCGATGTCCCGGGTATGGATGCTCAGCTTGGTGGTGTCGAAGTCAAAGACCGAATCCCCGTTGCAGAGCTCCTTGCCGAAGGCGTAGTACCCGCCGATGGCGTTGATCTCCTCCCGGGCGTACTCCGCCATGTCGGCCACCTGGTGGAAGACCTGCCGCCCCCGCAGGGCCAGGTTTCTCCGGGAAATATCCAGGCTGGACATGAGCAGGTAGCTGCCCGAGGTGGTCTGGGTCAGGTTGATGATCTGCCGCACATAGCCCGCGTGGACCTTGGGACCACAGAGCAGCAGGCTGGACTGGGTCAGGCTGCCGCCGCTCTTGTGCATCGACACGGCGGCCATATCGGCCCCGGCGGCCATGGCGGAGACCGGCAGTCCGCCGCCGAAATAGAAGTGGGTGCCGTGGGCTTCGTCGGCCAGGCAGAGCATGCCGGCGTCGTGGGCCATCCGCACGATGGCCCGCAGATCGCTGCATATTCCGTAGTAGGTGGGGTTATTCACCAGCACCGCCACGGCGTTGGGATGCTCGGCGATGGCCTTGGCCACCTGTTCCCGGCGCATGCCTAAGGAAATGCCCAGCCGCTGGTCCACCTCGGGGTTCACATAGACCGGCACGGCGCCGCAGAGCACCAGGGCGTTGAGCACGCTGCGGTGGACGTTGCGGGGCAGAATGATCTCGTCCCCCCGCTTGCAGGCGGTGAGCACCATGCTCTGCACCGAGCTGGTGGTGCCCCCCACCATCAGAAAGGCGTGGGCGGCGCCGAAGGCATCGGCGGCCAGCTCCTCGGCCTCCCGGATCACCGACACCGGATGGCAGAGGTTGTCCAGCGGTTTCATGCTGTTCACGTCCACCCCCACGCACTGCTGGCCCAGAAAGGCCGTCAGTTCGGGGTTGCCCCGGCCGCGCTTGTGGCCCGGCACATCAAAGGGCACCACCCGCATACGGCGGAAATTTTCCAGCGCCTCGTGGATCGGCGCGCGGCGCTGGTCCAGACGGGTGCGGTTGGGATTCCCGTTCATAGTTTTCCTCCGTCCCGTGGCTCCTTTGGCAAAACAAAAAAACGCAAGACCGCACTTTCGTGCAGACTTGCGCTGTCTTCGACCGTTTTCGCCGCAAAGCGCCCCGTCCCCGGGCAGAGCGGGGGGCAAGGGCAGCGGCATGTTTCGGGCGTATCGTGTCCAGAGTCTATATAGCAATTCTACTTTTACTACTCTTATTGACCGTTTCACAAGTCTGCGTGCGG
This sequence comes from uncultured Gemmiger sp., assembly GCA_944388215.1. GTDB lineage: Bacteria > Bacillota > Clostridia > Oscillospirales > Ruminococcaceae > Gemmiger. The sequence continues at coordinate 68,458 of CALXHT010000002.1, read as the reverse complement.
AACACGCAATTTCTGGTTATCAAAGGAACCAACTTATAAAATTTGAGCTTTTAACTCCATCAATAAGGCAACCCAAGTTGCCGATCGGCAGTGGACCCGGCTGTCCGTATGGCCTTAGCCCCTGGTGGGCGGTCCTGGGTAAATTGCTTTGAAAAACTCCTGCACGATTCGTCTTTCAAAATCGAAGGTATCGTATCATATTGCGAAAAAAATGTCAATGAAAATTTTTGTAAAGTCCCCTGAAACAGCAAAAAGGGGGCCATCCCCTGCGGGATGGCCCCCCTCTTGGAGGTACCATTACAGAATCTCGATCTGGGTGGGCTGCTTCTCAGGCAGTTTCTTGGCTTCCGCCTTGGGCAGGTTCAGCTTCAGGATACCGTCCTCAAAGCTGGCCTTCACGTCCTCGGGCTTCAGCTCGTCGCCCACATAGAAGCTGCGGGCGCAGGAACCGGTGTACCGCTCCTGACGGATGTAATGGCCCTGGCCATCCTTCTCGTCATGGTCGGCGGTGCGGTTGGCCGTGATGGTCAGATAGCCGTTCTGCAGATCCAGCTTCACGTCTTCCTTCTTGAAGCCGGGCAGATCCACAAAGACATCATAGCCGTTCTCGGTCTCCCGCACATCGGTCTTCATCACATTGGCGCTGCGTTTGCCAAAAGCGCGGCGGGGATCAGCCGCTTCCATCATGCGGTCAAAGTCGCGATCCCAATCATTCTGGAACCAATCGTCCAGCAGAGCATCATGAAACATATAAGGCACCATCATCATAAGTCATTCCTCCAATTCTCATCGGCTGCCGGTCATTTTCCGGCGTCGGACTTTTGATCTGGCCTTTCGGGGTTCTGCTTTCGCATCACCCTTTGTTCTCTTGGAACGCCTTCAGTATAGCACTGTGAATTAGCACTGTCAAGCATTGAGTGCTAATGTTTACATTTCATGCAATGTTTGTTCACAAAATATGCGATTTCTCCCCGGCCCCTGTACAAAGGGCCGGTTTTTTCGTATGATAGGGGCAGGAATTCCCCCAAGAAAGAAGGTTTTCACCATGATTTACCAACTGCTTTTCAGCCCCACCGGCGGCACCCGGGCGGTGGCGGACGCCCTCTGCCCGGGGCAGGTCATCGACCTGTGTGACCGGGACAGGGATTTTGCCTCCGTAACGCTCACCGCCGACGATGTGGCGATCATCGCCGTGCCCTCCTACGGCGGACGGGTGCCTGTGCCTGCCGCCCGGCGGCTGGCACGGGTGCAGGGCGGCGGCGCCCGTGCGGTGCTGGTCTGCGTCTACGGCAACCGGGCCTATGAGGATACCCTGGCAGAGCTGGCCGACCTGGCGGAGGCCGCCGGGTTCCGGGTGGCGGCCGGTGTGGCCGCGGTGGCGGAGCACTCCATCGCCCGGCAGTTCGCCGCCGGGCGCCCCGACGAGGCCGACAAAGCCGTCCTTCAGGGCTTCTGGGGCAAAATTCAGGCCAAGCTGGACGCCGGTAACGACACCGTCCCCGCCCTGCCCGGTAACCGCCCCTACAAGCCGGGGATGGCCAAGGCCATGGTGCCCCGCACCTCCAAGCGGTGCATCGGCTGCGGCCGCTGTGCCGCCGCCTGCCCCACGGGCGCCATCGACGCCGCCGACCCGCGCCAGACCGATCCGGCCCGCTGCGTCGGCTGCATGCGGTGTGTGCGCCTCTGCCCCGCCGAGGCCCGCAGCCCCGACCCCCAGGCTCTGGCGGCCCTCTCCGCCCACCTGGAGCCCCTCTGCGCCGGGCGGAAGGAAAACGAGCTGTTCCTGTAACGCCGCATACCAAAAACGGGAGCGCCCCGGCGGGGCGCTCCCGTTTATTATAGAAGGTTATTCCACCCGCAGCAGGTCCTGGCCCGCCGTGACCTGGCCGGAAGCCAGCGTCTTCACGGCGGCATAGCGGTCGGTGTTGCAGACGATCATGGGGGTGGTGACCATATAGCCCGCCGACTTGATGGCGTCGATGTCGAAGCTGATGAGCAGGTCGCCCTTCTTCACCTTCTGGCCGTTTTTCACGTGGGCGGTGAAGTGCTCGCCGTTCAGCTTGACGGTGTCGATGCCGATGTGAAGCAGCAGTTCGGCGCCGCCCTCGGTCACCAGGCCGATGGCATGGTGGGTGTCAAAGAGGTTGTCCACCGTGGCGTCCGCCGGGGCCAGCAGTTTGCCCTCGGCGGGTTCGATGGCCACGCCGTCCCCCAGCACGCCGGAGGCGAAGGCCTCATCCTGCACGTCGGCCATGGCCACCACCGTGCCGGTGAGGTGGGCGCCGAAGGTCTCGGCGGGGACGGTTTCCTTGGGGGTTTCCGCCTTGGGGGCCCGGGCCGCCGGAGCCGCGGGCGCCACGGGGGCGTCGGAGGCGGGGCTGTCCATATAGTCTTCCAGGTTGGACTTGATCACTGCCACCTGGGGTCCGTAGATGACCTGGATGCCGTTGCCCTTGTGGATGACGCCGGAGGCACCGCTCTGGCGCAGCAGGGCGTCGTTCACCTTGCCGGAATCCACCACGGTGACCCGCAGACGGGTGGCGCAGCAGTCCACGTCGGAGAGGTTTGCCTTGCCGCCCAGGCCCTGGAGGATCAGCGCCGACACCTGGTCATGGCTGGCGGCACCGGCGGCATCGGGGCCCACGCCGGTCTTCTCCTTGAAGTCGGCACGGGTGTAGAGCTTGGCCTCGCCGTCGCCCGCCTCCCGGCCGGGGGTCATGAGGTTCATCTTGGTGATCATGAAGTAGAAGGTGAAGTAGTAGAGCACGAAGTAGACCACACCCACAATGACCACCCAGATCCAGTGGGTCTTGGCCTCGCCCTGGAGGATGCCGAAGAGGGTCAGGTCGATGAGGCCGCCCGAGAAGGTCATGCCCACGCCCACATTGAAGATGTGCATGAGCATATAGGCCAGACCGGCGTAGACGCAGTGGACGGCGTACATGACGGGGGCCACAAACAGGAAGGTGAACTCCAGGGGTTCGGTGATGCCGGTGAGCATGGAGGTCAGCGCGGCGGAGAGCAGCAGACCGGCCACCACCTTGCGCTTTTCGGGGCGGGCGGCGCGGTACATGGCCAGGGCGGCGCCGGGCAGGCCGAAGATCATGAGGGGGAACTTACCGGACATGAACCGGGTGGCGGACACCGAGAATTCCACCGTGTTCTTGGAGGCCAGTTCGGCGAAGAAGATGTTCTGGGCGCCCTGGACGGTGACGCCGTCGATGACGGCGGTGCCGCCCACGCTGGTCTGCCAGAAGGGGATGTAGAAGACGTGGTGCAGGCCGAAGGGAATGAGGGCGCGCTCGATGAGGCCGTAGAGCCAGGTGCCGGCGTAGCCGGAAACCAGCACCAGGTTGCCCAGCATGGAGATGCCGGCCTGGACGATGGGCCAGACGTAGAACATGGCGATGCCCACCACCAGATAGACGGCGGTACAGACGATGGGCACGAAGCGGGTGCCGCCGAAGAAGGAGAGCACCTGGGGCAGCTGGGTCTTATAGAAGCGGTTGTGGAGGGCCGCCACGCCGAGACCCACGATGATGCCGCCGAAGACGCCCATCTGCAGGGTGGTGATGCCCAGCATGGAGGTGGTGGTGTTGGCGGCCATGGCCTCCACGCCGCCGGCGGCGTTGATCATGGCGGAGATGGCGGTGTTCATGACCAGGTAGGCGATGGCACCGGAAAGGGCGGCCACTTCCTTCTCCTTTTTGGCCATGCCGATGGCCACGCCCATGGCGAAGAGCAGGGCCAGGTTGTTGAAGACCGCGCTGCCGCACTGGTTCATGATGTCCAGCACGGTGTAGAGGGCGGTGCCCTGGTGGATGATGCCGGTGAGGCCGTAGGCCTGGAGCATCGTCTCGTTGGTGAAGGAGCTGCCGATGCCCAGCAGCAGACCGGCCACCGGCAGCAGGGCGATGGGCAACATGAAGGAGCGGCCCACACGCTGCAGCACGCCGAAGATTTTGTCTTTCATACAGGTTCCTCCTATTTCTTGTGAAAAGTATGGGACTTTTCCTTTCTATAAAAACAGACCCGCACAGCTCCCCCACGGGACGGCGGGAAAGCCATACAGGTCTAGCCTACACAGCGAAGGTGCAGTCACTATCCTCGTAAATTCAGTTGTGGATCAGGAATCCACTTCCTGCAGGTCCCCCGCCACCCGCTTGAGGTGGATGGTCAGGTAGATCAGCTCCTCCTGGGAGAGGGTCTGGTGCCAGGTCTTTTCGATATAGTCGGCCACGCACCGGGCGCATTTATAATGCTCCTTGCAGCTGCGGGCGATGAGTGCCCGGAAGGCCGTGTCGCTCTCGTCGGGGGAGTCGGTCATCAGCCTGCCCTGGAAGAGCCGCTGGGCAAAGTAGCGCAGATGCACCACAAACCGGTGGAAGGCCAGGGATTCCCGGTCGAAGGCGCCCAGGTCCCGGTAGTAGTATTCCACCACCTGGATGACCCCCTCGATGAGGCGGGTGATGTCGTACATCTCGCTCATGTCGGTGTTGAGCTCGGCGTTGACGATGTGCAGCGCAATGAAGGACGCCTCGTCGCCGTTCAGCTCCACCCCGCACCGCTCCTTCACCATGGCCAGACACCGCTGGCCCAGCTGGTACTCGGTGGGATAGTAACAGAGAACGCTGCCCGCCAGCGGGTTCTGGAACTCGATGCCCTGTTCCTTGCGCTGGATGGCAAAGCTGATGTGGTCCGCCAGCGTGATGAGCAGGCTTTCGTTGAGGGGCTGATGGATGGTCGCCCGGATCTCGGCGATCATCGCCTCGGTCAGTTCGAGATGCTCGATGGGGATCTGCTCCACCAGCTCCCGCAGCCGCCGCTGCCCGGTGCGGTCCTCCATGCGGTAGACCTTTTCCACCGCCGCGGGGTCCACGAACTGCGCCACCTTGCGGCCAAACCCCAGCCCCTTGCCGGTGACGATCATCTCGTTGCCTTTTTCGTCGATCACACAGAGGATGTTGTTGTTGATGACCTTCTTGATGCGCATTCCGTCGCCCCCTTTCTCCGCCCGGGACGGACAAAAAAAATAACCAGCCCCCTAAAATCCCATTCCTGACACCAGAAAAAGATCCTAACGGAGTTGGTCTAGCCCGCTTTACCGGTAACAATCCAACAAGGCCCCTCGGCCGCTTGCTTTATCTGTGTAGACAATACCATACCCGCCCCCCGAAAGTCAACCACCCGGGGCGTTCCCGCCGTTTTTTCAGCAGGGTGCTCAATTTTCCCCGCGTTCTTTGGGCAGTTTGGCGAAGACTGGTGGCCGCCGCGCCGGGCAGGGGCCTCTTTTCCGCGTTTTTCCGCCCTTTTCCCGGCGGGTCCACGCTGCGTGGAGCGCTTCCACACGGCGTTCCTTGCAAATCCAACCGGCGGGGTGTAGACTGAAAACCAGCAAAGGAGGAACGGACGATGGATGCCAAAAAGATCGGTGCTTTCATTGCGGCGGCGCGGCGGGCCCGCGGCCTGACCCAGCAGCAGCTGGCCGAAAAGCTGGGGATCACCAACCGCGCGGTGAGCAAATGGGAGACCGGCCAGGGCCTGCCGGACATTGTGCTGCTGCCCGACCTGGCCGCCGCCCTGGGGGTCACGGTGGACGCCCTGCTGGCCGGGGAAGCGCCCGGGCCCGCCGCCGGGGAGGCGTCCGAACCGGTCCCGCCCGCCGCCTCCCGGCCGGAGGAACCGGCGCTGGCCCGGGTACCCCACCGTCGTCCCACCCGCGCCGAGCGCAACGCCGCGGTGCTGGCCTGCCGTCAGCTGCCCGAGGTGCGCCGGCGGCGGCTGGGCCTGCCCCTGCTGGGGGTGGCGGGTCTTGCCGCGGGCATAGGATTGAGCGTGCAGGACTTTTTCGGCGGCAGCCCCACCGACCCGCTGGCACTGGCCGCCCTGGCGGCGGGGCTGGTGCTGCTGGGCTTTGCGGCCCTGACCCCCTGGCTTCGGTCCCGGCTGGGCAGGGAGCTGTGCCGCATGCCCGCCTGTACCCTGTATGCGGAGGAGCTGCGCCGGGAGGACGGCGTCCTGCTGCCCTACGGTGACCTGGCGCTGGTGCGGCGCTACCGGGGCTGCACCGTGCTGGTGTGGGAGCGAAGCCTTGTCCCGCTGGCTGTGACGGTGCCCGACGACAGCTGCACCCAGTCCGCCCACGCCCTGCAGGACCATCTGCGGCTGCGGGTGCCGGAGGCCTGCACCGACGGCGACCCCCGCACGCCCCGGCTGCGGCAGGTCCCCGCCCTGATCGCCCTGGCCGTGACGGCAGCGGTGGTCTTTCCGCTGGCGCTGGCCCCCACGCTGGGCTTTGCGGGGACGATCTCCCCCACCGGCACGCTGCTGATGCTCCGCCGGGACCCCGAGACCGGCATGGTCACCGACCTGCACAGCGGCGATACCTTCCCCTACCCGGCGGTGGGCCGGATGAAAAAGCAGTGGATGACGGGGGATTGCTGCGCCATCACCTACCAGACCACCGACGGCACCACCCATGTGTTTCTGGCCACCTACGGCGACCGGGGGTCGGGAGTAAGCTACTACAATGTGGCGCCGCTGCTCCAGGGAACCTGGCGGCAGTACGAGGACGCCGTAAACCCCGGCGCGACGCTGCGCAGCGAGCCCGGTTCGGGGAACATCCAGATCCTGTGGGACGCCTCGTCGCCGGATTACGGCCAGATCTACAGCGAGACCGTGCAGTTCGGCACGCTGGGGGTGGCCCTCTGTGACGAGGACGGCCTGCCCCACTGGACGGTGGTGCTGGGCCGGGACTACGACGCCGAGAACGGGCCGGACCCCGACGGGTCGCTGATCCTCTGCCCGGTGTCCATGGCGGCCACCGAGGCGGTGACGCTGCACTACTACAGCGAGGAGGATCAGGTGCGGGACCTGCGGGAAGCTCTGGGCCTGCCCAGCCCCGAGGAGGAGGCCGCCCGGCAGGCCCAGCAGCAGGCGCTGGCCGAGACACCGCCCGACTTCTCGGGCGAGAAGGACTATACGGTGCGCACCGACGGCGTCTATTTCACCTGGGACGGCGGCGCCACCTTCAGCAAGGCGATGGAAGGCAGCGAGGAGGTGCGCACCACCGACGACATCCAGCCCTGCGTCATGACCGACAACCTGGGCGCCTTCCTGACCACCACCCGCAACAACGAGGTGCAGCAGGTCACCCTCCACCTGACCCGCGACCGGGGTGCCAGCTGGCAGGAGGTGCCGCTGGAGGAGTTCGAGGGGGTGCACGATGTCTCCCAGCGCAGTCTGGGCTTCCTGGACGATACTTTCGGCTGGTACGGCGTCTGCACCGACTGGTCGATGGGCACCGGCATGGGGATGGCCATCGGCGTCACCCGGGACGGCGGCATCAGCTGGGAGCATTGCGCCCTGCCCGGGGAAAGCCAGTCCGAACTGCTCAGCGGGGTGGTATTCTACGACGAGCAGACCGCCGTAGCCACCCGGTGTTCCCAGTTTGAATCGGGCTGGATCGACGTTTTTGTGAGCCGGGACGGCGGCGCCAGCTGGCAGCGGGCAAAGATGCCCTGGGACAACGACAGCCTGACCGACGAAGAGCGGATGACCCTGCTGGCGGACCGGGAGTTCTACTGGCTGAACAAGGTGGACCGCCTGGAGAAGGCAGACGACGGCTGGCGGCTGACGCTGACCCAGGCCCCCGGCGGCCACCAGGAGGCCGCCTTCACCGCGGACAGCCTGACGGGCCCCTGGACGCTGGAGGAAGTGCGCGACATTGCCTGACCCGCCCTTGTGCCGGAGATTTTCCGGGTGTACAATAAGGGGAAAGGAGGGTTTGCCATGGAAGAATTGCATCCCACCCCGGCGGCCGAACCGGCAGAACCGGCGGCGGTCACACCCGCCGCACAGCCAAACCAGCCCGCGCCGCCGTGGGACTGCTGGGCCGACCTGGCCCCCGGTGCCTTGTCCCGGGACCCCCAGGCCCTGCTGGCGACCTGGATGGCCGGCCGGGCCATGCCCCGGCGCACGCTGGTGCGGCGGATCATCGGCGCGGCGGCGCTGTTCGGTCTGCTGGCCTGCTTTGTGAACGCCTGCCGGATGCTGCTGGACCAGGAGCAGGCCTCCCCTTTGCAGTTTTTCTGGCCCCTTGTTTTTGCTTTCCTCTTCCTGTTGGCGCTGAAGGACTTCCCGCTGCGCCTTTTGCTGCGGCGCGCCCTGGGCCGTCTGCAGGACGGCACCCTCTACCCTGACCGGCTCCATCTGGTCACCACCCGCGGGGAGGAGGACCTGGCGGTGGAGGATATCATCATGGTGCAGCGGTTTGTGGGCTGGACTGTGCTGATCTGGGGCAGCTGGAAGCACCCGCGGATCGTGCCCATCCCCGACGACGCCTGCTTCGGGGAAGGTCCCCGGCTCTACGGACGGCTGCAGGAGCAGGTACAGGACGCCCGGTTTTTCCGCAGTGCCCGGCCGCCCCGCCGTCGCCGCCATCTGGTGGTGGGGCTGCTGTCCCTCGCCGTGGTGCTCTGCACCCAGGTGGTGCTTCTGCCTTCCTATTGGGGGTTCCGGAGCTACACCCTCACCAACCCCGACGGTTCCAGCTCGGTGCAGGTGAACTATCTGGGGCTCACCCAAGCCTTTTCCAGTGACAGCGTGGGGAATTTCGCCTTTCCGTCCACCGGGGAGTTCCACGCCCAGTGGTCGGGCAGCGGCTGCTGTGTGGTGACCTACCGCGCCACCGACGGCAGTCTGCGGGTGCAGATGCTGGAACCTGCCCCCGGCGCCGCCCAGCGGCTGGCGATGGACCCGCCCAAGGGGTCCTGGACCACCTTCCTGGATTCCGACGATTCCTACACGCTGGACTGGGATGCCGCCCTGCCCGGCTACCGGCTGAAGACCCCGTGGGGCACCCTGGACTGCCCCCAGTGGGAACAGTTTGACGGCATGGGGCTGGCCCTCTGCGACAAGGACGGCCTGCCCCGCTGGACGCTGACCCCCACCGACATTCCCGCCACCAACAGCGACGGCAGCCCTGTGAACCTGCCGGGGCTGCTGCTCTGCCCGGTGTCCCTGACTTCCTCCGACGCCGATGTCCTGCTGCTGGGCCCCGCCGACAGTCCTTTCCTGCCCGGCTGATCCTTTGTTTCAAGCGGCTCCGCCTGCCCGGCGGGGCCGCTTTTGTACACTTTGCCCCCTTTGTCCCTTGCGCGCCGGGGCGGCATAGGGTATAGTAATACCATCACCTTGCCTTGCGCAGAAAGGACTTTCCCATGCAGAACAAAAAGCCCTGGCTCTACCTGGCGGCCGTTGCCCTGGTACTGCTGGCCCTCAAATACAGCGACGCCCTCTTCGGCGGCATCCGGCTGTTCTTCTCGCTGCTCATGCCCCTGCTGCTGGGCTGCGGCGTGGCCTATGTGCTGAACATCCTGGTCTCCCGCCTGGAAACCCTGTCCCCGCTGCGTGATGCCCGTTCCCGCCTCTACCCCGCCCGCCGGGCCATCAGCATCACCGGGGCGCTGGTCATCATCGCCGTGGTGGCCGCCCTGCTGGTGGTTCTCATCATTCCCCAGCTGGTGGACGCCTTCCGGGTCATGCTGGTCAACGTGCCCCCCGCCGTCAACGCCTTCCTCAACTGGCTGGACTCCCTGGACATCGACATGCCCCAGCTGGAAAGCTGGCTGCGCTCCCTCAACCTCAACTGGCCCGAGCTGCTGCAAAAGGCCACCACCTACCTGACCTCCGGCGTGGGCAACGTCTTCTCCTCCGCCTTCGCGCTGCTCAGCAGTCTGGGCGGCATCCTCATGCAGGTGGTCATCGCGGTGATCTTCGCCCTCTACCTGCTGGCCGGCAAGGAGCGCCTGGGCCGCCAGTTCCGCGCCCTGGCCGATACCTACCTGCCCGCCCCCTTCTGTGACCGGCTGTGGTATGTGCTGGCCACCGCCCATGACACCTTCACCAAATTCTTCGTAGGGCAGTTCACCGAGGCCATCATCATCGGGGTGCTCTGCACGCTGGGCATGCTGCTCTTCCGGCTGCCCTACGCCCCCATGATCGGCACCCTGGTGGGCGCCACCGCCCTGCTGCCCGTGGTGGGCGCCTATCTGGGCGCGGGCATCGGTGCCTTCATGATCCTCACCGTCAACCCGCTGCAGGCGGTGGGCTTTCTTATCTTCATCGCCATCCTCCAGCAGCTGGAGGGCAACCTGATCTACCCCCGGGTGGTGGGCACCTCCATCGGGCTGCCCGGCATCTGGGTGCTCACCGCCGTAACCTTGGGCGGCGGCATCGGCGGCATCGCGGGCATGCTGCTGGCGGTGCCCGTCACCGCCACCCTCTACCGGCTGGTGCGGGCCGATGTGCAGCGCAAACGGGACCAGACTTCCCGCTGCACCGCCGGCCGGCCATAAATTCCTCAATTTTCACACATTTTCTGCAAAAAGCGCCCTGTTTCATTGACGGTTTGCCGCAGGAATGGTAAAATAGACCTGTTACCATTGTTTCGGTAACAGGTCTTTATGATTTGAGGAGGTTTTTTGTATGAATGTTCCCGGTAAAAATGCGGCCATCGGCAGCCTGGTCTGCGGCATCATTTCCATTATTTTGTCCTTCTTCTCCATTTCTTCCATTGTCGGCCTGATTCTGGGCATCGTGGGCCTGGTACTGGCCAGCAATTCCAAGAAAGCCGGCTTCAATGAAGGCCTGCGCACCGGCGGCTTTGTGGTCTCCCTGATCGGCGTGATCCTGAGCGCCATCTTCTTTGTCAGCTGCGTGGCCTGCGTCGGCTGCCTGGGTGCTGCCGGCGGTCTGAGCGCCATGACGGCCTGATGTACCGCCCGGTATGCTCCCCTACATTCACATCGGTTTCCGCGACTATCCCGTCTACGGCCTTCTGATGGCGGTGGGCGCCGTACTGGGCTGGCTGCTCTGCCGCAGCCGCGCCCGGCTGGCAGAACCCGCCCTGGAACCGGAGCGTGTCTCCCGCATCTACATCCTGTTTGGCGCCGGTGCCCTGATCGGCGCCAAATTGTATTCTCTGGCACTGGTGTGGCCCTGGTTGGTACAGGATCTGCCCCATTTCTGGGAGAATCCCCAGCTCTTTCTGCAGCACTACCTCTACGGCGGGCTGGTCTTTTACGGCGGGCTCATCGGCGGGCTGGTCTGCCTTGTGTGGGTGCTCATCACCCGGCGCGCCCGGTTTGCCCAGCTGGAAACCGTCTTTCTGCCCGCCGTGCCGCTGGTGCATGCCATCGGCCGGGTGGGCTGCTTCTGCGCGGGCTGCTGCTACGGCCGCCCCACCGACAGCTGGCTGGGTGTCTGCTACCCGGAGGGCGGTTTTGCCCCCGCGGGCATCCCGCTGGTGCCGGTGCAGCTGATGGAATCCGCCGGGGACCTGGTTATCTTCGGGCTGCTGATGCTCCCCGTCTACCGTACCCCCGGCCGGCGGCTGGCCCTCTATCTCATGGGCTACGGCGCGCTGCGGTTTTGCACCGAATGCTTCCGGGGCGACGCCGCCCGGGGCCTGGCCGGGCCGCTGTCCGGCGCCCAGTGGATCAGCGCAGCCTGCATCCTGGCGGGCCTTGTGCTGACGGCGGCGCTGAGCCTGCGGCGTATTTCCCCGCAATCCCGGTAATGCAGTAACTCCCCCGGTCCCTCTGGGCCGGGGGATTTTTCTCTGCCTATGGCTTTTGGGGCGCCGCTGTGCTAGGATAGAAGCAAAGGAGGCATGCGCCATGCTGGCATACACCTATGTAAAAGAGGGCACCTTTGCCCTGCTGGACAAACCGAAACCGGTTCTGCAGAACGACCGGGACGCCATCGTGAAGGTGACGCTGGGCAGCATCTGCACCAGTGATCTGCACATCAAGCACGGCTCGGTGTCCCGGGCGGTGCCGGGCATCACGGTGGGCCACGAGATGGTGGGCATCGTGGAGCAGGTGGGCGCCGCGGTGACCTCGGTGCGCCCCGGCGACCGGGTGGCGGTGAATGTGGAGACCTTCTGCGGGGACTGCTTTTTCTGCCGCCACGGCTGGGTGAACAACTGCACCGACCCGGAGGGCGGCTGGGCCCTGGGCTGCCGCATCGACGGCGGCCAGGCGGAATATGTGCGGGTGCCCTACGCCGACCAGGGGCTGACGAAGATTCCCGACGCCGTCACCGACGAACAGGCGCTGTTTGTGGGGGACATTCTGGCCACCGGCTACTGGGCGGCGCAGATTTCCGAGATCACGCCGGAGGACACCGTGCTGATCCTGGGGGCCGGGCCCACGGGGCTGTGCACGCTGCAGTGCGTGCAGCTTTACGGCCCCAAACGCATCATCGTCTGCGACAAGGACGCCGACCGCCTGGCCTTTGTGCAGGCTCACTATCCCGGGGTGCTCACCGCTCCGCCGGAGGGGCTTTGCGATTTTGTGCAGGCCCACAGCGACCACGGCGGCGCCGACGCGGTGCTGGAGGTGGCGGGCAGCGACGAAACTTTCCGGCTGGCCTGGCAGTGCGCCCGGCCCAACGCCATCGTGACGGTGGTGGCCCTCTACGACGCGCCCCAGGTGCTGCCGCTGCCCGAGATGTACGGCAAGAACCTGACCTTCAAGACGGGCGGCGTGGACGGCTGTCACTGCCGGGAGACGCTGGACCTGATCGCGGCGGGCAAGCTGGACACCACCCCGCTGATCACCCACACCTTCGATCTTGCCGACATCGAGGCGGCCTACGACCTGTTTGAACACCGCCGGGACGGTGTCATCAAGGTGGCCATCCGCTGCTGAAAACGCAAAAACCTCCCCGCTCAGATGAGCGGGGAGGTTTTTTGTCGGGCAGACCGATCTGTGTTTCACATCACCATGAGCAGCGTGCCGGCGCCGATGAGCACACAGCCCAGCGCCGACTTGACGGTAACACCCTCGTGGAGGAGCAGCGCCGCCAGCACCAGCGTGATGACCACGCTGAGCTTGTCGATGGGCACCACCTTGCTGGCGGGGCCCAGCTGCAGGGCCTTGTAGTAGCACAGCCAGGACACCCCGGTGGCCAGCCCCGACAGGATCAGGAACAGGCCGCTGCGGCGGCCAATCTGCAGAAGACCGCCCTGGGTGTGGGTGAGAAAGACCATGCCCCAGGCCATGATGAGCACCACGGTGGTGCGCACCGCCGTGGCCAGGTTGGAGTTGACGCCGTCGATGCCGATTTTGGCCAGGATGGAGGTGAGCGCCGCAAAGACCGAGGACCCCAGCGCAAAGACAAACCACATGGGAAAACGCTTCCCTTACTGCAAAAAGTACAGCCCTTGCCGGGCTGCCGACCCTATTATACCACGCCGGGCGGCGGGGTGCCAGCCGCTTTGCCCGGGAAAAGGCAAAACCCGGCGGACACCCTGGGGCGTCCGCCGGCGCGGTTTACAGCAGTTTGGGGGCCAGCGCCCGGCTGGTGCGCTCCCGGGCGATGGTGGTCAGTTCCTGGTTGTCCAGCGTGAAGCGCAGCACCAGCACCTCCGCCACAAAAAGCACGGCGATCTTGGCCGCCACGCTGCCGCCGTCCAGCGGGCTTTCCTTGGCGCCGCACAGCAGCACCACGTCCGCCAGGGCGGTGCCGGGGGCGTCGGCGTAGTGGGTCAGCAGAATGACCTTGGCGCTGTTCTCCTTCACGATGCGCAGCGTCTCCATCATGTCCCGGGTGGCCCCCGAGTAGGAGACAAACAGCACCACGTCCTCCGGCACCATCAGGCTGGCGGCGATGGTCTGCATATGGCTGTCGCCGGCGGTGTGGAACTTGGTGGAGATGGTGGCAAACCGGGCCCAGATATCGTTGGCCAGGATCTGGCTGCCGCCCTGGCCGAAACAGAAGACCTGCCGTGCCCGCTGCAGCAGGGTGGCTGCCCGGTCGATGGCGTCGGGATCCAGCACCGTGCGGGTGCCGTTGATGGCCTCCAGCGCCACGGCGCTGGCGTGGGTGCACAGGGTGGCCGTGTCGGTGCCGGGCTCCAGCTTGTTGTTGCCCGCCGTGGGGATGGCGTTGGCCTGGGCCAGGGAGATCTTCATCTCGTTGTAGCCGTCAAAGCCCAGCGACCGGCAGAACCGGAAGATGGTGGCTTCGGCCACACCGCACTCCCCCGCCAGCGACGAGATGGACAGGTACTGGGCCTCCTCGGCGTGCTGGGTCAGGTAGTCGGCCACCCGCCGCCCCGACCGCGTGAGCTCGTTGTATCGGGAGCGAAGCAGTTCCCAGAAATTGCAGGAATTCATCCTTGGCATTCTCCTTTTATGGTATTGTACATCCTGTGTGTGGCGGCTTATTTCAAATGAAACTTTTTTTCTACCACCAGTATACTCAAAAAAAGTTCGTTTGGCAAGTATCTCAACCTGCCACAAATCGAATTATTTTTTTGTACACTATGTACAGAAAGCCGCAAAAAATTGCCGGTTGTCGTTTTTTCCGTCCTTTCCCGGCAACGGTTTCCCCGGGCGGTCCCGCTGCCCCGCCGGAGGGTGCGGCGGCAGTGCAGAGGGCCGGCCGCGCCTGAAAATGCAAATCCTTTTCATTTTTCTGCCTTCCGGGCGGGCCGGTTTTCCCGGTTTTGAAGGGTTCTTTTCATGGAATTCCTTACAAATCGGCAACAAAAACGAACAAGTTGAAAATTTATTGTACATTATTCACAGAAAATCGTGGAAACATTGGTGAAAAAGTATCTGGACAAATGGAAAAAAATTTTCTAAAATAGGAACTGTCAGGCGGGCGGAGCCCTCCGCCCCCATCTATCATCACCCATATGAGAAGGAGAAAAACATGAAAAAGCAGTTGTCTTTGCTTCTGGCCGCCGGCATGACCGCCGGCCTGCTGGCAGGCTGCGGCGGCGCCACCAGCTCCACCGCGACGGAGTCCCAGGCCTCGTCCACCTCTACGGCAGCCACCGGGGAGACTTCCGGTGATACCACCTCTGCGGACATCACCATGTGGACCTACCCCATCGGCAAGTTCGGCGACGCCGAAGCGGTGGACAGCATGATCGCCAAGTTCCAGGAGAGCCACCCCGGCATCAACGTGACGGTGGAATATCTGGACTACACCAACGGTGACGACCAGGTCACCGCCGCCATCGAGGCGGGCACCACCCCCGACATCGTCATGGAAGGTCCCGAGCGCCTGGTCTCCAACTGGGGCGCCAAGGGCAAGATGCTGGATATCAGCGATCTGTGGACCGATGACGCCGTGGCGGACATCTCTGCCGTGAGCCAGAGTGTTGTGAACGCCTGCAAGGGCGCCGACGGCAAGTACTATGAGTATCCCCTGTGCATGACCACCCACACCATGGCCATCAACAAGGAGATGTTTGAGGCGGCCGACGCGCTGCAGTACATCAACGAGGACGGCACCTGGACTACCGAGAACTTCGAGAAGGCCCTGAAGGCCCTGAAGGACAGCGGCGTGGACACCACCATGATCGTCTACTGCGGCGGCCAGGGCGGCGACCAGGGCACCCGCGCCCTGGTGAACAACCTCTACAGCGGCCAGTTCACCAACGCCGACCACACCGCCTACACCACCGACAGCGACGCCAACAAGAAGGCCCTGCAGCAGCTGCTGGACTGGTCCAACGAGGGCCTGATCAGCCATGACGCCGCCGCCCAGGCCTCCGACGAGCTGCAGCTCTTTGCCAACGGCACCGTGGCCATGACGCTGTGCTGGAACGCCTCCAACCAGGCCCAGTACGCTTCCTCCGTCACCTTCACTCCCATGGCGGCCGCCTTCCCCTCCGACGACGGCGTGCCTGAGCTGTGCGGCGGCATCTGGGGCTTCGGCATCTTCGACAACGGCGACGACGCCAAGGCCGCCGCTGCCAAGGAATTCATCAAGTTCCTCTGCGACGATCCCGAGCAGGGTCCCGAGAGCGTCCGTCTGACCGGCTTCTTCCCGGTTCGCGCCTCCTTCGGCGATGTCTACACCGGCACCGAGGATGAGGAGCGCATGGCCCAGTTCTCCAGCTTCATGCAGTACCTGGGCGACTACTACCCCGTGACCGCCGGCTGGGCCGAGCAGCGCACCGCCTGGTGGAATATGCTCCAGCAGATCTTCACCGGCACCAGCGTGGACGATGCGGTGGCTACCTACACCACCACCAGCAACGACGCCCTGGCCGCTGCGGCCGCCTGAGTTTCAGCCAAAACCACTGTCCCCGGCACGGCACACCGCCGTCCGCTGACCGGCTGAACGCCCCCGTTTCAGAAAGGAGTGTGTGCCCCCGTTCCCCACGACGGAGCGGGGGCCTCCTTGTGCCAGAATCTTTTTTCCGCAGTGTTCCGGACCCCGCGGCCCGCGGCGCTGCCCCCTCGTAACGGAAAGGAGGGCCTCTCCTATGGCCTCTACACCCAAGGCAAAGCCCGCTGCCGCCGGCGGCGAGGTGCTCGTCTACAACAAGGGCACCTTCCGCAACTCCGCCCTGGTGCGCCAGCAGACGCTGGCTGCCTACCTCTTCCTGCTGCCCGCCCTGTTCTTCTTTGTGCTCTTCGTGGTGGTGCCCATGGTCATGTGCCTGGTCACCAGCTTCTTCGACTACCGCATGGGCAAGCCGCTCACCTTCGTGGCCTTTGACCAGTACATCAAGATGTTCCAGGATCCCGTCTTCCTCAAGGCCCTGGTGAACACCTTCATCCTGGTCATCGTGGCGGTGCCCACCGTCACCGCCTTCTCGCTGTGGGTCAGCTCGGTGGTCTACAAGTTCTCTTCCTTCAAGCGCAGCTTCTTCCGCTGCATCTTCTACCTGCCCGTGGTCACCGGCACCGTGGCCGTGGCCGTGGTCTGGAAGTGGATGTTCAACAAGTACACCGGCCTTGTCAACTACGTGCTGGGCGCCACCGGCGTCATCGACCAGAACATCAGCTGGCTGGGCGATGCCCGCTTCGCCCTGGGCTGCATCATCCTGATCCTCTTCACCACCTCCATCGGCCAGCCCATCGTGCTGTACATCGCCGCCCTGGGCAACGTGGACCCCTCCCTCATTGACGCCGCCGAGGTGGACGGCGCCAACAACTTCCAGGTCTTCTGGCACATCAAGTGGCCCCAGATCATGCCCACCACGCTGTACATCCTGGTCATCACCACCATCAACACCTTCCAGTGCTACGCGCTGATCCAGCTGTTGACCAGCGGCGGTCCCAACCACGCCACCGATACCATCATGTACTACATCTACTATCAGGCCTTCAAGCTCAACGATTACGGCTACGGTGACGCCATGGGCGTTATCCTGGCCATCATCATCGCGGTGCTGTCGGCCATCCAGTTCAAGGTAGCCGGTTCCGGCTCCGGCGATTGAGGAGGTGCGCCCTATGGAAACAACGGTACAAAGCAAAAAGCTCACGCCCGGCAAGGTGATCGTGGACATCGTGCTCTTCCTGCTGGCGGTCTTCTTCATCTTCCCGCTGTACTGGATCGTCACCGGTTCCTTCAAGGACCGGGTGGCGGTGAACGCCAACCCGCCGGTCTGGTTCCCCACCGCCCCCACGCTGGACAACTACCAGCGCCTGTTTGACAATCCCGCCCTGCTCTGGCTGGGCAACACCGTGCTCATGGCCGTGGCGGCCATGGCGCTGACCTGCATCACCGCCGCCATGGCGGGCTACGTGCTGGCCAAGAAGCGGTTCCCCGGCCGGGCACTGATCTTCAGCATCATGATCTGCGCTATGGCCCTGCCCAAGCAGGTCATCCTGATCCCCCTGCTCAAGGAGATGAGCTTCCTGGGCCTGCACGACACCCTGTGGGCGGTCATTCTGCCCACGGTAGGCTGGCCCTTCGGCATCTTCCTGATGAAGCAGTTCAGCGAGACCATCCCCGGTGAGATGATCGAGGCTGCCCGCATCGACGGTGCCGGCGAGATCCGCACCTTCGTCAGTGTGGTGCTGCCCATGGTCACCCCCGGCATCGGCGCGCTGGCCATCTTCACCTTCATCAACAGCTGGAACGACTACTTCCTGCAGCTGATCATGCTGAACTCCACCAAGAGCCTGACCATCTCGCTGGGCATCGCCAAGATCCAGGCGGAAATGTCCAACGACTACGGCCTCATCATGGCGGGCGCCGCCCTGGCCGCTATCCCCATCATCGCGGTCTTCCTGGCGTTCCAGAAATACTTCACCCAGGGCATCGCCATGGGCGCCGTCAAGGGCTGATTTTCCCCACTGTTTTTCCGCGGGCGGCCCGCCCCGGGCCGCCCCCTTTTGCAGGTCATTTCGGAAGGAGCAAACTGCAACTATGAAAGATATCAACAAATACCGCGGCGTCATTCCGGCGTTCTATGCCTGCTATGACAAGGACGGAGCCATCTCCACCGAGGGCGTCAGGGCCCTGACCCGCCACCTGATCGCCAAGGGCGTCAAGGGCGTCTATGTGGGCGGTTCCTCCGGCGAGTGCATCTACCAGAGCGTGGCGGAGCGCAAGGCCGTGCTGGAAGCCGTCATGAGCGAGGCCAAGGGCAAGATCACCGTCATTGCCCACATCGCCTGCAACAACACCGCCGACAGCGCCGAGCTGGCCGCCCATGCGGAGCGCTGCGGCGTGGATGCCATCGCGGCCATCCCGCCCATCTACTTCCACCTGCCCAACTACGCCATCGCCGACTACTGGAACGCCATGAGCGCCGCGGCCCCCCACACCGAATTCGTCATCTACAACATTCCCCAGCTGGCCGGCACCGCCCTGACCATGCCGCTGCTGGAGGAGATGCTCAAGAACCCCAACGTCATCGCGGTGAAGAACTCCTCCATGCCGGTGCAGGACATCCAGATGTTCAAGGATGCGGGCATCGCCGCCCGGGGCGAGGACGGCTTCGCGGTGTTCAACGGCCCCGACGAGCAGTTTGTCTCGGGCCGGGTCATGGGCGCCGACGGCGGCATCGGCGGCACCTACGCCGTCATGCCGGAACTGTTCCTCAAGATGAACGAGCTGCTGGGCAAGGGCGAGATCACCAAGGCCCGCCACGTGCAGTACCTGGCCGACCGCATCATCTACAAGATGTGCGAGGCCCACGGCAACCTGTACGCCGTGCAGAAGGAGATTCTGCGCCGCATGTACGGCCTGGAGCTGGGCGGCGTGCGGCCGCCGCTGCCCAACCTGGCGGCCTCCGATGAGCCCGTCGTGGCGGCGGCCCAGGCGATGATCGAGAGCGCCCTGGCCGAGATCCAGACGTTATAATCCGGCGGCAGGCTTCCCTGGTGGCAGGGGAGCCTGTCCCTGTTTGGGGACCTTCCCCGGAAAGGACCGACTATGATCACCGATACGCTGGAAAATCTTTCCCGCTACCGCGGCCTGCACCCCCATCTGGACCTTGCCATTGACTGGCTGCAGCATTATACTGTAGGGGATCTTCCCAACGGCCGCACCGAGGTGGCCGGGGAAAAGGTGTTCATCAACGTGATGGACGCCGACCTGCGGGACGCCGAGGGCGCCGCCTTCGAGTACCACCGCCGCTACGCCGATCTGCAGATCGACCTCACCGGGTCGGAGCACTGGGGCTGGGCGGTCTCCGGCACCGAGGACAAGCCCTACGACGAGGCCGCCGACGCCGGGTTCGTGACCGGGCCCGAGCAGGCGGGCGGTGAGCTGGGCGAGGGACGGTTTGCCCTCTTTTTCCCCGGCGAGCCCCACAAACCCAGCTGCCGCACCCCCGGGTGCGACCACGTCCGCAAGGCCGTGGTGAAGATCGAGATGCTGTAAAAGGAGCGTGTTTTCGATGAACAAGGAACAGATTTTCAACCAGATCCATCACGGGCTCATCGTCTCCTGCCAGGCGCTGGAGAACGAGCCCCTGTATACCCCCGAGGGCGGCGTCATGCCGCTGATGGCCAAGGCCGCCGCCATGAGCGGGGCGGTGGGCATCCGCGCCAACACCGTGCGGGACATCACCCAGATCAAGGCGGTGGTGGACCTGCCGGTGATCGGCATCATCAAAAAGGATTATCCCGGCACCCCCATGTACATCACCGTGACGATGGCCGAGGTGGACGCCCTGGTGGCCTGCGGCGTGGACATTCTGGCCGTGCAGGGCACCAGCGCCCTGCGCCCCGACGGCAAGACCGCGCCGGAGTTCATCCGGGAGGTCAAGGCCAAGTACCCCGACCAGCTGCTGATGGCGGACATTGCCACCTTTGAGGAGGCCATGGCCTGCGCCGAAGCGGGGGCCGACTTTGTGGGCACCACCATGCGGGGCTACACCCCTGAGACCACCGGCATCAACGACATCGACTTCGACTTCGTGGCCAAGCTGGCCAAAGAGTGCCCGGCCAAGGTCATCGCCGAGGGGCACATCCACTACCCCGAGCAGGCCCGCAAGGCGCTGGAGGCCGGTGCCTACGCCCTGGTGGTGGGCGGTGCCATCACCCGTCCCGCCGAGATCACGGCCCGGTTCACCGCGGCCATCCAGGACCTGAAATAAAGGAGCAGCCATGAGCAAACTCTATCTGGGCATCGACATCGGCGGCACGGCGGCGAAGCTGGGCCTCGTGGATGAGACCGGCGCCGTGCTGGACCGGGCGGAGCGCAGCGTCAGCTTTGACAACTACCGCACTCCCATCCTGGACACCGTGCGGGCAGCCGCCGCCGACTTCACCGCCGGGCGGCGGGACAGTCTTTCCGGCATCGGCGTGTCCGCCACCGGCCAGATCGACAGCCGCCAGGGCATCGTGGCGGGCACCTGCGGCAGCCTGCCCGGCTGGGTGGGCGCCCCCATCAAGGCCCGTCTGGAGGAGGACTTCCACCTGCCCGTCACAGTGGCCAACGACGCCAACTGCATGTGCCTGGGCGAAGCCTGGGTGGGTGCGGCCAAGGGCTGCACCGATGTCATCGGCATCACCATCGGCACCGGCATCGGCGGGGGCATCCTCACCGGCGGGCGGCTGCTGGAAGGCGCCCGGGGCCTGGGCGGCGAGATGGGCCACTACCGCACCCACGCCATCGACGGGGTGGACTGCACCTGCGGCGCCAAGGGCTGCTGGGAGCGGTACGCCTCCACCACGGCGCTGGTCCGGGCTGCCAAAGCCATGGACCCGGCGCTCACCGACGGGCGGGCCATCTTCGGGGCTGCCCGGGAGGGCCGCGCCGACGTGCTGGCCCTGCTGGACGGGTGGATCGACGAGATCGCCCAGGGTCTGGCGGGGATGGTGCACATCTTCAACCCCCAGCGCATCCTGGTGGGGGGCGGCGTCAGCGCCCAGCAGGAGCTGCTGATCCAGCCGCTGGAGCGCAAGGTGAAGGCCGCCGTCATGCCCGCCTTTGCCGAGGGGCTCACCGTCACCGCCGCGGCGCTGCAGAATGACGCCGGGCTGGTGGGGGCCGTGTGGTACCTGCTCCATTCCTGAAACTTCCGCATACAAAAAAACGCTCTGCTGTGCAGAACAGCAGGGCGTTTTTGTTTTGACGCAACAGGAACTTTGTGCTACAATAGCCGAATACAGAAAGGGAGGGAAGGAACCATGGGCGCAGATGTGAAGCGGGAGATCACCGAGACATTGCTCCGGCTGCTGGAGAAAAAGAGCCTCGAAAAGATCACCGTCAAGGAGCTGGTGACGCTGTGCGGCATCAGCCGCCAGACCTTTTACTACCATTTTGAGGATGTGCTGGACGTGGTGGACTGGTGGACCCGCCAGGGCGCCCAGCACCTGATGGAGGAAAGCCTGCGCACCGAGGACCCCCGCAAGGCGCTGCGGCTCTTTGTGGACTACACGGCGGAGCACCGCCAGACGCTGCAGCACCTTCTGGCCAGCAGATGGCGGGAACAGCTGGAGCGGCGGCTGGTGCAGGTGTTCACCACCTACCTGCAGGATATGCTCCACCGCATGCATCCCAACCTGGCCATGTCCCCCGCCGACGAGGGGGCCTTCCTCACCTTTTACGCCTGCGGCATCTCGGGGCTGCTGATGGAGCAGCAGGTGCGCACCGACGCCGAGAAGGAAGCCCTGGTCAACCAGCTGTACTGGCTGCTCTTCCAGAATCCCTGGGGGCACATCTTCCGTTCCTGAGGGGGGTCATTCTGCTTTTCCGGGGTGGCTCTCGCTCCACAGCTTGTCGGCCTGGGGCTTCCAGGCTTCGGCATAGGGGGTGGTGCGGTCGCAGAGGGTGTCCACCGCCTCGGGGGATTCGTAGTCGGTGGAGACGGCGCCGGTGGCGTGGACCATGGCCCGCAGTTTTTCGGGGTTTTCCAGCATGGGGCAGGGGCGCAGCATGTTGCCGTTGAAGGGCTGGCCGTCGTGGTAGGCCATGAAAATCGGCGATTTCAGCGCTTCCAGCAGCGTGCAGTTGCGGATGTTCACGTTGGAATAGTGGATGAAGACGCAGGGCTCCACATCGCCCCGGGCGTTGATGTGCAGGTAGCGCCGGCCGCCCGCGATGCAGCCGCCCACATACTCGGCGTCGTTCTGGAAGTCCATCGAGAAGATGGGCTTGGTCTTGCGGAAGGCGCGGATGCGGTTGTAGACCTCGGTGCGCTGTTCCGGGGTGGGCAGCAGCTGGGGCGCGGCCCCGCTGCCCACCGGCATGTAGTGGAAGAACCAGACAAACAGCGCACCCGCCTGGATGAGGGAATCAAAGAAGGCTTCGCTGCTGATATCGGCGTAGTTGGCGCTGGTGTAGCAGGCCGAGATGCCGAAGGGCAGCTTGTGGGCTTTCAGCAGTTTCATGGCCTTCTGGACCTTCTCATAGGCGCCCTGGCCGCGGCGGGAGTCGTTGGCCTCCTCGAAGCCCTCCAGGCTGAAGGCCGGCACAAAGTTCTTCACCCGCAGCATCTGCTGGCAGAAGTCCTCGTCGATGAGGGTGCCGTTGGTGAAGCTGAGGAATTCGCAGTCGCTGTGCTTCTCGCAGAGGGCGATGACATCCTTCTTGCGCACCAGCGGCTCGCCGCCCGTGAAGATGTACATGTAGGTGCCCAGTTCCTTGCCCTGGGTGACGATGGAATCCAGTTCCTCAAAGGTCAGGTTGAGCCGGTTGCCGTACTCCGCCGCCCAGCAGCCCGTGCAGTGCATGTTGCACGCCGAGGTGGGGTCCAGCAGGATGGCCCAGGGCACGTTGCAGTTTTCCCTGCGGCTCACCTCGTCCTGCCGGGCGCTGCCCAGCAGGCTGGCGTTGAGGATGAAGTTGCGGAAAAAGGCCTGCCGCACCCCCGGGTCCAGCTCGTACACCTTCATGATGAGCTGGTACCAGTTGTTCTTCTCCTCGATGGCCTGGCGGAATCCCGCCCGCTGCTTGGTATACCAGTCCTTGGGCGTGACGGTATCGATGAGTTTCATGATCTTGGGAATGTTGGTTTCAGGGTCCTTTTCCAGATAGTGCAGGACCTGCTCCAGCCCGGCCGCCATGGCGGCGTTCTTGAGCGACGGATTCTGTGCCATAAGGGTGCACCTCCAAATATTGCTAGTCCTTTTGTACGCGGCCGGGGTGCCCTGTTATGCACGCGGCCGCATATCATGTATAGCATACCACTGCGAAACCCGTCGAAAACACTGTTATTTTGGCCCCGGTGTCCTGACACTTCCGGGGTTTTGTCAAGTTTTCTGATACAAAGAGAGCTCCGTGCCCTTTCGGGCACGGAGCTCTCTGGCTGTTGGAAGGATTTCAAACCGGTCCGTTCCTGCGGAGATGCGCCGCAGGCGATTTCAGCTGTCCAGCCCCAGCGTGATGGCGTTCACCGCCTCGGTCAGGTCCACCACCAGCGACCGGGATACATAGCCCAGCGTGGTGCCGTCCAGCTGGACCAGGCAGTTGTCGCCGTCGTACTGGTACATGGTCACCGCCAGCTGGGGGAAGCTGTCGTTGTCCAGATGCACCGTGAAGGAGGCTTCCTCCTTCTTGGCGGGCGTCTCGGTGTTGAACTCGTTGACCTTCAGCCCGTCCACCGCGCTCTGCACGTCGTCAAACTCCACCACGTCGTCGCCGATCTTGTAGGTATCGCCCTTCTTCTCCACCGTGTAGGTGGTGCCGTCGATGGTGAAGTCGATGCTCTTCACGTCGTCCCAGTTCAGCTTCAGCACCTCGTCGGGGCGCAGCGTGTCGTAGCCGGTGTCGGCAATGTCATTGGTGTAGGTGTCGCTGTCCACCGCGTAGATGATGGGCGAATCGTCCATCCGCATATAGCAGTTGTCCCCCTTCTTGCCGAAGGCCAGGGAGAAGCTGCCCTGCTCCTTATCCTCGGTGGTGTAGCTCACCGTGAAGGTCACCGCCGGCGCGTCCAGGCCGTAGTCCGCCAGCACCGAATCGTCGGCCGTGTAGGTCTTGTAGTCGGTGCGGTCCAGGTCCTTCAGCGTCGTCATGAAGTCCTCCACCTTGCTGGTGGAAAGGGCCTTGTAGCTGCCGTTATCGTTCAGATAATACTCGTAGGCGTCGGTGTAGGTCAGGTCCTCATCGGGGTGGTGCTCCACCGTGAAGGCGCTCTCCCCGGTGGCCACGATGGAATCCAGCGTGTCGTAATCGGGGATGGTGTCCTGGCGCATCAGGTCGTCCCGGTCGGAGGCGATATACTGCTCGGGGTCATCGTCCACCAGGTAGACCGTGCCGTCCCCCAGGGTCAGGTAGCGCTTTTCGTCCATGGTGGAGTAGTCGCCCATCTGCAGGGTGGCGGCGCCGTCCGCACTGGTGAAGGTGATGGTGCAGGAGGGATTGTCCAGCCCGTACTGGCCGTAGTCCTCCACATTCTCAATGATGAAGCTGGCGTGGACGCTCTCGAAATGGTCCAGGAAGTCGCTCATCTTGTCCTGGTCGATGGGGAAGTCGGCGTCCGAGGCATCCTGCCAGGTGTCGTTTTCCTTCACGAAGTGGAGCGTGCTGCCGTCCTTGGTCCAGGAAACGTCGGTGAGAGCGCTCTCGGCGGTGGCGTAGATCTCCTCATCCACCGTGGAGATGGTGTCGATGTGCTTCTGCACCCCCGACACGATGGCGATGACAGCGCAGAGCACCACCAGAACGCCGATCAGGACGACCAGTTTTTTCTGTCGATTCATACCTTTTTCCTCCTGCGCACTACTTCATCCACGCCCAGCAGCAGGAAGCAGACGGGAATGATGCCGATCATGCAGACCTTGAGCCAGGCCGCCGACGAAGAACTGATGGTCAGATAGTTGTAGTCCAGCGACTTGCTGCGGATGGAGACACCGTCCGTCTGGCCGATCATCCAGGACATGCCGTTCATGACGAAGTCCAGGTTGGCGCCGGAGGAGTAGGAGTTGTACAGATCGTCCAGCAGATAGTCACTGGCCGCCCAGAAGATCCGGCCGCCCGAGGCGTCCTCGATGGAGACTGCCAGCGTGAAGGGACCGTCGGTGTCGCCGTCCTCCTTGTCGTAGGTGGTCATGGCGTAGCCCGCCGCCTTGGAGAAGGCATCCGACGAGGTCTTGAGCAGCGGCGTCACGGTGGCGCCGTTGGAGGCTTCGCCCACCGTCAGGCCCTGGGCGATGGGCACGATCACATGGTAGTCGCCCTCGGTGAGGGGATCGGTGATGTCGGAGGATTCAATCTCTGGCATCAGCACGTAGGGCGCCGTGAAGGCGTAGTAGTCCCGGTTGGGGTCCACCACCACGCCGTCGGTGGCGGTGACGCCGTAGTCGGAAAGCAGCGCCTGCAGGTTGGGCAGGTCGGCGTCCTTCTGGGGCCCGGAGAGCACCATCAGCTTGCCGCCGTTCTGCACGTAGTCCCGCAGCATGGTGAGCTCCTCGTCGGAGATATCACTGGTGGGGGCGTTGATGAGCAGCAGGTCACAGTCGTCGGGGATGGCGTCCACGTTGAGCAGCGAGAAGTCCGACACCGTCTCGTAGTTGCTGCGGGTCAGCTCGTCGGACAACGTGTCCGAGGGGGCAGATTCGCCGTGGCCGCTGAGCAGGTAGACCTGGGGCAGGTCGGTGCTGATCACATAGTCGATGGCCGAGGTGATCTGACCCTCGCCGTCAAAGGACTGGGACACCGAGCCGCCGCTGTAGTAGTCGCCGGCCTCCACCTGGTAGATCTGGTCATAGCCGATGTAGCGGTTCTTGTCGCCGGATTCCACCACCAGCGAGTTGTTGGCCACCGTCTCGTCGGTGTACTGCTGGGCGAAGGTGGGATAGACATCGGGGTCCTTCTTCTCCACATGGATGTGGTCGGAAAGTTCGGCGTACCGGTCCAGCAGCTTTTCGGTGACGGTATCCTCCTTGCCGGCCTGGCAGATCCAGTAGATGGTCACGTCCTGCTGCAGGTTGGTGACCACCACCTTGGTGTCGGAGGTGAGGGAGTAGAGCTGGGCGGCCGAGATATCAAACTGGGTCCAGCTGGTGGGCAGCTTGGAGGCCAGCACGTTCACCGCGATGAGGATGGCCAGCACCACCAGGCTCATCACGAAGCTGTAGCCGCCCACCCGGGCCGTGCGGGTGGTCAGCGCCTGCCGGTTGCGGGCCAGGGCGGCCCGCCATTTGGTTTGTAAGCTGTTTTTCATCCGTTATACCTCTTTTTCTCCCAGGATTGTACGCAGAGGAACAGAAAGAACACCGCCACGCTGGCGTAGTAGACGATGGCGGTCACGTCGAAGACGCCGTTGACGAAGGTGTAGAACCGCTCAAACAGAGACAGTTTGTTCATCAGGTCGGGCAGCAGCGTTTCCAGGGAATCGGGGCTGACCAGCCAGGTGATGCCCACCGCCGCCACGCAGAGCACCAGAATGATGAGCCCTGCCGCGTCGGACCGGGTGAGTTTGCGCACGATGAGGGCCAGCAGCGCCGACAGCACCAGCAGCGCCGCCACGTTGAAGGCGGTGGAGGAGATGTAGTCGGCAAGGCTGGCGCTGTAGTAGCAGAACAGCATGACCACCACACAGATGCCGGCGGCCATGCCCTGGGATTCGGTGAGGGAGGAGATGAACATGCCGATGGCGATGAGGGCCAGCCCCAAGCAGATGAAGGCGAACAGCGCGCCGTAGGAGGTGGGCAGGTAGACATCGCCGTAGAGCGAGAAGATGAAGGGATAGACGCAGGCCACGATCATGGGCGCCACAAAGACGACGGCCATGGCAAAGTACTTGCCCAGCACGATGTCCACCCCGGTGATGGGCAGCAGCGACAGCAGCTGGTCGGTCTTCTGCTTTTTCTCCTCGGCCAGCACCCGCATGGTCAGGATGGGCACCAGCGCCACAAAGCCGATGCAGAAGGTGCCCAGGGCATACTCAAAGTTGGCCACGGCCCGGTTGATGTTGTACATCATGGCGCCGATGCCGATGAATTCCAGCAAAAACGCCCCGAACACATAGGCCAGCAGCCCGTGGTAGTAGAGGCTCAGTTCATGTTTAAACACCGCTTTCATGGGCTGTCGCCTCCTTTCCGGACGGTTCGTCCTCGGTCAGTTCAATGAAGATGTTTTCCAGATCCGCCTTGATGGGGGTCATCTGGAGCAGCGCGCAGCCAGCCCCCGCAAAGGCGAAGAAGACCGCGCGGCAGGCAGCCGCCGGGTCACCGGCCAGCGTCAGGGTGGCCTGGCAGACCGCCGGGGCCTCGGGTTCTGCGGCCAGCGCGGCGCCGGGCAGTTCGGCGGGAGCCGCCAGGGTGGTCTCGCCGTCCTCCGGCGGGATTTCGGCGGCGGGCTCGGATTCGGTGGGTACTTCCGCTTCGGCGGCAGGTTCGGCCGCGGCAGGGGCGGTTTCGGCGCCCTCGGTGGGCGCCTCTGCCTTTTCGGCAGGTTCGGCCGCGGCGGGCAGCGCGGGCTGGGGCACCGCGTCCACCGTGTAGGAGGCCACCGCTTCGGTGCCGTCCAGGATGGCGCGGAGCTGCTCCTCGCCGCATTCCGCCGTAATGGTCAGGCGGTTGTTCTCGGCCAGGCGGCGCTCCAGGTTCTGGGGCGTGTCAAAGGCCACCAGCTTGCCGTGGGCGATGATCAGCACGCTCTCGCAGATGGCCTGCACCTCGCTGAGGATGTGGGAACTCAGAATGACGGTATGCTTTTGCCCCAGCTGCCGGATCAGGTCGCGGATCTCGATGATCTGCAAGGGGTCCAGGCCCACCGTGGGCTCGTCCAGGATGATGTACCGCGGATTGCCCAGCAGCGCCTGGGCAATGCCCACACGCTGCCGGTAGCCCTTGGACAGGTTGCGGATCAGCCGCTCCTGCATCTGGGTCAGGCCGGCCTCCCCGATGACCCGGTCCACCTCGCCGGGGATCTCCTTGCCCGCAATGCCCTTGGCCTCCGCCACAAAGCGCAGATACTCCCGGGGCGTCTCGTCGGTGTAGAGCGGCGGGATCTCCGGCAGGTAGCCGATGCACTGCTTGGCCTGCCGTGCCTGCTCGAAGATGTCGTACCCGTCGATCTTCACCTCGCCGGACGTGGCCGCCAGGCACCCCGTCATGATGTTCATCGTCGTGGATTTGCCGGCACCGTTGGGACCCAGAAAGCCGTAGATATGGCCCTCCCCGATGGTGAAGGAAATGTCGTCCACCGCCGTGAAGTCGCCGTACCGTTTGGTCAGGTGTTCCACCGTTATCATAGAAAAATGTCTCCCCCTTTACACGGTTTTATCGCTATTGTAGGCGCCAATCGTAACAAAGTGCTGAAAATATTGTGTCAACTTTGTGGAAACTGCCCTGTTTTTGCGCCGGAATCCGCCCTTTTGGCCCCAAAACGCCCCCGAACGGCCCTTTGCCGCCTGCCGTAGGGCGACAACCGGGGTTGACAGGCTCGTGTACTACGGGTATAATACACTCAAACGACACAGAAAGGCAGGTGATCCCATGGTCAGTTTCAGCGGGCTGCGGTTCCACGACCGCGCGCCCGTCTATCAGCAGATCGCGGAGTACCTCAAACGGCAGATCCTGCTGGGCACCGTCCAGGACGGCGACCCCATGCCCAGCCGCCGGGAGCTGGCGGCCCAGACCGGCATCAATCCCAACACCGCCCAGAAGGCCTACCGCCTGATGACCGAGGAGGGCTACCTCTACACCGACGGCAACAACGGCAGCGTGGTGCGGCTGACGCCGGCGCTGCGGGGGGCCATCGAGGAGGAGCTGACCCGGGGGCTGGTGCAGCGGTTTGTGGACGAGGCCAAGGAAAACCAGCTCAGCTACAAGAAGGTGATCGCCCTGGTGAGCGAGCTGTGGGGCGACGAATGATTTTTTTGCGGCATGTGTATTAGCCAAGTAATACGCTTGCCGGACAACGAGAAAAGGAGTATTGGGTATGAGACAGATTCTTTCGCTGGCCGGGTGGAACTGGCGGCTGGCCCGCCGGGCCTACGGCATCCTGTGTGCCGCCTTTGCGGCGGAACAGCTGGCCGTGCTGCTGTGGCAGGCCTCCCGGCCCCAGATGCTGGGCATGGGGCTGGCCGCCTGCTATGAGGAAGGCATGCAGCTCTGGGTGTTCCTGCTGGTCTTTCTGCTGGCGGGGCTGCTGGCCGGGCCCGCCGTCAATGACTGGAAGCGCTCCAAGTGCAGCTACACCTGGCTGACGCTGCCCATGTCCCCCGCCGCCCGGCTGGCCGCCCAGGTGCTCACCGCCGCTGTGCTGCAGCTGGGGGTGGCGGCACTGCAGGTAGTGCTCTACATTGTCTACTTCTTCCCGGTGCAGGCGATGGATTCCGCCCGGTCTCTCGAAAAACTGGGCGCCGCCATGCCCGCCCAGAGCCTTTACGAGCAGGTACTGCTCAGCGATTCCATCTACTGGCTGCTGCCCCGGAATCCCTTGCAGCTGGCCCTGCTGGTGGTAACGCTGCTGGCCGCCGCCCTGCTGCTGACCTGTGTGCGGCTCCACCGGGGCTGGCGCCGGGGTGCGGCGGTGGTCATCGGGGCGGTGTGCGGCGTCTGCTGCCTGACGCTGCTGCGGAGCGAACAGTATTACATCCAGTTCGGCTTCAACGAAAGCCTGGGCCGGGATCTCTCCCGGACCGTCCCGGTGCTGGTGGTGCTGGTGGTGTTCAGCCTGTGGTGGGCGCTGCGGGCCATCCGCCGCGCCGAACCGGCCTGAAAGGAGGGGTCTGTATGCCCAAAACCAACCGATTCCGCCGCACCTTTTTCGCCCTGGGCGCGCTGGCCCTGGCCCTGCTGGTGGCCGGCACCCTCTGGCTGCGGCTGGGCTGGCGGGCCGTGGATGTGACGCTGGAGGACCTGGCCGGGGACCCCGCCGCCCTGCGGGGGTTCACCCTGAACGGCCGGATCAACTGGAACCACCTGACGGACAGCCTGCATTTTTCGCTGCACGACGGCTATCTGGACACCGCCATGGTCTTCGGCGACGGGGAGGCCCCCTTCCTCAACCGGCCCATCGTGAACACCGACCAGACCTACGCCATCGCCACGGCGGAGCGGGCCGGCGCCGACCGCGGCGCCAGCGAGGTGCCCCAGTTCAGCGCGGGCCCCCGCACGCTGGACACGGTGGCCACCCGGCTGGACCGGATGTACACCCTGAAGGTGCAGTTTCCCGGGGCGGAGGAGCGGTATGTTCGGATCTCCGCCGGGGAGTACACGTTGGAGGACCCGGTGATGGTGGAGAGCTGGGTCACCGACCACCCCTACGAGCTGGACAACCGCTATGACTACACCTGGACCGAGCCTGACGACGACGCCCGGGCCAGCTGGCCGGACACTGTGGTGGATCAGCGTCCCTTTGCGCTGGACGGCGTGCCGGTGGTCTGCTGGGAGCAGGACTACCTGGGCCGGGCGCCGGGGCTCTACCGTATATACGGCCTGACCACCGACGAAATCGCCGCCCTGCCCCGGGACGGCACCCGCGGCGGGGAGGAGATCCTCTGCGGCTCCACCGAGTTCGGCACGCTGGAGCCCTTCTACTGCCCCGAGGACGCCGTGCACGCCCTGACCGGCGCGGCCATGGCGGACGGGTACTCCCTGCTGCTCTATCTGGACGCCGACAACACGGTGTGGGCCGACCTGGTGGACGGGGACGGCAACCGCACCGACCACCAGCAGGTAACCACCCTGCCGGTGGCAGACTACTACTCCGGCGGGCTCAACACCCGCACCACCGACCGGGACGCAGTGGTCAGCCTGACCGCCATGACCATGAGCCCCTCGGGGACGGAACAGCGCACTTCCAAACTGGCGGCGCTCCGGGCGGAGGACGGCCAGTTCACCATCGTCCACTGTGAGGACCAGGCCCCCGCCAACACCGCCGCGGCGGCGGTGCTCAACGCCGAGGGCAACGCCCTGCTGCTGGGCTGGTACCACTACACTTCGCTGCCCGCCCCCGATGTGGGCAACCCGCCGGATGACGGCATCCTGCTGGAAGTCCGTCCGCTGGCAGGCGGCACCCGCTACCAGGGCCTGCTGCACACCGGCACCGAACGGGACTGGGGCCAGTACTACGACGGGTACAGCTACCAGCAGAAGACCCGCTACCTGACCTTTGACCCGCTGGAAGGAGGTTCCCTCGCATGAAAAACGGGCAGAAACGTTTTCACCCCCTGGCGGGGCTGGCGGTGCTCACCGCCGCGGCGCTGGTGGCGGTGGGCGGGGCGTCCCTCTGGCTGCAGAGCGGCTGGCGGGCTATCACCCCCACGCTGCAGGACCAGATCGCCGACGCCTCGGAGCTTACGGGGTTCACCCTGTCGGGGCAGATCGCCTGGCGCGGCGGGTATGACCTGCTCCACTTCACATTGCAGGACGGCGCCATCCGGGCCAGCATGGAGCTGGACGCCCCCTACCGCGCCGTGGAGCAGGGGCTGCGCCCCTGGTACCTGGTGAGCCGCAGCTATGTGGCACCGCCGGAAGACCGGGACACCCTCAACGCCGCAGCCACCTTCACGGGGTCGGGCTCGGACGGCAGCAAGATCCTCTCGGTGCCGGTGGAGCGGGTGCTGCGGATGTACACTTTGCAGCTGCCCGACAATACCGTCATCCGGCTGGCTGCCGGGGAAACCGACGCCGACACCTACGCCACCGCCTCGGCCATTGTGCGCCCCGACACGGTGCGGGTGAGCGAGCTGGACGGCGGCTACGACTTCCACTGGAACGGTGCCGGCATGGAAACCGAGACCGCCTGGTCCTTCGACCCCACCGGGGGCAGCTGCTTTGCGCTGGGCGCCGGGTACGGCGTCTGCTGGGAGCAGGACACCCTGGGCCGGGCGCCGGGGCTCTACCGGGCGAAGGGGCTGACGCTGGACGAGGTCGCCGCCCTGCCCCGGGACGGGCTGGTCCGTGACCGGGAGGTGCTCTGCGCCTCCACCGAATTCGGCACGCTGGAGCCCTTCTACTGCCCCGAGGACGCCCAGGAGGCGCTGGCCGGGGCATCCATGGCGGACGGGTCCACGCTGCTTCTCTACCGCACGGCGGAGAATATGCTCTGTGCCGACCTGGTGAACGCGGCGGGCAGCTGCACCGATCACCGGGAACTGGGCGAGGCGGAGGACTGGTCGGACATTCTTCCGGCCACCACGAGACTGCTGCCCCGCACCACCGACAGCGAAGCCTTCCTGACCATCACAGCGGAAGACGGCTGGCTGGTGCTGCTGCGGGCAGAGAACGGAAAATTCACGCTGGCAAAGCTGATGGAGGACGACATTTTCCTGCGGCCCGACGCGGTGGCGCTGAACGAAGCCGGGGACAAGATGCTGCTGGCCAAGAGCGAGTATGTCTATAACATCGGCGGCAGCGCCACGCTGCGCTCCCCCACCGAGGACTCCATCGAGCTGCGGGTGGTGGAGCTGGACAGCGGCCATGTGACCTACATCGGCAAGCTGCAGACCGGCAGCGAGCGGGACTGGGCGCGCTTTTACACCACCCGCAACCTGCACGACGACCGGTACATCACCTTTGACACACTGCAAAAGGACGGAGGACTGCTGCCATGATCGAAGTAAAGAATCTGCGGAAAACCTACCGCAAACACGGGGCCGAGGTGGGCCTGCTGGGTGCGGATTTCACGGTGCCGGAGGGCCAGATCGTGGGCATTCTGGGGGAAAACGGCGCCGGCAAGACCACCCTTCTGCGCTCCATGGCAGGGCTTTTGCCCGCCAAAGGGGAGGCACTTTTTGACGGCAAGCCCGCGGCGGCCCAGTATGAGCGGATCAGCTACATCACCGGCGAGGGCAGCTACTACCCCACCCTGACGGCGGCGGAGTACGGCGCCATGCTGGCCGACCTGAACCCCGCCTTCGACGAGGTGCGGTACAAGGAATTCCTCGACTTTTTCAGCCTTTCGGGCCGGGACGTGATCGGGCATCTCTCCACAGGGCAGAAGGCCCGGGTGGAGCTGGCCGCCGGCTTTGCCAAGCACGCCGACTACTACCTGATGGACGAGCCGTTCCTGGGCAAGGACCCCTTCACCCGGAAGGATTTCCTCAAGCTGATGAGCGGCACGCTGCGGGGCGGCGAGACCATCCTGCTCACCACCCATTACCTGGAGGACGTGGAGCATTTCCTCGACCGGGCCATCATCGTACACGCCGGGCGCATCGCCGAGGACGTGCTGGTGGAGGAACTCCACGAGGCCGGGGACACCCTGCTGACCCGCATGGCCAAAGCCTGCGGCTGGGACCCCCAGCACTATCTGCAGTTCGGACAGCACGACGCCTGAACTTTCCTGAATACGCAAAACCCCGCCCCGCGCTGGATGCAGCGCGGGGCGGGGTTGTTTTATGGCGGATTCAGATACGCCGGTTTAGTCGTGGAAGCGGCGGTAGATGGCGATGCCGCCCACCAGCACCACCAGCACGATGACGCCGGCGGCCACAGGCACCACCGGGAAGGAGGCAGTGTCTGTATCGGTTTCAGGTTCCGCCGAGGCCTCGGGGGTGGCGGTGGGTTCGGGGGTGGGGGTCGCCGTAGGTTCCGGGGTGGGCGTGGGGCTGGCGGTGGGGGCCGGGGTGACGGTGATGGTGGTACCGCCCTGGCTGCCGCTGCCCTTGCCGGAGCTGCCGGAACTGCCCGAACCGGAACCGCTGCCGCTCGGGGCGGCGGTGGCGGCGGGGTCCACGGCCCACTTGGCATAGATGGTGGTGTCTTTCGTAAGGACCACACTGCTGACGGCCTGGGTCAGGGCCTGGTCGGCGTACCAGCCCTGGAAGAGGTAGCCCGCCCGCACGGGGGTGTAGGGCCACAGTTCCACGGGGGCGCCCAGGCCGCGGACCACATCGTCCAGGGGCAGGCCGCCGTTGGTATCAAAGTGGAGGGTGCGTTTTTCGGTGGTGGTTGTGGCGGAGGAAGAGGAGGAAGCCCCGCCGGAGGAGGTGCCGGAAGCCTTTTCCACCGTGAAGGAGAGGTTGAGGCTGGCCCCTGCGCCGCCGTTGCCCACCACCAGGATGGTTTCGTTGTAGACGGCCACGGGCTGGTCGGCCTTGGGCTGCACCGTGAAGGTGGCGGTTTCGCCGGGGGCCAGGGTGAGCCGGCTGAGGCTGCCCACCAGGTATTTGGTGGCGGTGGGCTGGGTGAGGGTCAGGGTCTGGTTGCCGGTGTTCCTGACGGTGATTTCCCGGGCGGCAGGCTGGGTGTAGCCGGGCTGCACGGTGCCGAAGCCGATGGCCGCCGGGTCGATGGTGAGGGCGTAGGTCTTGGCGGTGACGGTGACGGGGCAGGAGGCGACCTTGCCGCTGCCGTCGTTGGTGGTGACGGTGATGGCGGCGGTGCCGGGGGCCACGGCGGTGACCTTGCCGCTCTGGTCCACCGTGGCCACGGCCGTATTGCTGCTGGTCCAGGTCAGGGTCTTGTTGGTGGCGTTATCGGGGGTCACGGCGGCGGTGAGGGTGGCACTGTCCCCCGCAAAGAGGGCGAGGGTGTTTTTGTCCAGCGTCAGGCCGGAGACGGGCACCGGGTTGACCGTAAAGTTGAGGGTGAGTTTGACTTCACCGGCGTTTTGGTTGCTGACGGTCAGTTTTTCCTCATACTTGCCCACGGCCAGGCCCGCCTTGGGCTGGACCGTAAAGGTGGCGGTGCCGTTGGGTGCCAGTTCGGTCCCGGACAGCGCGCCCACCTGGAAGTTGGCGGCGGAGGGCGGGTTGAGGGTCACGGACTGGTTGCCGGTATTGGTGATGGTGACGGTCTGGGGGTCAGGCTGGGCGTAGCCGACCTGGGCGGCGCCGAAATCCAGCGCGGCCGGGGTCGCGGAGAGGGTGTAGGTTTTGTCGGTGACGGTGACGGTGCAGGTGGCTTTCTGGCCGCTGCCGTCCGCCGCTGTGGCGGTGATGATGGCTTTGCCAGCCTTCACGGCTTTGACGTTTCCTTTTTCGTCCACCGTGGCAACGGTAGCGTCGCTGCTTTCCCAGGTTACATCCTTGTTGGTGGCGTTCTCCGGGGCGACAGTGGCTTTAAGGGTGCCGGTGCCGTCCACTACCAGAGAGAGGGTGTCCTGGTCCAGCCTCACGGAGGTGACTGGGACAGCCTTGATGTTCAGCGTGAAGTTTTTTTCGATGCTGCCCGCGCTGTTGGCGGCGGTGACCGTAACAGTGGATTGCCCCGCCGTGGTGGGGGTGCCAGTGATCTCGCCAGTGGCAGCGTTCAGCGTCAGACCGGCGGGCAAACCGCTGGCGCTCCATGTAATGTTATTGCCGGTGGCTTGCAGCTTCGCGGTGTAAGGCTGGCCCACTGTGCCTTCGGGCAGAGGACTTTCGGTGGTGATGGCGGGGGCGTAAACGACTGTGCCGCTGCCGGTGGGTTTGCCTTCCAGGTTGCCGCCGTTCTCCACGTTGATGGTGCCGCCGTTGTTGATGGCGTCGCCGCCGGTCAGGGTGCCGCCGTTCTCGATGGTGATGGTGCCGTTGTTGTTCAGGTTGCCGTTGGTGTTGAGGGTAGACCCCTCCGGGATGGTCAGGGTTTCGCCTGCGCCCACGGTGAGGGATTCATCCAGGGTCACATCGCCGTACACGGTGCCTTCCGTACCGTCAAATACGATGCCGTCGCCTTGCGGGGTAGGTTTACTTGCCACGGATGCACTGATATTTGGTATGGCTTTAATCAATGCACTGTCACTAACCGTCAAGGAAGTGCTTGGGTTCGTTCCAGAGAACGAAGAATAGAAAATTCCACAGGTGCCTTTGGCGGTCAAACTTCCACCGTTGACTGTAAGAGAAAGTTCAGTACTACTCCTGCTCATTATGCTGACTCCGTGACTACTCTGTTTTTCAGAATTTGCTACAACAGAAGCATTGTTGATTGTCAGAGAGGCATTGCCTGAATCGCTGGAGATGGTAATTCCGTTCCAGTCGCTGCCAATAGCTTCAAGGCTACCCTTCGGATCATTCCCGTCGGATTGAATGATCAGAGTTGAATCACCGCCGGATGCTTCAACACAAATCCCGCTGTGCCCTTTGACTGTATTGCTGCCAATCAATTTGATTGTTAGAGAAACCGATTGATTGCCTGTGGGCGCAGCGTAAATTCCGTAGTCTTTAGGTTGCGGATTTTGTGAATCATTCCCGCCTTGGATGTTCGCATTATTCAGTGTCAGGGTACCGTTGCCGTCGTAGTAGACATTGTAGTTGTTCTCGTTGCCAGCGGACAGTTTGCCATTGGCATCTGTTGTCCAATAGCCGCTCGCGGTAATTTGTGTCTCCCCTACCCAAAGTGTATCAGGCGCACCTTCTCCCGCCGCCAGCGCCGTAACAGGCAGCAGGCCCAGGCAGAGCGCCAGGACGCAGAAGAGACTTACAATGGTTTTTTTCATACGGGTTCCTCCTTCGGCGGGCAGAACTTCCGGGCAGGGGCCGCAGCCCTGCCAGCGGCGCCCGGGGGCATGACCCCCATCTTGATAGGTACTTCCAGCATACCATATTCCGACAAAAAAAGGAAGAATTTTTGCCCGTTTCCGCGCAGATTTTACAACTTTCACAAAACAGGGGGCCGCCCTGCCGGGCGGCCCGCCGTCCGGTTTTTTACCCCGTTACACCCGCAGGCCCTGGGGAATCAGGCCGCACTCGTAGGCCTTGACCAGGGCCTCCAGGTCCCGCACACGCTCCCGCTTGCGCACACCCTCGTCGGTGTCCGCCACCTGGATGCGCCGGGGCGCCGTGTAGATATACTCGCTCTTGCTGGCGATGTCCTCGTCCTCGTGGATGGCCTTCTCCATGCTCTCAAAGGGCTGGTGGGTGCGCAGGATCAGTCCCCGGGAATTGTAGACCAGCGTGTACCCCGCAATGCCGGTGCGCTGGTGATAGGCCCGGCAGAAGCCACCGTCGATGATGATGAGCTTGCCGCCGCCCTTCACCGGGCTTTCCCCCTCGATGGCCCGCACCGGCACATGGCCGTTGACGATGTGGCAGCCTTCGCCGTGCAGCCCGAAGGCCGCCAGGATCTTGTCCGCCGTCTCGGGCCGGTCGATGAGCCGGTAGTAGGGGTCCTTCACCTCCACATGGGTGGCGGGGTCGGCAATGTAGAGCCGCTCGAAGGTCGTCATGGCGCTGCGGCCGAAGAGCGGCGACTGCGCCCCGCACCACAGATACCACAGAAAATCCTGCCCCGCCTGCCGCGCCGCGCTGCCCGCCGGGGCAAAATACCCCTGCCGGGCCCGCCGGTCGCAGTAGTCAAACAGCGCCTTGCCGCTCCAGGAATGGCCTTCATAGACGTGGGCGGCAAATTCGCCGTCCTGGGTCATGGGCACCGCCCCGTGGTAGAGCAGGTTCCCGTTGCAGATCTTATAAAGCGCCCCGTGGGCGTACAGAAACTGCACGTGCCGCTGGAGCCGCTCGCTCTCGGCAAAGGCGCGGACCAGACCGTCCATCACCTGCTGCTCCTCGGCGGTGAGGGCCGTGGGATTTTCCGGCGTCACGGTGGGAAAATCCCGGTCGAGCAGGAGGTACTCGTTGTCCCCGCAGCGCACCGTGCCCTTTTCCCAGTCGATGCGTTTCAGCCAGTCCCGCTGCTCCATGCGGAAGTCGGGGTTGCGCTCGATGACCTCCGATTCCAGCTTGAGCATGAGGATCGTCACCGCCTTGTGCATCCGCGCCGTGGCCGTCAGGTCCCCCGCCGCCGCGTTGCGGGCGTCGGTGTGGGGCAGCCAGCGGGTCACGTCGGAAGCGCCGTAGGTGCGCTGGGCAAACCGCTCCAGCTGCCGCAGGCTGATGCCGTAGCCTCTTTCCAGGGTGTCGGTGTTGTTGTAGGCCAGGGTGGTTTTGAGCACCGTCAGGATGCAGAGGGGGCTGCCCGCCGCCGCCCCCATCCACACCACGTCGTGGTTGCCCCACTGGATATCCACCTGGTGGTGGGTCATCAGGCTGTCGAGGATGCGGTCCGGCCGGGGGCCGCGGTCGAACAGGTCCCCCACAATGTGCAGCCGGTCCACCGCCAGCCACTTGATGATCTCGCACAGGCGCGTGATGTAGGCGTCCGCCCGGTCGTGGCGCAGCATGCTGTCGATGATCTGGCCGTAGTAGCGGTCCTTGTCGTGGTCCTCGAAATGGGCGTGGAGCAGCTCGTCCAGGATGTAGGCACAGCTTTCCGGCAGGCCCGCCCGCACATGGGCCCGGGTGTGCTTGCTGGAGACAAACCGGCACAGCTCGATGAGCCGCAAGAGCGTCACCCGGTACCACCCTGCCAGATCGGTCTGCTCGGCTTTCAGCTCGGGCAGCTTCTGGGCCGGGTAGTAGATGAGGGTGGCCAGGTCGGCCCGCTCCGCCGGGGAGACCGAATCCCCCAGCACCGTGTCGATCTTCTCGCGGATGACCCCCGACGCACTGTTCAAAATGTGCACAAAGGCCTCGTGCTCGCCGTGCAGATCGCTCATGAAGTGCTCGGTGCCCTTGGGCAGCTGGAGCACCGCCTCGATGCGGATGATCTCGCTGGCGGCCGCCGCCACCGTGGGAAACTGCTGCGCCAGCAAGCGCAGATACCGCAGATGTTCACTGTGGGTGGGCATGGGTAAGCTCCTTTCCGGTACAGGATGCGGCAAAGGCCCGTTGCAGCTGCCCGGCCAGCGCCCGCATCGCGCCGGGGTCGGGTTTTACCACGCGGCGGTCGTAGGTCACCAGGCCGTTGATCTCGTCCTCCACGTCGGATAGCTGGGTGTAGATGGCCCCGCAGAGACCTTTCGCCACCGCGGGCAGCACCTTTTTTGTGTAGAGCCGGTTCAGCGCCTGCTGCAGCTCCGCCGGGCTGTGGCTGGTGCTGTAGCCGTAGCTTTTGTCGGGGTTGAAGCGGTGGCCCTCCACCGCGAGGCAGCAGCCGCCGAACTCGGAGAGCACCAGGGGTTTGTCCTTGGCCCGCAGCCGCCAGGGGCCGTAATAAATGTGGCGGCTGTCCACGTCGGTGTCGCCGCCCCGGAACCAGCCCGAGGTGGTGTCGATGAAGCGGGAATCGTCCAGCTGCCGCAGCCGGGCATAGGCCGCCGAGGAGGCAAACTGCCCCCAACCCTCGTTGAAGATGGTCCAGCAGACGATGCAGGGGTGATTCCCCAGCTGGGCCACCGTGGCTGCCATGCCGTCGTAGAAGGCCTGGCGGGTCTTCTGGTCGGGGTGCATCCGGGCGTCGCTGCGGCGGCGCTGCAATCCCAGGGTGGGCCAGACGGTGTCCCGCCAGTAGGCGTAATCGCCGTTGTTGACCATGTCCTGGAAGACGAACATCCCCAGTTTATCGCAGAGCCAGTAGAAAATCTCCGGCTCCACCTTGATGTGCTTGCGCAGCGTGTTGAACCCCAAGTCCTGCATGGTGCGGATGTCCTGCTCGTAGCAGGCGGGGGCCGCCGGGGTGAAGAGACCGTCGGAGTAGTAGCCCTGGTCCAGCACCCCGTGGAAAAACACCGGCTCGCCGTTGAGGCAGAGCCGCGGATGGCCCCCGGCCTGCCCGATGGTCAGCTTGCGCAGGGCAAAGTAGCTCTCCACATGGTCGGTGGGGGTGTCGATGGCGAATTCATAGAGGTAGGGGTCGGCGGGGCTCCACAGCCGGGGCGCCTCGGGCCGGATGGCCGCCCGCCCCGTGCGCAGCGGCACCGTCAGCGGGCCCTGGGGTGTCTGCACCGTGACGGTGCCCTCCTGGGTGGAGTCGCCGGTATCCAGCAGGGCCACCCGGTCGTCCGCCCGGATGGTGAGCCCGGGAATGGCGTGGGCGGGCAGACTTTCCAGCCAGACGGTCTGCCAGATCCCCGACACCGGCGTGTACCACATGCCGCCCCGCTGCAACACCTGCTTGCCATAGGGCAGCACCGTGCTGCGCAGATCGTCCCGCACCCGCAGTACCAGGTCGTTCTCCCCGGGACGCAGGGCGTCGGTGAGGTCAAAGGTCATGGATTCGTAGCCGCCCAGATGGCGGCCCACCGGCGTACCGCTGCACCAGGCCCCCAGCAGCTGGTCCGCCGCCCCGATGTGCAGCACCACCCGGTCTTTGGCAAAGCCTTCCGGCAGGGTGAACCGCCGCCGGTACCACAGCGTCTGGCCCTCGCCGTAGTGGGCGCCGATGCCCGAGAGGGTGCACTCGGGGCAGAAAGGGACGAGGATTTCCCGGGGAAATTCGGTGGGGAGTTTGCCGCCGTCGGTGACGGCAAACTCCCACAAGCCGTTGAGGTTCATCCACCCCGCCCGCCGGAACTGGGGACGCGGATAGTCCGGCCAGGGTGTGCCGGACAGGCGCTCCCCCGCCGGGGTCAGCAGCGTTTGCAGCATGAGGGCTCCCTCCTTCTACCCTTAGCCGGGCAGGCGTTCGTAGGCAAGGCGCGGGCTGCCGTCCGCCACATGGATGATGCCGCAGTAGCGAAAGCCCGCCCGGGCGATAAGTTTCTGCATGATGTGGTTGTCGGCATGGGTGTCGATGCGCAGATGGGGCTGCCGGGCCGCCGCAAAGGCCAGGGCCGTTGCAAAGACGCCGTGGCAGCGGCCGTCGCTGCCCAGCCGGTGGATGGTGGCGTAAGGTTCATCGCTGAGCCAGGCGCCGTCAATGACGGCGTAGGTGGGGTCCGCCCCCGGCACCAGGGCAAAGGCGGCGTGGGGCGTGTCCCCGTCACACAGCACATAGAGCTGCTCTTGGGCGATGTCCTGCCGCAGGAGTTCGGGCCGCGGGTCGGTGGTCCCCCACTGGGTGGGGTTGCCGTGGGCTGCCATGAAGGCCCGGGCGGCGCGGTAGATTTCCGCCAGAGCGGACAGGTCGCCGGGGTTGGCGGGGCGGACCGAGAGGGGGGTCAACGGGCGGCCTCCGCGGGGGCTTCCATCCGTTTCAGTTCCGGCATGACGGTGCAGCGCATGGTGATGTAGCAGGCAAGGCCGCCGATGAAGTTGGAGATGGGTTCCGCCAGGAAGACGCCGTTGCCGCCCAGCCCGGCAATGCGGGGCAGCAGCAGGGTCAGCGGCACCACGATGATGGCCTTGCGCAGCAGCGAGAAGAAGATGGCCATCTTGGGCTTGTTCAGCGACTTGAAGACGCTCTGGCCGCTGAACTGGAAGGCCATCATGACGAAGCCGAAGAAGTAGATGTGCAGCGACGGCACGGCGGCGGTGAGCAGGTCGGGGTCATGGTTGAAGATCATGATGAAGGCCGACGGGAACAGCGAGATGAGGGCCCAGATCAGCATGGTGTAGCCGAAGCCCAGCTGGGTCATGAAGCGGATGGCCTTGCGCACCCGGGGCACATTGCGGGCGCCGTAGTTGTAGCTGATCACCGGGGAGGCGCCGTCGGTGAGGGCCATGACGGGGGTCTGGGCGATCTGGCGCACCGAGTTGATGACCGTCATGACGCTGATGTACAAATCGCCGCCGAAGGTGCGCAGCGTGGCATTGCAGGCCACCTGAACGAGGCTGTCGGTGAAGGACATGACAAAGCTGGAGGTGCCCAGCGCCGTGATGCGGCGGATGCAGGCCCAGTCGGGGGAAAAGCCCCGGAAGACCAGGCGCAGCTCGGTTTGGGGGCCGGTCAAAAACCGCAGCACCCAGGCGGCGGAGAGCCCCTGGGAGATGACGGTGGCGATGGCGGCGCCCCGCACGCCCAGCCCGCACAGGTAGATGAGGATGGGGTCCAGCACGATGTTGGCGGCGGCGCCCAGCAGCACGGTGAGCATGCCGATGCGGGCGAAGCCCTGGCTGTTGATGTAGGGGTTGAGGCCCAGGGAGGTCATGACGAAGACGGTGCCCAGCAGGTAGATGACCAGATAGTCGGCGGCGTAGCGGTAGGTGTCGTCGCTGGCGCCGAAGAGGTAGAGCACCGGTTTGTGGAAGACCAGCCCCACCACGGTGAGCACCAGCCCGCAGACCACCAGCATGAAGTAGGCGTTGGCCATGATCTTGCCGGCGGTTTTATCGTCCTTCTGGCCCCGGGCGATGGAGCAGAGCGGCGCCCCGCCCACCCCGAACAGGTTGGCAAACGCCGTGACCAGTGTGACGATGGGGAAACACAGGCCCAGTCCGGCCAGGGCCAGGGTACCCTCGCCGGGGATCTTGCCGATGTAGATGCGGTCCACAATGTTGTACAAAAGATTGAGCACCTGGGCCACCAGCATGGGGGCGGCCACGTCCAGGATGCCGCGGCGCACATCGCCGGTGGAAAAATCCACCTGGCCGCCGTGGGAGGTCGATGCCATAGTTCTCTTCCTTTCCTATACCACAGATTCTGTTTTATTATAGCATATTTCCCCGCCGGCCGGAACCCGGGGCGCGGCGGTTGTTTTTGCGGCCCGGTTGTGGTACAATTTGCCCATATTCCGGAAAGGGGTGGAAAGTATTGTGAACGTATTCGACATCATCGGGCCGGTCATGATCGGTCCCTCCAGCAGCCACACGGCGGGGGCGGCGCGCATCGGGCACATTGCCCGGCAGCTGCTGCAGGACCAGCCCGTCGCCGCCAAAATCGTACTCTACGGCAGTTTTGCCAAGACCTACAAGGGCCACGGCACCGACAAGGCCCTCATCGCCGGCATCCTGGGCATGGACCCCGACGACGCCCGGCTGCGGCTTTCGCCCCGGATCGCCCGGGAGGAAGGGCTGGCCATCGACCTTTCCACCGGGGAGCTGCCCGAAGGTCACCCCAACACCGCCCTGCTCA
Source organism: uncultured Gemmiger sp. (assembly GCA_944388215.1). Classification (GTDB taxonomy): domain Bacteria; phylum Bacillota; class Clostridia; order Oscillospirales; family Ruminococcaceae; genus Gemmiger. Next base: position 25,634 of record CALXHT010000002.1, on the reverse strand, counting down.
CCCTGACGGGACGCGGGGGCGGCACCGTGACGGTGCGGGGATGCAGCATCGGCGGGGGCAACATCCTCATCGACGCCATCAACGGCATGCCGGTGCGGATCAGCGGCCAGCATCCCAGCCTCATCGTGCAGCACCGGGACCGCCCCGGCGTCATCGCCCAGGTCACCGACATCCTGGCCGACCGGGGCGTGAACATCTGCAATTTTTCCCTCTCCCGCCGGCAGAAGGGCGGGGAGGCCGTCATGACCATCGAGATGGACGGCGGGCTGGACGAGATCCTGGCCGCCCGCATCCGGGCGCTGCCCGCCGTGCTGCTCTGCGTCATGCTGCTGCCCTGAAGGAAAGGAGGACGCCATGGAAGAACTGAACTACCATTCCCTGGCCGGGCTGGTCCTGGCCGCCGAGCAGGCGGGCGAACCGCTGTCGGCGCTGGTGCTGCGCCAGCAGGCCGCCCAGTTGGAACAGACCGAGGAGGAAGTGTTCCGCCACATGGAGGAAAACTTCCGGGTCATGGCGGCCTGCATCGAGCCGGGCTGTGACCCCGACCTGCGGTCCACCAGCGGCCTCACCGGCGGGGACGCCGCCAAGATGCGCCGCCGGGTGGAGGCAGGGCAGAACCTCACCGGGCCGGTGCTGGGCGGGGCGCTCTACCGGGCGCTGGCCGTCAGCGAACTGAACGCCGCCATGGGCCGCATTGTGGCGGCTCCCACCGCGGGCAGCTGCGGCATCCTGCCCGCCGTGCTGCTCACCATGGAGGAGCGGGGCGCCGCCGAACACGACTGCGTCATGAGCATGTTCACCGCCAGCGCCGTGGGGCTGGTCATTGCCGAGAACGCCTGTCTGGCCGGGGCCCAGGGGGGCTGCCAGGCAGAGTGCGGCAGCGCCGCCGCCATGGCGGCCGCCGCGCTGGTGGAACTTTCGGGCGGCACGCCCCAGATGCTGGACGACGCGGTGGCCATCGCCCTGAAGAGCCAGCTGGGGCTGGTCTGCGACCCGGTGGCCGGGCTGGTGGAAATTCCCTGCATCAAGCGCAACGCCGCCGGGGCGGCCATCGCCTTCATGGCGGCGGAACTGGCCCTGGCGGGCATTTCCAGCCGCATCCCCGCCGACGAGGTCATCGTGGCCATGCGCAGGGTGGGCAACACCATGTCCCCCACCCTGAAGGAGACCGCCGAGGGGGGCCTTGCCGCCACCCCCACCGCCTGCCGTTTGCGCAAACAGGTGTTCGGCTAAAGGGTTGCCAAGGTTTCCCGCGCCGCCGAAACCAGACTGTTCAACATTTCCCCGCCCGCCCCTTGACAGGGGCGGGATTTTGGGCTATCTTTACTTAGGAAACTAAGTATAAGGAGGAAGAACCATGCAGCACGACCGTCACGCCGCGCGGTATGTGAGCAAGCTGTCCAACAAGCTGCGCCGCCGCATCGACGCCTTTTCCACCCGCGGCAGGATGAGCGGGTCCCAGGGGCGGGCGCTGCACTTTCTGCTGGCCCAGCAGGACGATGTCTTCCAGAAGGATATCGAGGACGAGTTCAGCCTGCGCCCCTCCACCGCCACCCAGCTGCTCAAATCCATGGAGCGGGACGGCCTCATCCGCCGGGAACCCCTGCCCCGGGACGCCCGCCGCAAGCGGATCGTCGTCACCGACAAGGCCCTGGCCTACCGTGCCGCCGTCATGGCCGACATCCAGGGGCTGGAGGCCGAGCTGACCCGGGGCGTGGACGCCGACGACCTGGAGGTCTTCTTCCGGGTCATTGAACAAATGCTGGACAATATGCACTGAATCCCGCTGCCGGTTTTTCCCGGCAGCGCTTTTGCGCCCCCGATACTTAGGAAACTAAACTTTTTACGGAGGTCTTGCTATGCAGGCAAACCAGGTGGACTATCTCCACGGCAAACTGTTCCCCATGATTCTGCGGTTTTCCATTCCCGCCGCCATCTCGCTGCTCATCACCGCCATCTACAACATCGTGGACCGGATGTTCGTGGGCAACGTCAACGGCACCTCCGCGCTGGCGGGCCTGTCGGTCTGCTTCCCCCTCTCCTACATGATGATGGCCTTCGGGCTGATGTGCAGCGCCGGCGGCGCCACCTTCTTCAGCCTGCTCTCCGGCCAGGGGGAGACCAAGCGGATGCACAAGGCCTTCGGCAACGCCTTTGTGCTGGTCTGCGGCCGGGAAATTTTGCTCACCGTCTTTCTGCTGGTGCTGGCCGACCCGCTGCTGGTGCTTTTCGGCGTCACCGACACCGCCTACCCCTACGCCATCGCCTACTACCGCATCGTGGCGCTGGGATGCCTTTTCCAGGGGCTGTCCCAGCTGTTCTGCGACTTCGTGCGGGTGTCCGGCAAGCCGGTGCTGGACATGTGCGTCACCGGCATCGGCGCCGTGACCAACATCATTCTGGACGCCGTCTTCATCGTGGGGCTGGACTGGGGCGTGGTGGGCGCCGCCACCCTAAGCGACTTTGCCATCCTGAAGGCGCTGGCCGCCGACGGGCTGGGGGTGAGCTTCCTCTACGAGGCGGCGGTGGCCCGGGAACTGGCCGGGGGCCGCCTGGCCCGGTTCGATCTGGCGGGCATCCCGCTGCATGGGGCCTTCTATTTTGTCTGCCTGAAGGACAATCTTTTTGCCCGCAGCTGGATGGACTGGCTGCCCTGAAACAAACAAAGCGCCCCGCGGTTCATTTCCGCCCGCGAGGCGCTTTTCTATGGGAAGAAAGGGAATGTCTCAGTTCTGCTTGGCGGCGGGGAAGATCTTCTTGTTCACGAAGAAGAAGACCACCATGGAGATGCCGCCGTTGAGGACGGTGGTGCCGATGTTATAGATGAAGTCGGGCACCAGCAGGCCGGTCACCGCCACCCAGATGCAGTTGATGGAGTTGACGATGCAGGTGATGAGGCAGAAGGCGGCCAGATACCAGCCGATCTGGGGGCCCAGCTTGCCCTTGGAGCGGAAGACGAAGTTGCGCTGGATGGGGAAGTTGATGCACTCGCCGATGACCATGGCCACCATGTAGGCGCAGAAGTAGGCAAGGCCGCCGTGTTCCTGGTCATAGCCCAGGATGTTCCACTGGAAGGTCTCGCCGAACAGCGTCAGCGGGATGCCGGGCCAGCCGAAGCTGGCGTCCCCCAGCCCCGCGAAGGCCGCGGGCAAAAACTGCAGCAGCAGGTACTTGAGCACCGTGATCAGGTTGCTGACGATGACGAAAAGTCCGCCCTCCCGCACCCATTGGGCGGCGGCGGGGTGTTTTTCGGCAAAGGCGTTCCACAGTTTCATTGCTTGTGTCCTCCTTCCGCCAGGCGCTTTTCCATCGCCTTGTTGGCGCGGTCATTTTTCACGAATTCCACCAGCAGACGCACGATGCCGATGATCCAGAAGCCCTTGAGCTCCATGACCAGGGCGTCCACCATGCCCATGCTGACGATGCCGCCCGTCATTTTGGCGATGGCACGCAGCGGCATGTTGTAGTTGAACAGCAGGTTCAGGTCGGGGGTGCCGCTCTCCAGGCTCTTCATGAGCAGATGCTTGTGGATCACATGCACCAGCCAGCCCAGCGGGCTGCGGGCATGGCCGATCTCCCCCAGCGTCATGTTGCGGTCGATGGCCACCTTGGACACCGGGATAGGATGGCCCAGCAGCGCGGTGAATTCCTCGTCGGGCACATCCTGGACCTGGCCGCTCTGGTAGTGGGGCAGGGTCAGCCCCTCGTAGGGGTTGGCGTCCCCGGAGGCGGCCACCGTTACGGTGGCGGTCAGCTGGATGTCGGCGCTGGAGCCGCCCACCCGGACCTCATAGCTGCCGCCCTCCACGGCCCAGCGGCCGGCGGGGTCGTTCCAGTAGCGGAAGGCCTTGTCGTCCAGCGGGATGGTCACCGTGCGGCTCTCCCCAGCCTCCAGGTGCACCCGCAGGAAGCCTTTCAGCTCCTGGGCAGGACGGAAAATCTTCGCGTCGGGTTTGGCGATGTAGACCTGTACCACCTCGTCGCCGGCGCGGTCGCCGGTGTTTTCCACCGTCACCGTCACACCGTTGGGGGTGGCGGTCAGGTTGCTGTAGGCAAAGGTGGTGTAGGACAGGCCGTAGCCGAAGGGATAGGCCACCGGCACACCGGCGGTCTGGTAGTAGCGGTAGCCCACATAGAGGCCCTCCCGGTACTCCACGTTGCGGCCCGGGCCGCCGAAGTTGTGGTAGGAGGGGTTCTCCTCCATGTGCAGCGGCCAGGTCTCGGCCAGATGGCCGCCGGGGTTCACCTTGCCGGTGAGCACATCCAGCACGGCGCCGGCGCCGGCCTGGCCGCCCAGGCCCGCCCACAGCAGGCCCTGGCAGTGGCTCTGCCAGCCGGTCTCCACGGCGCTGCCGCTGCTGAGGATGACCACCAGCTTGGGGTTCACCCGGTGGATGGCCAGCAGCAGGTCGATCTGGTTCTTGGCCAGCTTCATGTCGCTGCGGTCAAGACCCTCGCTCTCCTTCACCTCGTCGAGGCCCAGGAAGAGCAGCACCACGTCGGCCTGGGCCGCCAGCTCCACGGCTTTCGACTGGAGGGAGGGGTCCGGTTTGCCCTGGCGGTTGAAGCCCTGGGCAAAGCCCACGCTGTGCAGGCCGCTCTCCTCGAAGACCTGCAGGAAGCTGTCCACCTTGGGGGCGTTGACCACGCTGGACCCGGCGCCCTGATACCGGGGCGTCTGGGCGAAGTCGCCGATGACGGCGATCTTGGCCTCGGGGTCCAGGGGCAGCAGGTCGCCCTTGTTCTTCAGCAGGACGATGCTCTCCGCCGCGGCCTTGCGGGCCAGGGCGTGGTGGGCCTCCCAGTCGATGGTCTTGGGCGCCTTTTCCAGGGCGCCGGTGGTGTCGTTGATGAGGTTGAGCAGCTCCTCCAGCCGGACGTTGATGTCCACCTCGGAGATGCGGCCGTCCTTCACGGCCTTGCACAGCTCCCGGGCGGAATCCAGGCCCGGGGCGGGCATCTCCAGCGTGGAGCCGTTCTTCACGCCCAGGGCATGGTCGTTGGAACCGCCCCAGTCGGTGACCACCGCGCCGTCAAAGCCCCAGGTGTCCCGCAGGATCTCCTGCAGAAGATGGGCGTTCTCGTTGGCGTAGGTGCCGTTGATGAGGTTGTAGCTGGTCATGATGGTCTTGGGATGACCCTCGGTGACGGCGATCTCGAAGTTGGTCAGGTAGAGTTCCCGCAGGGTGCGCTCATCCACGATGGAATCGCTGGCCATCCGGCGCAGCTCCTGGTTGTTGGCGGCAAAGTGCTTGGGGCAGGCCGCGATGCCGTTTTTCTGGATACCGCGGATGTAGGATGCCGCCATCTTGCCCGCCAGGTAGGGGTCCTCCGAGAAATACTCGAAGTTGCGTCCGCACAGCGGGCTGCGCTTCACGTTGAGGCCGGGGCCCAGCAGCACCGCCACGTTCTGGGCGGCCGCCTCCTGGCCCAGGGCCTGGCCCATCTCCTCGCCCAGGGCGGGGTCCCAGCTGGAGGCCACCGCCGACGCCGTGGGGAAACAGGTGGCCGGCTCGCTGGGGTTGATGCCCAGGTGGTCGCTGGCGCCCGCCTGCTTGCGCACGCCGTGGGGGCCGTCGGACAGCCAGATGGACGGGATGCCGAACTGGGGCAGGCCCCGGCTCTGGAAGGTATCCCCGCCGGAAAGCAGGGCGCATTTCTGTTCCAGCGACAGTTCCCGGATTATGCTTTTGACATCAGGCATAGTTACAGATGCTCCTTAACAAAAGAGGGCTGCGCCCGGCGTCTGCCTGTCAGCAGAAACCAGGCGCAGCCAGTGATCCTTAGACGGAAGTTTCAGAGGATGTCCGTATCAGAAGCGGGGCATCAGGCCTCGGTGTTCTCCTGCACGGTGGCTTTGGCCTCTTCCTCCTTGCGCTTGGTGTAGCCTTTCCTGACCACACCGACTTCCAGACCCACAATGATCAGGACCAGCACCACGTCGATGGTGATGGCGCCGATCTGCCAGGCAGGCATGCCGGGGTTGAGGTTCTCCTCGGTGTAGGCACGGGAGTTGACCACGGTGTAGAGGATGTTGTGGGTGGCGGTGCGCATGGCCTGCAGACCGCTGTTGCTGATGTTGCCGTCGGTCAGGCTGCCCACCATGCTGGTCTCGGTGGGATAGTTGACCAGCATGCAGTCGGTGCCGTTGCGCACGCCCTGATCAGCGCTCATGTAGCCGTACACACCGAAGTAGTCGGTGAGCACGAAGCCCTGGAAGCCCCATTCGTCACGCAGGACGGTCTGGCACAGTTCCTTGGTGCCGCCGGCCCAGCGGTTGCCGATGTAGTTGAAGGAGGACATGACAGCCTGGGCGCCGCCCTGCTTGATGGCGATCTCGAAGGGCTTGAGGTAGATCTCACGGATGGCCTGCTCGGTGCTCCAGGTGCAGAGCATGCCGCAGCGGTTGGTCTCCTGGTCGTTCATGGCGAAGTGCTTGACGTAGGCGTAGACGCCGTGGGTCGCAGCACCCTGGACCGCATGGGCCGCCATCTGGCCGGAGAGGAAGCCGTCCTCGGAGTAGTACTCGAAGTTACGGCCGGCGAAGGCAGAGCGGTGGATGTTCATGGCGGGCGCGTACCAGCCGGAGACATCCATCTCCTCGGCCATCTGACCGATGCTGTCGCCGAAGGAGGTGGCGATATCCACGTTCCAGGTGTTGGCGATCATCACAGCGGCCGGGAAGCCGATGGAACCGGTGCCGGTGAAGTTGTTGTTGATGGAGGCGGGACCGTCGCAGTCGTTGGTGCGCACCTTGCCGATGCTGTCGATGCTGTTGGTCTGGTAGCCGCCCAGGGAAATCAGGGAGTTCATTTCCTCCACGGTGAGCTGGTCCAGCAGGCTGTCCCACATGGGATCGTCGTAGTCCAGGCCGCGCAGATCCACCAGCTGGACATCGCCGTCCGCGCCGGTCACAGGGGCCTCGGCGTCGGGATCGTCATCGGTGGTGGCGTCGTAGTTGGAGATGTTGCAGAAGGTCGCCTTGGAGTCGGCGGGCATCTCGTAGCTGGCCGGGGCCGCGGTGGCTTCGGCGTAGTTGGCGAAATGATCCGCACGGGACAGATAGGTGGCCGTGCCGCGGGCATAGTCGAACTGGTTGGTGGCGGTGACTTCATCGCTGGAGCGCTTGTTGTCGCCGCTGTAGGTGATGGTGGCGGGGACGTTGTAGGTCTTGCTGTCGATGACGGTGTGGGAATCCGAGTTGATGGAGATGACGTAGTCGCCGGCTTCCAGCACGTAGGCCTTGGCGGTCTTGTCATCGTAGGAGGCCATATCCTCCACGTTGAAGGTGACGGTCACATCCTCACTGGCGCCGGGCTCCAGGGTCTGGGTCTTGGCGAAGCCGATGAGGTTGGCGGAGGCCTTCTCGATGCCGCCGTTGGTGTAGGGCGGGTTGTAGTAGACTTCCACCACGTCCTTGCCGGCCACAGAGCCGGTGTTGGTGACGGTGGCGCTGACGGTGATGACGCCGTCCGCTTCGGTCACGTCGTTGAGGGTCTGGCTGAAGGTGGTGTAGGACAGGCCGTAGCCGAAGGGATACTGCACGGTCTTGTCGTAGTCGATGAGGCCTTCTGCCGCAGCGGTCTCATAGAACTTGTAGCCGACGTAGATGTCCTCCACGTAGTTGACGAAGGAGGGCAGGGTATCGTCCACTGCGAACTCGTCCATGTTGGTGTAGTGCATCATGCCGAAGTTGTTGAAGGTGGGGGTGGCGGTCAGGTCATAGACGAAGGTATCGGTGGTCTTGGCGGAGGGGTTCACCGCACCGGCGATGATGTTGCCCAGGCCGCTGAAGCCGGACTGGCCGGCACCGGGGCACCACAGCACGCTCTTGATCTGGGGGTACTGATCCACGAAGCCCAGCTCCATGGTGTTGGCGCCGTTGTACACCACGACGACCTTGTCGAAGTTCTTGCAGACCAGGTCCACCATGGCCTCTTCCTGGTTGGTCAGGTTCAGGTAGGTGTCGCCCTCGTCCCAGTCGTTGCCCTCGTTGAGGGTGTCGTCATACACCTGGTCGTAGCCCACGTCCTCGGCGGTGCCGGCGGCCAGAGCGGCCATGTCGGTGGGCAGGTCGGCGCCTTCGCCGCCGACGCGGGTGATCACGATGATGGCCGTGTCGGAGTACTCCTTGGCGCTGTTCATGAGCTCGTCGGTGTAGAGGCTGGCGGCGGGCTCAGGCAGCGTCCAGTCGCCGGCCCACATGCCCACTTCGGGACGGTCTGCCTTGTAGTTGGTGTAGAAGTCGATCAGTTCCTGGTTGGGGTTGAGGCCCGCGCCGCGCAGGCCGTCCAGCAGGCTGACCATGGGGAAGGCGTCGCTCAGGGCGCCGGAACCGGTGCCGCCGTAGCAGGGATTGATGGACGCCCAGCCGAAGACGTTCACGTTGTCGCCCGACGCCAGGGGCAGGGTGCTGTCGTCATTCTTCAGCAGCACGATGCCCTCTTCCGCAATGTCGGTGCACAGTTCGGTGGCAGCATCGGTGGATTCCTCCGAGATGGTGCCGCCGCCGGTGGCCAGGGAAATCATGGTGGACATGGGTCCGAATGCCACCAGGTTGGCAACGATGCCGAAGGCCAGCAGAATGGCCAGACCCGCCTGACTGCGGATCAGATATTTCTTGGCTTTGCCCAGCTTTTGGCAGGCGATCATAACGATGATGGCCAGCACCAGAACCACGGCAAACCCGATCAGGTAGGGGGCTACCGTGTTCAGCACGTTCAGGACATCATCCATATTGATAGCCAACATGTTTTTCTTCCTCCTTGTTGTACATTTTGGGATGAAGGGCCGCGCGCTCCCTTCATTGAAACAAAATTACTATAACGATTTCCACAAAGAATTTCTACACCCTTTGCAAAAACTGTCATTTTTGTGACACACTTTGTTCACAATCCCCTTTTTGGGCAAAAATGTATTGTGCAATTCTTACAGGTTTTCCGGGTCTTTCTTTGTGCAGTGTGTCGAACCCCCACAAAAAACCGGTCTGTGCATTATGCACAGACCGGTCTGCAGTTTTTCCCTATTTTGCACTGGAACCCGCCGCGGGCAGCAGCACCCGCAGGATGAACCAGCCGTCCTTGCAGTGCACCGTCACGGTGCCGCCGTACTTCTCCGCCGCCGCCCGGACCGTGCGCACCCCGTAGCCGTGGGGCGGCATGCCGTCGGCGTCCAGCTGCACCGGCACCTCGCAGTAGTTCTCGAACCGCAGCATCACAAAGCCGTGCTGGGCAAAGATGGCCACCCGGATCAGCCGCTTGTCGGCATCGTGCAGCGTCTGGACGCTCTCGGTGGCGTTGTCCAGCGCCGTGCCCACAATGGTGCAGATATCCCCCGTGGGCATGAAGTCCAGAAGATGCCCGTCCGCCACGCAGGTGAAGTTGATGTCGTGCTGCTGGCAGTAGAGGCTCTTGGCGGTGAGCAGCGTGTCCAGCACCGGGTTGCCCGTCTTGTTCTGGGCCTCGTACATCCGGATGCCGCTCTCCATCTCGTCCAGCGCCGCCGCCCGCTTGCCGGGGTCGTGCTCCGCCCGGATGGCCGCGATCTGCAGTTTCAGATCGTGGCAGTGCCGGTTGATGAGCCGGATGCTCTCCCGGCTCTGCTGGTACTGCTCGTACTGGCGGTGCAGCACGTTGTCCATGGCTTCCAGCTCCCGGTGGAGCCAGTCCTCCCGCAGCTGGTCCTGCTGCAGCGACAGCACCAGCACCCCCGCCAGGTCCACCAGCGTGCGGATATAAAACACCGTGAAGGTGGCCTGGCCATCCTGGGTGAAGGCCAGATTGCTCACCGCAAAGGCCACCGCCGCCATGATCACCGCGCTGAACAGCGCCCGCCGGGTGATCTCCATCCCCCGCTCGGGCCGCCGGTGGCGGAAATCGTACCAGCCCGCAAAGCTGTACACAAGGCTGTACACCATCGCCAGCAGCACCAGGGAGGGCACCGCCCAGGGGCTGCGCCCCGGCCAGAGCACACAGTGGATCTGCCATTCCAGGCTGGCGGCAAACTCCGCCAGAATGAAGGCCCGGGCGCAGGTGTACCCCGCCTCCCGGGGGTGAATCTCGCAGCAGAGAAAGAGGAAGGCGTACATCATGCCCACCGCCGCCCCCATGCAGGGGATCCACCACACCAGCGGCACATCGCCGGTGAGATGCAAAAACACCCCCAGCACCGCCAGGGCCCCGGTGCTGATGGCCGCCGCGGCCCCCTTGCCGAACCGCCGGGGCAGCGCCAGCACATAGAGCAGGCAGGCCAGCCACTCGGCCAGGGCGGTGTAGAGCCGGGGAATATCAGGCAGGATCATTTTCCGCTCCCTCCGATGTAATCGGTGAGGGCCTCCAGGAAGGCCTTCTTGCGGGGACGGCTGATCTGCAGATGGTGGGGCCCCACCTGGACGGTGTTCTGCTGCACCGCCAGCACCTGGGCCAGGTTGACGATATAGCCGCTGTTGCACCGGGCAAAGGGCTGGCCCGCCAGTTTTTCCTCGTAGCTTTTCAGGCTGCCGGGGGCGGAAAAGTCCCCGTACTCGGTGTAGAACCGCACCGAGTGGCCCTCGCTGGCCAGGTAATAGAGGGCCGACACATCAATGCGCCGCAAACCGCCCTCCACCGGCACGGTGAGAAAGACGGTCTGCCGCTTGCGCAGCCGGTCCACCGCCTTCTGCAGCTGCTGGGAAAAGGCAAAGTAGGGCACCGGCTTGAGCACATAGTCCAGGGCGTCCACCGCGTAGCCCCGGATGGCAAACTGGGCCATGTTGGTGATAAAAATCAGGATGACATCCTTGTCCACCCTGCGGATGGCCTCCGCCGCCGTCATGCCGTCCATCCGCTGCATCTCGATGTCCAGCAGGATGATGTCGTACACCGCCCGGTAGTCCGTCACGATCTCGTCCCCGTCGGAAAAGGTGGTCAGATCAAACATTCTGCCGAACTGCCGCTCGTACCGGCGCACATAGCCCACCAGCTGCTCCCGCACCTGGGGGTCGTCCTCCACAATGGCAATGTGGATCACCCGGACCGCCTCCTTTCGCACACCATTTCATTTTATTATAGCATGACCGCCCCCGCCCCGCAAACCCGACTTGACCTTTGGGGGCGGGAGTGTTATTCTTTTGCTGGAATAACGCTTTTTCGGGAGAGGTCGCCATGTCACAGGAACCCAACATCAAACTGACCAAGCTCGCCCACTGCGCCGGCTGCGGCGCCAAGGTGGGCGCCGGCGTGCTGGCCCAGCTGCTGGGGGATATCCGCACCCGTCACGACCCCAACCTGCTGGTGGGGTTCGATACCTCCGACGACGCCTCGGTGTACAAAGTTTCCGACGAGCTGGCCCTGGTGCAGACGGTGGACTTCTTCCCGCCCATCGCCGACGATCCCTATCTCTTCGGCCAGATTGCCGCCACCAACGCCCTCAGTGATGTCTACGCCATGGGAGGCGAGCCGAAACTGGCGCTGAATCTTTTGTGCATTCCCGAATCCATGCCGAAAGAGGCCGTCCATGACCTGCTGCGGGGCGGCTACGACAAGGTCTACGAGGCGGGGGCCATCATCACGGGAGGGCACAGCATCCTGGACGAGGAGCCGAAATACGGCCTGGCCGTGACGGGTTTTGTCCACCCCGACCGGGTGCTGACCAACGCCGGCGCCCGCCCCGGGGATGTGCTGCTCTTCACAAAACCCCTGGGCATCGGGGTGCTGACCACGGCGGCGAAGGCCGACCTCTGCCCGCCGGAGGTGATGAAGACCGCCTACACCCTGATGACCACCTTAAACAAGGCGGCCCGGGACTGCATGGTGCGGTATGAAGTCCACGCCTGCACCGATGTGACGGGCTTCGGTTTTCTGGGCCACGCCTACGAGATGGCCCAGGGCAGCGGCGTACAGCTGGAGATCGACACCGGCGCGGTGGACATTCTGCCCGCGGCGCTGGAATTTGCCAAAATGGGCCTGCTGCCCGAGGGGATGTACCGCAACCGGCACTATGCCGAGGCTGCGGTGGACCCCGGCGCCGTGCCGCTGGAAGTACAGGATGTTCTCTACGACCCCCAGACGGCGGGCGGCCTGCTGATGGCCGTAGCCCCCGGGGACGCCGACGCCCTTTACCGCGATTTGCAGGGGGCGGTGCCCAGCGCCCAGCGGGTGGGCGTGGTGCGGCCCGAGACGCAGGGCGGCAGGCGGATCATTCTGCGGTAACGGCCCGGATGGCGGCAAGGGCGGCGTCAATATCGGCTTCGCTGGTGAACCAGCCGGTGGAAAACCGCACGGTGCCCCGGGGAAAGGTGCCCAATGTTTTGTGGGCGGCGGGAGCGCAGTGCAGCCCGCAGCGGGTCAGGATGCCGTAGTCCGCTTCCAGTTGGTAGGCCACCTCGGCGTTGTCCCGCCCCGCAAAATCCAGGCTGAACACCCCCACCCGGCGCCGGGGGTCTTTAGGCCCTTTCAGCGCCACGCCGGGGATGGTCGAAAGTCCTTCCAGGAACCGGCGGCTGATGGCCACATCGTGGGCGCGGACTGTTTCCACCCCGATTTCAGCAAGATATGCCAGCGCCGCCTCCCAGCCGTAGATGCCGGGCAGGTTCTGGGTGCCCGGCTCGAATTTGTCCGGCATATAGCCGGGCTGTTCCTCGCTGTCCGAAGCGCTGCCGGTGCCCCCCGTGACATAAGGGTCCAGGGCTCTGGCAAAGTTCGGCGCCAGCAGCAGCGCCCCCAGCCCCTGGGGCCCCATGAGCCCCTTGTGGGCGGGCACGCTCAAGGCTGCCAGGCCCAGCTCTTTACAGGAAAGGGGCAGATGGCCCGCCGTCTGGGCGGCGTCGAGACAGAAGGGCACCCCGTGGGCGGCGCAGATTCTGCCCACCGCGGCGGCGTCCTGCACCGTGCCCGACACGTTGGAGGCATGGGCCAGCACCACCAGTTTTGTGTTGGGGCGAAAAAGGGTTTCCAGGGCGGAGAGGTCGAGAAAGCCTTCTTCGTCGCAGGGGATGCGGTCGAAGGTCACTCCCTGCCCCGCCAGCCGGTGGAGCGGCCGCATGACGGCGTTGTGCTCCATAGCCGACACGATGCAGTGGTCCCCGGGGTGCAGCGCCCCGCCCAGCACCAGGTTCAGCCCCCAGGTGTTGCCGGGGGTGAGCACCACATGGGTGGGGTCGGCGAAATCAAACAGCGCGCAGAGCCGCTGGCGCAGCCGCAGCACGGTGCGTTCCGCCTGCTGGGCGGTGCCGTAGACGCCCCGGTTCACGTTGGCGCCCACCTGCGTGATGTACGCCGCCATGGCATCCGCCACGCAGGGCGGCTTGGGAAAGGATGTGGCGGCCTGATCCAGGTAGACAGCGGGCATGACAAAGCCCCTTTCTTCATAGAAATCCTGGCTACAGTGTAGCACAGCCAGGGCGCGGCGCGCAACGCCGCAGTCAAAAGCAGTCAGAACAAGGAGGAATCGTTTTTGAAAAAGATCAACATTCTGGTGCCCGTCACCGGCATCGTGGTGGGCCTGGCGGCCCTGGTGCTGGTGACCTTGGGCAACCCCGGCAACATGGGCTTCTGCATCGCCTGCTTTTTGCGGGATATCTCGGGCTCCCTGGGCCTGCATCATGCGGCCAAGGTCCAGTATGTCCGCCCCGAGATCATCGGTCTTGTGCTGGGCGCCACGGTGATGGCGCTGGCGGGCAGGGAGTTCAAGGCACGGGCGGGTTCCGCGCCGGCCCTGCGGTTTATCCTGGGCGGCATCGTCATGGTGGGGGCGCTGGCCTTTCTGGGCTGCCCCCTGCGTATGGTGCTGCGCCTGGGCGGCGGCGACGGCACGGCGCTGGCCGGCCTGGCCGGCTTTGTCTGCGGCATCCTCGTAGGCGTGGCCTGCCTGCGCAAGGGCTTTTCCCTGGGCCGGGCCTACAAGGTCAAAACCGCCGACGGCTTTGTGCTGCCCGGCTTCATGATTGCCCTGCTGGTGTTGCTGCTGGCGGTGCCGTCGGTGCTGCTCTTCTCCACCGAGGGTCCCGGCGCCAGCCACGCCCCCTGGATCGTCGCCCTCATTGCAGGGCTGGCCGTGGGCGCCCTGGCCCAGAAGAGCCGCCTGTGCATGGCGGGCGGCATCCGGGATGCCGTGATGTTCCGTGACTTCAACCTGCTCAGCGGCTTCGGCGCCATCTTCGTGGTGGTGCTGGTGGGCAACCTGATCCTGGGCCGGTTCCAGCCCACCCTGGCCGTGCAGCCGGTGGCCCACCACGATTATCTGTGGAGCTTTCTCGGCATGGCGGCGGCAGGCTGGGGTTCCATCCTGCTGGGCGGTTGCCCCCTGCGCCAGCTGATCCTGGCCGGTGAGGGCAACGGCGACAGCGCCGTCACCGTGCTGGGCATGATCGTGGGCGCCGCCCTGGCCCACAACTTCGGCATGGCCGGCAACGCCGACGCCATGACGGACGGCACCTTCACGGCGGGCGGCGTGGCGCTGCCCGGCCGGGTGGGTGTCTTGGTATGCCTGATCCTGCTGGCGGTGATTTCCGTTGCCAACCTCTATAAAAAGGAGAAGAAGAACGTATGATCGATGCTAGAGGACTGTCCTGCCCCATGCCGGTGGTCATGGTGCAGAAGGCTGTACAGAAGGACGCGCCTTCCACGCTGGAAGTGCTGCTGGATAACCCCTGTTCGGTGGAAAACGTCACCCGGTTTGCCCACAACAGCGGCTACGCGGTGGAGGTATCCCCCGCCGCCGACGAGGAATACCGGCTGACCCTGACGAAACAATGAGGGACTACATTGCCACCTTCCACACCCACCTGAGCGCCCTGCTCACCGCCGAGGCGCTGGAGGAACGGGGCGTGCAGGCCCGGATGATGCCGGTGCCCCGGGCGCTGAGTTCCAGCTGCGGCACCTGTGTGCGGTACACCGCCGACAGCGACTGCCGGGAATGTCTCGACCGGGACTGGGAGGCACTCTACGCCTTGCGGGAAGGGCAGTACAGCTGCCTGCTCACCGCGGAGGACCCCGCATGAAAGGCTGCATTGCGGTGCTGGGCGCCGGCGGCAAAACCACGGCGGTGCGCAGTCTGGCGCACCGCCTTTGCGGTTTTTCGGTGCTGTGGACCACCACCACCCACATCTACCCCGCCGCCCCCGAAGACTGCCGGCTGCGGCTGGCCGACCCCACGGCGGCCCGGTTGGCGGCGGCGCTGGCAGAATCTGGCGTCGTCTGCGCCGGGGTGCCCGCCGGGGAGAAATGGACCGCCCTGCCCCCTGAAGTTTTTGCCGCAGGCTGCCGGGCGGCGGACTATATTGTCTGCGAGGCGGATGGCGCCCACCGGCTGCCCCTGAAACTCCACCGCCCCGACGAGCCGGTGCTGCCCGCCGAAACCACCCACGCCCTGATTGTTATGGGCCTTTCGGCGCTGGGCCGCCCGGTGGAGGAGGTGGTCCACCGGTACGCTTTGCACCCCGCCTGGGCCAAGGCGCCCCGCACCCCCGTGGGGGTGGAGGAATTGTGTTTTTGTGCCGAGGAAGCCGCCGCCCGGTGTCCTTTGCCGCAAAAAAACATCCGCCTGCTGTTCAACCAGGCGGATGATGAAAAGTTATTGGCTGCCGGACGGCAGGCCGCCGCGGCGCTGACCCGGCAGGGCTTTGACTGCCAGGTGGGGGCGCTGCAAAAAGAGGACGCTTTTTTGGCCCCCTGGGTGCTGGGCGGGTGACTTTGCCCGGGAAATGTGCTACACTTGCTAGAGCAGCGGGATGCCCCGCTCCTCGGCGAGGAAGAGCAGCGCTTCCACCACGCCCCCGGCGATGGCCCGGGCCTTGTCGGACACCGTGTCGCAGTTGGCGACCTGCTCCATACGCGGGTCGATGTCGGCGATTTTGAGCCCCTTGGTGACGGGATAACCCTGCCGGATGATGCCCCGCAGCACGCCGTCCAGCGTGGCCAGGACTTCCACGCCGCCCACCCGGCCGATGCACTGGCCCTTGCGGACCACGGCGCCGATATCGATGAGGGTGCCGGTTTCGTCGGGGACAAACTCCATGGGTCCCGCAGCCGGTGCGTGGATGACACGCTCCGCCGTATAGCCGCCGATGTTGCCCGGCACGCCGGTGTTGGGGATGGCCGCGCCCTCCAGGATCACCCGGCCCAGCTTGTGTCCCCGCATGGTCTCCACCACGGCGTCCACATCCTGCCCCGCCGTAAACCCGGGGCCGAGGCCCACCGTGATGGGCGCTATGGCCCGGTGGGTGCCGAGATTCCGCTTGGCCAGGATGGCATCCACCACCGCCGCCGGGTGCAGGATGTTTGCGGCAGCGCAGGTCTCGTCCACCAGCAAAGGTATTTCCCCCGCGGCGGAGACGGCGGCGGCTTCTTCCGCCTTTTCAATGCGGCGGCAGACAGTCCCCTCCACGGTGGTGCTGCCCTGCCAGACCGCCTCGCAGAAGGCCGCCTTGCGCCGGATGGCCGACGGGTCGGCGCATTCCAGCGCCAGTACTTTGAAGCCGCACCGGTGCAGCCGTAAGATCGTGCCGGTGGCCAGGTCCCCGGCCCCCCGGACGACAATCCAGGGCCGGTCTGCCTTGTTGGTTTGCATCTGCTTTCCCCCTTTTTGTTTTACACCATTGTAACACCGGCGCCCCCTTTGTGCAACGGCGCCGTTCGGGAGGTACTCCGTATGAAACTCATTGATACCCGGGATGCCGTGGGTCAGGTACTCTGCCACGACATTACCCAGATCATTCCCGGCGTCTCCAAAGGCCCGGTCTTCCGCAAGGGCCACATCGTGACGCCCGAGGATATCCCCGTGCTGCTGCGCTGCGGTAAGGAGCACCTCTACGTCTGGGAGAAGGACGAATCCATGCTCCACGAGAACGAGGCCGCAGAGATCCTGCGGGACCTCTGCCGGAACGAACAGATGACCGCCTCGGAGCCGAAAGAAGGCAAGATCGAGCTTTCCGCCGACTGCGACGGGCTGTTTTTAGTGGATGCAAAGCGCATCCGGGCCGTCAACGCCCTGGGCCGCATGATGATTGCCACCCGGTCCTCGGGGTTTGCCGTACACAAGGGCGACAAGCTCTGCGGCACCCGCATCATCCCGCTGGTGATCGAAAAGACCGCTATGGAGCAGGCCCGCCAGGTGGCCGGGCCGGAACCCCTTTTGGAGCTGCGGCCCTTCCGGGCGCGGACCTTTGGCGTGGTGACCACGGGCAGCGAAGTGCAGAAGGGGCTGATTCAGGACGCCTTCACGCCGGTGCTGGAAGAAAAGCTGGCGGCGTACGGCTGCACCATGGCGGCCCACGTCACCCCGGGGGACGACAGCGCTGCCATCACGGCGGCCATCCGCCAAATGGCGGAGGACGGCGTCGGGATGATCCTCTGCACCGGGGGCATGAGCGTGGACCCCGACGACCGCACGCCGCTGGCCATTCGGCAGAGCGGTGCCGCCATTGTGGGCTACGGCGCGCCGGTTTTGCCGGGTGCCATGTTCATGCTGGGGTATCTTGCCGACGGGCGGCCGGTGTGCGGACTGCCCGGCTGCGTGATGTACGCCAAGCGGACCATCTTTGACCTGGTGCTGCCCCGCCTGCTGGCCGACGTGCCGGTGACGGCCGACTGGCTGGCCGGGCTGGGCGTGGGCGGGCTCTGCCTGAACTGCCCGGAATGCCATTTTCCGAATTGTGGCTTTGGAAAAGGGCTGGCGTAAACGTTCAAAAGGGGGAACAGTCCCGCAGGGCGTTATATAAAGGAGAAACTATGGAACTGACACACATTGACCCGGCCGGCAACGCCGTCATGGTGGACGTGGGCGAAAAGCCCGCCACCCGACGCACCGCCGTGGCGGAGGGGTTCATCACCATGTCCCCTGACTGTTTTGCCGTCATTGCCGCCGGGCACGCCAAAAAGGGCGACGTGCTGGGGGTGGCCCAGGTGGCGGGCATCATGGCCACCAAGCACACGGCGGACCTGATCCCCCTCTGCCACCGGCTGAACCTGACGAAAAGCGCCGTGACCTTTGAACTGCTGGAAGACCGGCACGCCATCCGGGCCGAGTGCACCGTCCAGTGCGTGGGGCCCACCGGCGTGGAGATGGAAGCTCTCACGGGGGTGTCCACGGCGCTGCTCACCGTCTACGATATGGCCAAGGCGCTGGACCGGGCCATGCGGATTGACGGCATCCGTCTCCTCGAAAAATCCGGCGGCAAGAGCGGCCACTATCAGGCGGAGGCCCGTCCATGACCGACCGCTACGGGCGCGTCATCCGCTATCTGCGGATTTCCCTCACCGACCGGTGCAACCTGCGCTGCCGCTACTGCATGCCCGCCGAGGGGGTGCCGCTGCGCCGCCACGAGGAGATTCTGCGCTACGAGGAGATCGTGGAAATTGCCAAAGCCGCGCTGAGCCTGGGCATCGACACCTTCAAGCTCACGGGGGGCGAGCCGCTGGTGCGCCGGGATGTGCCCGCCCTGGTGGCGGCGCTCAAAAATCTGCCCGGCACCCGCCAGGTGACGCTGACCACCAACGGCCTGTTGCTGGGGGGCCAGCTGGAGGCGCTGCTGGACGCCGGGCTGGACGCCGTGAACGTGAGCCTCGATACCCTGGACGACGACCAGTACCACGCCCTGACCCGCCGGGACTACCCGGTGGCCGTCGTGCTGAACGCGGTACGGCAGGCGGCCGGACGGCTGCCGGTAAAAGTAAACGCCGTGCTGCTGCCCGAGACTGCCGACCAGTGGATTCCCCTGGCGAACCTTGCCGCCGACCCCGGGGTGGACGTGCGGTTCATCGAGGAGATGCCCATCGGCAAGGGGGAGGCTGACCCGAATCTCACGGCCGACCGGGTGCTGGCGGTGCTGCGCGGCCGCTGGCCCGACCTTGCCCCCTGCGGCGAACACCGGGGCAACGGCCCCGCCCACTATTATAAAGCGGCGGGTCTTGCGGGGCGCATCGGCTTTATCGACGCGGTGACCCACCGCTTCTGCGCGTCTTGCGACCGGCTGCGGCTGACCTGCACCGGCATGCTTCGCCCCTGCCTTTGCTATGATGACGGCATCGACCTGCGGGAGATTCTGCGCAGCGGCGCCGGGCCGGAGGCGCTGCAAGCGGCCATCCGGCAGGCCATTGCCGAAAAGCCGGAGGCCCACTGTTTTGGGGCCCGGCACGGCAGCCAACAGACGATGAATACGATCGGAGGATAAGATGGAAGGAATTGTACGGGCGGTCTGCCTGAGCAAGGCCCGGGGCACCGAGAAAGTGAACGTGGGCCGGGGCGAGCTGCAGGCCGACTGGGGCCTTGCGGGGGACGCCCACGCGGGGCACTGGCACCGGCAGGTGAGCCTGCTCAGTGCCGACAAGATCGCAGCCTTCAACGCAAAAGGCGCCAACGTGCAGCCCGGGGCCTTCGGGGAGAATCTCGTGGTGGAGGGGCTGGATTTCCGCGCCATGCCGGTGGGCACCCGGCTGCGGTGCGGCCAGGCCCTTCTGGAGATCACCCAGATCGGCAAGGAGTGCCACAGCCACTGCGCCATTTTTCACCGGGTGGGGGACTGCATCATGCCCCGGGAGGGCGTCTTTGCCAAGGTACTGGAGAGCGGCCCGGTGGCGGTGGGCGACGTGATGCGGGTGGAAGCCCGCCCCCAGCCTCTGCCCTTCCAGGCGGCGGTGATCACCCTGTCCGACCGGTGCACGGCGGGGGAACGCGAGGATAAAAGCGGCCCCGCCATCGTGGAGCGCCTTACACAGAACGGCTATGAGGTCATCGAAACGCTGCTGCTGCCCGACGGCCGCCCGGCTCTGGAAAAAGAGCTGCGCCGCCTGTGTGACCAGCGGCAGCCCGACCTGATTCTGACCACCGGCGGCACCGGTTTTTCTCCCCGGGACGTGACCCCCGAGGCCACCCTGGCGGTGGCGGAGCGTCAGGCCCCCGGCATTGCCGAGGCCATCCGGGCGGCCAGTCTGCGCATCACCCCCCGGGCCATGCTGGGGCGGGGGGTGTCGGTCATCCGGGGCAAGACGCTGATCATCAACCTGCCGGGCAGCCCCAAGGCCTGCAACGAGAGCATGGATGTCTTCCTCGACCAGATGCCCCACGCCCTGACGCTGCTGCGGGGCGCCGTGACGGACTGTGCCCGTGATGCAAAAGGGGGAACAGCCCCGCAGGTTGGTGCCTGACGGCTTTATAAAAGGAGATTGCCCCATGAAAAAACTTCTGGCCGCGGCACTGGCCGCACTGTTCGCCCTTTCCCTGGCCGGGTGCGGCACCCCGGCCGCCTCGGCCTCCACGGCGGAAACCGCCGGGCAGCCGGTGGAGCTGGTGGTCTTTGCGGCGGCGTCGCTGACCGAGACCCTCACCGAGATCGCCGACACCTACGAGGCCGCCCATCCCGGCGTGACGCTGACCTTCAACTTTGACTCCTCCGGCACGCTGAAAACCCAGGTGGAGGAGGGCGCCGCCTGCGACGTTTTTCTTTCGGCGGCGGAAAAACAGCTGGACCAGCTGGAAGAGCTGGGGCTGGTGGACACCGCCACCCGACTGGACCTTCTGGAAAACCGGGTGACCCTCTGTGTACCGGAGGGCAATCCCGCGTCCATCCAGGGCTTTGACGACCTGGCCGGGCGTCTGGCCGCCGGGGACGTTCTGCTGGCCATGGGCAACAGCGACGTGCCGGTGGGCCAGTACACCCAGAAGATCTTCGCCCACTACGGCCTGGACGAGGGGGCCCTGGCGTCGGCGGGGGTGCTGACCTACGGCACCAACGTGAAGGAAGTCACCGCCCAGGTGGCCCAGGGCAGCGTGGACTGCGGCATCGTCTACGCCACCGACGCTTACAGCGCCGGGCTCACCGTGGTGGACACCGCCACCGCCAAACTCTGCGGGCAGGTGCTCTACCCCGGGGCGGTGCTGGCCGGTTCCGCCCACCCCGACGAGGCCGCGGCATTTCTTGACTACCTCTCCACCCCCGAGGCGATGAAGATTTTCGCTTCGGTGGGCTTTTCCGCCCCCTGAGGAGGCTTTCCCATGGACTGGTTTCCCCTTTTCAATTCCCTGCGCATCGCGGCGCTGAGCTGTGTGCTGGTCTTTTTCGGGGGCATCGCCGCGGCCTACTACGCCGCCCGGCTGCCCCGGCTGGCCAAGGGCGTGCTGGACGCCCTGCTCACCCTGCCCATGGTGCTGCCGCCCACCGTGGTGGGGTACCTGCTGCTGCTCGTCTTCGGCAACCGGCGCCCCGTGGGCGCGCTGCTGGCCCGGTGGGGCATCCCCTTTGTGATGACCTGGTACGGCGGCGTGCTGGCCGCCGCGGTGGTGGCCTTTCCGCTCATGTACCGCACGGCCCGGGGCGCCTTCGAGGCCTTTGACGAAACCCTCGACCAGGCCGGGCAGACGCTGGGACTTTCGGGCACCTTCCTCTTCTGGCGGGTGCGGATGCCCGCCTGCCGCCAGGGGATCCTGGCCGGGGTGGTGCTGGCCTTTGCCCGGGCGCTGGGCGAATACGGCGCCACCAGCATGCTCATCGGCTACACGCCGGGGCGTACCGCCACCATCTCCACCACCGTCTACCAGCTGTGGCGCACCGGCGACGACGCGGGGGCGCTGTTCTGGGTGGGGGTGAACCTTGCCATCTCAGTGGCGGTGCTGCTCACCGTCAACCTGCTGGAACGCCCGGCGAAAGGAGGCAGGCCGTGAGCCTTTGCGTGGACATCCAAAAGACGCTGGGCCGCTTCCGGCTGCAGGTGCAGTTTGACTCGGACGCCGCCCTCACCGGGCTGCTGGGGGCTTCGGGCTGTGGCAAAAGCCTGACGCTGCGCTGTATCGCGGGTGTGGAGCGCCCCGACCGGGGCCGCATCGTGCTGGACGGCGAAGTCCTCTTCGATTCGGAAAAGGGTATCGACCTGCCGCCCCGGCAGCGCCGGGTGGGGCTGCTCTTCCAGCACTACGCCCTCTTCCCCACCATGACGGTGGCGGAAAACATCCGCTGCGGCGCCCGCGGCCGGGGCGGCCGCGGCGAGCAAAACCGTATTGTCCGGGAAATGGTGGACCTTTTCCAGCTGGGGGGCCTTGAACACCGCCGTCCGGCCCAGCTTTCCGGCGGGCAGGCCCAGCGGGTGGCCCTGGCCCGGATGCTGGCCGCCGACCCCCGGCTGCTGTTGCTGGACGAGCCCTTCTCCGCCCTGGACGCCCCCCTGCGGGACAAACTCCAGCCCCGGCTGCGGGAACTGCTGCGCACCGTGGGGCGGCAGACCGTTCTGGTGACCCACAGCCGGGACGAGGCCTACCGCCTGTGCGAGACCCTCTGCATCCTGGACGGCGGGCGGGTGCTGCGCACCGGCGCCACCAAGGCCGTCTTTGCCGACCCGGGCAGCGCGGCGGCGGCGCGGCTTACCGGCTGCAAGAATGTGGCCGACGCCCGGAAAATCGACGACCAGACGGTGGCGGTGCCCGCCTGGGGCATCACGCTGCGCACCGCAAAACCGGTGCCGGACACCCTGGCCGCCGCGGGACTGCGGGCCCACGATTTTGCCCCCGGCTGTGGGGAAAACCGCTGGCCGGTGGTGTGGGCCGGGGCGATGGAGGAGCCCTTTGAGCAGTGCTATCTTTTCCGGTTCGCGGGGCAGGACCCCGCCGCCGAGCCCCTGTGGTGGCGGCTGCCCCGGGACCGGGTGCCCGCGGCGCTGCCCGAAGCCCTGGGCATCGACCCCCGGGCGGTTTTGCTGTTGGAATGACCCTGAAGGAGGACAACGATGACGGTGACATTCTGGGAAGCGGCGGTGCAGGCCGTGGCCGCGGGCCAGCGGGTCTGGCTCGTCACGGTGGCAGCGGTGCAGGGCTCCGCCCCCCAGCGGCCCGGCGCCATGATGGCGGTGGGTCCGGCGGGACGGCTGGCGGGCACCATCGGCGGCGGTGCGCTGGAATATGACTGCGTCCAGAAAGTGATACGGGGCCAAGCAGTGCCGGGGCTGCAGCATTTTTCCCTCAACGAGAATGACCCCCAGGGCGTGGGGATGGTCTGCGGCGGCAGCACCGACCTGCTGTTTACCCCTCTCCCCGACGCGCGGCCGCTCCAGGCGGCACTGGAAAGGCTGCGGCAGCATGGCGACGGGCTTTTCTGCCTGCCGCTGGACGGCGGGGCTCCCCGGCTTGCGGTCCCCGGGGAGGGCGGGCAGCCCGGGCAGCTGGAACTGCCGCTGCTGGCCCCCGGCCGGGTCTTTGTGATCGGCGGGGGCCATGTGGCCCGGGAGGTGGCCCGGCTGCTGGAACAGCTGAACTACCGCTACCTGGTGGCGGACGACCGGCCGGACTACGCCGACCCGGCCTGTTTTCCCGCCGCCGAGCGGGTGGTCTGCACCGGGTTTGACGCCCTGGGCGGGGCTTTTCCCGGGGAAGAGGCGCCGGGGGCCGGGGACGCCGTCTGCATCATGACCCGGGGCCACGCCGGGGACGGCGCCGCCGTGCGGTGGGCGCTGGGCACCGGTGCCGGGTACATCGGCCTTATGGGCAGCCGCCGCAAGCGGGAGAAGCTTTTTGCGGAGCTGGCCGCCGAAGGGTATGACGACGCCCCCGGGCGCATCGTCACCCCCATCGGCCTTGCCATCGGGGCGGTGACCCCCGCCGAGATTGCCGTCTCGGTCTGCGCCCAGCTCATCGGCTGGCGGCACGGTGCCCTCTAAAACTGCAAACAAAAAGCGCTCCGGACAAAAGACCGGGGCGCTTTGGTGTTATTGGGGTGTTTCTGTCCTGGCCCGGGGACGCCAGCGCAGGTAGGCGGCCAGCGAGAGCAGCACCGTGATGCCGTCGCCGATGGCGGGGGTCCAGAGGATGCCGTACATCCCCACCAGGGCGTTGAGCAGCACCAGCATGGGGATGTTGAAGACCGCCCACCGCAGGATGGCCAGCACCATGGCCACCCGGCCGATGCCGAAGCCCTGGAACAGGTAGACCGTGAAGAAGCTCAAAAACATCAGCGGCGTGGCCAGGATGCGGATGCGCAGGAAGGTGGAGGCCAGGGCCACCGTCTGGGGGTCGGCGATGAAGGCCCGGACGATCCAGGGGGTGAACAGCTCGTACAGCGCGATGCTGACAGCGGCCACCACCAGGCCGGTGGCCAGGGAGAGGCGGATGAAGCCGTTCATCCGGCGGTGGTCCCCCGAGGCGCAGTTGTAGGCCACCAGCGGCACCATGCCCTGGCAGATGCCGATGCCGGTGTTGAGGGGCAGGCGCTCCACCTTGAGCACGATGCCGATGGCAGCGAGGGCGGCGTCGCTGTAGGCCACCATGAGTTTGTCCACCACCATGTAGTCGAGGTCAAACAGCAGGCTGGTGGTGGCGGAGGGGATGCCCACCCCCAGCACGGCCACCAGGGTCTTGCACCGGGGCAGGCCCGCCCGGGGGTCCGCCGTGAGCAGGTTGCGGCTGCGGATCTCCCACAAAATGCCCAGGAAGTAGAGGAAGGAGACGCAGTTGGACACCAGCGTGGCCAGCCCTACGCCCAGCACCTGCTGGCCATCGGGCAAAATCCAGTACATGAACACCGGGTCCAGCACGATGTTGAGCACCGCCCCCAGCGTGACGCCGAAGCCCGCTTCCCGGGAATGGCCGATGCTGCGCACGAGGCTGGACATGACGTTGGAGAGAACCGTGGGCACCGCCCCCAGCACGATGATCTGGCTGACCGCGGCGGGAACGATCATCCTGCGCAGTGCCTGGGGCACCGGCATGGTGGCAAACAGTTCGTTTTTGTCCATGGTGTGTGTTGCATCCCTTCCTCTGTGGTATCCGCCCCGTGGGCGTCAAAAAAGCGCCGGTGCCATCCTTTTATAAAGGACAGCCGGCGCAGCAGCAGCCGGCGGCCTGTTGCCGCCGGCTGCATTGTCGGTTTACCATTTTAGTATACTGACGGCCGGCCGGGAAGTCAAGCCTTGCCGGCCTGCTCCACCAGCACCTCCACCACCGCGTAGATGCGCTCCCGCTCCGCCGCGGGCAGACGCCCCACCCGCTCGGCCAGCAGCGACTGCTTGACGGTGTAGCCGCTGTCCACCACGTCGGTGAGGACCATGTCGGCGGAGATTTCCAGGGCGTTGAGGATGGCCACCAGCGTTTCCAGCGAGGGGGTCTTCTCCCCCCGCTCCACCATGCCCATATAGTTGGCGCTGACCCCCGCCGCCGCGGCCAGGTCCTCCTGCCGCAGGTCCCGCTCCAGCCGGTAGCGGCGGATGTTGCGCCCGATGGATGTCCAGTCCATAGTGCTGCCTCCTTGTGTGATCGTTTCCTTATTATACCAGCGGCGGGGGCGGCGCACAAGTGCGGACTTGTACACGCCGCCCCAAAAGGGTATAATCGGGGAAAAGGAGGTTTTGCCTTATGCTGCAGATCCGCAAATACCAGGAAAATCTCTATATTCTGGAGGACGCCCGGGCGCTGCTGGCGGGCACGCTGCCCCACACCCCCACTCCCGGCATGCCCTGCGACACCTACCAGGGACAGTGGACGGCCTTTTACTGCACCGAGGCCGACCTTCTCAACTCAAAGAGGGGAACAGGGACGCACGGCGGTGCCTGCACTCCCATAACGCCATAACGCAACGAACCGGACCCTCTCGGATCCGGTTCTCTGTTTTACTGCTGTCCCGCCAGGTATTCCTCGGCCATCTGGACGGCCACCGCGCCGTCCGCCACCGCCGTGACCACCTG
>CALXHT010000001.1 GCA_944388215.1 uncultured Gemmiger sp. | reverse complement strand
GAGGTCGAAGAGGCGCCCCTGCTAAGGGCGTAGGGTCCGAAAGGGCCGCGAGAGTTCAAATCTCTCTTACTCCGCCAACAAAACCCGCGATGCATCGTAAGATGTTCGCGGGTTTTGATTTTTTATAAAGTTCAAGAGCCCCGTCTTGCCGACAGGGCTCTTTTGTTTGCAGGAATTACCCGCAGCATTTGCTGCAAGGCGTATACCCCCGGCTTTCCGCCTCGGCGCGGGTCATGGGCACGGCATCCTGCATCCGGCTGCAGTTGGGGTCGGTGTGGTACTTACTGCCGTTGCCGCTGCCCGCCACATACACGGTATCCCCCTGCGGCAATCCATATTCCTGCGCCGTATCCGTTTTCCCATCCTCGCCTGGGGTCTGCGCCGGGGTGGCCGTCTCCACGGGCTGATCGGTGGGTTCGGGCGTCGCGGTTGGCGCCGGCTCCTGTGAAGTGGCCGGCGACGCCTTGGGAGATGCTGCGGCCGTGGGTGCAGGTACAGCATCTTCCATCGCGGAGGGCTGCGGTGCCGCCTGCGCGGCCTGCCCTTCGGATATCGGTGCAGGTACGGCGGCCAGCATGACCAGCGTCGCAGCTGCCAGAATAGCCTCCTTGGCAAAGCGCGGTGCGTCCGGCGGCAGGATCCGTTTCCACAGGGCACGGACCGGCGCCAAGGGCAGGGCCAGCACCGCGATGCACAGCCCCACGATGCCTGTCACGGAAAAGAGGCTGCAGGCCGCCACCTCCCCCAGACACAGGGCGATGAGCAGCCATCGACAGACAGTTTTTGCCTTTTTCATGGGCTTCGCCTCCTGGGCAGCGGCTTACTCCCCTGCCGGCAGCAGAATGTCACTGGCCACCGGTGTGAGGAACCTGGTGCGGAAATCCGCCAGGTCCCGGCACTGGGGCAGCAGATGCATTGTCTTGGTCACCACCGCCTCCAGCGTCATGTCGTAGGCCTCGATGACGCCGTAGGTCTGCTTGATCTGGTGGCCCACCTGGTAAACGCTCATGTCGCTGCCCTCGTAGATCACCTGGGTGGTCATGATGACCACCTTGCCGGCCTCCATCCAGGCGCCCACCTCCCGGGCAAAATCCGCCGTGGCGTAGTAGGGCACGCCGCCCACGCCGAACCCTTCCACAATCAGGGCATGGTAGGCCGGGCGGAGCAACCGCAGCACATCGGGCCGGATGCCGGGGATCAGCTTGAGCACAAAGACCGACGGGTCCAGTTCCAGGTTGGCCGCAGGACGGCCCAGTCCCTCCGGCATGGGCAGCACCGGGTAGACCTTCCGGTCCCGGATGCGGGCCACCTCGGGGTAGCCGATGCTGGAGAAGGCGTGGTAACTCTTGGTGCGCAGCTTTTTGGCCCGGGTGCCCAGCATGACCTGGCCGTCAAAGACGATGGTCACGCCCCAGGCGCAGCGGGAGGAAGCATAGAGGAAGGCATCCAGCAGGTTGCGGCGGCCGTCGGTTTCCCGGTCGCCGATGGAGTTCTGTGCCCCCGTCAGCACGATGGGTTTGCGCGCGCCGGGCAGCATATAGCTCAGGGCCGCCGCTGTATAGGCCATGGTATCGGTGCCGTGGGTGATGACAAAGCCGTCATAGTCATCATAGGCTTCCAGAATGGCCCGGGCGATGGTCTTCCAGTGTTCGGGATGTACGTTGGTGCTGTCCAGCTGAAACAGCTGCCGCGTTTCCACCTGGCAGATTTCCTGGATCTCGGGCACCGTGCGCAGCAGTTCCCGGCTGGTCAGCTGGGGAACCTTGCCCTCCTCGGTTTTCAGCGTGGCGATGGTGCCGCCGGTGGCCAGCATCAGGATCTTCTTCATGATGGTTCCTTCCCTTCCCTGCAGCGGTGCCGCACGGAAATGTTCCTTGTTCTGTCGCTGTGGCACACAGCAAACCCGCCCGGATGTTGCCGGGCGGGCGTTGGTTGTATCAGTAGGTGGTGATGGTGGTGCCGGGGTAGTAGTGCAGCAGGATGTCCTGATACCCCCAGCCGTTCTGGGCGTATCCGATGGCGCCCCACTGGCTCATGCCGCAGCCGTGACCGTAGCCATACACATCGAAGATAAAGCAGTCCATGCCGGCGTCATAGCTGACGGTAAAGCACTGGCTGCGCAGGCTGCGGCCGTCCACGCTCTGGCGGGCCAGCAGGTTCTCGCGGAACCAGCGTCCGCTGACCGTCTCGCTGTTGCCGTCGGGGCCCACCTGGATCTTGGCCACCCAGCCGTACTGGTTGGCCGAAAGGATCTTGAACCAGTTGTTGGGGTCCACGCCGGACAGATCAATGCCCAGCTCGGACTTGATGCGGTCCTGCAGCGTCTGGCGGGAGAACCGGGCCGTGCCGCTGCTGTTGCCATTGGTGTTCCAGTTGCTGGCCACTGACTGGTCGTAGGGGCTGTCCACCGCCTGCAGCCAGGGGCGGTCATTGCCCCACACATCGGCCGCCGAAGCGGTGCCGGTGCTGGCCGAAGCGAAATAGGGCGTAAAGCAGACCTGGCCGTTGTAAGTAATCAGCACGTGGGCCACTTCCTGGGCAGCCGCCAGGGCCGTGGCACCGGGCGTAGTGCCCGCCACCGAGGGATACCCCGACTGGCTGAGAATCCAGCAGTGGGTGGCCACGCACTGGGCCTTGTAGGCTTCCGCCGGGGCGTTGGGCCCCAGCTCGTTCTGGGCCACCATGGCCAGGCACTGCACCAGGTCCATGGTCTGGGCGGTGCCGTTCATCGTCACATTGATGGTGTCGCCGCCGGAGGAGGTGTTCCCGGAATCGCCGGAACTGCCGGAATCGGTGGAAGAAGAGCTGTCGCCGCCCTCACTGGAGGCCGACTCCGAAGGTGCCTCGGTGGGCGTTTCGGTAGGTGCCGGCGTGGGGGTGGCCACCACCTGGTCCACCGTCACCGTCTGTTCAGGCAGACCGCCCTCGGCGCCCTGGTTCAGGTCGGACTCCGATTCGTTGCCGGAGCCCGCCACGTCGGTCAGGCCCGCCAGCAGTTTGTCGGTGCTGGCCAGGATGGCGTCGGTCTGGGACTGCATGTCGGCGATCTTGTCGTCCAGATTGCTTCCGGAGGTTTCCTCCTCCTGCTGGGCGCCGTTGTTGCGGTTGGCCGCACTGGCGGCGCTCTGCTGGGCATACCGGTCCACGCTGGCGCTGAGCAGACTGCTCACCGCGGGCATGGGTTGGTCCTTGCGCTGATACTGCAGCGCGGTCAGCAGCGGTTCTTCCGCCGCCGTGATGGAGGCACCGTCCAGCGCCGCGGCCTCGTCCTCGTCGATGAGCCGCCCCGTGACGCAGAGCAGAACGCCCTGCTCACTGGTGGTGCTGGTCAGCGTCAGGAAGTGGGAATCGTCGCCGAACTCCACGTTGGTCTGCCACAGGCTGCGCGCCTGGATGCCCGCCACAAAGGACAGGTAGTCGTAATAGTTGGACAGGTCGGTGCTGCCGTACAGATCGAAGGCGCCCTCCCCTTCCTCGGCGGGGTCCAGGTAGTAGACCGCCACCACCTTGAAGCGGTAGGTGCCGCTTTGCAGGTAGAGGGTAAAGCCGCTGTTTTCCTTGATCACATCCTCCTGGGCCAGCGACGCGTAGCTGTCGCCGGTGCATTCCAGCACGGTGTTGCCCGCCGTGGCCTGGTCCAGGTTGCTGGCGGTGGCAAAGCGGGTCAGCACGGCCGGAACCGCGTTTTCCCCGGTGCCGGGCTCAGTGCCCGCCGCATAGACCAGCGTGCCGTCCAGCCCGGGCCAGCCCAGGTAGCCCACCGCGCCGGGACGTTTCTCCAGGGCGTTGGCCAGGTAGCTCTCCGCCGTGTCGTCGTACACCGTGGTGCCGTAATTCTTGGCTGCCGGGCGGGTGCCCAGGTCGTTGCGGAAGAACCACCACAGCGCCCCCACGCCGGCCAGAATCAGCAGCAGGATGACGATGAGGATCATCGTCACGGTGCGGCGGCGACGGCGCTCGGTGCGCTCGATGATGGCAAGGCTGCGGTTCTTGATGCTGGACGCCGCGGGCGCGTCGGAACGGACCCGCGCTGCGGGTTCCTTTTTGGCCGGGCGGCGACGGCTCTGGGCAGCTGCCAGTTCAGCCTCGTCCTCCTCCGAGAACAGCCGGGTGGCCGCCTTGGTGAAATCCTCCGCCGTGGTGGTGCGGCCGGCGGCGGCATCGGCTTCATCGGCCGCCTGGGCCGCTGCCAGGGCCTGGGGATCCAGTTCCGCCGAGAAATCCGGCACATCCCCGTCCAGCAGGGAGGGTGCCGGGTCCTTCTGCCCGGAAGGATAAAGCGGCGTATCGTAGTTTTCCGTTTCCCGGGTGCGGCGGCGGCGCGCTGCCGTGGCCGCCTGGGGGCCGGCGGTGCGGATGTTCATGGGGTCGGTGTTGGCGCTGCCCGCCGTGTCCAGATCGGTCTCGAACTGGATGGTGCCGGTGGGGGCCGTGTCCACCGCGGGCTGGCGCGCCGTATGGGCGGCCGGCCGGGGGGCCGTATAGGCGGGCGGGCTCTCCGGCTCCGCCGTATCAAAGTCCATCATCGGCTCAAAATCCGCCGTGTGGTCGGCGTCCTGGGTGGCCGGAGTGCGGCGGCGCAGCGAAAACCGCACCGTGTTGCCCCGCTCCCGCCCTGCCTCGGACACCAGCAGCAGCGGATGTTCCCGCCCGGGGCGGAAGGTGATGCAGGAATCGGTCAGCCGCAGCCCCTGCATGCGGCGGCGCAGCAGATCGAGAATCTGGTTGCCGATGGCCGCATCGCTGAGTTCGGGCGGCAGCGCACAGGCCACGGCGCCGTGGCGGTCGCAGATCAGCACAAAGGGACACTGCCCCACGGTGGCCGGCATGTAGGCCGCCGCAAAGTCGGCGCCGGTGACCTGCATGGCCGACACCGCCCGGCCCGCGGCCGCCTGGACCACATCGCCGGGGAATTTCTTCAGCAGCTGGGGCGGCACCTTGATCTGGCGCTCCCGCTGGGGGTCCGCATAGCTCTCGGTACCGAAGTCAAACACCGCCTCGCTGTGGGACAGCGGCTGCAGCAGGCTGCCCACCAGGCGGCCGGTGGTTTCGTCCACCGCCACCAGCAGCTTCCGCTTCTGCAGCATCAGATCCAGCGTTGCCTGGGCCAGGCTGGTCTCCCCCGTGCCGAATACGTCGTCGCCGAATTTGGCGCGCAGGCGCTGCACCCATTTCTCGCAGTACTGTTCGGCCATGGCCCGGTTGGGCGCGCTGACCTGGACGCAGACGGCGAATTCTCCGTCCCGTTCCAGCAGGCGCAGCCCCGGGCAGCCGTCGTCACGGATCTGCCGCAGCACAGCCGACACTTCGGCCGCTGTGGGGCCGAATACGCGCAAAATTTTGAGTTGTGTGTTGACCATGATCTGCCTTTCTTTCGGTACTCAGATGTTGCTCTCCTGGGGCGGCGTCTGGGGCGTGACGGCCATGCCGTCCGGCACCGGCAGTTCCAGTGCCATCCGCCGCAAAAGGTCCAGGGCATACAGAGCTGCCCGGGCGCGGATGATGCTGCGCTCGTGGTAGCCGCCCAGGGCCAGCCGCAGCAGCCAGCCCCGGTTGGTGCGGGCGTCCGCACCCGCCAGGTAGACGGTGCCCACCGGTTTGCCGGGCAGCGCCCCGCCGGGGCCCGCCAGGCCGGTGATGCCCACCGCCAGCTCCGCGCCGGAAGCCCGGGCGGCGCCGAAGGCCATGGCCACCGCCACCGGGCCGGACACCACGTTGTATTGCTCAATGAGGGCGGCGTCCACCCCCAGCAGTTTCTGTTTGGCGGCCTCGGCGTAGGTGACGAAGCCGTAGCCGAACACCTCGCTGGAGCCCGGCACGTTGGTGAGCCGCTGGGCGATCATGCCGCCGGTGCAGCTTTCCGCCGTGGCGGCGTGCAGGCCTTTTTCCCGCAGGATGCGCACCACGGTGTATTCCAGGGCGGGCACGTCCACATCGTAGGCCGCGTCCCCCAGGATGTCCCGGAACTTCTGCAGGTAGGCCTTGCAGGAGCGTTCCGCCGCTTCCGGGGTGGCTTCCCGGGCGGTGATGCGGATCTCGCTCTCCCCCGTCTTGCAGTAGATGGCCGCCGTGGGGTTGGTGCTCTCGAAGAGCGGCGCCACCTTGGTGGCAATGCTGCTCTCGCCCCCCAGCACCCGCAGCGTGTGGGAGTGAATCGTGCAGTTCTGGCGCTTCTGCAGTGCCGGGCGAATCTGCTGGGTCCACATCCCCTTCATCTCCCGGGGCACCCCGGGCATGAGCACGGCGCAGTGGCCGGTGCTGTCCTCAAACCAGGCGCCGGGGGCGGTGCCGAAGTCATTGACGATCTTATGGCCGATGGTGGGCACCATGGCCTGTTTGCGGTTGTTGGGAGTGGGCTTGCGGTTGGTGCGGGCGAAGAAGGCGAGAATCTTCTGCCATTCCTCCTCGTCAAAGTGCAGCGTATCGCCGAAAGCCTGGGCCACCGTCTCCTTGGTCAGGTCGTCCTCGGTGGGGCCCAGCCCGCCGGAAAAGACCAGCAGGTCGCTGCGCTGCCGTGCCCGGCTTACGAGATCCCGCAGACGCTCGGGGTTATCCCCGATCACATGCTCATGCAGCACACTGATGCCCAGCTCGGCCAGTTCCCGGCTCAAGAACTGGGCGTTGGTGTTGAGGATATCCCCCAGCAGCAGCTCGGTGCCCACACAGATGATCTCTGCCGTCACAGCAAGTCCTCCTCCCCCATGCGGATGGCAATCTTCTCCACGTTTTCAGCGGCCTCACTCTCCAGCGCCCGCAGGTCGGGCATACCCTCCTCCGCCGCCAGAATCTCGGCCAGCGTGGGGTTGGTCTTGGGATGGGGCGGCGTGAAGATGGTGCAGCAGTCCTCGTAGGGCTCGATGGAGGTATCGAAGGTGCCGATCTTGCGGGAGAGGGCGATGATCTCGGTCTTGTCCATGCCGATGCAGGGCCGCAGCACCGGCAGGTCCTGGGCGGCGTCGGTGCAGACCATGGCCGCCATCGTCTGGCTGGCCACCTGGGCCAGGCTCTCGCCGGTGATCAGCGCCTGCAGTTCCAGTTTGGTGGCCACCTGGTTGGCGATGCGCAGCATGCTGCGGCGCATCAGCACGGTGAACAGCACGTCGGGGGCGTGGTCCCGGATGTATTCCTGGGGTTTGGTGTAGGGCACCACAAACAGCGTGCAGTTGCCGGTGTATTCCACCAGTTCTTTGGCCAGCTTTTCCACCTTCAGTTTGGCCCGCAGGCTGGTGTAGGGCGGGCTGGCAAAGTGGATGTGATGCAGCGCCAGGCCCCGGCGCGCCATGCACCAGGCCGCCACCGGGCTGTCGATGCCGCCCGAGAGCAGGTTCAGCGCCCGGCCGCTGGTGCCCACCGGCAAACCGCCGGCGGCCTCCACCTTGGGGCCGTGGACGTAGGCCGCGTGGTCGCGGATCTCCACCATGATTTCCAGCTGGGGATGGTGCACATCCACCCGCAGATGGTGGTGCTTATCCAGCAGGTAGGCGCCCAGCTCCCGGCAGATTTCGGGGCTCTTCAGCGGATAGGACTTGTCGGCACGCTTGGCCTCCACCTTGAAGGTGCGTACTCCCCGCAGCGCCTGGCCCAGGTAGGCCTCCGCCGTCTCGCAGATGGCCTCAAACTCCTTGCCGCACTCCACGGCGCGGCTCATCTTGACGATGCCGAACACCCGGGAGACGCGGCGGAACGCCTCGTCCATATCCAGGTCGTCCTCCAGCGGTTCGATAAAAACCGTGCTCTGGGCCTGGTATACTTTGAACTTGCCCAGCGGTTCCAGCCGCCAGCGGATGATCTTGGCAAGCCGTGCTTCGAACTTGCCGCGGTTCAGGCCCTTGAGGGTCATCTCCCCCTGGTAGGCCAGAATAATCTCTTTCATGTGGTAATGCCTTTCCTTCAGATATGCTGCAGACTCTGCAGACCGTTTTTCAGCCCGTCCAGCAGGGCGTCCACATCCTCGTCGGTGTTGTCGGCGCAGAAGCTGACCCGCAGCGCCGTGTGGATGATGCGCTCATCACAGCCCATGGCCTGCAGCGTGTGGCTGGGTTCGCCCTTGTCGCAGGCGCTGCCCCCCGACACCAGCACCCCGCGGGTGTTCAGGTAGTTGATGAAGGTCTGGCTGTTGATGCATCCGGTGGAGAAGTTCAGCACCTCAGGCACCGCATCCTCAGGGGAATTGACGGTGATGCCGGGCAGTTCCGCCAGCCCCTGCCGCAGGCGGCGGTTGAGGGCTTCGATCTGTTTTGTGCGGGCCCGCATGCCCTGGTAGCCCTTGGCCGCCGCCAGACCCAGGCCCACGATATAGGGGGTGTTCTCGGTGCCGGGACGCAGGCCCCGCTCCTGATGGCCGCCGCAGTAGGGCGGGCGCAGCGTCTGGCGCTGGCTGTCCCGCACGAAGAGCGCCCCGATGCCCTTGGGGGCATGGATTTTGTGGCCGGACACCGACAGGGTATCCACCCCGGCCCACTTCTGCAG
Source organism: uncultured Gemmiger sp. (assembly GCA_944388215.1). Lineage (GTDB taxonomy): Bacteria > Bacillota > Clostridia > Oscillospirales > Ruminococcaceae > Gemmiger. The sequence continues at coordinate 322,586 of CALXHT010000001.1, read as the reverse complement.
GTCGATGGGCATCCGCAGCCAGGCCTGCACCGCGTCCACGTGGAAATGGGTGCGGCTGTTGCGGGCCTTGATGCCTGCCGCCAGGGCGGCAATGTCCTGCACGGCGCCGGTTTCGTTGTTCACCGCCATGCAGGAGGCCAGCACGGTGTTCTTGTCCACCGCGGCCAGGAATTTCTGGATGTCCAGGTGGCCGTCCGCCTCGGGCAGGATCTCCACCACCTCAAAGCCTTCGTTTTTCAGCGCGCGGGCCGCAAGCTGCACGCTGGGGTGTTCAAACCCCGAGACCACCACCTTGTGGCCCCACTGCCGCCGGGGCATGGCCGCGCCCCAGATGGCCATATTGTTGCCTTCGGTGCCGCAGCCGGTGAAGTAGATCTCATCGCTGCGGCAGTGCAGCGTTTTGGCGATGCGGGCCCGGGCATTTTCGATGCCGTCCTGGGCAGCCACCGCCGGGTCGTAGAGGCTGCTGGGATTGGCCCACAGTTCCACCAGCGCATCGTGGATGACCTCGGTCACCGCCGGGTCGATGCGGGTGGTTGCGGCGTTGTCCAGATAATGAAGCTGGGGGTCGGAAAGCATACTGATTCCTCACATTTTTGCACAAAATTATACAGGATAAATTATACACGCCCGCCGCCCGAAAAACAACCGCTCACACAAAATTTTTCTCCGTTTTGGCACAGAAAAACCGCGGCCCGGCTTTCCACCGTTCCGCGGCAAAAATGTACGCTTATTCGCCGAAATCCTCCGCAGCCTTCTTCATCATCTGGCGGATGGGCAGGTTGTAGGGGCAGCGGGTCTCGCAGGCACCGCACTGCACGCAGGCGCTGGCCTTCACTTTCAGGGTGGCGTACCGCGCCCGTCCCCAGTCCGCAAGGCCGTACCGGTTCAGGTATCCCTGGAACAGAAAGACGTTGGGAATGGAGATGCCCACCGTGCAGGGCGCGCAATAGTTGCACCGGCGGCAGAACTGGGTGCCCAGGGCGTCCCGCACCTTCTGGCAGGCCGCCTGCTCCTCCTCGGTGAGGGGGGCGATGTTGTCGGCGCCCTTCACGTTGCTTTCCAGCTCCTCGGGGGCCGCCATGCCGGGGATGGCCACCGTCACGTTGGGGTTGGACAGCACATACCGCAGCGCAAGACGGCCGTCCTCGATGGAGCCGCCCGCCAGCGGTTTCATGTCGATGAAGCCCTTGCCCGCCTCGGCGCAGCGGCGGATAAGCTCCGCCCCCTGCTGCTCCACAATGTTATAAGGGAACATGATGGTCTCGATCTCCGGCACCTCCAGCGCCGCCTCAAAGACCGCCGCCAGGTGGGCCGTCAGGCCGATATGCCCCACCACGCCCTTGGCCTTGGCTTCCAGCAGGGCTTCCATGGAACCGCCGGGGGCGAGAATTTTCTTCAGGTCCTCCATGCTGGGGTTGTGGAACTGGTAGAGTTCGATGTGGTCGGTGCGCAGGTTTTTCAGGCTGGCGGCCAGCTCGGCCTCCATGTCGGCTTTGGTCAGGGCGCGGCACTTGGTGGCCAGCACAAAGGCATCCCGCAGCCCCAGCTCCTCCAGCGACTGGCCGATCCAGCCCTCGCTGACCGTGTAGGCGCGGGCGGTATCAATGTAGTTGATGCCGGCCTCGTGGGCTGCCTTGAGCAGCGCCCGGGTGCCGGGCTGGTCGATGCGCTGGATGGGAATGCCGCCGAATCCCAGGCGGGAGATTTTCAGGCCGGTCTGGCCCAGTTGTACGTATTGCATGCGATTCGCCTCTTTTTGCTGTTTTTGTCTACCTTTGTATTATAGGCAACTTTTCCGCAAAATTCCAGCCCCGTCCCCAGCTTTTGATTGACAAAATCCCGCAGGTGCGATAGGATTACAGCTATAATCCATTTATATAAATCACGTATGAGGACAACGGAGGGAATACTGCCATGAAATATGGGTTTATCGGCTGCGGTAACATGGGCGGCGCCGTCGCGCGCGCCGTCTGCAAGGGGGCCGGTGCCGGCGACGTTCTGCTTGCCAACCGCACCCCGGCCAAAGCGCAGAAGCTGGCCGACGAGCTGGGCTGTGCCTACGGCACCAACGAACAGGTGGCGGGGCTGTGCGACTTTATCTTCCTGGGCGTCAAGCCCCAGATGATGGAGGATATGCTGGACGCCCTGGCCCCGGTTCTGGAATCCCGCGCCGAGAGCCGCCCCTTTGTGCTGGTGACGATGGCCGCCGGGCTTTCCATGCACCAGATCCGCCAGATGGCGGGCAGCGGCTATCCCATCATCCGGATGATGCCCAACACCCCGGTGGCGCTGGGCGCCGGCATGATCCAGTACTGCTACGATGACGTGGAGCCCGAACAGCTGCAGGAGTGGCTGTCCGCCATGGCCCCCGCCGGCCAGCTGGACGAGGTGCCGGAGAGCCTCATCGATGCGGCCAGCGCCGTGTCGGGCTGCGGCCCCGCCTGGGTGTACCAGTTCATCGAAGCCCTGGCCGACGGCGGTGTGGCCGCCGGTCTGCCCCGGGCCAAGGCCCAGGAGTACGCCGCCCAGACGCTGCTGGGCAGCGCCCGCATGGTGCTGGAAAGCGGCCAGCATCCCGGTGTACTGAAGGATGCCGTCTGCAGCCCGGGTGGTTCCACCATCCAGGGCGTGCGCCTGCTGGAAGAGCGGGCCTTCCGCGGCGCGGTGACCGATGCCGTCATTGCCGCCTACGAGAAAACGAAAGAATTGGGGAAGTAAATCTATGCGAATCGTCGTGAAGGTCGGCACCAGCACGCTGGCCCATCCGGGCGGGCTGCTGAACATCCGCCACACCGAAGCTCTGGTGAAGGTGTGGAGCGACATCAAGAACGCCGGCCACGAGCTCATCGTGGTGTCGTCGGCCGCCACCGGCCTGGGCGTGGGCAAGCTGCAGATCCAGAAGCCCCAGGACATCACCACCAAGCAGGCGGCCGCCGCCGTGGGCCAGTGCGAGCTGATGTACACCTACGACCGGCTCTTCGGCCAGTACAACCACACGGTGGCCCAGATGCTGCTGACCTGGGAGGACTTCGACCACGAAAACCGCCTGCGCAACCTGTGCAGCACGCTGGAACGGCTGCTGCAGCTGGGTGCCATCCCCATCATCAACGAGAACGACCCTGTGGCCATCGAGGAGTATTCCCTGGGCGACAACGACACGCTGGCGGCGCTGGTGGCCCAGTGCATCCACGCCGACCTGGTGGTGCTGCTGTCCGACATTGACGGGCTGTACACCGCCGATCCCCACAGCAACCCCGATGCACGCCTGATTCCGGTGGTGGAGGAGATCACGCCGGAGATCGAGCGTCTGGCCGGCGGGGCGGGTTCCTCCCTGGGGACCGGCGGCATGCTGACCAAAGTGGTGGCTGCCAAGCGGGCCACCAGCGCCGGTGTGGATATGATCATCGCCAACGGCGCCCACGCCGATATCCTGTATGACATTCTGGAGGGCAAGCCTGTGGGCACCCGGTTCATCGGAAAGAAGGAGAGATTGCAATGACCACCCAGGAGATCCTGCAGCTGGCCCAGGGCGCCCGTATGCCCCTGGCGCTGGCCGACACCCACGCCAAGAACCAGGCCCTGGAGGCCATGGCGGTGGCGCTGATCGCCGCCCAGGACGAGATTCTGGCCGCCAACCGCCAGGACCTGGAGGCCGCCCGGGGCCGCGTCAGCGACGTGATGCTGGACCGGCTGGCCCTGACTGCCTCCCGCCTCACCGACATGGCCAAGGGCATCCGGGAAGTGGCGGCCCTGCCGGACCCGGTGGGCACCGTGCTGCGCAAGATCGTGCGGCCCAACGGTCTCATTATCGAGAAGACCGCCGTTCCCATGGGGGTCATCGCCATCATCTACGAGAGCCGCCCCAACGTCACCAGCGACGCCGCCGCCCTGGCCATCAAGGCGGGCAGCGCCTGTGTGCTGCGCTGCGGCCGGGATGCCTGGAACAGCTGCCACGCCATCGTGCAGGCGCTGCAGGCCGGGCTGCGCAAGGTGCACCTGCCGGAGCATGCGGTCAGCCTGATCGAGGATACCAGCCACGCCAGCGCCAACGAACTGATGACCGCCGACGGCCTGGTGGACCTGCTGATCCCCCGGGGCGGCGCGGGCCTCATCCGCGCCTGTGTGGAGAACGCCACCGTTCCCTGCATCCAGACCGGCACCGGCGTCTGCCACGTGTATGTGGACGCGGCGGCCGACCTGGAGATGGCGCTGCGCATTGTGGAGAACGCCAAGACCAGCCGTCCCAGTGTCTGCAACGCCGAGGAAGCGCTGCTTGTCCACCGCGCGGTGGCGGAGCAGTTCCTGCCCATGGTGAAAAAGTGCCTGGTGGACGACCGTGCCGCTGCCGGCATGACCCCTGTGGAGCTCCATCTGGATGCCGCCGCGGCCGCCATCATCGACGGGGTGCCCGCCGCGCCGGAGGATTTCGACACCGAATACCTGGACTACAAGCTCAGCGTGGCGGTGGTGGATTCCCTGGAGGAGGCCATCGCCCACATTGCCAGGCATTCCACCCACCACAGCGACGCCATCGTCACGGCGGACAAGGTGGCCGCCCAGCGGTTTGCCGCCTGCGTGGACAGTGCCGCCGTTTACATCAACGCCAGCACCCGCTTTACCGACGGCGGTGAGTTCGGTCTGGGCTGCGAGATGGGCATCAGCACCCAGAAGCTCCATGCCCGGGGTCCCATGGGCCTGGCGGAACTGTGCACCTACAAGTACATCATCCAGGGCAACGGACAGGTCCGCGGCGGTGCCGCATCCATGCTGCAGACCCCCTGCCACTGAGAAACCTTCTGTAAACAGCCAATGCCCCGCAGCGGTGAAATGACCGCTGCGGGGCATTTTTCTTTGACCGGGAAATACACAAGGGGCGGCCCGAATTTCGGGCCGCCCCTTGCGGAAGTCACATATCAGCCGATGTTCATATCCACGGCGGTGGAGATGCCGTTGACACGACCGGAGCCGGTATACTGCCAGATGTTGTACTTGTAGTTGAAGCTGAGGGTATCGCGATACTGGGCGATCCAGGTGTTGTACTTGCTGATGTTGGCAAAGTTCAGCGCGTTGTAGAACCAGCTGGCGTAGGAGTAGACGCCTGCCTTGTAGCCCGCATTGCGGATGGTCTCACAGAAAGCCACCGCACAGGCGGTGCGCTCGTTGGCGCTGATGGCGTTGGCGCGGCCGCCCGCCACCGACTCGGTGTCGTAGTAGACGCCCAGCGGCAGCGAATACCCGCTGACCAGGCTCAGCACCATGCTGGCTTCCTCCACGGCCTCGGCCTCGTTGATGGCCTGGCTGTAGAAGTAGACGCCCACCTTCAGGCCGGCGTTGATGGCGCCCTGGATGTTCTTGCGGTAGGTGGAATCCTCCACCAGCGCGCCCGTGCCGTAGCCGCGGTAGCCGCAGCGGATGATGGCAAAGGTGATGCCGTCCGCCTTGACGGCGTTCCAGTCGATGTTGCCCTGGAACTTGGAGACATCGATGCCCCGGGCCGTGCGGTTCAGCGCACCGTCGGCGCCAAAAGTGTACACATCCCCCTGGATGACCTGGTTGCCGGTCACCGCCTCATGGGTGGCGGGGTCATAGTAGTATGTAGCGCCGTCGATCTCCTGCCAGCCGGTGTAGACATACTCGATCTTCTCGGTGGCGGTCACATCAAACTTGTACTCGGCCAGCTTGCTGGCTTCGATGGCGTCCGGCCAGCCCGCCGTGGAATCCTGGGAAGGAACCGGCGTGGCCGTCACTGCCGGGGTGGGCGTGGGTGTGGCGGTGGGCGCCGGGGTCGGGGTCGGGGTGGGCGTAGCGGTCACTTCCGGGGTAGGCTCGGGGGTGACCGTGGGCTCCGGCGTGGGGGCTGCCGTGGGGTCCGGCGTGGTGGTGGGCGCCGGGGTAGTGCTCTCCTGCGGCGCAGGGCTCTGCTCCGGCGCGGGCGAGACCGTGGCTGTGGCCTCCGGCGTCGGGGTGGATTCGCCGCTGTCCTGCAGCGAGGCATCCGATGAAGCGGTGCCTTCGCTGGTGCGATGGGCCATGCTCATGGTGCGGCCGGTGCTGCCCAGATTCACGATGGAATCCGCGGCCCCCGGCAGCCACACCGACATGGCGCTGTTGGTGGAAACGTTGGGATCACGCTGGGCACCGGTCAGTTCCTGGGTGCCGTCCTTGTACACAGGCAGGTAGGGCGATTCGCTGCCGTCGGTGAAGAGCAGATGGCCGCTGCTGCTCAGCTTGGCCGTGTACACCGTGGTGCGGCCCTTCTCTTCCTTGGCGCTGTCGGCGTACTGCACCGTATCGGTCACTTCCTCGGCAATGGGCGCCGCACCGGCCGTGTTCACCGCCGAGTCCTCCGCGCTCTCATTGACCTGGCTGGACTGCATGATCTTGTCCTTGACCGCGTTCACATCCGCCTTGTAGACGACCTTCTCGGCCACGGTCACGGTGGTGCTCTCCGGCACCACATAGCCCTCGATGGGCTGGATCGTCACGGTGTAGTCGCCGGGTTCCACATCCTCTGCCAGCGCCGTGCCGTTCTCGGTATCCACCGCATAGTCGGTGGTCTTGCCCTCCGAATCCGTCAGGGTGACTGTGGCGGCAACCCCCGTCAGCGGGATCTTGCCGGAGGTCTCTTCCCCGTCGCTCTCCCCGGACGGCGTGGGCGAAGGTGTCTGGGCACTTTCCGCCGTGGTCTGCTCCATGGTATAGAGCTGCACGCCCACATCCTGCTGGATCACGCTGATGTCCGCCAGCAATTCAATATCCGGCACAGGCGTGGCCGTGGGCGTGGGGACGGGGGTGGCCGTCACCACCGGTTCCGGCGTGGGCGTTGCTTCCGGCAGCTGGCCCGGCACAAAGGAGGCCGCAAATACCCCCAGGCCGATGCTGGCCGTCAGCACCACAGCCGTACTGCCCGCCACCAGTTTGTACAGCGGCAGCCGCGCGAAGGCGTTGCCGGAGAAATATTTCATGGGATTCCGCTTGTTGAACATCCTTACCTCACCGTTTGCTTGCAAAAAAATAAAATGGGTAGAAAACTACATGTAAAAGCATACCACAAACTTCCGCCGCTGTGCAAGGGGCCTTTCCCGGTTTTACGGGGAAAACCGATGTAAATTTTTACCAATCTTTTGGCGGCAAAATTCCGCATTTCCCCGCACTTTTTTGCGGTTTTCCGGCATTTTTCATCCATATGGGGGCCTTGTTTTTTCTTTTGCACCACAGATTGTGTTGTACACAACCACCACAGGTGCTTTTCCCGGTGGGGGCAGCCATCCCCCTGCCGCACACAGAACGCCTTACCTACTTATATAGCCTGGCCATAATCCGGCACCAGGAAAAACATGTTGCCTCCTCACTTTTTTCTTGACAAATGATGGTTTGCGTGTATACTGGAAAGCGGACATAAAAACAGGGGCGCTGAGGGGCATCCTCGGCTGAGATCGAAGCAAACTGCAGCTTCGGGTCACCTCGAACCTGATCCGGATAATGCCGGCGTAGGAAGTTTGAACCTCCATAAGATGTCACGTTGCGTCTGCGCCTGCATTTCCTGCAGGCGCTTTTCTTGTTTTCATGTACCGTTTATTCGGGGAGGAGTATTTCTATGACCAAAACCTATTCCAAAACACGCACACTGGTGGAGTGTGCCCTGATGATTGCCCTGGGCACCGTCCTGGCAAACATCAAGATCTACGAACTGCCCAGCGGCGGTTCCATCACCCTGTTCAGCATGCTGCCCTTTATTCTCATCTCGTTCCGGCACGGCGTCAAGTGGGGGCTGTTCACCGGCTTCGTCAACAGCCTTTTGCAGATGCTGCTGGGCTTCTACGCGCCGCCGGCCCCCGGCCTGCTGCCGCTGGTGGGCATGATCCTGCTGGATTACGTGCTGGCCTTTACGCTGCTGGGGCTGGCCGGTGCCATCGCCAAGCCCTTCTCCAACCGCCTGGTGGGCGTTGCGGTGGGTACCGCCGCCGTCTGCGTGCTTCGTTTCCTCTGCAGCTTTTTGTCCGGCGTGCTGATCTGGGGCAACCTCAGCGACGGCCTGCCCGCCTGGATCTACAGCCTGACCTACAACGGAAGCTACATGCTGCCCGAGACGATCCTTACCACGGTGGCCGCCGTGCTGATCTGCAAGGCAGCTCCCCAGCTGTTCCATGCACAGCAGCAATAATACATCCTGTGCGCCCTGCTCCGGCAGGGCGCATTTTTTGTTTGCGGGGTGCATGTCATAAAAAAATTTTTCACCCCATTGTTTCGATTTTTTATTTTTTTGCGTTAAATTTCTCATTATATTAACATTTTGCCCAATTTCAAGGTCACTTTTTCGTTCTTTTGACAAATTGTTTAAATTTGCTTTCTTTTTTATGAAGAATATGTTAATATGATATCAACAAGGCATGCGTTCTGCGAACCAGAGACACCGCATACCACGTTAGAGGAATCCATCTGATTTTTGGAGGAATGCTTTTATGATGAAGTATCTGCAAAAGCTCGGCAAGGCTTTGATGCTGCCTGTTGCCGCGCTTCCCGTCTGCGGCATCCTCATGGGCCTGGGCTACGCGTTGGCTCCGGCTGTCATGGGTGTTCCCGATGCTGCAACCACTGGCTTGGCCTATCAGGCCGGCTTCATTCTGATCAAGGCCGGCGGCGCCCTGATCGACAACATGGCCTGGCTGTTCGCCGTCGGCGCCGCTGTTGGTCTGTCTGACGACCATGACGGTACCGCCGGTCTGGCCGGTTTGGTCAGCTACCTGATGATGACCCAGCTGCTTTCTCCCGCTGTCGTGGGCGCCATCATCACCCTGGAAGAAAACTCCACCCAATACATTGCTTTCCAGAAGACCGCCGGCAATGCCTTCATCGGCATCCTGGCTGCCATCATCGGTTCCACCTGCTACAACAAGTTCAAGAGCACCCAGCTGCCTGACTGGCTGGCCTTCTTCAGCGGCAAGCGCTGCGTGGCCATCGTCACCGGCGTGGTTTCCATTGTGGTCTCTGTGATCTTGCTCTTCGTCTGGCCGCTGATCTTCGGTGCCTTGGTTTGGATTGGCGACGGTATCGTTGGCCTGGGCGGCATCGGCGCTGGCCTGTATGCCTTCTTCAACCGCCTGCTGATCCCCACTGGTCTGCATCACGCCCTGAACAACGTGTTCTGGTTTGATACCATCGGTATTGGTGACCTGAGCAATTACTGGGCCGGTTTCGTCACTGGCGATGTGGGTACCAACGGTGAAGTCATCGACTGGAGCCTCGGCATGTACATGTCCGGCTTCTTCCCCTGCATGATGTTCGGTATCCCCGGCGCGGCGCTGGCCATGGTCCACACCGCCAAGAACAAGAAGGCCGCCATCGGTCTCGTGACTTCTGCTGCTATCTGCGCGTTCGTCTGCGGCGTTACCGAGCCCTTCGAGTTCGGCTTCATGTTCCTCTGCTTCCCGCTGTACGTGGTGTATGCTCTGCTATACGCGATCTTCGCCATCATCACCTACTACGTAGGCTTCCGTGCCGGCTTCATGTTCTCTGCAGGCGGCACCGACCTGTTCTTCTCTTACTTCCTGCCGGCTCATGCCAATACCTGGATGATCATTCCTCTGGGCATCGCCGCTTTCGTCGTGTTCTACGTGGTCTTCCGCTTCGCCATCACCAAGTTCAACCTGGTGACTCCGGGCCGTGAGGATGAAGATATCGACGCCGCTGAGGCCACCGCTACCCTCGCCAACAACAACTTCACCGACATTGCCAGCGGCGTGCTGAAGGCCATCGGTGGCAAGGGCAACGTTGCCAACGTGGACTACTGCGCCACCCGCCTCCGCTTTGAGGTCAAGGACAGCAGCGCTGTGGATGAGAGGGCCGTCAAGGCGGCCGGCGCCGCGGGCGTCATCCGTCCCAGCAAGAATTCCTGCCAGGTCGTCATCGGCCCCAAGGTCCAGTTTGTCTACGACGAATTGAAGAAGATGCTGTAAGCTTTCTTACAGCGCCGGGATAAAGGTTCTGGTTCCCTTTATCACATCCGCCGGGGGCGGGCGCGAGCCTGTCCCCGGCATTTTTTGGCGCTTCATTCATTTGGTCATACTTTTTTCACGGTTCCATGCTATACTGACAGAAGTATGGGGGCCTCTCCCCCGCCATCATCAGGAGGTAATTCTGTATGAAAATCATCCGCGCAAAAGACTACAACGACATGTCCCGCAAGGCCGCCAACATCATCTCCGCCCAGGTCATCATGAAACCCAACTGCGTGCTGGGTCTGGCCACCGGCGGTACCCCCGTAGGCACCTACAAACAGCTGGTGGACTGGTACAACAAGGGTGATCTGGACTTCTCTGAAGTGACCACCATCAACCTGGACGAGTACCGCGGTCTGCCCCGGGAGCATCCCGAAAGCTACTGGAGCTTCATGCACCGCAACCTGTTCGACCTGGTCAACATCAACCCCGCTTCCATCAACCTGCCGGACGGCACCAACATGGACGCCGAGGCGGAATGCGCCCGGTACGACTATGTCATCAAGCGGGTGGGCGGCATCGACCTGCAGCTGCTGGGCATCGGCCATGACGGCCACATCGGCTTCAACGAGCCGGGCGAAGCCTTCGAGCTGGGCACCCACTGTGTGGACCTGAAGCCGGAAACCATCGAGGCCAACAAGCGCTTCTTTGACGGCCAGGAAGACCTGGTGCCCAAGCAGGCCTACACCATGGGCATCAAGACCATCATGCAGGCCCGCAAGGTGCTGATGGTGGCCAACGGCAAGGGCAAGGCAGAGATCGTCAAGAAGGCGTTCTTCGGCCCTGTCACACCGGAGGTGCCCGCCAGCATCCTGCAGATGCATCCCGATTTCATTCTGGTGGGCGATGAGGAAGCTCTGAGCCTGATCTGAGGGCAGGAGGAACGAATATGATTATCCGTAATGCGAAGGTTTTCTCGGACGGCTGCCGCTTTGTGGAGAAAGATCTGATCATCCGGGAGGGCCGCATCGTCTTCGGCGCGGAGCCCCTGGAGGGCGAGGAGATCCTGGACGCAAAGGGTGCCTATGCCCTGCCTGGTCTGGTGGACATCCACTTCCACGGCGCCGTGGGCCATGATTTCTGCGACGCCGACGAGGCCGGGCTGCAAGCCATTGCCGACTTTGAGGCAAGCAAGGGCGTGCTGGCCATCTGCCCCGCCACCATGACCTTCAGCGAGGAGATCCTCAACGGCATCATGGACGTGGCCGCCGCCCACAAGAACGAGCGGGGTGCCGATCTGGTGGGCATCAACATGGAAGGCCCCTACATCAGCCCCGACAAGGTGGGCGCCCAGAACCCCAAGTATGTGATGGCCGCCGACGCCGGCATGTTCCGCCGGCTGCAGGCCCGCAGCGGCGGGCTGATCCGGCTGGTGGACGTGGCTCCCGAGGTGCCGGGCAACCTGGATTTCATCCGGGAATGCCACAACGAGGTACGCATCTCCATTGCCCACACCTGCGTGGACTATGAGACCGCCAAGGAAGCCTTTGCGGCCGGCGCCACCCACATGACCCATCTGTACAACGCCATGCCGGGCATCACCCACCGCGCCCCCGGTCCCATCATCGCGGCCCTGGAGGAGGGCGCCGAGGTGGAGCTCATCACCGACGGCGTACATATCCACCCGGCCATGGTGCGCTTCACCTTCCGCACCTTCGGCGACGACCATGTGATCCTGATCGCCGACAGCATGATGGCCTGCGGCCTGCCGGACGGCCAGTATTCCCTGGGCGGCCAGGCCGTGACGGTGCGCGGTCCCCGGGCCACTTTGACCGAACACCCCGGCACCATTGCCGGCAGTGCCACCTGCCTGTATGACTGCATGAAGCATGCGGTGCGGGATATGGGTGTGCCGCTGGCCAGCGCCGTGCGGGCGGCTTCGCTGAACCCGGCCCGCAGCATCGGTGTGGATGCCGACTACGGAAGTCTGGATGCCGGCCGCTGGGGCAATGTGATCCTGGCCGACGAGGAGCTGAACATCCTGCAGGTCATCCGCAGGGGTGAAGTGATTTCCCGCTGACAGTATTCATAATTTTGTATAAAAATTTGCGACGAGGCCATTGCAAATTGTATACCCTTTTGTTATAATATAGGTATGAATACGCTGAGAAGGGGGAACTGGATATGCCGATCTCTGAGCCGACTGCCGTATTTTCCATCCGTGACGACCGCGATATGGAAATCAAACAGGCTGTTCTGCAGGTCTATCGTGCGCTGGAAGAGAAGGGCTACAACCCCATCAACCAGCTGGTAGGCTACATCCTTTCGGAGGATCCGACCTATATTACGACTTATAAAAATGCGCGTGCGATTATCCGCCGCATTGACCGTGACGATTTGCTGCAAGCCTTGGTGCGCGATTACGTCAAGGGATAAAATCCTCCAACAGAAAAATCCCGTGTGCCGGAAACCGGCACACGGGATTTTTTTATGTTGGTTCAACAGGGGGCGCTCCCCTGCCCTGCCGGGGGATACTCCCTTACGCAAAGAAGGCATTCTGCACGGCGTTGAGCACCGCGGCGCGGCCTGCCGTGAAGTTGACGCCACCCTGCAGATAGCAGGTGTAGGGCGGGCGCAGGGGGCCGTCGCAGGAGATTTCAATAGTACTGCCCTCGGTGAAGCTGCCCGACGCCATGACCACCTTGTCGGTGTAGCCGGGCTCATCGGCGGGTTCCGGCGAGGCGAAACTGTCCACCGGGCTGTTGTGCTGGATACCGGCACAGAACCCGGTCAGGGCCTCGGCGCTGCCCGAATCGAAGCAGGTCACGATGTCGTTGTGGTCCTCGGTGTAGCGGGGTACCGGGTGCACCCCCGCCAGCTCCAGCAGGCACTGGGCGTAGATGGCGGTTTTCAGGGCCTCGCAGACCACCCCGGGGGCATAGTAGAAGCCCAGGAAGGTGTCCCGCAGGCTGTCCTGGGTGCAGCCCAGATCGGCGCCGATGCCCGGCGCGGTGAAGCGGTGGCTGCACTTTTCCACCAGTTCGGCCCGGCCCGCAATGTAGCCGCCGGTGGGGGTGATGCCGCCGCCGGGGTTCTTGATGAAGCTGCCGGCGATCAGGTCCGCCCCCACCGCCAGCGGTTCCCGGCTCTGGGTGAACTCGCCGTAGCAGTTGTCCACGAAGATGACCGCCTGGGGGTTTGCCTGGCGGGCCACCTCCGCCACCTTGCGGATGGTCTCCAGGTCAAAGGCGTTGCGCTGGGTGTAGCCCCGGCTGCGCTGGATGTGCACCACCGTGGCGGTCTTTGCCTTCCGGGCGATCAGGTCGTAGTCCGGCATGTGGTCGGGCAGCAGCGGGCATTCGTCGTACTGCACGCCGTATTCCCGCAGCGTGCCGCAGCCCTTGCCGGCCTCCCCGATGCCGATGACCCCCTCCAGCGTGTCGTAGGGGCGGCCGGTGGCCGCCAGCAGCGTGTCGCCGGTGCGCAGCAGGCCGAACAGTGCCACCGTCAGCGTGTGGGTGCCGCTCATGAACTGGGGCCGCACCAGGGCGGCCTCGGCGCCCATGCAGCGGGCAAACACCTCCTCCAGCTTGTTGCGGCTGTCATCCCAGACACCGTAGCCGCTGGAACCCCAGAAATGCCGCGCCTCCACGCCGCAGTCGGTGAAGGCTTTCAGCATCTTGAGCTGGTTGTAATCCCGGATCTCCTCCACGTGGGCGAACTGCGCCCGGCAAAGTTCCAGTGCCTGGCGGTCCAGCGCCAGCACCTCCGGCTTGAGATTGTAAAACTGTTCGATCATACTGTTTCCCATTTCCGTGTAAATTGTTGTATCCTGCCCGCCGGCGTGAAGCCCAGGCGGGTGTAGAAAGCCTCCAGTTCCGGGGCACTGGCAAAGCGGACGGTGCGCTGCCCGGCCAGCTCGTTGGCCGTCCGGACGATGAGCCATCCGGCCAGTCCCCTGCCCCGCCATTCGGGGGCCGTCACCCCCGCCGAGAGATAGGCTTCCGCGTCGCTCTGCTCGTAGCAGCCCACTGTGCAGACCGGGGTGCTGCCGTCCAGCAGGGCCCGGCAGCAGCCGATTCCATGGGCGATGGAGGTGCAGGCCAGCGTGTAGAAGGCCTCCTGCTCCGCCTCGCTGTCCGGGAAGACCAGGCGGCTCACCGGCAGCATGGCGGGCTGTTCCGCCAGCGTCAGCGCCGCGGGGAGCGGGGCGGGCAGCGGCAGCTGCGTTCCCCGGGGCAGTTCCCACAGCCGCAGGGGCGGTTCCTGCTGCCAGCCCGGCAGAACCGGGCGGGGGCAGAGCAGACGCTCCACCCCCAGAAAACGCAGGAATCCCTCCAATTCCTCCGTGGCCTCCTCCCCGGCCTCCCCCCGGGGAAGTGTTCCGCAGAGGGTGGCGGTACCGCCCCGCAGCGCCAGGGCTCCCCTGCCGGGCAGCAGATAGAAGCACCATCCGCTGGCCGGGTGCTGCCCGAACAGCGCACAGTGGGTGCCCATGGTGGCCTCAAAGTATGGTTGGCGGCGGATGCGGCGGGCAAACTCGGCCCGCTGGGTGGCGTTGGTAACGGATTGAATCATAGGGATTCCTTACAGGGTCATAGATTATTGCAGGGCCATGACGATCCGCTTGAAGTCGCGGCCGCGGACCTCGAAGTTGGGGTAGAGGTCAAAGGAGGCGGACGCCGGCGACAGGCTCACCACATCCCCCGGCACCGCAGCGGCACGGGCCTTCTCCACGGCGTCCTGCATGCTGTCGGCATGGACAATCTTCAGGTCGCTGGCGGCAAAATCGGGATGCTCCCGCACGGCCTTCTCGATGCGCGGCGCGGTGGCGCCCATGAGGACCAGCGTCTTGACGTGGGCCAGGATCTCGGGGGCCAGAGGCTCGTAGGGGATCTTCTTGTCGTAGCCGCCGGCGATGAGGATGATCTTCTGATCAAAGCTGCGCAGCCCCGCGATGGTCCGCGTGGGGCTGGAGGCAATGGAGTCGTTGTAGTAGGTCACGCCGTCCAGCGTGCGCACCGGCTCGATGCGGTGTTCCACACCGGTAAAGGTGGACGCCACCTGATGCATGGCCTCCACCGGCACCCGGCCCCACACCGCCGCAATGGCCGCCAGCAGGTTCTCCACGTTGTGCAGGCCCCGCAGTTTGACCTCCTTGCGGGAGACCACCGGCGTCACGGTGCCGTTCCCGGCGTAGCAGAGCATGTCGTCCTCCGCCCGCAGGAAAGCGCCGTTGTCGGTCTCGTGCAGGCGGGTGAACCAGACCTGCTCACCCTTGCAGTCCTTCTGCATGCCCCGGGTGATGTCGTTCTCATAGCCCAGCACCGCACGGCAGGGCGGCACCTGCCACAGCAGGATGTTGCGCTTGGCGTCGATGTATTCCTGCATATCCTTGTGATGGTCCAGATGGTTGGGCGTCACGTTGGTGACCACCGCCACCTTGGGGCTGCGGCGCATGCTGATGAGCTGGAAGCTGGACAGCTCCACCACGGCCACGGCGTCGGGGGTCACATCGGCCAGCTGGGGCAGCAGGGCCGCACCGATGTTGCCACCCAGGAAGACCTTGCGGCCCGCTGCCTCCATCATCTTGGAGATCAGCGTGGTGGTGGTGGTCTTGCCGTCCGAACCGGTGACGGCGATGATCTCGCAGGGGCAGAACTCAAAGAAGAGCTCCACCTCGCTGGTGACCATGGCTCCCGCCTTCAGGGCCGCCTGCAGCTCGGGCTTGTAGTACTCGTAGCCCGGCGTGCGCATGATGATGTCCTGGCCGGCAAAGCCGTCGGTATAGTGTTCGCCCAGGCTCAGATTCACCTGCAGGCGGCGCAGCGTATCGGCATAGTCGCCGAAGTCCTCCAGGCTCTTCTTCTGGTCGCAGAGGGTCACCTTGGCCCCCATCGCCACAAACTGTTCGATGCAGCGCTTGTGGCTCACGCCTGCGCCGATAAAGGCAACCTTCTTGCCGTGAATCAATTCCTGCAACTGTTCAATGGGCAGCATGATACATTTCTCCCCTGCTGTTGAATTTCGTCCCTCTTATTATACTCAGTCTGCAGCCTTGCTGCAACAAAATCGGCCCGCCTGCGCGAGCCGAATTGTATCGTTTGGTTATTCCTGACCGCCCATGGGAATGCCGTGCTTTTCCAGCAGCGCGCGGATCTTGGTCATGGGGTCGATGATGCTGGAAACACTCTTGTCGTGGTTGATGGCCGCGATGAAGTAGGCGGTGTACTTGGAGACATCCACGTCGTAGTACCACTCGCGCTCCAGCAGTTCGGGCTTGCGGTAGGTCAGGTTGGTGCCCAGCACCGCCTTGAGGATACCGTCGTTGTAGGCCTTGTCGAACTTCTCCAGGCCGGCGGTGAAGAGCGGGAAGGTGGCGCAGGTGAAGATGTTGCGGGCACCGCGCATCTTCAGCTCGTAGGCGATATCCAGCATGGATTCGCCGGAGGCGATGATGTCGTCGGCAATGAAGACATCCTTGCCCTTGACGCTCTCGCCCAGGTACTCGTGGGCCACGATGGGGTTGCGGCCGTTGACCACACGGCTGTAGTCGCGGCGCTTGTAGAACATGCCCAGGTTGCAGCCCAGCACGCTGGAATAGTACATGTTGCGGTTCATGGCGCCCTCATCGGGAGAGACGATCATGAAGTGGTCCTTGTGGAAGCTGACATCCGGCACATGGTGCAGCAGGCACTTAAGCACCTGATAGGTGGGCATGACGTTGTCGAAGCTCATGGTGGGCACGGCGTTCATGACGCGGGGGTCATGGGCATCGAAGGTGATGATGTTCTTCACACCGGTGGCGCGCAGCTGCTGCAGCGCAAAGGCGCAGTCCAGGCTCTCCCGGCTGACGCGGCGATGCTGACGGCCGCCGTACAGGCTGGGCATGATGACGCTGATGCGGTGGGCACGGCCGGAAACAGCCTGGATCAGGCGCATCAGGTTCTGGAAGTGGTCGTCGGGCGAGAGATGATTCTCATACCCGAACAGCTGATAGGTAACACTGTAGTTGCCCGGATCCACGAAGATATACAGGTCATCGCCGCGGGTGGAGGCCTTTACCAGGCCTTTGGCGTCGCCGGACTGAAAACGCGGGCAATCGGAGGGAATGATGAACGAATCGACTTCCATGCCGACCTCACGCGCCCAGCGGACCAGGTGTCCATCCACCAGTTTGCAGAGTTCTTCGGCACCGGGGCAGGCGATCAAGCCCAGATCAGCAATTGCATCTTCTTTGGCAAAAAAATCGCGCGGGCCAAGATTTTGTTCAGCCATACGTGTTTGCTCCTTACTTCCATCATAAAAATTGTTATTCGTCTTCAGGGGGCACACAGCCCCTTTTATTAGTATTGTATCACACAGACTGTACAAAATCAGCCCTGCCACGCAAGATTTTCGACAAAATTGGCATTTTCTGCATTTTAAATATGAATATTCAGGCGCTGTTGCAAGAATTCTGTCGGATTTTACAAAAAATTTGCATTCGCCCTTTTTCCCCTGTTTTTACGGTGCCGGTTTCAGGTCTGCAAGCCTCAAAACAACAAAAAAACAGCGCTTGCTGTTACGCAAACGCTGCTCAAAACACCAGTCAATCAGACCAGTTCGATGATCGCCATCTCGGCGGCATCGCCGCGGCGGGGGCCGATCTTGTAGATGCGGGTGTAGCCGCCGTTACGGTCGGCGTACTTGGGGCCATACTCATCGATGACCTTCTTGGCAATGTCCTCCTTGGTGATGTAGGAGAAAACCTGACGCTTTGCGTGCAGATCTTCCTGCTTACCGAGGGTGACCATCTTCTCGGCCATGGAACGAACTTCCTTGGCGCGGGTAACGGTGGTCTCGATCTTGCCGTTCTCAAACAGATAGGTCACCATCGCGCGCAGCATGGCGTTGCGGCTGTCGGTGGTACGACCGAGTTTTCTGGTACCGGGCATTCCGTTTCACTCCTTATACTTGGTATCCGCGTGTCGCGGGGGGTTAGTTTTCATCGTCCTTGGTCAGAGAGAAACCAAGGCTGTCCAGCTTGGCCATGACTTCTTCCAGGCTCTTGCGGCCCAGATTGCGGACCTTCATCATTTCGTCTTCGCTCTTGTTGATGAGGTCGCCCACCGTGTTGATGCCGGCGCGCTTGAGGCAGTTGAAGGAACGGACGCTCAGATCCAGCTCTTCAATCGTCATCTCCAGCGCCTTCTCACGGCCCTGATCGTCGTTGTCCACCATGATCTCGGTCTCGCCGGTCTCATCGCAGAGGTTGACAAACAGGTTCAGATGCTCGGTCAGCACACGGGCCGCCAGGCTCAGGGCTTCCTGCGCATTGCAGGTGCCGTCCGTCCAGACCTCGATGATGAGCTTGTCATAGTCGGTGATCTGGCCTACACGGGTGTGATCCACGGTGTAGTTGGCTTTGAGCACGGGGGTATAGATGCTGTCCACCGGCAGGGTGCTGATGTCGTTCTTCTCGATCAGCGCCAGTTTGTTGCGCTCCGCGGGGACATAGCCACGGCCTTTGTCGAAGGTCAGCTCCATGACCAGCTTGGCACCCTCGCCCAGGGTGGCGATATGCCACTCGGGATTGAGGATTTCCAGGTCATCGCCGCCCTTGATGGCGCCGGCAATGAGTTCACAGGGACCAACGGCCTCAACACGGACGGTCTTGGGGCCATCGCCGTAGATCTTGGCGGCAATGCCCTTCAGGTTCAGGACGATCTCGGTCACGTCCTCCCGTACGCCCTCGATGGTGGAAAACTCGTGCACCACACCGTCAATCTTGACGCTGGTGACAGCCACACCGGGCAGAGAGGACAGAAGCACACGACGCAAGCTGTTGCCCAAGGTCGTGCCGAAACCGCGCTCCAGCGGCTCGACGACGAACTTACCGTAGCGACCATCCGGGGAAAGGCTGGCCGTTTCGATCTTGGGGCGTTCGATCTCCATCATAAAAACCCTCCTTGTTTCACTGGCACCGCAAGGCGCCAGTCAGGTTGGAAAAATCGTAGAAAATTGCTAAGAGGATTACTTGGAGTACAACTCGACGATGAGGTGCTCAGCGATGGGCACATCGATGTCCTCGCGAACGGGCATCTTCACAACGGTGCCCTTCAGAGCGTTCTTGTCACGCTCCAGCCAGGAGGGCAGCAGCACGACAGGAGCATCCTCGCCCAGCAGCTTGCTGAACTTGGTGGAGGAACGGCTGGACTCGATGACTTCGATCACATCGCCCGGCTTAACCAGGTAAGAGGGGATGTTGACACGCTTGCCATTGACAGTGAAATGGTTGTGGGAAACCAGCTGACGAGCGTCGCGGCGGGTCTTGGCAAAGCCCAGACGGTAGACGACGTTGTCGAGACGGCGCTCGACCAGAACCAGCAGGTTGACACCGGTCTGACCGGGCATACGGGTAGCGGTCTCGTAGTAGGTATGGAACTGCTTTTCCAGGATACCGTAGACGAACTTGACCTTCTGCTTCTCGTTGAGCTGGGTGGCGTACTCGCTCTTCTTCTTTCTCATCTGGCCGCCGGGGTTACGATTGGTGGTCTTCTTGCCGTAACCCATAACAGCAGGAGAAATGCCGAGAGCACGGCAACGCTTGGCGATCGGTTGGGTATTTTTAGCCATAACTCAAATTCTCCTTTCAATCAAACGCGGCGGCGTTTGGGCGGGCGGCAGCCATTGTGGGGAATGGGAGTCACGTCACGGATCATGGTGACTTCCAGACCGGTTGCCTGCAGGGCGCGGATGGCGCTTTCACGGCCGGAACCGGGGCCCTTGACGTAGACCTCGACGGTCTTCATGCCATGCTCGATGGCAGCCTTGGCGGCGACCTCGGCAGCGCTCTGGGCGGCGTAAGGGGTGCTCTTACGAGAACCGCGGAAGTTCAGCGCACCAGTGCTGCACCAGGAAACGGTGTTGCCCTGGGTATCGGTGATGGTCACGATGGTGTTGTTGAACGTGCTCTGAATGTGAGCAGCACCGGCGCTGATGTTCTTGCGCTCTCTTTTCTTAGTGCGGGTTTTTGCCGCAGTAGCTTTGTTAGCAGCCATGTCTCAGTTCCTCCTTACTTCTTTTTGTTCGCGACGGTGCGCTTGGGACCTTTGCAGGTACGCGCATTGGTCTTGGTGCGCTGGCCGCGGCAGGGAAGGCCCTTGCGATGGCGCACACCACGGTAGCACTGGATCTCGGTCAGACGCTTGATGTCAAGCGCGACGTTGCGGCGCAGGTCGCCCTCTACCATGATGTTGTTTTTGTCGATGTAGTCACGGATCTTGGCTTCCTCGTCGGAAGTCAGGTCCTTGACGCGGGTATCAGGGTTAATTCCGGTTCCGGCGAGAATCTCGTCGGCAGTGGACTGACCAATACCGTAAACATAAGTCAGACCAACCTGGATCCGCTTCTCGCGAGGCAGATCAACACCAGCAATACGTGCCATAAAGCACCTCCATAGATAACATCCCATGTCCTAGTCGGGGCCTGCGCCGGGAATCTACGCACTTGGCCCCCAAGCGTTTTGGGTACGGTTTCCGCGGATTGGCTCCGCGGACCTTTAGCCCTGACGCTGCTTATGCTTCGGATTGGAGCAGATGACCATCACGCGACCTTTGCGCTTGATGACCTTGCACTTCTCGCAAATGGGTTTCACGGAAGGTTTTACCTTCATGATGTTAACCTCCTTTTCAAAACACAAGGCGATTCAATTTTACTTGGAACGCCAGGTGATCCGGGCCTTGGTCAGGTCGTAGGGTGACATTTCCATCGTGACTTTGTCGCCGGGCAAAATACGGATAAAGTTGGTCCGCAGCTTACCGGAAATGTGTGCCAGCACGGTGTGTCCGTTGGGTTTGCCGTCTTTGGTGTTGAGCAGCTCCACCTTGAACACGGTGTTGGGCATGGCCTCCCGTACGATACCTTCTACTTCAATGACATCTTCTTTAGACAAGCTGATTGCCTCCTTGAAGGGTTCCGTCAGTCTGCGCGCGCCGCATCATAGGCGGCAATGGCATCACTGAGTGATTGATCGCTTTTCAGAAGCTCGTTCGCAAGAACAGTGGTCGTGGGCGCCACATGTCTGGCCTTTTTCCGCTTCGGGTCCCCTACCTTGCGCAGGTTTCCGTCCGCCAGCCAGAGCATCGGCCCGTCCACAGCCAAAACAGCCAACGTGCGGGACTTGTCCCGTCCGGCCTTGGAGCGTACCAGCTGACCTCTTACAAAGTCCATCCGGGTTCCTCCCAGCCGTGGGTCAGGATCTCGGCACCGGCCGTCGTGATGGCGACGGTGTGCTCAAAGTGAGCCGCCAGGCCGCCGTCAACGGTTTTGACCGTCCAGCCGTCCTTTAACGTCTTTACCGCGTACTTGTGCTGGCAGACCATCGGTTCGATGGCGATGCACATGCCGGGCACCAGGCGCTGGCCACGGCCGGGGGTGCCGTAGTTGGGCACTTCCGGGTCCTCGTGCAGTTCCTTGCCGACGCCGTGGCCGACAAAGCTGCGCACCACCGAGAAGCCGTTCTCCTCGACATACGCCTGAACCGCATGGCCCACATCCCCGATCCGGTTGCCGGCCAGCGCCATGGCGATGCCGCGGTGCAGGCTTTCCTTGGTCACATCCAGCAGCCGCTGGGCTTCCAGGTCCAGCTTGCCGCACCCGTAGGTGCAGGCGTTGTCGCCGTTGAAGCCGTCGATCTTGCAGCCGGTGTCAATCGAAACGATGTCGCCGGGGCGGATCTGCTGCTGCCGGTTGGGGATGCCGTGAATGACGGTGTCATTCACACTGATGCACGCCGTGGCCGGGAAGCCGTACAGGTGCAGGAAGTTGGGTCTTGCACCGTGGCGCACGATAAAGTCGTAGATGATTTTGTCGATCTCCGCCGTGGTGATACCAGGCTCGATCGCTTCGCCGCCGGCCTTCAGTGCAGCCGCGCTGATGGCACAGGCTTTCCGCATCTTTTCCAGTTCGACGGCATTCTTGATTTGGATCATGGATGAATTAAGCCTCCAAAAGCTTGAGAAGGAACGCGGTGGTGGCCTCGATGGAACCCTGGTCGGGAACCTCGACGAGCTTGCCGCGCTGCCGGTAGAATTCCACCAGCGGCTCGGTCTGCTCGTGATAGGCTTTCAGCCGGTCCAGCACAGTGGCGGGCTCATCGTCCTTGCGGATGACCAGCTCACCGCCGCAGCGGTCACACACGCCCTCTTTGGCGCTGGGTTTGTTGATGATATGATAGCTTGCTCCGCAGTTGGCGCAGACGCGGCGGCCGGACATACGCTGGATGATCGCCTCATCGGCAACCACCAGGTTGATCACCTTGTCGATCTCCACGCCCATCTGCTCCAGGGCCTCGCCCTGTGCAATGGTGCGCGGCATGCCGTCCAGGATGAATCCGTTGGCACAGTCGGGCTGCGCCAGGCGCTCCTTCACGATGC
This sequence comes from uncultured Gemmiger sp., assembly GCA_944388215.1. Taxonomy (GTDB): domain Bacteria; phylum Bacillota; class Clostridia; order Oscillospirales; family Ruminococcaceae; genus Gemmiger. The sequence continues at coordinate 300,226 of CALXHT010000001.1, read as the reverse complement.
CGACGATGACATCGTCCGGCACCAGAGCACCTGCGTCCATAAAGCTCTTCGCCTTTTGGCCCATAGGCGTGCCTTCCTTGACGGCAGCACGCAGAATATTACCGGTCGAGATGGTGGGGATACCCAGCTTATCGCAGAGGATTTCGGCCTGAGTACCCTTCCCGGCGCCAGGGGCGCCCAAAAGGATCATTTTCATCGCACATTCCCTTTCTTATTCCAGGAACCCTTTGTGGTAACGAGCGGTCATATAACCTTCCAGCGCACGGCCGGTTTCCAGCGCAACACCCACAACGATCAGCAGGCTGGTACCACCCAACTGGATGGAGGTGCCGGTGATGTTGCCCAGGATGATGGGCAGGCCCGCCACGATGGCCAGGAAGATCGCACCGATCAGGGTGATCTTGGACAGCGTCTTGGTGATGAAATCACTGGTGGGCTTGCCGGGACGGATACCGGGAATCGTACCGTTGTTTTTACGGAGCTGGTTGGCGATATCTACGGGATTGTACTGAATCGCAACATAGAAGTAGTTGAATGCCACGATCAGCAGGACATAAACGATGAGGTAGAGCGCGCTGTTGTAGTTGAATGCGCTGAAGAACGCATACAAATACGGATGAGCAGCGGCATCCAGGTTGATGAACCGGAAGACGAGGCCGGGCAGGCTGCACAGCGTCGAGGCGAAGATGATCGGCATGACGCCGGTCATGTTGACCTTGATGGGGATGTAGCTGGCCTGGCCGCCGTACATCTTGCGGCCCACCACGCGCTTGGCGTACTGCACGGGGATGCGGCGCTCCGCGTTGGTCAGGACCACCACGAAGATCACCGCCACCAGGGCAAGCACCACCAGGGCAGGCAGGAAGATGTAGAACTGGGGTTCACCGTTCTGCGCACGGCCCACGATGTTGGTCACCGCGCTGTAGACGGAGGACCAGCGGGCCACGATGCCGGCGAAGATCAGCAGCGAAAGACCGTTGCCGATGCCCTTGGAATCAATCTGGTTGCCCAGCCAGGTGCAGAGCTGCGAACCGGCGGTGAAGGCCAGAATGATAACCACGGCGGAGAAGATCCCGGCGAAACCGTCGGTGTACTTCAGTGCGCTCATGTTGCGGATGATGAAGTAGTAGCCGATGGACAGCATCAGACCGATGGCCGCGCCAACGTAGTTGGTGATGCGGCGCATCTTGCGCTGCCCTTCCTCCCCTTCCTTGGTGAGGTTTTCCAGGTACGGAATGGCTACCGCCAGCAGCTGCATGATGATGGAGGCGTTGATGGCGGGCTGCACACCCAGGGCGAAGACAGTGCATTCGCTCAGGGCGCCGCCGGACATCATGTTCAGGTACTCCAGCATATCACCGGTGCCGCCGGCAAACATGTTGGTCAGCGCGCTGGCCGTGATGTACGGCACAGGAATCGCGCAGCCCAGACGGAACAGAACGAGGATCAGCAAGGTGAACAGGAGCCGTTTGCGAAGATCATCGATCTTCCAGGCATTCCGAAAGGTTTCAAACACCTTACATCACCTCAGCCTTCCCGCCTGCTTTCTCGATTTTTTCTTTGGCAGAGGCAGTGTAGGCAGCGACCTTGACGTTGACAGCCTTGGTCAGCTCGCCATTGCCCAGCACCTTGACGCCGTCCAGCGTCTTGGAGATGATGCCGGCCTTCAGCAGGGCCTCGGCATCCACAGTCGCGCCGGCCTCGAACTTCTCGAGGTCAGATACCTTGATGGTAACATACTTGGTCGCGAAAATATTGTTGAAACCGCGCTTCGGCAGACGACGCTGCAGAGGCATCTGGCCGCCTTCGAAACCGGCCTTCTTGACGCCGGAACGGGCTTTCTGGCCCTTGTGGCCGAAGCCGGCGGTCTTGCCGTTGCCGGAACCGGCACCGCGGCCCTTGCGGGTCACGGCCTTGCGGGCGCCAGCGGACGCTTTCAGTTCATGAAGTTTCATGCTTGCACCTCCTTGCATTACGCCTTGGTCACGACGACCAGGTGGGCGATCTTGGCGATCTTGCCCTGGGTAGCCGCGTTGTCAGGCTGCTCGGTAACCTCACCGGGACGGTTCAGGCCCAGAGAGTGCGCAACGGCGATCTGCTCTTTGCCGCGGCCGATCAGGCTTTTGGCGAGACGAATGGTAACTTTCTCCATTGTAGTACCCTCCTTAACCCAGGATCTCGGCAACAGTCTTGCCGCGCTTGGCCGCGACGCTCTCGGCGTCGGTCAGGCCGCACAGACCTGCGAAGGTGGCAGCAGTGACGTTGATGGGGTTGTTGGAGCGCAGGCTCTTGGCACGAATGTCCTTGATGCCGGCGCACTCCAGCACCGCACGGACGGGACCGCCGGCCAGAACGCCGGTACCGGGAGCGGCGGGACGCATCAGAACGCGGCCGGCGCCGAACTCACCAACGATCTCGTGGGGAATGGTGCTGCCCTTCAGGCAGACCTTGCGCATGTTCTTCTTGGCAGCGCCCTCGCCCTTGCGGATGGCCTCGGGAACTTCGCCGGACTTGCCGACGCCGTAGCCGATGTTGCCCTTGCCGTCGCCGACAACGATCAGCGCAGCAAACTTCATGACGCGGCCACCCTTGACGGTCTTGGAAACGCGGTTGATGGAGACGACCTTGGTGATCATGCCGTCATCTTGTTCTCTTCTCTGCATGGCCATTGTATCTTCTCCCTCCTCTTACAGTTTCAGGCCGGCTTCGCGGGCGCCCTCAGCAAGCGCCTGCACACGGCCCTGGTAGACGAAACCGCCGCGGTCGTAGACCACTTCGGTAATGCCCTTCTCCAGGCACTTCTTGGCGATGGCCTCGCCAACCTTCTTGGCAGCCTCGATGTTGCCGCCGTACGCATTGAAATCTTTGTCCATGCTGGACGCGCTGGCCAGGGTGACACCCTTGGTATCATCGATAACCTGGGCGTAGATGTGCTTGGCAGAGCGGAAAACATCCAGACGGGGACGCTCGGCGGTGCCGCTGATCTTGCCGCGGACACGGCGATGACGGCGAAGACGAGCTTCGTTCTTATCAGCCTTATTGACCATAATGTTTCTCCTCTCCTATTATTTACCCTTGCCGGCTTTGCCTTCCTTGCGGATGACATACTCGCCAACATAGCGGATACCCTTGCCCTTGTACGGCTCGGGCGGGCGCTTGCCGCGGACTTCGGCGGCAAACTGACCGACTTCCTGCTTGTCGATACCGACGATGCTGAAGTGCAGCGCGTCTTTCAGTTCGATCTTGATGGTGTCGGTCTCCTCCACCTCAACGGGGTGAGAGAAGCCCAGCGTCAGGACCAGCTTGTTGCCCTGCTTGGCAGCACGGTAGCCGACGCCCTGGATCTCCAGGTCTTTCTTGAAGCCTTCGGTGACGCCAACCACCATGTTGTGGATGATGGTGCGGGTCAGGCCGTGGAGGCTGCGGGCCTCCTTCTCGTCATTGGGGCGGGTAACCAAAATCTCATTGCCCTCAACGTTCACGTTCATGAGGGGATGGTATTTGGAATGCAGGGTACCCTTGGGGCCCTTCACGGTGATGGCGTGCTCGGCCGCGTCGACCTTGACTTCCACACCCGCGGGAATGACGATGGGTTTTCTTCCAATTCTCGACATTGTCTATTGCCCCTTTCTTACCACACAAAGGCGAGGACTTCACCGCCGACATGGGCAGCACGGGCAGCCTTGTCGGTCATGACGCCTTTCGAGGTGGAGATGATCGCGGTGCCCAGGCCTTTCATGACCTTGGGCATATCTTCGCAGTTGGTGTAAATACGCAGGCCCGGCTTGGAAACGCGCTTCAGGCCAGCGATGACCGGCGTGCCGTTTTCCTGGTACTTGAGGGTCAGGGTGATGGTCCCCTGCTTGTTGTCCTCGGTCACTTTCATACCCTTGATGTAACCCTCGTCAACCAGGATCTGGCAGATCGCCTTCTTCAGGTTGGAAGCAGGGATATCCACGGAAGGGTGTTTGGCAGTGCTCGCGTTGCGGATGCGGGTAAGCAGGTCCGCGATGGGATCGGTGATTTGCATGCCACTAACCTCCTTAGGTTGTGTTTCTCAAAGTTGATTTTCGTTCAGACAGAAGCGATCAAGGGCTTACCAGGAAGCCTTCTTGACGCCGGGGATCTCGCCCTTGTAGGCCAGCTCACGGAAGCAGATACGGCAAATACCGTACTTGCGCAGGTAAGCATGGGGACGGCCGCAGATCTTGCAGCGGTTGTAAGCGCGGGTCGAGAACTTGGCAGGACGCTGCTGCTTGAGCTTCATAGAAGTTTTTGCCATGATGGTTCCCTCCCTTAGTTAGCGAACGGAGCGCCCAGAGCCTTCAGCAGCTCCTTGGCTTCCTCGTCGGTCTTGGCGGTGGTGACGAAGCAGATGTCCATGCCGCGGATGGCGTCGACCTTGTCGAAGTCAATCTCGGGGAAGATGATCTGCTCCTTCAGGCCGAAGGCGTAGTTGCCGCGGCCGTCGAAGGAGTTGCCGTTGATGCCGCGGAAGTCACGCACACGGGGCAGCGCGACGTTGAACAGGCGGTCGACAAACTCGTACATACGCTCACCGCGCAGGGTGACCTTGGCGCCGATGGGCATGCCCTGGCGCAGCTTGAAGTTTGCAACGCTCTTCTTGGCCTTGCAAACCACGGCCTTCTGGCCGGTGATCTGGCCCAGGTCGGAGATGATGGCATCGATGACCTTGGCGTTCTCTTTGGCTTCGCCGGCGGCAACATTGATGATGACCTTATCCAGCTTGGGGATCTGCATAACGCTCTTGTAGCCGAACTTCTTGTTCAGGGCCGGAGCGATCTCGTTGACATACTGTTCTTTCAAACGTGCCATTGTGTACTCCTCCCTTACAGTTCAGCGCCGCACTTGCGGCAGATACGGACGTTCTTGCCGTCCTTGACGGAATGGGCAACGCGGGTGGGCTTGCCGCACTTGGGGCAGACAGGCTGCACCTTGCAGGCGTAGATAGCGCCCTCGGCCTTGACAATGCCGCCCTGCTCACCCTGACGGCGAGGCTTGACGTGCTTGGTGACCATGTTCAGGCCCTCGACGATGACCTTGCCCTCTTTCGGGGAAGTCTGCAGGACCTTGCCGGTCTTGCCCTTATCCTTGCCGGAGATGATCATGACGTTGTCGCCGGTTTTAACATGAAGATTGTTCATTCTTATTAAAACCTCCTTACAGCGATTCGGGAGCCAGGCTCAGGATCTTGGTGAAACCGGCGTCGCGCAGCTCACGCGCCACAGGTCCAAAGATACGAGTGCCCTTGGGGCTCTTGTCGGCCATGACGATGACGGCGGCGTTCTCATCAAAACGGATGTAGGAACCGTCGTCACGGCGCAGGCCATGCTTGCTACGGACGATGACGGCCTTGACCACGTCGCCCTTCTTCACGGTACCACCGGGAGCAGCCTTCTTGACGCTGCAAACCACGATGTCACCGATGTTTGCGTATCTCTTGCGGGTACCGCCCAGTACACGGAAGCACATTAACTCCTTGGCACCGGTATTGTCGGCCACTTTGAGATAAGTTTGCATCTGAACCATCTTTCAGGTCCTCCTTTCAAAGTACCAGGCTGATTATTTCGCTTTCTCGATGATCTTGACCAGGCGCCAGTTGACATCCTTGGAGAGTTTGCGGGTCTCCATGATCTCGACGCGGTCGCCGATGCCGGCTTCGTTGTTCTCGTCATGGGCCTTGAACTTCTTGGTGCGCTTCAAGATCTTCTTGTACAGAGGGTGCTGGACGCTGTCCTTGACGGCGACGACGATGGTCTTGTCCATCTTGTCGGAGACAACAGTGCCCACACGGGTCTTTCTCAGATTACGTTCCATGTTTTACCCTCCCTCTTACGCGTTTTTCGCATTCTTCTCGGCCAGGACGGTCATCACGCGGGCGATGTCCTTCTTCACGGTCTCGATCCGAATGGGGTTGTCCAACTGGTTGATGGCGTGCTGAAAGCGCAGGTTGAAGAGTTCGGCCTTCAGGTCCTTGAGCTGCTTGTTCAGCTCGACATCGGTCATTTCGCGCAGTTCAGTGGCTTTCATTCAGCGTCACCCTCCTTTACAGCGTCAAGGCCTTCGCGCTTGACGAATTTGCAGCGGACCGGCAGCTTGTGGCTGGCCAGGCGCAGAGCCTCGCGGGCGGTCTCCTCGCTGACATCAGCCAGCTCGAAGAGCACGCGGCCCGGCTTCACAACGGCTACCCAGTACTCCGGGCTGCCTTTACCGGAACCCATTCGGGTGCCGGCCGGCTTCTCGGTAACGGGCTTGTCGGGGAAGATCTTGATCCAGACCTTGCCGCCACGCTTGATATAACGGGTCATCGCAACACGAGCCGCCTCGATCTGGTTGGAGGTGATCCAGGAGGGCTCCAGGGCGATCAGGCCGTAATCGCCCTGATTCACCTTGTTGCCGCGCACGGCCTTGCCGGTCATGCGGCCGCGCTGGACGCGGCGGTACTTAACACGTTTCGGCAGTAACATTACTGTTTGCCTCCTTCCTTCTTGGCGGGGGCTTTGGCGCCCTTCAGGATCTCGCCTTTGTAGATCCAAACCTTGACGCCAACCTTACCATAGGTGGTGTTGGCCTCGGCGAAGCCGTAGTCGATGTCGGCGCGCAGAGTCTGCAGGGGGATGGTGCCCTCATGGTAGCTCTCGGTGCGGGCGATATCGGCACCGGCCAGACGGCCGGAGCAGGTCACCTTGATACCCTTGGCCGGCGTAGCGCTGCGGTCACGGGGCTGCATGGCGTTGCGGATCGCCTGCTTCATGGCGCGGCGGAACGCGATGCGGCGCTCCAGCTGAGAAGCAACGTCCTCGGCCACCAGCTGGGCGTTGGTGGTGGTGCCCTTGACTTCGATGATGTTCAGGTTCACAGCCTTGCCGGTGAGCTTGGCAAGCTGCTTCTCCAGCTTGGCGCTCTCAGAGCCGCCCTTGCCGATCACGATGCCCGGCTTCGCGCAGAAGACGTTGACCTTCACGCGGGGAGCACCGGTCTGGCTGTCGACGGTACGCTCGATTTCGATCTTGGGAACGCCGGCAGCGTACAGCTGCTTCTTCAGGGTCTTGCGGATCTTGTGATCCTCGACCAGGGTGTCGCCGAATGCCTGCTTAGAGGTAAACCAGCGGCTGTCCCAATCTTTAATTACACCCACGCGCATGCCGTGGGGATTGACTTTCTGGCCCATTTGTTTACCTCCTTACTGTTTCTCTTTCAGCACAACGGTCATGTGGCTGGTGTGCTTCAGAATGCGGTACGCACGGCCATGGTCGCGCGGCATAATGCGCTTGAGGGTGGGGCCGGGGCAGACATAGCATTCTGCAACGTACAGGTTGTTGCGGTCCATGTTGAAGTTGTTTTCCGCGTTTGCGGCAGCAGAGTTCACCAGTTTGAGAAGGGGCTCGCAGGCGGCCTTCGGGGTGTACTGCAGGATAGCCAGCGCTTCGTCCAGGGGTTTGTTCCGGATGAGGTCCATCACGATCGAAACCTTGCGGGGACTAATGCGGGCGTAACGGAGAATTGCCCGTGCTTCCATTCGATGTTCCTCCTCTCTTATTTGCCGGCGGTCTTGCCGCCGCCGTGACCGGTGAACTTGCGGGTGGGAGCGAACTCACCCAGCTTGTGACCGACCATGTCCTCGGTAACGTAGACGGGCACATGCTTGCGGCCGTCATGGACGGCGAAGGTGTGACCGACGAACTCGGGGAAGATGGTGGAGGAACGGCTCCAGGTCTTCACGACGCTCTTCTTGCCGCTCTCGTTCATGGCCTCGACCTTTTTCATCAGGGAAGGCAGAACGTAAGGGCCCTTCTTGGTGCTTCTAGACATTGTTCAATTACCTCCCTTAGCCGTTGGCGCGCTTGACGATGAACTTGTCGCTGCGTGCCTTGTGTTTGCGGGTCTTCAGGCCCAGAGCGGGCTTGCCCCACGGAGTACGGGGACCGGAATGACCAACCGGAGCGCGGCCCTCGCCGCCGCCGTGCGGGTGATCGCAGGGGTTCATGACGGAACCACGGCTGCCGGGACGGACGCCCATGTGGCGCTTGCGGCCGGCCTTGCCCAGGTTGACGTTCTCGTGATCCAGGTTGGAAACCACACCGATGGTGGCGATGCAGTTCAGACGAACGTTGCGCATCTCACCGGAGGGCAGACGGACCAGCGCGTAGCCATTCTCCTTGGCCATCAGCTGGGCCATCACACCGGCGGAACGGACCAGCTGGCCGCCCTTGCCGGGGTAGAGCTCGATGTTGTGGATCATGGTACCGACGGGGATGTTCTCGAAGGGCAGAGCGTTGCCGGGCTTGATATCGGCGTTGGGGCCGGCCATGATCTTGTCGCCGACCTTCAGGCCATCGGGAGCCAGGATGTAGCTCTTGACGCCATCCTCGTACTCCACCAGAGCGATGAAGGCGGAACGGTTGGGATCGTATTCCAGCGTCTTGACGGTGGCGGGGACATCAAACTTGTTGCGCTTGAAGTCGATGACACGGTACTTGACGCGGTTGCCGCCGCCGTGATGGCGGACGGTGATCTTGCCGGTGTTGTTGCGGCCGGCATGCTTCTTCTTGGACTCGAGCAGGCTGCGCTCCGGCGCGACCTTGGACAGCACGCTGTAATCGGTAACAGTCATGCCACGGCGGCCGGGGGTAGTCGGCTTGTACTTTTTAATAGCCATGATGTTCTCCTTATTGTTATCTTATGAATTTTTATCGGGGTCATATCCCCATAAGCGAACCCCTCGGCGGGGTTCTTGACGGCAGGAGACCTGCCGGGTCATCAGACCATGCTGTTGAAGAACTCGATCTCCTTGGAGTCGGGAGTCAGGGTCACGATGGCCTTCTTGCTCTTGGCAGTGTAGCCGGCGTGCATGCCCTGACGGCGATAGCGGCCGCGCACCGAAATGGTGTTGACCTTGGCAACCTTGACGCCGAACAGCTCTTCCACTGCCTTGGCGATGTCGATCTTGGTGGCATCGGTGGCAACCTTGAAGGTGTACTTCTTATCGGCCAGACCAGCCATGGAGTTCTCGGTGATGACGGGGGCGAGAACGATGTCCTGTGCGAATTTCATCACGCATATACCTCCTCAAGTTTCTTGGCGGCGTCCACGCTGAGGATCAGCTTGTCGGCGTTGACCACGTCGTAGGTGTTGACGCCGGTCGCGGCGGTCTTGACACCGGGGATGTTGGCGGCGCTCTTGACGAACTTCTCATCGAGAGCATCGTTGACGATCAGGTTCTTCTTGCCGGCGCCCACGGCGGCCAGGAAAGCAACCACGGTCTTGGTCTTGTACTCGTCAGCGGCGATCTTGTCCACGATGATCAGGTTGCCGTTGGCAGCCTTGTCGGACAGGGCGCTGAGCAGGGCCAGACGCTTGACCTTCTTGTTGATGGTGTAGTAGTAGCTGCGGGGCTTGGGGCCGAGAGCGACACCACCGTGGGTCCACTGCGGAGCGCGGATGGAACCCTGGCGAGCGTGGCCGGTGCCCTTCTGGCGCCAAGGCTTCTTGCCGCCGCCGCGGACTTCCTTGCGGATCTTGGTGTTCTGGGTGCCCTGGCGCTGGTTGGCCAGGAAGTTGACGACTGCCTCGTGGACAGCCTTCTCGTTCGGGGTGATCCCGAAGACGGCGTCGGAAAGCTCAACGGTGGAAACCTTCTTGCCGTTCATATCGACGACATCAAACTGTGCCATTGTGTTTTCCTCCTTTACGCTTTCACGCTGTCGTGGATGGTCACGACCGAGCCCTTGGGGCCGGGGATCGCACCCTTGATGGCGATGAGATTATTCTCAGCGTCGACCTTGACGACGCTCAGGTTCTGGACGGTCACCCGCACAGCGCCCATGTGGCCGGGCAGACGCTTGCCCTTGAACACGCGGGACGGGGTGGAAGTGGAACCGTTAGAACCGGCATGACGGGCCACAGGACCGGTGCCGTGGCTCTCGCGCAGGCGATGCTGGCCGAAGCGCTTGATAACGCCCTGGTAGCCCTTGCCCTTGCTGGTACCGACCACGTCGACCTTGTCGCCCTCTGCGAAGACATCCGCCTTGAGGATGTCGCCCACGTTCAGGCTGGCGATGTCATCGAAGCGGAACTCGCGCAGGGTGCGCTTGGGGGCAACGTCGGCCTTGTCGAAGTGACCCTTGGCGGCCTTGTTGACCTTCTTGGCGCTCACTTCGCCGTAGCCCATCTGCACGGCCTGGTAGCCGTCAGACTCAACGGTCTTCTTCTGCACGACGGTGCAGGGGCCGGCCTCGATGATGGTGACCGGGACGACCTTGCCGTTGGCGTCGAACAGCTGGGTCATGCCCAGCTTCTTGCCGATGATACCTTTTTGCATTGTTTTGTCCTCCTGTAAAGGTTATTGGTTGGTGGTTTCCCATCAACATGACCTCTCCGCTGTAGGGTTCACAGCGAGATCGGTGTTTTCGTCTCTCACATTGGGTGCCGGCGGTTCGCAGATCACGGCTGCGCGTACCGGCGCATTATAATGTAAGAAGTTCGATCACAGCTTGATCTCGATGTCAACGCCCGCGGGGAGCTGCAGGCTCATGAGAGCCTCCACCGTCTTGTTGGACGGCTTCAGAATGTCGATCAGACGCTTATGGGTGCGGGTCTCGAACTGCTCACGGCTGTCCTTGTACTTGTGGACAGCGCGCAGGATCGTGACGATCTCCTTGTCGGTGGGCAGGGGGATCGGGCCGGACACGCGAGCGCCGGTGCGCTTCGCGGTCTCCACGATCTTCTGTGCCGCGGCATCGATCAGGGATGCATCATAGCTCTTCAAACGAATTCTGATTTTTTCTTTGACTGCCATTGCTTTCGCCTCCTAATAAAATTTGTGCCTTAGGCGAGCCGATAAATCACACACGTTTCCGGGCGTTCAACTTTCTCGCATGACAAAATCCGGTGAACCGTTTACACACAGTTCTCCCGGAAAGAATCATCACAAAGTTAGTTGAACATTGGTCCGTGCCGCAGAATGCAGCGCCGTACATATCCCTTTGTTTCCGTAATTCTTTCGCCCGGTTCTAAGATCGGACATACTCCGCGGAAAAACCCGTCAACCTATCGGCGGACGGCAACCTCCCGCATCAACGCATATCGCGGCTTGCGCAGAACGCTTGTGACATTCCGCCCAAGCCTTTCGCAGCCGAGAATGATTATAGCACACGTTTCCCGGCGTTGCAAGTGTTTTTTGGGCGATTTTCTAAATTTTTTTGAAAAAATTCTGCGTTTTGCCGAAAGAAGATTTCCTATGTCACCGGAGGGCGTTTTTCGGTTTGCCCTCATCCTCCGCTGCTCACAGGCACCCGTTTTTAGAGTGGGCGGAGCGTCTTCCCCGCCCTGCCGGCGGGTGCGAAGAAGCAGTCTCCCCATTCCGGGCCCGGCGGCGGGACCAGCGCACCGGTGGGCAGTTTTTGAACGCCACGGCATAGTTTGTGCAGAAATTCCTTCTTTATGCAATACAGTTCGTATTATTGCATTGAATTATACGGTTTGTTTCCGTTCAAAGCCGTATGTTCCGTCAGTTGGGCAGTTCCAGCGACGCCACCCGCCAGCCGGTTTCGGAGGGTTCCAGCCGCACGATGGAGGCACTGGCCGTATCGGGCGTGTAGGTAATCCCCTCTCCCCAGCCCACAAAGTCATCGCTCTCCACCGTCAGGGACAGCTGCCAGAACTGGATGCTGCCGTCGGGCTGCAGTTCCGGCTCAGTGAAACTTGTGCCGCAGTGTCTGATGTTGGAGCCTCGGTCGCCGCCCTGGAAGACAATCGCGTCATTCTCTCCCTGATAGTAGGGATGCCAGTCATCAGGATTTTCCTCTGCAACAGGGCCGCCCAGAATTCCCTCACAAACCGCCGGGCTGTACACCGCCTCAAGGTACCGGGTCAGATCGCTGTAGGTGGTATACAGGCCGCCCTCTTTGGTAGTGTACCAGCCGGTTTCCTCGTCATAGTCCGCCGGCCAGATGCCGCCCGACATGCCGTAGTGGTTATACTTGAAATTGTAGGCGGATGCCATGCAGGCTGCCGCCTGGTCACTGAGCGCCGCCGGCACCTCATAGCTTGCCGTCTGCTCCCACCGGCTGGCCACCCAGGGGGTCGAAACGGTTACCTCCTTGATATCGGGCCGCGGGACCTGATAGTTCTCCTGCAGCTTCAGGTTGTAATAAATGGTAGAGCCATCGCTGGTATGATTGGATGTCTCGGGATCGGGATTCATCTCCTGGAGGGTTTCCAGCGGCACCCCAAAGGCCTCCGCCGCTTCTTCCAGCGTCCCCTTCCAGCTATCGATCTGAAGCTCCACCGGCTGGTCCGGCCAGGCCACATAGTCCAGCAGTTCCAGAGGACCTTCCGTCACGGTATAGCCGGGCTTCTGCTCCGGCATGACAGAAGTCCATTCTTCCAGTGTGGTTTCAGGCAGGGAGGCTTCCGCCACCGGCACAGCCGTTGGCGACGGCGTGGGCGACGCTGCAGGCAGGGGCGAAGGAACCGCCGTAGGTTCCGGGGCAGGCGTGGCCGCAGGGAGGCCACTTTCCGCCGGGGTGCAGGCTGTCAACAGCAAAAGCGCTCCCAGCACCGGGATCATACGTTTCATACAGATTCGCCCCTTTCCCAAAATTTTCATCCGCTTTTTCTCCAGTATACCATAAAAGCCACATACCGCACATACGGCATGTGGCTTTTGTGAAAAATTTACAATTCAGCGCTTTTTCAGCTGTTCTTCCAGGCCGGGGCGCGGGGTGACGTAGACGGTGGTGTAGACGTTGTACAGCACCATGCCGGGCTTGGCACCGTTGGCCTTCCAGATGTTCTTCACCTCGGTGGTATCCACCGCCACCTTGGCGCCGCCGTTCTGGCTGGAATGGAGCACCGCCAGCTCGGCCGCCTCCTGCCTGGTGGTGTCGGGGATATCCAGTCCCCGGCTCATCACCACACAGTGGCTGCCCGGCGCCTTCTGCACATGGAACCACAGGTCCTTGCCCCGGGCGGTGTGCAGCGTCAGCTTGTCGTTCTGCAGGTTGTTGCGGCCCACCAGGATCTCGAAGCCGTCGCTGGAGGTGTACCGCAGGAAATCCGCCGGTTTCTGTTTGCGGTCCCGCTGCTTGTAGTACTTGAGATAACCCTGGCTCTTGAGTTCGGCGCGGATCTCGTTGAGGGCCACCTCGCCGGGGGCGGATTCCACCTCGTAGAGCACGGTGCCCAGATATTCAATCTCGGCTTCGCCCTCCACCAGCAGCTTCTGCAGCATGGTGTGGGCGGTCTGCTTCTTTTTGTAGTCCTTGAAATATTTCTGGGCGTTCTCGTTGGGACCGAGGCGGGGGTCCAGCCGGATGGTCATATCCTCGCCGGTATAGTAATTCTGCACCGTCACCTGGCGGTCCCCCTTGCGGATGGCCCACAGGTTGGCCTGGAGCAACTCCCCGCAGAGGCGCAGGGTGTCCGCCTTGGCGGACTGGGCCAGCTCCTCCCGCCGGGCGGCCTGCTTGCGCACGGCGCGCTCGTGCATGTTGTGCACCGCCTTGTACAGTTCCCGGCTCTTCTGCCGCAGCCGCTCCGCCCGGTCCTTGGTGGCGTAGTAATCCTCCAGCATCTCGCTGTAGGTGGGGTACTGGGTCAGGATGGCCTGGGTGCCGTACTGCCGCGGCACAAAGAAGCTGAACTCCACCGGCTTGGCGGTGCCGTCCGGCTGGGGCAGCCGCACCGCCGTGGGCGTACCGCCGGCGGCGTGTTCCTCCTTCAGGGCGTCCAGCGCCTCCGCCAGCATGCGATGCTCCCCTTCGGAGAGTTCGCAGGCCAGGGCAGGTGTCTCCCCCAGGGCGCGGCAGACAGCCTCCCGCACCACGATGGGCCCCACGCCCGCCACCACCTTGCCCAGGGCCGAGGCCACCGGCAGGTCCTTCTGGCAGGCGGCCGCCACCATGGACGCCGCACTGGTTGCCAGGAAATCCGGCCGGTTGGGTTTGGGCGGCAGCGTGTAGGGCAGGCCGGGCAGCAGCTGCCGGACCTCGCTGTCCTCGAAATCCACCCGCTTCAGGGCGTCGATGATGCGGCCGTTCTGGACCAGCACCAGGTTGGAATACCGCCCCATCAGTTCCGCCGCCAGCGTGTTGGTGACCAGATCCCCCATCTCGTTGGTGCAGCGGAAATCAAAATAGACGATGCGGTCCCCCGGTTCCCGGCGCAGGTCGATGAGCCGCCCGCCCGTCAGGTGCTTGCGCAGCAGCATGCAGAAGCCCGGGGGCGTCAGCGGGTTTTCAAAGGTTTCCTTGGTCAGGCAGACGCGGGCGGAACCGCTGCGGGCCGACAGCAGCAGCCGGTGGGTTTCGGTGCGGGTGCGCAGCGTCACCAGCACCTCGTCGCGGGTGGGCTCAAAAATCTTGTCGATCTTGGCATCCAGCAGCGTTGTCTTCAGTTCGTCGGTGACCAGCGCCAGCGTGGCGGCATCCAGAGACATAGTTTCACTCCTTCCGGCCCGCAGGCCGGCATCAAACGTTCAAATAAGTATAGGGGTCGGTATCGGCTGCCGCATGGCGCACCTCCAGCTGGGGGAAGGCCGCCTGCAGCCGGGCCGCCAGCACATCGGCAATGCCCTGCTCGGTGCCCCAGTGGCCGGCCACCACCAGGCCGACCCCCTTCTGCCGGGCCAGCAGCGCAATGTGGTGGGCCGCCTCGCCGGTGACCAGGCAGTCGGCGCCCTCGTCGATGGCGTCCTGCAGGTATCCGCCGCCGCCACCGCTGACCTCCGCCAGCCGGGTGACCGGTCTGCCGCTGTCCACATACTTGACGCCGCTGTGCAGCTTTTCCGCGCAGAACCGGGCGATGGCCTCGGTGGTGGTGGGGGTCATCGTGCCGATGCGGCCGCAGTTTTCCGCAAAGTTGCGGCGATCCTCCCGGGAGATGCCCAGCAGGTCCGCCAGCGTATCGTTGACGCCGCCGGCGGTGGCGTCCAGGTTGGTGTGCATGCAGATGCCCGAAATGCCCTTTTGCAGCAGCATTGCCGGGACATCCTCCGCCGTGATCTGCGCCATGGGATGGAAGATCACCGGGTGGTGGCTGACCACCAGCTGGCAGCCCGCGGCCGCCGCTTCCTGCACCACCTCCGCCGTGATGTCCAGCGCCGTGAGCACCTTGTCCACCGGGCGGCCGGCGTCCACCAGCAGCCCCACATTGTCCCAGCTGCAGGCCAGTTCCGGCGGGGCAAAGGTTTTCAGTTCCTGCAAAATTTCCTGTACCGTTACAGACATGAGCGTTTCTCCAATTCTTGTATCAGGGCGTCCACCGCGTCGGCCTCGGCGCCGGGGGCAAGCCCCAGACGGTATTTTTTCAGTTTCACATTCTGCTGGGCGCAGTACGCCCCGAAACCGGGCTGGCCCTCGGTTTTGCCGCAGAGGCATTCCAGGCCGTCCGGTTCATGGGCCGTGCCGGCATACCGCGCATTCATGACGGCATACCACCGCCCCGCCGCCTGGGCCAGCGTCTCGGCACACAGGGCAAAGCCCCGGCGGGCCAGCCACCGCCGCAGAATGCTGTGCTTGGTGGCCGGCACCAGCACCAGGTTGTAGCGGGCATCCAACACCCAGGGCGCCGCCTCGAGGATCTCGATGATGGTCTCGGCCCCCATGCCGGCGATGATGATATCCTCCACCTCGCCCGGCGCCACCACCGACAGGCCGCTGCCCAGCCGGCACTGCACCTTCTCCCCGTAGGGGGCACAGCGGCGGCGGGCCTTGTCCAGCGGGTCGGGGCGCAGGTCACAAGCCAAAACAAGCGGGCAGCGACCGCTGCCCGCCAGTGCGGCGCTTAATTTGCCATGGTCGCAGCCGATGTCCGCCGCGGCGTGCCCCGGCCTTACATAGGCAAAGGCAGCCGCCAGACGGGCATCCAGCCGCGGGGGATTACTGGTGTGCAAAGTAATCGTTCAGCCGGGCCACGAGGGCGTCGGCGTCCACACCATGGACGGCGCAGGCCTGCTCCACGGTCTCACCGTGGGCCGCCATGCAGCCCAGGCAGTGCATACCGGTGGCCAGGAAGATGGGCACGCAGCCCTGGGCGGGATCGTGGTTGAGGATTTCGGCGATGATGGTATCTTTCGTAACAGTCATGGGAAGTTTTCCTTTCTGATTTGTTGTATTTTTATGAAACCGGCTGCCAGGAGGCGTAGAGACCGAACCCCTGGAGCTGGGTCAACAAGGTGAGGAGCGCCACCCACATGGCCGCCCCGTGAGCGGCACTGCGGCGCAGCACAAGCCGGCGGTTGTGGTGCACCAGCACCAGCGCCAGCGGAAGGACCGGCAGCAGGTAGCGGCCCTGCATGCCGAAGAGTGTCTGGTAATTGATGGGCGTCCAGTTGAGGGCCGCGGCCAGAACCGCCGCCGCCACGCAGCAGAGAATGCCCGCCATCCCCCACGCCGCGGGGCGTGTGAGCAGCGTTTTTTTCTCCTGCCGGGGCAGCGCCGCCGCCAGCAGCGCCAGCAACAGGCCGATGGCGATCAGCCAGCTGACATCGATGCGGTAGACGATGGGCTCGCCCAGCGTGGTGCCCAGCAGGCCCTGGAGCCAGAGACCGCCCTGTTCAGGCAAAGTGCGCAGCAGCAGCTTGACGGTGGCCGGCAGATTGCGGCAGATATACCCGAAGGAGAAGGTCCAGATGGAGTCCCCGTTGGGGTTGACCATCAGCAGCTGGTCGGGGGTAAGCCCGCCGCCCATGCGGGAGAGGGCGAAGACGCCGCCCGCCCCCAGCAGCACCACCGCAGCCGCCACGCCCCGGGCAAACCAGCGCCGTGCCGTGGGGGTGCGGCAGACCCGCAGGTAGACGGCACAGAGCACCGCCGCCAGCACCACCACCGCCAGACCCCCGGCCGCCAGCACCGCCCGGTTCATATCCCGGGCCGCGTAGGCCAGCTCCGACAGGTTGGCGGCCATCCAGAGCACCGCCGCCAGCAGCAGAATGCCCAGCTGGACCAGGCGTCCCGGGCGGACCGACAGGCCGCGCAGCGATACAGTGGGCGTTTCCGCCCCACGGCGCGGGTCGAGGTGCTCGGCCGGAATGGCCAGGCAGAGCAGAATCACAGGCAGATAGATGGCCTTGGCCGGGGCCACCGCCGCCGCCAGCACCGCCAGCAACACCAGCTGCCAGCGGGCGGCGTGTTGGGTGCGCAGCCGCATGCAGAGGGCGGTGAACAGGAAGACCGTGCCCAGCACCCCCGCGTCGGGGGAAAGGCTGGCGGCCAGCTGCAGGGACATGGGCAGCAGCGCCACACAGGCGAACAGCCCGCGCAGCACGCCGGGGGCCGCTGCCACCGCCGCCACCGCCAGGATCAGGTACAGGAGCAGGTTGGCCGTGCGGCCCCAGCCCAGCATGGTGTAGAAGTTTTTGCCGCTCAGCCGCGCCAGCCAGATGCCCAGCGCCTGGGCCCAGTAGTTGCCGCCGCCCTGGCCGGCCTCCGCCTCGCTGACCTCGGTCAGTGTGTTGGGGCTGCCGGTGTCCTGGGCGGCCGCCTGGGCCTGGGCTTTGTAGGCGAAGATGCCGATCTCGCCGGTTTTGGTGCCGAAATAGGAGACATCGCAGCTGCGCACCAGCAGATGGCCGCTCTCGTCAGCGGTCTGTTGGCCGCTCCACCGGCCGGCCAGCTCATAGGCCGCCGCCAGATGGGTGTATTCATCAGGGGCTACCAGGGCGGGGGTCACCCGCAGGAAGCCGCAGCCCAGCGCCAGACCGGCCACCGCCACCAGCAGGGCCAGGGGCGCCTGCAGAATCGCCAGCAGCACTGCCGCAAACGCAGCCACCGCCAGCGGGGCGGCAAGCCCCTGGGCCAGCCGGGCGGGCCAGTTGCCCGAGTAATCCGCCACCAGCTGGATGGCCAGCGTGGCGTCCAGCGGCTCGCCGTCGGTGTCGCCGCGGAGCAGGTCCATGCCGTCCACCGCCCCTTCGCTGGCCCAGAGCCCCAGTGGCCCGTCCCAGGGCACCGCATTATAAAGGTGCACCGTCAGCGTTTCCGCTTTCTCGGGTATATAGGGCTCGTCCATCGTGAAGGCGGTAAAATTGTCGTCGAAGATGTTGAGGAAGTTGCCCGCCATCTGGGCGATGAGGGTGCCTTCCTCGTTGGTGACATCCACCATGACCATGCCGGACTTGTAGAGCTGGCCATGGGTGCTGAAATTCAGCCGCACCCCGTAAAAGGCCTGCCCGGCCTGGAGGGGTACCTCCTGGGTGAGGCCCTCCTCCGGCAGGTCGATGATCTGGGTGTAGTCATCGTTGAGGATCTCAAACACCGGTTGGTTGCCCAGCCTGTCCTGCAGGTCGTAGCCCACCCAGCGGCAGAGCAGCCAGACCGCGCCGGCTGCCACCAGCGCCGCCACCAGGGCGAGCACACCCCGCCACACTCGGGAAGATAAGGACATGGGGATCGCCGCCTTTCTTTCAGGATTTGCGTGGGCCGCTGTTATTATACCGCAACCGGGGCAAAAGCGCAAATGCTTCACGCCCGGCGGTAGAGATACCAGGTCACGGTGCCCTCGCCGCCGTCATAGGAGGCCTCATCGATGCAATGGTACGAGGGGAACCGCTGTTCCAGGTCATCCACCAGGGCCACCACGTAGGTCACGGTCCCCTCTTCCAGCAGGCGGTTCTGTTCGGTCCACTGGGCTTCCAGCGGCATGTTGGTCACGCAGAAATACCGCCCCGGCGGCAGCAGACCCGACGCCGTATAGAATCCGCCGTCCAGGGTTCCGTAGTTGAGAAGACTGGCCTCTTCGTCCGCCGCCATCGTCCGGGCAAAGCGCAGCTGGGGCAGGCTTTCCGCCCCCCTGCCCCGCAGCGGCGCGTTGGGACTGGCCAGCCAGGCAAAGGCCGCCGCGGCCGCCAGCCCCGCCCAGGGCAGCAGCATCCTCACAGGCCGCGGTCCTTCCACCCGGGCGGAAAGGCGGACCAGCGGCACGAGACCCAGCGGCGCAAAGACCGCGAGCACAAGACCATAGTAGACAAGATACCCGCCCATCAGGCTGGTGAGGGCCAGCCCCGCCGCCAGCAGGCAGACCCCACCGGCCACAGCCCGGCGGCGGGCAGCCAGGGCGCCCACCAGAAAGAGCAGCGTCAGCCCGGCGGCAGGCAGGGCATCCCGCACCGCCCACCAGAGGTGTTGCGGCAGCGCGGTCCAGCCGCCGCTGTTGCCCGTATACAGAAAGAGGTTATCGTAAAAGTAGGCGGTGAACCAGTCGTCCAGCGCCCCGTGCACACCGAAGTAAACCACCCAGGGCAGCGTGGCCAGCGCCATACCGGCCAGATACGCCCCGCAGCTGCGGGCCAGGGCACGGGTTCTCCCCTGCCGCAGGTAGAGTGCCGCCAGCACCGCCGCCCACACCAGATAGAAGCCCAGCACGGTATATTTGAGCCAGAGGGCACATCCCGCCAGCACCCCCTGCCCCAGCACGGCCGCCAGGGGCATCTCCTGCCGCCGGTGCACCGTGCGCAGCAGCCCGTACAGGGCCACCGCCAAAAAGGGTAGCAGGAATTCCTCGGCGCTGCCCCCGTGGGAGAAGGCCCGGCTGGCGGCAATGCCCGCCGCCGGAAGCACCGCCCAGGCGGGATGGGGTGCTTTGGCGGTAAAGAGGGCGACGGTGTCCAGGCTGACGGCCAGAAACACCGCGAAGGCCGCCACTTCCAGAATCAGCACCCCGGTGAAGCCGGTGTGGTCCATCAGCCAGCCGATGCCGTAGAGGAAATACAGCACCGGGCCCTTGTGGTCGAAGACATCCCGGTAGAGCACCCGGCCGCTGAACATGGACTTGCCCATCGTGAAGAAGATGTTGGCGTCCATCCAGTCATTGAAGGCAAACAGAGGGGAAGATTTGCTGCACAAAAACAGCAGTACGGCGGCGATACCCATACACCACAGCAGTTTTTTCCCTGTGAGACACCGGGTCACAGGCACACCTCCCAAAACAAACCGCGCCCCAGTCGGAACCGACCGGGGCGCGGAATGGAAATTCAAACTCGTGTTACACGTTTACACGCGCAAAATCAGCCGTTCTCTTTCATCTTGGCAAAGCACTCGCTGCAGTAGACCGGGCGGTCCTCACGCGGCTGGAAGGGAACTTTGCAAGCCTTGCCGCAGCTGGCGCAAACGGCATCGTACATCTGACGCTCACCGCGGGTAGCGTTCTTGCGGGCATCGCGGCAGGCCTTGCAGCGCTGGGGCTGGTTCTCGAAACCACGGCTGGCGTAGAACTCCTGCTCGCCGGCGGTCCAGACGAACTCCTTGCCGCATTCCTTGCATACCAAAGTCTTGTCTTCGAACATAATGGGTATCTCCTCTGTTTGTATTTGCCCGCGGAAGAATCTAAACCAACGCATAACGAACTGATTTTAGGCGCTACTGGGGGCAGGTTGATATATGACCAGGCAAACGCCTGAATCCAAAAGGTTCACCCGCGCAGCTTGCGGCGGGCGCGGGCCAGCGCATTGGCCACTGCCTTGGGTGTGATGCCAAGGTCGCGGGCTGTCTGGGCTACCGGCTGGCCATGTAAACTGGCCACCAGGGCCCGACGTTCCAGCACAGAAAGTTCGGTCTGCATGCGTTGCAGGGTGTCGGCGTAGCGTTCCCCCGCGATGGCCAGTTCCTCCGGCCCCGGCTGGGGAATGTTCTCGGCATCGGGCAGCGGTACACTGAAGTTCAGCGGTGCATGCTTCTTGCGCAGGGCCCCGCGCTGGGCGTCCTGCTGGGCATGATGGATGCAGGCGGCGGCGTAGGAGGCAAAGGGCGTACCGGCGGCCGGCCGGTAGCTCCGCACGGCCTGAAACAGTCCGATCAGGCCCTCCTGCACGGCGTCCTCAAAATCCAGGCCGGGAGCCCGGTAAATCGCCGCCCCCTTGCGGATGGCGGGCATCATACGGGCAATCAGTGCGGCCAGGGCGGTATCGTCCCCCTGCTGTGCGCGCACAAGCAGGTCATCGTCCACTTTTTGCATGAAAACTTCTCCATCCGGCAGATGCGAACACCTTTATAATACCTGTAATAAAAGCATTTGTCAAACATTTTTTATGCAGCCTGCCGAAAGTCTCCCGGCTGATTTTGTGCATCCCGGGTGCTTGTAATTTCCAGGGCAACCTGCTATACTGAAAAATACAGCAAAAGGGAGTAAGCGGCACGGTATGGCAGCGGCCAGCCGTGCGTTCGGCCTCGTCACCACGGGCGTTGTGTACGCCCCGGGGTCCTACCCAAGCACTGAGACTTTTGCCGCAGTCGGTACGCGATTGCGGCAAAGGTCTTTTTTGTTGCTCCCCGTGCAAAATAAAGGAGGAATTCCCATGAACGTTCTGCAAACCTTCGCCGGACTGTTTGCCAACTTCGGCAACCTGACCTGGCAGATGGTGGTCATGTGGATCATCGGCGGATTGCTGGTCTACCTGGGCATCGTCAAGAAAATGGAACCCAGCCTGCTGGTGCCCATGGGCTTCGGCGCCATCCTGGTAAACCTGCCGCTGTCCGGCGCCATCACCCAGGGGGACACCGAAGGGCCCATCACCGCCCTGTTTGAAGCGGGCATGTCCAACGAACTGTTCCCGCTGCTGCTCTTCATCGGCATCGGCGCCATGATCGACTTCGGCCCGCTGCTGGAAAAGCCCTGGCTCATGCTGTTCGGCGCAGCGGCCCAGTTCGGCATCTTCTTCACCCTGGCGGTGGCCGGGCTCTTCTTCGACCTGCCCGATGCGGCCTCCATCGCGGTGATCGGTGCCGCCGACGGTCCCACCGCCATCTTCGTGGCCAACACGCTGGGCAGCAAATACCTGGGCGCCATCATGGTGGCGGCCTACAGCTACATGGCGCTGGTGCCCATCGTGCAGCCGCCGGTCATCCGCCTGTGCACCACCAAAAAAGAGCGGCTCATCCGCATGCCCTATAAGAAGGGCAACGTGACCAAGACCACCAAGATCCTCTTCCCCATCGTGGTGACGATCCTGGCCGGTCTGGTGGCCCCGGCCAGCGTGGCGCTGGTGGGCTTCCTGATGTTCGGCAACCTGATCCGGGAATGCGGCGTGCTGAACTCCCTGTCCGAGACCGCCCAGAACGTGCTGGCCAACCTCATCACCATCGTGCTGGGCCTGACGGTGGCCGGGCAGATGACCGCCGACAAGTTCGTCAAGCCCGACACGCTGCTGATCCTGGCCCTGGGCCTGGTGGCCTTCATCTTCGACACGGCGGGCGGCGTGCTCTTTGCCAAGCTGCTCAACATCTTCCTGCCGGAGGGCAAAAAGATCAACCCCATGATCGGCGCCGCCGGCATCTCGGCCTTCCCCATGAGCGGCCGTGTGGTCAACCAGCTGGGCCTGGCCGAGGACAACCAGAATTTCCTGCTGATGTACTCCATCAGCGTCAACGTCTCGGGGCAGATTGCGTCGGTCATCGCCGGCGGTCTGATCCTCACTCTGATGGGCATGTAAGGAGGATTGCCGTATGAATATTGCTTCCCTTGCCACCACCCTGCCGATGCTGCTGGTGGGGATGCTGGGCATCTTTATCGTGATTGGCGTCATCATCCTGGCGGTCTATCTGCTGAACCGGGTCACCCATCACAGCGACGAATCCTGATTTCTCCCGCACAAAAAGCCCCGCGGACCGGTCCGCGGGGCTTTTGTATTGCATATCAGACGGTTTCCTTGGCCACAAAGACGATGCCCGCCGAGCGGGGGCCGATGTGGGTGCCGATGGTGGGGCCGATCTGGCAGGTGCGCACACCCTCCAGCATGAGGTTCTGGGTCAGGTAGTGGTGCACCGGGGCCGCCGTGGCCTTGTCGTCGCTGTAGAGCACCACGCAGGGGTAGTTGGTGTCGATGCCGCCCAGCTCATCCAGCTGTTTGAAGAGGGCCACCAGCGCACCGGGACGGCCGCGGCCCTTGCCGGCCAGCCTGACGGCGCTCTCGTACACCGCAATGACCGGCTTGATGCCCAGGGCGCCGCCCACAATGGCCACCGCCGCCGGGACGCGTCCGCCCTTCTGCAGGTGCTTGAGGCTGTCCACCACCGCAATGATGCGGATGCGCTTTTTGAAACGCTCCAGCACCTCCACGATCTGCTGGGCGGAAAGGCCCATATCCCGCAGACGCAGCGCCTCCCGCAGCAGGACGGCTTCGCCCTGGGTGGCGGTCTCGGAGTCCACCACATACACCGGGACATCCACATCATGGGCTGCCATCACGGCGCACTGGTAGGTGCCCGACAGTTTCTGGCCCACGGTGATGACGATGACCTCGTCCCCGGCCACTTCGGCGTCGGCGAAAGCCTCCATGAAGGCGGCCGGGCTGGGCTGGCTGGTGCGCGGCAGCTTGCTGTCGGTGGCCAGCCGCTTGAAGAACTCGTCCTTGGTCATGCTGCCGTCGTCCTCCACGGAGGTGCCGTCCTCAAAGGTAATGGACATGGGCACCACGCTGACGCCGGGCTGCGCCATCTCCTGGGCCGTCAGGTCGGCGGCGGAATCGGTAATGATACGGATCATGATATTCCCTCACTTTCCTTTCCAGATGGGTAAAACGGCAACACGCCGTTCAGGGTTTGGAATCCTGCTGCAGGCCCAGCAGCCCGGCCGCCGTATCGGGGTCCAGCTGCTGCACAGCCTCCAGCTTGCGGGTGATGGCCCGGCTGCGCGGACCGATGAGCTCCTCCAGATCGGAGCCGGTCTGGTTGAGGTGCCGCTGCATCTGCTGCAAACCGGCGCCGAACTTTTCAAATTCCGTCTTGACCGCCCCCAGCACCGTCCACACCTCGCCGGAGCGCTTCTGGATGGCCAGCGTGCGGAAGCCCATCTGCAGGGCGTTAAGCAGCGCTGCCATGGTGGACGGTCCCGCCACCGTGATCTGGTAGTCCCGCTGCAGCGTCTCGGTCACGCCGCTGGAGACCACCTCGGCATACAGCCCTTCAAAGGGCAGGAACAGGATGCCGAAACTGGTGGTGTAGGGCACTTCGATGTACTTGTCGTGAATATCCTTGGCTTCCTGCCGCAGCACGCTGAACAGCGCCTTGCGCATGGCCGCGGTGGCCGCCGCATCGCCCCGCTGCTGGGCTGCCTGCAGATGGGCGTAGGTGTCGCCGGGGAATTTGGCGTCGATGGGCAGCCAGACGGTGCCGCTCTGGCCCGGCAGCTTCACCGCGAATTCCACCCGGTTGTTGCTGCCCGGCACGGTGGCCACGTTGGTGTCATACTGACCGGGGGCCAGGATCTGCTCGAGAATCGCCCCCAGCTGTACCTCGCCCAGGATGCCCCGGGTCTTGACCCCCGACAGCACCTGCTTCAGGCTTCCCACATCGGCCGCCAGGTTCTGCATCTCACCCAGGCCCTTATAAACCTGCTCCAGCTGGGCGCTGACGGTGCGGAAGGAATCGTTGATCCGCTTTTGCAGCGTATCCTGCAGCTTTTCCTCCACGGTGCCGCGGATCTCCTCCAGCTTTTTGTTGTTGTCCGCCCGGATGACGTTGAGCCCCTGCACCAGCGCTCCGCGCACCCCGTCCAGCCGGGTGGCGTTGGAATCCTCCAGATTCTTCAGCCGGTGTTCCAGCATGGTCAGCTGGGCCAGCAGGGCGTCGTTGGCCGCCTTCTGGCGGGCCGTCCCCGCCCGGTCGATGGACTCCAGCCGGGCGGTGCTGGCCGCGGCGCTCTGCCGCTGGTTTTCCGCCAGCACCGACGAAAAGTCCCGCAGGGTGGCGGTGGTGGTACGGCCCATCTCCCCCTGCATTGCCCGCAGCTGTTCGGCCAGCAGGTCGGTCTCCCCCTGCAGCACCGGGGTCATGGCCCGCACAAAGTCATCCGCCGTATCGCCCCGGGGCGGTTTGCGGCCGCTGCGTGCCAGCAGCACCACCAGCAGCACATCCCCCACCAGCGCCAGGGCCAGCAGCAGATACAAAATCCAATCCATAGTGTCGCAATCCTTCCGGCGGCCTTGCGCCCAGTATAGCACATCCGGCCGTCTGATACCAAGTACATCTGTTCAATCTTCTCGTCGATGGCGCTCGCTTTTCCGCCTTACTGTAAAAGCAGCAGCGCCACGCCGATGGCCGCCATCACCGCCGCCAGCACCTCGGTGCCCAGGCTCTTGCGCTCCAGCACCGGACGGCCGGGGTTATACCACACCAGCACGCTCTTGCCCTTCTGACTGTCATGGCTGAACCAGAAGGAATCATTGGTCTCCAGTTCCAGCCGCTCCCCTCCTGCGTGGATCTCCACCAGATAGCGGTATCCCCCCGCGCCCTGACGCGGATTGGTGCGGTTGGCCTTGCGGCAGTCCAGAATGCGGCCCGGCAGCAGGGTGGCCCCCCGCACCGTGCGGTACTTCTCCCACACGGCGGCAGCCGCCATGGCCAGGAGCAGGATGCCCAGCACCCGGTAGACGATCATCAGTGGCATCGGCATGGTGTGTTTCCTTCCCTTTTATACAATATGGTACTATCATACCCTGCTTTGCCCAAAGGTGCAAGAGGGTGGGCGGTGGGTGTCCCGCAAAAGGGACTTTTGCCTTCGGCAGCGGGTGCTTTTCCTGTTTAAAGTATTGACTAAATTGGGCACATTTGCTAGAATGAATTAAACAACACTCCAATCTTGGAACAATTTTTACAAAAACAGAAGGAGGCGCCTATGCGCCCGCAAACTCCGCAGAAAGAAGAACGCAGCACCGCTCTGTATGAGGCGATTCTGCGGCTGAACACCCTGGATGAATGCATCCGCTTTTTTGATGACCTGTGCGCCGTGACCGAACTGCGCACCCTGGAACAGCGCTATGCCGTGGCCGGGTGCCTGTTGCAGGGCAAGGTGTACAGCGAGATCCGGCGGGAGACCGGCGCTTCCAGCGCCACGGTCAGCCGGGTCAACCGCATGCTCAACTACGGCACCGGCAGCGTCGCCGCCAGTGTCCGGGAAGACCTGGCCCGGCAGAAACCGGACAACGAAGCCTAAGGAGGAACTGTCATGTCTGTTTCCATCACCGATTTCGGCAAAACCGCCGCCGGAGAGAACGTCCGGCTGGTGGTGCTGAAAAACGATCAGCTGGAAGTCCACCTGCTGACCTACGCAGCCCTGATTCACAAGATCCTGGTACCCGACCGCAACGGCAACCCGGTGGACGTGGTGCTGGGCTACCCCACCGTGCCCGACTATGAGCGCAACACCGACTACATGGGCCGGGCCATCGGCCGTTTTGCCAACCGCATCGGCGGGGCGCAGTTCCCGCTGTATGAGGAGACCGTCCATGTGACCGCCAACGAGAACGGCAACTGCCTGCACAGCGGCCTGCACGGCTTCGGCGCCACCCTCTTCGACGTGGAGCCCACCGCCGGCGAGAACGACAGCGTCACCATGACGGCTAGCAGCCCCGACGGCACCGACGGCTTCCCCGGCAATGTGGAGCTGGAGATCCAGTACAAGCTGGTCAAGAGCGGGCTGATGATCCATTACACCGCCACCACCGATGCCCCCACCGTCTGCAGCCTGACCAACCACAGCTACTTCAACCTCAACGGCCACGCCAGCGGCACCGCCCTGGGCCACCGGGTCAGCGTGGACGCCGACGCCTACCTGGAAACCGACGACGGAAGCATTCCCACCGGCCGGCGCATTCCGGTGGCCGGCACCCCCATGGACTTCACCGAGGAGAAGACGCTGGGCCTGGACATCGGGGCGGACTACCCTGCCCTGAATCAGGGCGGCGGCTACGACCACTGCTACATCATCCGGGACACCGGCCTGCGCCACGCCGCCTGGGTGACCGGCCCCCAGACCGGCATCCGGATGGAGGTGCTCACCACCCTGCCCGGCATGCAGCTCTACTCGGCCAACTCCCTGGCGCCGGTCACCGACTGCAAGGACGGTGCCCACTACCAGAAGCGGGACGCGGTCTGCCTGGAGACCGAGGAGTTCCCCGACGCACCCAACCATCCGGATTTCCCGGACACCACGGTGCTGCCCGATACTCCCTACAGCTCCACCACCATCTACCGCTTCGATCTGGCACCCCAATAAACCGCAAACCGCCTGCCCCATGCCGGGCAGGCGGTTTTTTATTGTTTTGGTTCCAGACGGTAGAGTCTGCCGCTGTAGGGCGGCAGGGCCACCGTGAAGGGCCGGCGGCGGGAGATGGTGCCGGTTTTTTTCTGGTTCTGCTGCACCGTGGTGCCGCCCCAGCACTGCCAGTCGGTGTCCAGGAGCAGCGTCCAGCGGCCGGCGGGCAGGTCCAGGGTGTAGGCGGGCTGTTCCTCCGCCCCGAAATTGAAGACGGCCAGCACCATGCTCTGCCACCCCCGGCGCACCATGGCGCAGACATTCCGGGCCCCGTGGTCGCAGTCCGCCCAGCGGAAGGCCTCCGGGTCGTATTCCCGGGCCCAGAGGGCCTCGTTGTCCAGGTAGAGCCGGTGGAGCAACGCCCGGAAATGGCGGAAGGCGTCGTGGTTGGGGAAGGAGAGGATCATCCAGTCCTGTTCCCGGTTTTCATCCCACTCCCGCAGCTGGGCGAACTCGTTGCCCATGAAATCCAGCTTTTTGCCGGGATGTACCGCCATATAGAGGTAGAGGGCCCGGGCCTGGGGGAACTTTCCGTCGTAGCCGCCGTACATCTTCTGGGCGATGGTGGCCTTGCCGTGGACGTTCTCGTCGTGGCTGAAGGGCAGAATGAAACGCTCGTTCCAGGCGTAGAGCATCGAGAAAGTCAGCCGGTCCAGGTTGGTCTTCCGCTCGTCGCTGCTCTTGCGGAAATAGTCCAGCGTGTCGTTCATCCAGCCCAGGTCCCACTTGTAGTCAAAGCCCAGGCCGCCCCGGGCTGCCGGCGCCGTGACCTGGGGGTAGGCGCTGGAATCCTCGGCGATGAGCAGCGCCGTGGGATGCCGCCGCTGCAGGCCGTCGTTCATGAACCGCAGAAATTCCAACCCGGGCTGGTTGAGCCCCTGGGCCGGGTCCCCCTGGCGGTAGATCAGCCGGGAGACCGCATCCACCCGCAGGCCGTCGGCGTGGAAGACCCCCAGCCAGTAGTCGGCGCAGGACTGCAGAAAGCTGCGCACCTCCCCCCGGGCATGATGGAAGTTGCAGCTGCCCCACTCGCTCTGCCCTGCCCCTTGGGACGGGTCCTCATAGAGCGGGGTGCCGTCAAAATTTTTCAGGCCGTAGCCGTCCACCGCAAAGTGCACCGGCACAAAATCCAGGATCACCCCGATGCCCTGCCGATGGCAGGCGTCGATGAACCGCACCAGTTTCGCCGGGCTGCCGTAGCGGCTGGTGGGCGCGAAAAAGCCGGTCACCTGGTAGCCCCAGCTGCCGTCAAAGGGATGCTCGGCCAGCGGCATGAGTTCCAGGTGGGTGTAGCCGTTCTCCCGGCAGTAGGCGGGCAGCAGTTCGGCCAGCTCGGCATAGCTGTACCAGCTGCCGTCCGGTTTGCGCTTCCAGCTGCCGGCGTGCACCTCGTAGATGTTCATGGGCCGGTCAAAGCCCTTGGTGCGGGCGGCCATCCAGTCGTCGTCGGTGAAGCCGCCCGGCATCTCCGCCAGGATGCTGTGGCCTTCGGGGCGCAGCGTCATGGCAAAGCCGTAGGGGTCGCAGTGGCCCACCGTCCAGCCGTCCGCCCCCGTGACCAGGTACTGGTAGGGCATGCCCGGTTCTGCGCCGGGCACCTCCCCTTCCCATACCCCGGGATGGGTTTGGTTGAGTGCCGCCGTGCCGAAGGGACCTTCCACCTGTACCCGCCGGGCCGACGGCGCCCAGACGGCAAACCGCGCGCCCCCGGCCTTGGGATGGGCGCCGAAAAAGGTGTAGGCATCAAAGGCCCGGCCGGCGTAAAAGTCCTGCAGTTCCATGCGCATTCTCCGTTTCCTGGTGTTGCAAAGGGCGGTAAGCCAAAGATAAAAAAATTGTACCATACCCCGGGGGTATGGTACAAGGACAAATTTGAACACACTGTTCAGGGAATTCAGATTTTCAGCAGGGCCTTGGCGATGTTGAAGTAGACCAGCAGTGTGGTGGTATCCACGATGGTGGTGATCAGCGGAGACGCCATGACCGCCGGGTCGATCTTGAGCTTTTCGGCCAGCACGGGCAGCAGACCGCCGATAAGCTGGGACAGCAGCACCGTGCAGATCAGCGTCAGGCAGACCACCAGCGCCACCGGGGCGGAGACCCGGTCGAAGAGCAGCAGCTTGCCGAAGTTGCACACCGCCAGCGTCAGGCCGCAGAGCAGCGCAACGCGGCATTCCCGCCAGAGGATGCGCGGCAGGTCGTGGGGCTGGATATCCCCCACCGCCATACCGCGGATGATGGTGGAGGTGCTCTGGCTGCCCGCGTTGCCGCCGGTGTCGGTGAGCATGGGGATGTAGGCGGTGAGCACGGTGACCGCCGCCAGGGCGCTCTCATACCCGCGGATGACCAGGCTGGAGAAGGTGGCGCTGATCATCAGGAAGACCAGCCAGGGGGCCCGGCTCTTGTAGAGGTCCCACATGGACTGCTTGAAGTAGGGTTTATCCGACGGGCCGATGGCGTTCATCTTGGCGAAGTCCTCGCTGGCCTCGTCCTGCAAAATGGAGATGGCGTCGTCGATGGTGACGATGCCCACCAGGCGCTTCTCGGCATCCACCACGGGGATGGCCAGGAAGCCGTACTTCTCAAACAGCTGGGAGACATCCTCCTGGTCGGTGGTGGTGGAAACGCTGACCACGTTGGAATCCATCAGGTCGCGGATGGTCCGCTGGGGGTCCTTTTCCAGCACCAGCGCCCGCAGCGAAACCACGCCGATCAGCGTGCGGTCGGTGTCGGTGACGTAGCAGTTGTTGATGGTCTCCTTGTCGATGCCGTTGGCCCGGATGGAATCCATGGCCTGGGTCACCGTCATGTCGGGGCGCAGCTCCATGAACTCGGTGGTCATCACGCCGCCGGCGGAATCCTCCGGATACTGGAGCAGTTCGTTGATCATGCGGCGGGTCGCAGGCTCGGCCTGGGCCAGAATGCGCTTCACCACGCTGGCCGGCATCTCCTCCACCAGATCCGTCGCATCGTCGACGAACAGCTCGTCCACCACCGCCTTCAGTTCCTTGTCGGTCAGGCCGTCGATCAGGTTCTGCTGGGTCTCGGCGGTCAGCTCGGCGAAGATATCCGCGGCCAGGTCCTTGGGGCAGAGCCGGAACAGCACCGGCAGCTTCTCCGGCGGCAGGTCCTCAAACACGGCGGCCAGGTCGGGGGCGGGCAGGGTCTCCATCACATCGCGCAGGCTCTGGTACTTCTTCGCGTCGTCCAGGTTGGCCAGCATCGTCTTCAGCGTCATGATTGCAGTATCAGACATAAAAAAACTGCCTCCTTTTGGGCGGCAGCACAAACTATGGGATACGGGGGCAATGCAAAGCACAGCCCCG
This sequence comes from uncultured Gemmiger sp., assembly GCA_944388215.1. GTDB lineage: Bacteria > Bacillota > Clostridia > Oscillospirales > Ruminococcaceae > Gemmiger. Next base: position 269,852 of record CALXHT010000001.1, on the reverse strand, counting down.
CCCGGCGCTCAGGTGCGCGCAGGGCTGGGCTTTCCCCCATATAACAACAGGATGGCTGCCTTATTGATACATCGGTACACGGGACTGGGACTACTGGGCGTATCCATGGCAACCACCTCACTTTTTCGTTATATTGTAATGTCGGGCTTTCTGGCCCGCCCCTACTTTACCACCTGGACACAGGGTTCGTCAACCCCTGCGGGCGACATTTTTTCACAAAAAAAGACCCGTGCCTCTTTTGGGCACGGATCCAGGCATTTCGGGGATTCTCCCGCGCTGCTGCGCGGTATTTTTACATGACCAGTTCCCGGAAACAGGTGGTGTTCACGCTCTTGTCCTGCTCGGCCAGCTTGGCGATGCAGCCGTCCAGCGTGTGGGCCACGTCGTCCAGGCTCTTCCACTGGGCGGCCTGGGGTTTGACCTCCTGTTCCAGCCAGGGACCGATCTCGGTATGGGAGCAGGCACCTTCGATCAGGTAGGCGCCCTCCCGGGCGGGCTGGGTCTGGGGCACGTACTGTTCGGCACTGCCCAGCGTGGTGAGCACAAACTGACCCTTGCGGTTGCGGCCGCCCACCAGCAGGCGCACCCCCACCGGCTGCACCCGCACCGAGGGCGCCTTCTGGCGAAGAATCTTGACGACCTTTTCCAGCGTCAGGTATTGGGTTTCGTATTCGTCCAGCGCATTGATGATCTGCACGGCGGCCAGCGTGTCCCCCGCAAAACCCACCAGCACATTCCGGTTGACTTTGCGCACCTTGGGCACATCCTCGCTGATGACCTTGGGCTGGGCACCGTTGATGGGTTCCTCCACCACACGGCCGTCACTGACCATGGCGCAGAAGGCTTCGCCGCAGACGGCTAAAATCGCACTCATAGGGCAACTTCCTTTTCTTCAGGTTGGGCGCAGGCTGCTGCCCCGCCGTAGGCTATTGTACCATACAAACAGGGCGCACCGCAAGGTGCGCCCCGAAAGTTGCCTGTTCTTACTTGGTGATCTTGAGCAGATCCGCGCCCGGCTCCACGCTGCCGGAAGCCACCAGTTCCACGTCCTTGAAGTCGTCGGTGTTGGTGATGACGGTGATGACCACCGCCGGATGGTTGGCGGCTGCGATCTTGTCCAGGTCCATCTCCAGCAGAAGCTGGCCCTTCTTGACCTTGTCGCCCTCCTTGACCTTGGGGCTGAAGCCGTCGCCCTTCATCTCGACGGTATCCACACCCACGTGGATCAGCACTTCCACGCCGCCGACGCCCTCGATGCCCAGGGCATGGCCGCTGTCGGGAGCCTGGCTGATGGTGCCGCCCAGGGGCGCGTACACCTTGCCCTCGGTGGGATCAATGCCGCAGCACTTACCCAGAATGCCCTGAGCAAATACCTCGTCGGGGATCTGGTCCATCGTCAGGACTGTGCCTTTGGCGTCCGCCGCCAGCGTCATCGGGAAAGAGGGTGCCGCCGGAGCTGCCTCCGGCTTCTTCTTCAAAAAGTCAAAAAATCCCATGATGTACAACTCTCCTTTGTCTGACCCGCGGCGCGGGCAGATAGTCTGCGACTATTATAACGCACACGCACACGGAAAGCAACGATATTTTGCCGTTTATAACAGTTCTTTCACCGCGCGGATGGCCTGCCAGGTGATGACCGCCATCTCATCGGGGGAAGTCTGATAGCCCGCTGTCTGCCAGGTGGCGATGGTTCCGAAGCAGCCGTTGATGGCAAAGGCCAGCAGATACTGCTGCCGCGGGGTCCCGCCGTCCGGCGTCAGCTGTCCCAGACAGCGCTTGGCAATCATCTCCTTGGCGCTGCGGGTAAACTCGGACTCCCAGCTCTTGCCGTACAGCGCACGGCAGACATCCGGGTTGTCGTTCAGGTAATGGAACAGCGCCACCAGCGCCGGCGGCACATCGTCCTGGGAGAAATTGGGCACCAGCGCATCCATCAGTTCGCACAGATGGTCCAGCTGGGCTGCCTCCATCTGTTCCATCAATGCGTAAATATCGGCATAGTGAAAATAAAATGTACCGCGGCTGATCCCGGCCCGCTCGGTCAACTCCCGAACGGTGATCTCCCGCAGGTCCTTCGTTTGCAGCAGGCTGATCAACGCCTGGTACAGCCGCTGTTTGGTCATGCGCACACTACGATTGGCGTCGCCTTTGGCGTTCATCGTATGCACCACCTTTCCAGGGAACTTCGGGCAGGTTTGTATACATAAAGCATAGCGTTTTTTGACATAAATGTCAAGTTTTTTCGTCTGTATAGCGCTTTTATGTGCATTTTGTCTGAAGTTTTTGGTATGTTTTGCAGTTTTGGCAAATCGTGGTACAATAAAGGAAACAACGTGCTTCCGGTTTTTTCCACCCGTAAAGGAGGTTTTCCGCCGTGTTCCTTGACCGTTCCCGGGCCCTGCAGGCTTTTGCCGAATATGCCGCCCGGTACAATGCCGCCGACCCCAAAATCAAACTGAAAATCGACCACACCTACCGCGTGGCCGCCCTGTGCGACCGCATCGCCGCCAGTCTCTCGCTGTCCCGGGCCGACATCGATCTGGCCTGGCTGTGCGGGCTGCTCCACGATGTGGGCCGCTTTGAGCAGCTGCGGCAGTACGGCACCTTCAACGATGCCCAGTCCACCGACCACGCCGCCATGAGTGCCCGGGTGCTCTTTGAGGAGGGGCACATCCGTGACTATCTGGCGGACGACCGGGAGGACGAGCCGCTGCGCACGGCGGTGGCCTGGCACAGCGCCTACCGTCTGCCCGGGGAACTGGACGACCGCACACGGCAGTTCTGCCAGATTCTGCGGGATGCCGACAAGGTGGACATTCTGCGGGTGAACGTGGAAGTGCCCATGGAGGAGATCTACAACGTCACCACCGAAGCGCTGCAGCAGAGCCCTGTCTCCCCCGCCGTGCTGCAGTCCTTCTATGAGCATCACTGCGTGCTGCGCGCCCTCAAACAGTACCCGGCCGACAACGCCGTGGGGCACGCCTCGCTGGTGTTTGAGCTGTGCTACCCCGAGAGTCTGCGCGCCGTGGCCCGGCAGGGCTGGCTGTGGAAGCTGCTGGATTTCCCCACCGAGAATCCCGACACCGCCGCAGCCTTTGCGGCCCTGCGGGAGGAGATGCACCGTTGGCTGGAGGAAAAACTGCACTGAACCCAAACAAAAACAGCCGCCCGAAGGCGGCTGTTTTTTATGTTCAGATCAGACCCTGGACCAGGATCACCACGATGAGCAGGGGCAGGATAAACTGGAAGTAGGGCTTGAACACCCGGGGCATTTTCAGGCCCTTGCCGGTGTTGCATTCCTCCATGTACTTGTCGTAGCCCCAGCCCCAGCGGCTGACGCAGAACAGCAGGTAGATCAGGCTGCCGATGGGCAGCAGCAGGTTGGATACCAGGAAGTCCTCGATGTCCAGCACCTGGCCGCCGGAGGGCGCGTTGGGCAGCGGCAGCGAGAAGTACCACAGGTTATAGCCCAGCACGCAGGGCATGCTGGCCAGCAGGATGAAGATGCCGCAGATCAGGGTAGCCTTCTTGCGGGTCCAGCCGAAGCAGTCGATGCAGCTGGCCATGATGTTTTCAAAGACCGCCAGCACGGTGGTGAAGCTGGCAAAGGTCATGAACAGGAAGAACAGCGCACCCCACAGCCGTCCGCCCGCCATGTTCACAAAAACGCGGGGCAGCGTCTGGAAGATCAGCGAGGGACCGGCGTCGGGCTCCACACCAAAGGCGAAGCAGGCCGGGAAGATGATGAGGCCCGCGCAGATGGCCACGAAGGTGTCCAGGGCGCAGATGCGGATGGCCTCGCCGGGCAGGGTGTTGTCCTTTGTCATGTAGCTGCCGAAGATCTCCATGGCGGCGATGCCCAGGCTCAGGGTGAAGAAGGACTGGTTCATGGCCGCGGTGATCACGTTGCCGATGCCCACCTCGGAGGCGCGCCCCAGGTCGGGCAGCAGGTAGAAGGCCAGGCCCTCCTGGCCGCCGGGCAGCAGGATGCTGTTCACCGCCAGCACTACGATGAGCACCAGCAGGGCCAGCATCATCCACTTGGAGACGCGCTCCAGACCCTTCTGCAGGCCGAAGGAGCAGACCAGGAAGCCGCCCACCGTGATGATGGCCATAAAGATGGTCAGTTCCGCCGGGTTGCCCAGCATGGCGGTGAAGACACCGTCCACAGCGCTGTTGTCGATGCCGGAGAAGGCGCCGGTGGCAAACTTGTAGAAGTAATCCAGCATCCAGCCGGCCACGGTGGTGTAGTACATCATGAGCAGGCAGCAGCCGATGATGCAGAACCAGCCGTGGATGTGCCATTTGCTTTTCTTGGGTTCCAGCGCCTTGTAGGCGCCCACCGCGCTCTGACGGCTGGCGCGGCCCACCGCCAGTTCCATAGTCAGCACGGGCACGCCCATGATGACCAGGAACAGCAGGTAGAACAGTACGAAGATACCGCCGCCGTTGGCACCGGCCATCCAGGGGAATTTCCAGACGTTGCCGATACCGATGGCGCAGCCCGCGCTGACCAGAATGAAGCCGAGGCGGGAGGCAAAATGCTCCCGCTGTTTTTGAGATTCCATACGTTTCCTTCTTTCCTCACACGAATACGACCTATTATAGCGCATTTTACCGATCATTGCAAGGTTTACCCGTCTGTGTTATACTAAAGAGTATGTGATCGAAAGGAGAATCCCAGATGATTCGTTTTGAGTGTGATTACGGCGAGGGTGCCGCCCAACCCGTACTGGATCTTTTGCAGAAAACCAACCTGGAGCAGACCCCCGGCTACGGCGAGGACGACTACTGCGCCGCGGCAGCCGACCAGATCCGCAAGCTGTGCGATGCGCCGGAGGCGGCCGTCCACTTCTTTGTGGGAGCCACCCAGGCCAACCTGACCGTCATTGACGCCGCGCTGAAGCCCTGGCAGGGCGTGCTCTGCGCCGAGACCGGCCACATCCACGTCCATGAGACCGGTTCGGTGGAGGCCACCGGCCACAAGTGCCTGGCCCTGCCCGCCACCGCCGGCAAGATCACGGCGGCCCAGATCCGGGCGGCGGTGCAGTCCCACCGCGCCAACCCCAGCCACGAACACGAGGTCCAGCCCGGCATGGTGTACCTGTCCAACCCCACCGAGGTGGGCACCCTCTACACCAAGGAGGAGCTGACCGACATTTCCGCCACCTGCTACGAGCTGGGGCTGTACCTCTTTGTGGACGGCGCCCGGATGGCCTACGGCCTGATGAGCCCCGCCAACGATCTGAGCCTGCAGGACTACGCCGCCCTGTGCGATGTCTTCTATCTGGGCGGCACCAAGTGCGGCGCCCTCTTCGGGGAGGCCGTGGTCATCACCAACGACGAGCTGAAGCAGGATTTCCGCTATGCCATCAAACAGCACGGCGGCATGCTGGCCAAGGGCCGGCTGCTGGGCATCCAGTTCCTGGCGCTGCTGAACGGCGAGGACGGCAGCGGCTGCAGCCCCTACTTCCAGATGGCCGCCGAGGCGGACCGGCAGGCGCTGGCCCTGCGGGAGGCCTTCACGGCCAAGGGCATCGACCTGCTGTACGACTCCCCCACCAACCAGCAGTTCTTTGTGCTGCCCGACGACTGGTACGACAAACTGGCCGAGCACTACGCCATGAACGAGATGGGCAAGCCGGACGACAGCCACACGGCGGTGCGCATCTGCATCAGCTGGGCGACCCGCCCCGAGGCGGTGGCACAGCTGGTGGCCGACGTGCAGAAGCTTTCCTGACCTGTAATACAGCAAGAGCCCTCCGGCGGAAACCGCCGGAGGGCTTTTTGCTTTCTATTCCAATGGCGCGGGGCGCCTGATAGGTTGTCTGTGCCGGGCCGGGGCATCCGCCCCTCGCATGGTCCGGCAGCAGTGAATGGGTCTTGGGTTGCTCACCTTGACTTCCCTTATAGTATACGCCCCGATTGTGTCCGAGTTGTCACACCATTTTGAACCTTTTATGAATTCGGAAAATTCTGGAACAGATTCTTCAGCGCTGGATCCGCTTGTCGCAGCGGATGGCCAGCCGGGTACCCACCGTCTGGAGGATCTGCACCAGGATGACCAGCAGTACGGTGGCAAAGATCTCCAGCACCACATTGAAACGGTAGTAGCCGTAGTTGATGGCGATCTTGCCCAGACCGCCGCCGCCGATGATGCCGGCCATGGCGCCATAGCCCATGATGGTGGTGGTGGCGATGGTCACGTTGGAGATCAGGCTGGGCATGCTCTCGGGGATCATCACCTTGGTGATGATCTGCAGCGGGGTGGCGCCCATGCTCTGGGCCGCCTCGATGACGCCGGCATCCACCTCGCGGATGCTGGTCTCCACCAGGCGCGCCACAAAGGGGAAGGAGGCAATGACCAGCGGCACAATGGAGGCCGGTGTGCCGATGGAGGTGCCCACCAGCAGACGGGACAGCGGGATGACGATGATCATCAGGATCAGGAAGGGCACGCTGCGCAGCAGGTTGATGAAGGCGTTGAGCACGCTCATGACCCAGCGCGGCAGCGGCCGCACGCCGCCCTGCTCACCGGTGACCAGGCAGACACCCAGCGGCAGGCCGATGACCAGCGCCAGCAGGGTGGCCACCGCCGTGGACCAGATGGTCTCCCAGGTTTCAAAGGGAATGGTGGGCAGAATCTGCAGGAAGGTTGCCCACTCTTTGCTTGCCAGGAACTCTGCCATCAGCCGTTCACCTCCTCATAGGTAATGCCGGGATAGTTCTTGATATACTCGATGGCCTTGGCGGCGTTCTCATCGTCGGGCAGCGCCAGCAGCATGCTGCCCAGCGTCTGGCCGTTGACAATGCGGGTATCCGCCGCCAGGATGGAGACCAGCGCGCCGCACTGAATGGCCAGGCTGGCCACCAGGGGTTTGTCGGTGGTCTGGGTGCCGTTGAAGGCCACCCGCACCAGCTTGTGGCCGGGCAGGGATTCCGCCTTGGGCGCCCCCGCCGGGTAGACCAGCCGCTTGGCCGCCGCCGAGGTGGGATGGCTGAAGATGGCCTGCACGTCCCCCTCTTCCACCACGGTGCCCTCGTCCAGGATGGCCACACGGTTGCAGATCTCCTCCACCACGCTCATCTGGTGGGTGATGACCACCACCGTGATGCCCAGCTCCCGGTTGATCTTCTGGATCAGCTGCAGGATGGCGTGGGTGGTGTTGGGGTCCAGCGCGCTGGTGGCTTCGTCACAGAGCAGGACCTTGGGGTCGGTGGCCAGGGCGCGGGCAATGGCAATGCGCTGCTTCTGGCCGCCCGAAAGCTGGGCCGGGTAGGCCTCCGCCTTGTCGGGCAGGCCCACCAGTTCCAGCAGTTCCCGGGCGCGGGTCTCGGCCTTTTCCCGGGGCACTTTGGCCAGTTCCATCGGGAACATGATGTTGCGCAGGCAGGTGCGCTGCATCAGCAGGTTGAACTGCTGGAAGATCATCGTGATGTCCCGCCGGGCGGCACGCAGCTGGGCGGCGGTAAGCGTCTCCATACGGTGGCCGTCCACCGTGACGCTGCCCTCGTCGGGGCGCTCCAGCATATTGATGCAGCGCACCAGCGTGGACTTGCCGGCGCCCGACATGCCGATGATGCCGTAGATATCGCCGTCCCGGATGGTCAGGTTGATGTCGTTCAGCGCCACCACCGTGCCGCCCTTGGTGGCGAAACGCTTGGTCAGGTGTTGCAATTCGATCATGGGTTTTCCCCCTCACTCTACAATAGGGAACGGGTTTTTGCGCCCGTTCCCTATTGATTGTACCTTACCCGCCGCGCGGTTGCAAGGTATTTCGTTGTTTTTTATCAGAAAAGGGCCACCACGGCGCCGTCGTAGGTCTCGTTGATGAAGTCCTTGACCTCCTGGCTCTTCAGCGCCTTCAGCAGGGCCTGGACGCCGGGATTGTTCTCATTGCCCTCCTTGACGACCAGCACGTTGGCGTAGGTCTGGGCAGCCTCGGAATTGGCGTCCTCGGTGGCCAGGGCGTCCTTGCTCACCGAGAAGCCCGCCTCCAGGGCGTAGTTGCCGTTCATCACCGCGTAGTCCACGTCGGCCAGGGTGCGGGGCAGCTGGGCTGCCTCCAGCTCCTCCACCTGCACGTTGTGGGGATTCTCGGTGATGTCATTGACGGTGGCGGTCAGGCCGGCGTCCTCCCGGATGGAGATGATGCCCTGGGCAGCCAGCAGCTGCAGGGCACGGGCCTCGTTGGTGGTGTCGTTGGGCACCGCGATGACGGCGCCGTCCGCAATCTCGTCCAGGCTCTTGCTCTTGCCGGGATAGATGCCCAGCGGCTCATAGTGGATGTCCCCCACGCTCACCAGATGGGTGCCGTTCTCCTCGTTGAAGGAATCCAGGTAGGGCTGATGCTGGAAGTAGTTGGCGTCCACTTCACCGCTCTCGGTGACCATGTTGGGCTGCACGTAGTCGCTGAATTCGATGATGTCCAGCGTGATGCCCTGCTCGGCCAGCAGGTCCTTGGCCACCCCGAGGATCTCGGCGTGGGGCGTGGGAGAGGCGGCCACCTTGATGGTGGTGCCGGCCAGGTCACTGCCGGTCTCGGCGGTGGAAGCAGCCTCCGAAGAGGCGGTGTCCGCAGAAGAGGCGGCGGACTCAGAAACCGAAGCGGTGGAGCCGCAGGCGGCCAGGCTCAGGGCCAGCGCGCCGGCCAGGGTAACAGAAATCAGCTTTTTCATAATTCTTGTGTCTCCTTTTTTGTGTTGGTGGTGTTTTTTCCGGACAGGGCAGTTCCCTCTTTCTGCCGTCACATTCGGACACCGGGCTGTTTGTACACCGGACCACGTTCCATGACAAAGTTCCTCCTTTTCCGGTAGAAGCCAAAACAAAAGCGGGGCGTCGAACAACTTCGACACCCCGCTGTGTTTCTTTCTTCACGCATTCGGATGAGCGCATGAGAAAGCAGGCACAGGCTGCCGAAGCAAACTGCACATGCACATCATCATGCCGAAGCGGTAGCTGCAGTTCATTGTCCGTGTACCCCTTTCTCACTCATTCCGGCAAACCCAAAGGGCTTCCTTGGGTAAGAGTATAGCGCCCCGGTGCAGTTCTGTCAACACTTTTTGCATAAAACAGCGGATTTTTCAGAATATTATACAAAGGTGAGCAAAAATACACAAAGGGGTTGCCAATTTCCTACAAATATGGTATGGTAATAGTAATCTATTACACAGAAAGAGGAACGCTGCATGAAATTTTCGACCCGCGACCGCTATGCACTGCGTCTGATGGTGGAGCTGGCCAATCACGGCGACGGGCTGGTACCGCTCAAGGAAATCAGCGACAACCAGCAGATCAGCCTGAAATATCTGGAACAGATCATCACCCCCCTGGCCCGGGCGGGACTGGTGACCAGTGTGCGCGGCGCCCAGGGCGGCTACCGGCTGGCCCGCCCCGAGGCCGAGATCACCGCCGGGGAAATCCTGCGGGCGGTGGAGGGCGAGCTGACGGCCATCCCCTGTCTGGGCGCCAACATGGAATGCCCGCGGCGGGACCAGTGCCAGACCATCGGGTTCTGGTGCGGGCTGAACGATCTGATCAACCAGTATGTGGATAGCGTGACGCTGGCTGCATTGCGCGCCCAAAAAGGTCCTGCCCCGGAATAAAAGTATACAGAAACGCCCTCTGCGTTCCCATGGGAAGGCAGAGGGCGTTTTGTCAGCTTTGGGCCGTGTCCGGCATCCCCGCATTGGCATCAGCGGCTCCGCCGTTGTCCGGGGGTGTTGTGGAGCCTTCCTGGTTGGCGGGCGCCGAGGCTTCCGGCACCGGTTCCGGTGTAGCCGGGACCGGCGTGGGTTCCGGCGTGGCAGGCACGGGCGTGGCCGGGTCCGGGGTCGGCGTGGCAGGCACCGGCGTGGGCGTGGCCGGGTCCGGCGTGGGTTCCGGCGTGGCAGGTTCGGGCGTGGGCTCCTGCACCGGCGGCGGGGTGGGCTCCGGTGTCTGCACCACGGTCTCCTGGGAGACCGATTCGGACTGGGGCTCCTCGGTGGGCGCCGTGGAGCTGGCCGACGAGGTGGTGGTGACGGTGGATGCTGTGGACACCGACACATCCTTATCGCCCACATGCTTGCCCACATTCTTTACGGTGGGACGGTCGTCCTCGGTGATGTAGCTGTGGGTACGCACATACTCAAACAGATCGTCCATGGCCGCCTTGGTCAGGTGGATGCCGTCGCTGGCCTCCACATACCCGCTCTTGGCGTAGCCGGTGGAGGAATCCTTGAGCACCTCGGCGCTGTTGAGGAATTTCCAGCCCTGTTTCTGGCACATCTCCACCAGGGCTTTGTTGTACTCATCCACCTGGCTCTGGGTCAGGTTCTGGTTGGAGTGCACCTGCCCCAGCGGCGGGATGGAATTGACGATGATGTCCACGCTGGGATAGGCATCCACGATGGTCTGGATACCCTCCTGGTAGGCTTTCACGAAGCTGTCCGCCGAATAGCTGGGGCTCAGGTCGTTGGTGCCGAAGGTCAGGATCACCCGTTTGGGCTGCATCATCGCCACCGCCTTGGCCATCGTCACATAGCCGGAGGATCCCTTCATCTGTACACAGGCAAAGTCGGCCAGCGACCGGGCGCTCATGCCCACCGAGCCGATGGCGTTGTCGTAGCTGCAGTAGTCAAACATCCGGTACATCCGGGCGGTGTTGCTGTCGCCCAGGAAAAGGGTTTCGTCCACGTAGGTCTGCCCGGCGTCGTCGCTCTTCTCCAGGATGGTGGAGGTGTATTTCGTCTCGTCGATGGTGTTCTGGTCCTTGTCATAGCCGCTCTCGGTCACCAGGGATTCGCTGTCAGCCGAATCGCTGTCGGCTTCCGTCCCCATCCGGTCCAGTCCGCCCACCAGCAGAAATGAGATCACCACACTGACCAGCAGCATCAGGCTGCATACAGCCATCACAATGTACATTTTGCTGCGTATGTCCAACGGCATTTTTGCCGCCTGCTTGTTCTTTTTGCGTGCCATTGCCTTTCCTTTCGCGCAGAATGTTCCATTTTATCGGTTCTTGGATGCATACAGTGGCTATTGTACACTATTTTTGGCCGAAGCGCCAGTGTTTTCTCAATTTTTACATATTTTAGTGTCAAAAAAACAGCCCCTCCGCAGGAGCGGAAGGGCTGTAAAAAATCATTCTTTGGGCAGAAGATGGGCACGCCGTAGCGCCGGTTCCAGCGCCAGATAGAGCACCACCGCGCAGACGGTGGAAAGCAGCGAATTGACCAGCGTCACGCCGCCGGTGATCTTGATGAAGACGGTGGCCACCTCCACCGGCTGGCCGAAGATGTACCGGTCCCGGAAATAGCCCACCAGCGGGTCGGTGAAGACATTCACCAGCAGGCCGCTGAAGGCGCTGACCGTGACCATGGCCAGGTACCGCCCCTTGCTGCCCTGCCGCTGCTGGCGCAGATGCACCAGCCGGTGGGCTGTGACGCCGCAGACGATACCGATGATGAACTTGAGGATGAAGGTGGTGAAGGCATAGCCGGGATCACCGGCGATCACGTCGGCCAGGGCCAGACCGATGGCCCCCGCCAGGCCGCCCGACACGCCGTCCAGCAGCATGGCGGTCAGCGCCGTGAAGGTATTGCCCAGGTGGAAGGAGGACCCGCCCGCAAAGGGAATGCGGAAAAATTCGTAGGCCACAAAGCTCAGGGCGGCCATCACGCCCACCAGACTGATGCGCTGTACGGTAAACTTGGTTCTGGTCAGCGCCGCAATCAGCAGCGCCACCGCCACCGCCCCGAAGAGCAGCAGCCACATCGTTGCTGTATCCATAGTGAAAACACTCCTTTATCACGCAGCTCGCTCCCCGGCGGGAGGAGTTGACAAATTCTTTCCTGCAGGGTATGCTCCTATTATAGCGTTTTCTGGCTCCGAATAAATGCCCAGTTTTTGATTTTTTTATGGTGCCAGTTTGGGAGGGAACTGCCGTGATTGAACTGAAGAGTGAGGAGAGGACGCCCCTTTATGAACAGCTGTATGCCGCCCTGGCCGACGAGATCCGCAGCGGGCAGCGCGCCCCCGGTACGGCGCTGCCGGGGCGGCGCACCATGGCGGCCCAGCTGGGGGTGAGCATCCACACAGTGGACGCCGCCTACCAGATGCTGGCGGCCGAGGGCCTGGCCGAGGCGCGGCCCCGCAGCGGCTTCTATGTGCAGAAGACCTACGGCATGCTGCACAGCCGTGGGGCCCGGCGTGCTGCACCGCCCCCGCCGGAACCGGCGGAGACGGTTCCGGCCCCGCGGTACGATCTTTCCACTGGCAGCGTGGACACCGCCCTGTTCCCCGCCCGGAGCTGGGGGCGCATCCAGAGGGAGCTGCTCTACCAGCGGCCGGAACTGCTGCAGCGTGGCGAGATGCAGGGCGACGAGGCCCTGCGGGTGGAGATTGCCAAATATCTTTCCGCCTACCGCGGGGTGGAATGCACCCCCGGGCAGATCGTGGTGGGCGCCGGCATCGAGTATCTGCTGGGGTGTCTGGCCCATCTGTTTGCCGGCGGCCGGGCGGCGGTGGAAAACCCCGGCTATTCCCGCACCCGGGCCGTACTGCAGAACAACGCCCTGCCCTGTACGCTGGTGGACATCGACGCCGAGGGTCTGTCTGCCCAGGCGCTGGAAGCCAGCGGCGCCAACCTGTGCTACCTGACGCCCAGCCACCACTTCCCCACCGGCGTGACGATGCCGGCCCCCCGCCGGGCCCAGATCCTGGCCTGGGCCGCCGCCCGGCCGGGGCGGTACATCCTGGAGGACGACTACGACTCGGAGTTCCGCTTCGACACCCGACCGCTGCCCAGCCTGCAGGGCATGGCGGGCCCCGACGGGCCGGTGGTCTACCTGACCACCTTCTCCAAGAGCCTGGCCCCCGGCATCCGCATCGCCTGCATGGTGCTGCCCCGCAGCCTGCTGGCCCAGTACCGGCGGGATTTTGCGGTCTATGCCAACACGGTAGGCCGCTTCGAGCAGCAGACGCTGGCCGCCTTCATGGCAGGCGGGTATTTCACCCGCCATCTGGCCCGGATGCGTCTGGTCTACAAGCGGCGCATGGAAGCCTTTGCCGCCGCGCTGCGCCAGGCATTGCCGGGGGTCACGCTGGGCAGTGTGCACAGCGGGCTGCACTTTCTTTTGACGCTGCCGGGCGCCGGAGGCGAGACCGCCATGGTGGAGGCCGCCGCCCGGGAGGGTGTGCGGCTGCGCGGGTTGCGGGAATACTACCTGGCCCGGCCGGAGAGCTGCCCGCCCGACACCGTGGTGGCAGGCTATTCCGCCCTGAAGGAGGACGACATTCCCGCCGTGGCCGCCGCCCTGGCCCGGGCCTGGGTACCATAACGCACAAAGAGGGACGACCCGGTGGGTCGTCCCTCTCTTTGTGTACTGCGGTTTTACTTGGTGGCCGCTGCCCCGGCTGCGCCGCCGGAGATCTCCTGGATGGCCGCCACGGTGGCCGCCAGATTCTGCATATCGCTGGGCACGATGAGCTTGGTGGCCTTGCCGTCCGCCACCTTCTCCATGGCTTCCATGCTGCGCAGCGCCAGGAAGTTGTGGTTGGGGTTGGCTTCGTTGATGAGCCGGATGGCATCCGCCTGGGCCTTCTGCACGGTGAGCAGCGCCTGGGCCTCGCCTTCCGCCTCACGGATGCGCTGCTGCTTCACGGCCTCGGCCCGCAGGATGGCCGATTCCTTCTCGCCTTCGGCGCGGGTGATGGCCGCCTGCTTTTCGCCTTCCGCCAGCAGTATGGAGGCGCGCTTCTCACGGTCTGCCTTCATCTGCTTTTCCATGGCCTGGCGAATTTCCAGCGGCGGTTCGATGTTTTTCAGCTCCACCCGGTTGACCTTGATGCCCCAGCGGTCGGTGGATTCGTCCAGGCTGGCGGTGATGCGGGTGTTGATGGCATCCCGGCTGGTCAGCGTTTCGTCCAGCGTCATGGAACCGATGATGTCACGCAGGGTGGTGGCGGACAGGTTCTCAATGGCCTGGATGGGACGGTTGACGCCATAGGCATAGAGCTTGGCGTCAAACACCTGGAAAAAGACGACGGTGTCGATCATCATGGTGACGTTGTCACGGGTGATGACCGGCTGGGGCGGGAAATCCGCCGCTTCCTCCTTGAGGGAGACCTTGCGGGAGACACGCTCCACAAAGGGGGTGCGGATGTGCAGGCCGGCTCCCCAGGTGTCCTTGTAAACGCCCAGCCACTCGGTGACGTAGGCGTTGGACTGGGGCACGATGACAATGCAGCGCACCAGAATGATCAGAATCACGATCAGGATAATGGCAAAAATCAGCAGTGGCATAGGGACCTCCTTCTCTCTTTTCCGTTTTCAGGCGGTGGCCGTCTGCACGGTCACCGGACACACAATCAGAACCGCCCCGTCCACATCGGTCACCCGGCAGGGCGTATCCTTGGGCATGGGCACCTCGGCGCGGGCCTGCCAGTCCAGGCCGTCCACCCGCACCCGGCCCAGGTAGCCGGGGTTGATGTCCACCAGCACCACACCCTGCTTGCCGATGGTCAGTGGCGAGCCGTTGGTGACGGGGGCTTTGCGCTCCTTGCGGCGCTTGGCCAGGGTGGGCACCATGAAGAGCAGCGTCACCGCCGACACAACAGCAAACACCACGGCCTGCACCGGCAGCGACGGGGTGAAGAAACTGACCACAAGAGCGGCCGCCGCCCCCACCGCGAACCAGACAGAGACCAGGGCCGTGGTGGCGGCTTCCAGCACCACAAAGGCGATCACAGCGATCAGCCAGAACAACGTTTCAGCCGACATAAGACGGAACCTCCTTCCGTATCGTATGCTTTGTCAACACTCTAACATGACCGGCTGGTACTGTCAAGATTTTTACATGTAAAATTTCCGTCCGTTTTCTGCTTTTTCTGTGCAATTTGACGGGGCTTGCTGTCCGGGCGGCGCCGGTTTTCCCGCTGTACCGACAAAAGCTCCGGCGGTTTTCCGCCGGAGCTCTGGAAAGAATCAGTAGATGGAAAAATATCCCACATGCAGGGGGGCATTGTCCTCCACCAGGACGGTGAATCCGCCGGGGTTGACCTCGGTGGATTTGCCGAAGGCGGTCTCGGCCAGCAGGTGCGGGCCGCGGTTGAGGATGATCTCCGCCGTCTGGGTCTTGCCCACCCGGCGGTAGTGCAGCACATCCCCCTCCGCCCGGACGATCTCGAAGCTGCCGCCGTCAAAGGCGTCGCAGCCCTTGCGCAGCCGGGCCAGGTTCTTCATGGGACCGCGCAGCCGTTCCTCGGTGGAGTTCCAGTCGAAGTAGGCGCGGTTGAAGGGATCCCGGTAACCCTGCATGCCGATCTCATCGCCGTAATAGACGCAGGGCACGCCGGGCAGCGTGAAGATCATGGCGTAGCCCAGCAGCAGCCTGCGCAGCCCCTCGTCCACCTTGGAGGGGGCGATGCGGAGGCCGCTCTGCCAGAAACGGTCCCGCCCGTTGGCGGGTTCGCCGGCAATGGCGGTCAGTGCCCGTTCGGTGTCGTGGGTGGAGAGGAAGTTCATCAGACAGTGCAGCGCCGGCGGCGGGTAGTTCTCGCAGATGGTCATCAGCTGTTCCGCCACCGCCGCCACGTCGGCGCCCCGGAGGTAGTCCAGCACCGCGCTGCGGAAGGGATAGTTCATGACGCTGTCCAGTCCCTTGCCCCGCAGGTAGGTCCGCCGCTTGCCCCAGGCTTCCTTGGTGGTGGCGTCCTCCCACACTTCGCCCAGGAGGAGCTTGTCCTCCCCGTGGGCCTTGACGGCCTGCCGGATCTTCTCGATGAAGGCATCGGGCAGTTCGTCGGCCACATCCAGCCGGAAGCCGGAGGCGCCCAGGTTCAGCCAGGTATCGATGACGCCGCCCTTGCCGCAGACAAATTCCTCGTAGGAAGGCGAATCTTCCTGCACCTCGGGCAGCGTCTCGAAGCCCCACCAGCAGCGGTAGCCGCTGGGGTAGCCCGAGTCGAAATCGTACCAGCTGCGGTAGGGGGAATGGCGGTCACGGTAGGCGCCGCCGGGACCGTAGCGGCCCTCCCGATTGAAATACACCGAATCCGAACCGGTGTGACTGAACACGCCGTCCAGAATGATGCGGATGCCTTCCTTCCGGGCGGCCTTGCAGAGGGCGGCGAAGTCCTCGTTGGTGCCCAGCAGCGGGTCGGCCTTCAGATAGTTGGCGGTGTTGTACCGGTGGTTGGCGTGGGCCTCGAAAATGGGATTCAGATAGATGCAGGTCACGCCCAGGTCCCGCAGGTAGGGCAGCTTCTGCTGGATGCCCGCGAAGTCGCCGCCGTAGTAGTCCATGTTCAGGTAGCCGTCGTCCTGCTCGGTGGGCCAGAAGTAGGGCTCGCCGGTCTTGTCGGCCCGGTAGATGCGGTCGGCAAAGGGCATGGGCTTGTTGGGCACACCCTCGCAGAACCGGTCGGGGAAGATCTGGTACATGGTGCCGTTGCGGAACCAGTCCGGCGTGGTGAAGCCTTTCTCGTAGACGGTGAGCTGCCAGCTGGCACCGCCCGTCCAGCTGAGCACCCCTTCCCCGCCGTTGCCGCGGTAGATCTTGCGGAAGTCGGTGTACAGGTCGAAATAATAGAAGTACAGCCCCGGCGTGGTGGGCGCAATGGTGAAGGTAAAATGGTTGACCTGCGGCGTCTGGCCGGTGAAGGTCATCCGGTAATGGACGGGGTCCTCCTTGTCCTTGGTCAGCACCAGGTGCGGATCCACATAGCCCAGCTGCTCCGGCACCGTCAGCACAAAGGTGACCTCCTGCCCCGCCTCGATGGCCCCGAAGGGCGTCTTGCAGGCAGGGTCAAAACTGTTGTAAAAGGTATGCGGCATACAAAGCCCCCTGTTCAGAAGTAAAAACTGCCGCGGTCAGGCGGCCGCGGCAGCAAAAGTGTACAGGGAAATTATTTGACCGGCGTGGCGCCCCAGATGTCGCGCGCGTAATCCATGATGGAACGGTCGGCGCTGAAGATGCCCGCATTGGCAATGTTCATCAGGCTCATGTGGTTCCACTTCTTCTTGTCCTGGTACAGCTGCTGCACCATCTGCTGGGCACGGCGGTAATCCTTGAAGTCCGCCATGACCATATACGGGTCGGAGTTGCGCAGGTTGTTGGTCACTTCGCTGAAGTTCTCGCCGTTCCAACCCTTCTCCAGCATGTCGAGAACGGCCATGGCGGTGTTGTCGCCCGAGATGAAGGCGGAGGGATGATAGCCCATGCCCTTCAGCGCGTTCACTTCCGGCGTGAGCATGCCGAAGATGATCTCGTTGTCATGACCGGCGGCGTCGGCGATCTCCACGTTGGCGCCGTCCAGGGTGCCCAGCGTGATGGCGCCGTTGAGCATGAACTTCATGTTGCCGGTGCCGGAAGCCTCGGTGCCGGCCAGAGAGATCTGCTCGGACACTTCCGAGGCGGGCATCAGCCGCTCGGACAGGGTGACGCAGTAATCTTCCAGGTAGACCACGCGCAGCTTGTCGCGCACGGCGGGATCCTCGTCGATCATCTTGCCCAGCTTGCAGATCATCCGGATCATCTGCTTGGCCATATAGTAGCCGGGGGCCGCCTTGGCGCCGAAGATGTAGGTCTTGGGCGTAAACTCAGCGTTGGGGTTGTTCTTCAGGTAGAGGTACTCGGCCGCGATGTTCAGCGCGTTCAGGTGCTGACGCTTGTACTCGTGCATCCGCTTGACCTGGCAGTCAAAGATGGAGCTGGGATCGATGACCTGGCCGGTGGCCTTCTGCAGGTAGTTGGCAAAGGTGACCTTGTTCTCATGCTTGACCTGGGCCAGCTTGTCCAGCACGGCGGCATCGTCGGCGTACTTCTCGAACTTCTTCAGCTCGGAGGCGTCGGTCTTGAAGCCCTCGCCGATGGTCTCCTCCAGCAGGTTGGTCAGGCCGGGGTTGGAAGCCAGCAGCCAGCGGCGGTAGGCAATGCCGTTGGTGACATTCTTGAAGGCCTTGGGCTTGAACAGGTAGTAGTCGTGGAAGACGCTGTCCTTGATGATCTCGCTGTGCAGCTTGGACACGCCGTTGATGGCGTGGCACACATAGGCGCAGATGTTGGCGGTGCGGACCTGGTTGTCGCCCAGGATGGCCATATAGTTGATCTTGCCGTAGTCGCCGGGGAAGGCCTTCTCCAGCTCGATGCGGCAGCGGCGGTCCAGCTCGCAGACGATCTGCCAGATACGGGGCAGCGTGCTGCGGAAGATGTCGGCGTTCCACTTCTCCAGCGCTTCGCTCATGACGGTATGGTTGGTGTAGGCGAACACCTTGCGGCAGATGTCGAAGGCGGTATCCCAGTCGTAGCTGCACTCATCCAGCAGGATGCGCATCATCTCGGGGATGGCCACGGTGGGATGGGTATCGTTGAGCTGGATGGCCACCTTGTCGGGCAGGTTGTCCAGCGTGCCGTACTGGTTCAGGTGGTTCTGCAGGATGTCCGCGATGGAAGCGGCCGAGAAGAAATATTGCTGGCGCAGACGCAGGATCTTGCCCTCGGTGTGGTTGTCGTTGGGGTAGAGGATCTTGGAGATCAGCTCGGCGGAAGCGGACTGGCTGATGGCGGTGTTGTAGTTGCCGGCGTTGAAGCTGCTCATATCGAAGCTGGGCGCCTTGGCCTGCCACAGGCGCAGCTTGGAAACGCCCTGGCTGCCGTAACCGGCCACGTACATATCGTTGGGCACGGCGATGACCGAGTTGTAGTTCTCGTACTTCACGTGATGGAAGCCGCCCTCCCAGGTCTCGATGGCCTGGCCGTCAAAGCGGATCTCCTGGGCCTGGTCGGGGTGGGACTTGATCCACACCTGGCCGCCGGGCAGCCAGTTGTCGGCGGTTTCCTGCTGCCAGCCGTCCACGATCTTCTGCTTGAAGATGCCGTACTCGTACAGGATGGAGTAGCCGGTGCCGGGAATGCAGTCGGTGGCCATGCCGTCCAGGTAGCAGGCAGCCAGACGGCCCAGACCGCCGTTGCCCAGGCCTGCATCGGGCTCCTGGTCGTAGATGGTATCGATCTTCACGTCGGCGTCGGCCAGCACGCTCTCGGCCACCTCATTGAGGCCCAGGTTGAACAGGCTGGTGCGCAGGCTGCGGCCCATGAGGAACTCCATGCACAGGTAGTACACCTGCTTCTTGCCCTCGCCCAGGACCTTGGCCTGGAACCGCTTCTGGCGGTCAGACATGATCTGACGGGTGATGGAGGCCAGGCAGCGGTAGATCTGATCGGCGGAAGCCATGTCCAGAGTGACATTGCATTCGCTCATCAGCTTGTCCTTGAGCAGCTTCTCAAACTCACGCTTGGTGTATTTCAAAATCGTTCTCTCCTTACTGTTTTGTTTTGGGATCACTGATTTTTCTGAAAGTTTAACGGCATTCAAAATTGCCATATTATTGATTATAGCCGTGTTTGGCTAAATGCGCAAGGGAAAATTGCCTGTTTATCGGCTTTTTTACACTTTTCCACAAAAAGGGCTTTTGCAAAAGACCGTTTTGTATTATAATATTGGTAAGATTTTTCAATTCCCTGCACCCTGACGCGGGGCTCATTTTGAACATACAGCAGGAAGGAGCACAATTTTTATGGGAATGGCTACCTCAAAAGTGCGGCTGAACATCTGCGGTTCCAGCTATGTGGTCAACACCACCGAGAGCGAGGACTATATGCAGAACCTGGCCGACCGGCTGAACCTGGATATGAACGAGCTGATGGCCTCCTCCAACTCCATCTCCATCACCACCGCCGCCGTCATGACGGCACTGAACTACCGCGACGAGCTGGAAAAGGCCAGCGGCAGCGCCGACAACATGCGCCGCCAGATCAAGGATTACCTGGAAGACGCCGCCAGCGCCAAGATGGCCGCCGAGGAAGTGCGCCGGGAGAACGCTTCGCTGAAGCGCCGCATCGACGAGCTGGAACGCCGTCTGCGCCGTTCGCAGAGCGCGCAGGAGGCTCCGTGAGCCGCCCGCTGGAGATCCTGGCCCCCGCAGGAAATCGTGAAATGCTTGGCGCCGCTGTCTTCAGCGGCGCTGATGCTGTTTATCTGGGGCTTACCGGCTTCAACGCCCGGCGCACGGCGGGCAACTTCACGCCGGAGGAACTGCGGGAGGCGGTGTCCTTCTGCCATGCCCGGGGCGTGCGGGTCCACGTGACGCTGAACACACTGGTCTATGCCCGGGAGTTGGAGGGCCTGGCCGACGCGGTGCGCGCCGTGGCCGAGGCGGGGGCCGATGCCGTCATTGCCGACGACCTGGCCACCGCCCAGCTGATCAAACAGATCGCGCCCACGCTGCATCTGCACGGCTCCACCCAGATGAGCGTGCACACCCCCGACGGGGCGAAGGAACTGGCGGCCCTGGGCTACGACCGGGTCATCCTGGCGCGGGAACTGTCGCTGGAGGAGATCCGGGCCATCTGCGCCGCCAGCCCCATCGAGTGCGAGGTGTTCATCCACGGTGCCCTCTGCATGAGCGTCAGCGGTCAGTGCATGATGAGTGCATTCCTGGGCGGGCGCAGCGGCAACCGGGGCGCCTGTGCGGGCCCCTGCCGCCTGCCCTTTGACGCCTCCGCGGGGCTGGCTCCCGGCAAGCCGGGCAAGGCCTGCCATCTGAGCCTCAAGGACATGGATCATATCCCCCATCTGCGGGAGCTGATGGACGCCGGTGTGGCCAGCGTCAAGATTGAGGGCCGCCTGCGCACGCCGGAGTATGCCGCCGCCTGTGTGGCGGCCTGCCGTGCGGTGCGGGAGGGCCAGCCCTACGACGAAGCCCTGCTGCGGGACATCTTCTCCCGCTCCGGCTTCACCGACGGCTACCTGACCGGCCGCAACGACGGCACCATGTTCGGTGTGCGCACCGAGGCCGATGCCGACGCCACCCGGGCCGCCACCCCCAAGGCGCGGGAGCTGTTCCGCCGGGAGCTGCAGCGCATCCCCGTGCGGTTTACCGTTTTCTTCGAGGAGGAGGGCGTCAAGCTGACCGCCGCCGATGAGGACGGTCACAAGGCCATCGTCTACAGTGAGGAAGCGCCCCAGCCCGCCCAGAAGGACCAGACCCCCGCCATTGAGCGGGCGCTGGGCAAGACGGGCGGTACGCCGTTCCTCTGCGCGGGCGTCACCCTCACCGGCGCCCCTGGTTTCCTGCCCGGCAGCGTCTGGAACGAGCTGCGCCGGGAAGCGCTGGAGACGCTGCTGGAAAAGCGCTCCGTCATCACGCCCCACCCGGTGCAGCCCTACCTGCCGCCCCATTTTGCCGCCCATACGGTGGGCGCCGTGCCGGCCCTGTCTGCTCGGTTTTCCACCGTGGCCCAGTGCCCCGCGGCCTTTGCAGAACAGCTGCAGTGGCTGATTTTCCCCCTGGACGAGGCCGACAAGGTGCCCGAAGGCTGGCGGCAGAAAACCCTGCTGGAACTGCCCCGGGTCATGTTCGGCAAGCTGGAAGAGCGCACCGCCCAGCGGCTGCACGCCCTGCGGGGCGCCGGCTTTGCCGGAGCGGTGGCCAACAACGCCGCCCACCTGCTGCTGGCCAAAGACTGGCCGCTCTACGGCGGGCTGGGGCTGAACATCACCAACCCCATGGCCGCCGCCCGCTATGCCGGGCTGGGCCTGCAGGGGATGCTGCTCCACCCCGAGACGGCCGTGAACGCCATGCAGGCCGTGGCCCCCGTCCGGGACGGCCGGACCATCCCCACGGCGGCCCTCTGCTACGGGCACATTCCGCTGATGCTCACCCGGGCCTGCCCGCTGCGCAACGTGCACAGCTGCGCCCAGTGTCCCGGCGGCGGCACGCTGCGGGACCGCAAGGGCCGGGATTTCACGGTGACCTGCTCGGCCCCCGGCGGGGCGGGCATCCGCACGGTGTTCAACCCGGTGCCGCTGTATATGGGCGACCGGATGACCGAACTGCCGGTGGATGGGGCGGTGGCCGCCTTCACCACCGAATCCCCTGCCCGGGTCGCCCA
The DNA here is from genome assembly GCA_944388215.1 of uncultured Gemmiger sp. Lineage (GTDB taxonomy): Bacteria > Bacillota > Clostridia > Oscillospirales > Ruminococcaceae > Gemmiger. The sequence continues at coordinate 247,913 of CALXHT010000001.1, read as the reverse complement.
GATTTTGGAGCTGCTGGCGGCCGGACAGCCGTTTGACAGCGAGTTCACCCGTGGGCTATACTATACCAACAACTGAGAGGTTTTTATGCAAATGACCGTTTTCTGCAAAAAGCTGGACCCCCGGGCCAAGCTGCCCGTCTACGCCACCCCCGGCGCGGCGGCCGCCGACCTGTGCGCCCTGCTGGACGAACCGCTGACCATCGCCCCCATGGAGCGGGTGCTGGTGCCCACCGGGCTGGCCATCGAACTGCCCGGCGCTGACTGCGTGGCGCTGGTCTATGCCCGCAGCGGCCTTTCCATCAAGTACGGCCTGTGCATGGCCAACGGCGTGGGGGTCATCGACAGCGACTACCGGGGTGAACTCCGGGTGCCCATGATCAACCTGGGCAGCGAACCCTACACGGTCCAGCCCGGCGAGCGGGTGGCCCAGCTCTGCATTGCGCCGGTGTGGCAGGCTGCCTTTGTGCAGGCCGAAACGCTGAGCGATACCAACCGCGGCGCGGGGGGCTTCGGCTCCACCGGCACGGTGTGAGGACAAGCAATTTCCAAAATTTTCCAGTCTCGTGCCGGTGTGGCAGATTTCGACGCCGGAGCGCGACTATAATCGAACACGAAAGGACTTCGCTATGGCTTTGATCCTGGCCTCCGGCAGCCCGCGGCGCCGCGAGCTGATGGCATTGATCGCCCCGGATTACACGGTGATCACCAGTGACGTGGACGAGAGCAAGATCGCGGCCGACACCCCTGCCCATCTGGCGCAGGCGCTGGCCACGGCCAAGGCCCTTGCCGTCGCCGCGTCCCACCCGGAGGATGTGGTCTGCGGGTTTGACACGGTGGTGGAGTGCAACGGCAAGGTGTTCGGCAAACCGCGCGATGAAGCCGACGCTTTGCGGATGCTGCGCGCGCTTTCGGGCTGCACCCACAAGGTACATACCGGGGTGTGCATCTGCCGCGGCAGCCGGGCCGCCGCCACGGTGGAAACCACGCTGGTACACTTTTCCCCCATCGACGAGGAGGACCTGCTGGCCTACGTCCGCACACCGGAACCCTACGACAAAGCCGGAGCCTACGCCATCCAGGGCCACGCGGCGCTGTGGTGCGCGGGCATTGCGGGGTGCTATTACAACATCATGGGGCTGCCGGTGCATCGTACGGCGCAGCTGCTGCGGGAATTCCGGTAAGATGCGGCTGTGGGCGGCCCCCAAGCGAGGGAGCTGTGCATGAGCTGGATCGGACATTTTTTCAAAGGTTTTTTCGGGAGAATACACGCTATGTTTACCAAGGACATTGGCATTGATTTGGGCACCGCCAACACGCTGGTGTATATGAAGGGCCGCGGCATCATCATGCGGGAGCCCAGTGTGGTGGCGGTGGACCCCCGCAGTGACGAACTGCGGGTGCGCTGTGTCGGGCACGAGGCCAAGGCCGTCATCGGCCGGGCGCCGGGGTCCATCGTGGCGGTGCGGCCGCTGAAGGACGGCGTCATCGCCGACTTTGACATCACCGCCGCCATGCTGCAGAGTTTCATCCGCCAGGCCTGCGGCAGGAGCCTGTTTGCCCGGCCGCGGGTGGTCATCTGTGTGCCCTCCGGCGTCACCGAGGTGGAGCGCCGCGCCGTGCGGCAGGCGGCCGCCAAGGCCGGTGCCCGCCAGGTCACCGTCATTGAGGAGCCCATGGCCGCCGCCATCGGGGCGGGCCTGCCCACCACCGACGCCGTGGGCAGCATGATCGTGGACATCGGCGGCGGCACGGCGGAGGTGGCGGTCATCAGCCTTTCGGGCATTGTGGCCAGCCAGAGCGTGCGCTGCGCCGGGGATGCCCTGGACCAGAGCATCATCGCCTTCATCAAGCGCAAGTATAACCTGCTGGTGGGCGAACGCACCGCCGAGCAGATCAAGATCGAGATCGGTTCCGCCTGCCCCCAGGACCCCGAGACCAGCATGGAGATCAAGGGCCGCAACCTGGTGGACGGTCTGCCCAAGGACATCCTGATCCGCTCCGAGGAGGTGCGGGAGGCCATGAGCGAGAATCTGCTGCGCATCGTGGATGCCATCAAGGACACGCTGGAACGCACCCCGCCGGAGCTTTCCAGCGACATCATCGACCGGGGCATCATGCTGTCGGGCGGCGGCGCACTGCTGCGGGGCCTGGACACCCTGATCCAGAACGAGACCGGCATCACCGTCCATGTGGCGGAAAGCCCCCTGGACTGTGTGGCCCTGGGCGCCGGCGCCGTGCTGGATAACCCCGAACTGGTGGGAAAGCGCAAGGAAGAAATGAGCTATCTTTGATATGGTAAGGATGCGGGGACGCAGCCGGCAGGGCTGCGTCCCCGTTTTTGTTTTCAGCGCGAAAAATCGGGTTTTCTCTTGCCATAAAAGGGCAAAAGCAGTACAATAAGAATGTATATGTGTACTTTCAGACCGTCCTGGACGGTAACGATAAAGGGAGGCATTCCGTATGTCTGAGTTTATTCCCCTCTCGGTGCCCAACTTCGGGCCCCGGGAAGCCGAACTGGCCGGCGAAGCCATCACTTCCGGGTGGGTATCCACCAGCGGCGCCAAGGTCACCGAATTCGAGCAGGCCCTCGCCCGCTACCTGGGCACCGACCGCGCCGCGGCCTGCAACGGCGGTTCCAGCGCTTTGCACCTGGCCGCCATGGCCGCCGGCATCACCCGCGGGGATGAGGTCATCGTCCCCACCCTGACCTTCATCGCTGCCGTCAACCCGCTGACCCGCTATGTGGGCGCCGAGCCGGTCTTCATCGGCTGCGACGACTCCCTGTGCATCGACCCCGACGCCGTGGAAGCCTTCTGCCGGGATCACTGCGAACTGCGGGAGGGCAAGCTGTACAACAAAGCCACCGGCGCCCATGTGAAGGCGCTGGAAGCCGTGCATGTCTTCGGCAACATGGCCGACATGGTCCGTCTCACCGACATTGCCCGCCGCTACGGCCTGATCCTCATTGAGGACGCCACCGAGGCCCTGGGCACCCGCTACACCGCCGGGCCCTTCGCCGGCAAGTTTGCCGGTACCATCGGCGACATCGGCTGCTACAGCTTTAACGGCAACAAGATCATCACCACCGGCGCCGGCGGTGCCGTGGTGTCCAACCATCCCGACTGGGCAGAGCACGCCAAGCATCTTTCCACCCAGGCCAAGGCCGACATGCTGCAGTTCCTCCACGACGAGGTGGGCTACAACTACCGCATGACCAACGTCCAGGCCTGCCTGGGTCTGGCCCAGCTGGAACGGCTGGAAGGTTTCATTGCCCACAAGAAGGAACTCTACGACCACTATGTGGAGAAACTGGACGGCGTGAAGGGGCTGCGCATCCTGCCCTTCCGCACCGAGGACGTGCGCCCCAACCGCTGGTTCTTCAGCCTCTATCTGAAGGACGCCGGTCTTGACCGGGATACCGTCATTGCCAAACTGCAGGCCCAGGGCATCCAGACCCGGCCGGTGTGGGCGCTGATTCACGAGCAGGCCGACTACCCCCGCAACGAGGCCTACGCCCTGGACAAGGCGCAGGATTACCGCAAATATATTGTGAACCTGCCCTGCTCCACCAACCTGTCGCTCGAGGATTGCGAGCGTGTCTGCCAGGCTGTCCTTTGCCTGTAATCCACCGAGAGGGGGATCTCCCTTTGATCCAAGTAGAAGAACTGTTCCTGCCCGCCGACGCCACCGTGCTGGAGGCACTGCGCAAGCTGGATGAGACCGGCCAGCGCATCCTGTTCATCGCGCCGGAGGGCAAGCTGGAAGCGGCCCTGACCGACGGGGACATCCGCAAATTTTTCCTGCGGGGCGGCACGCCGGACCAGGCTGTCAGCCTGGCCGCCAACTACCACCCGCTGAGCCTGCCCATTGCCGAGCGCGGCCGCGCCCGGGAGGTGCTGCAGAAGCACCGCATCGACGCGCTGCCCATCCTGGACAAACGTGGCGTCATCACCGACATCGTCTTTGCCTACCGCCTGGACGTGGACAACCGTAAACACACCCACATTCCGGTGGTCATGATGGCGGGGGGGCTGGGCACCCGGCTCTACCCCTACACCAAAATTCTGCCCAAGCCGCTGATCCCGGTGGGCGAACAGCCCATCGCCGAGCTGATCATGGACCGGTTCCGGGATTTCGGCTGCCGCCAGTTCACCATGATCGTCAACTATAAGCGCGGCATGATCAAGTCCTATTTCAGCGAGCTGGAAAAGGACTACACGGTGGATTTTGCCGATGAGGATGTTTTCATGGGCACCGGCGGCGGGCTCTGCCTTTTGAAGGGCAAGATTCATTCTCCCTTCTTCTTCACCAACTGTGATACGCTGCTGGATGTGGATTTCGGCGACATCTACGAATACCACAAGAAAAACGGCAACCTGATCACGATGGTCTGCGCCTTCAAGCACTACACCGTGCCCTACGGCGTGGTGGAACTGGGGCAGGACGGCGGCATCGCCGCCATGCGGGAAAAGCCGGAGCTGGATTTCCTGACCAACACCGGCGTCTACGTGGTGGAGCCCCGGGTGGTGGACGAGATGAAGGACGGCGAGGTCATCGGCTTCCCCGATGTGATCGAGCGGTACCGCGCCGCCGGCGAGAAGGTGGGGGTCTACCCCATCGGAGAGAGCAGCTGGATGGATATGGGCCAGCTGGAGGAACTGGAAAAAATGCGCCGCAAACTGGAAAACCAGTCCTGACGCAGAGATAAAGGAGAAGATCTATGCCCGTTACGATCATTGCCGAAGCCGGCGTCAACCACAACGGCGACCTGGAGATGGCCAAGCGGATGGCGCTGGCGGCCAAGGAGTGCGGCGCCGACATTGTGAAATACCAGACCGCCGTGCCGGAACTGGTGGTGAGCAAATTTGCCGAGAAGGCAGCCTACCAGAAAAAGACCACCGATGCCTCGGAAAGCCAGCTGGATATGATCCGCAAGCTGCATTTTTCCTTTGAGGGCCACCGGGAACTGAAGGAATACTGCGACAGCATCGGCATTCAGTATCTGTCGGCCCCCTTTGATATTCCCAGCGTGCGGTTTCTCGGCACGCTGAACCTGCCGCTCCTCAAGATTCCCTCCGGCGAGATCACCAACCTGCCCTACCTGGAGGAAGTGGCCAAGCTGCACACGCCGGTGCTGCTTTCCACCGGCATGAGCACCCTCAACGAGATCACCGACGCCCTGGGCATTCTGGATGACGGCGGCTGTCCCGAAGCCACCGTGCTTCACTGCAACACCCAGTACCCCACCCCCTACGAGGACGCCAACCTGACCGCCATGCTGGAACTGTTCGATCAGTTCGGCCTGCCGGTGGGGCTGTCCGACCACACCCCGGGCTGGGAGTGCGATGTGGCCGCCGCCGTGCTGGGCGCCACCGTCATTGAAAAGCACTTCACGCTGGACAAGAACCTGCCCGGTCCCGACCAGCAGGCCAGCCTGGACCCCGCCGAGTTCAAGGCAATGGTGCAGGCGGTGCGCCATGTGGAGGCGGCCCTGGGCGACGGGCACAAACATCTGACCGCCAGCGAGGCCCCCAACAAGGCGGTGGCCCGCAAGAGCATTGTGGCGGCCCGGCCCATCCAGGCCGGCGAAGTCTTCACCGCCGACAACCTGACCACCAAGCGTCCCGGCGACGGCATCAGCCCCATGCGCTGGTACGAGGTGCTGGGCCAGACGGCCAAGCGCGCCTTTGAGGAAGACGAAAAAATCGAACTGTGATACACAGCCGCGGCGGCAAGTTTTTGCCGCCGCGCTCTGCAGAAAGGACCCTGTATGCCTACCATCTGCGTGGTAACCGCCACCCGGGCGGAATACGGACTGCTGCGCCCCGTTTTACGCAAACTGGCGGCGAACGATTCGCTGCAGCTGCGGCTGGTGGTGACCGGCGCCCACCTCTGCCCCTGGCTGGGTGAGACGGTGCGGGAGATCGAGGCCGACGGGCTGCCCATCGCCGCGCGGCTGCCCATCTTTCAGGAGGCGGAGGAGCCGGTGGCCCGGACCATCGCCCGCACCCTGACGGTGTTTGACGACTATTTTGCCGCCCACCGCCCCCACTGGGTGCTGCTGCTGGGGGACCGCTTCGAGATTTTTGCGGTGGCCACGGCGGCCGCGGCCCGGCACCTTCCCATCGCCCATATTTCGGGCGGGGACGTGACGCTGGGCGCCGCCGACGAATACTACCGCCACTGCATCACCAAGATGGCTTCGCTGCATTTCCCCTCCTGCGCCGACAGCGCCGCCCGACTGGTGCGGATGGGCGAGGAGCCGGGGCGGGTCTTCTGTGTGGGCGGCCTGGGGGATGAGAACATCCGCACCCTGCCCAAGATGCCCCGGGAAGAACTGTGCGCCTCCACGGGATTTCCGCTGGAACGCCCCTTTGCCCTGGTGACCTACCACCCCGAGACCAGCGCCGACGCCCCTGACCCCGCCGTCCAGGTAAAAGCCCTCTGCACCGCCATGGCGGCGGTGGACGGCGTGTTCTGGCTCATCACCGGCTCCAACGCCGACGCGGGCGGCCAGCTCTGCACCCGAAAAATGCAGGAATTTGCCGCCGCCCACCCCGAACGGGCGGGATTTATCCAGAGTCTCGGGCTGCGGCGGTATCTCTCGGCCATGCAGTATGCCGCGCTGGTGGCGGGCAATTCCTCCTCCGGCGTGGTGGAGACCCCCACCTTCGGGGTGCCCACCGTCAACATCGGCCAGCGGCAGGCCGGACGCCTGATCTGCCGCAACGTCCTGTGCTGCCCCGCCGAGGCTGCCGCCATCGAGGCGGCACTGCGCAAGGCCCTCTCCCCCGCTTTTGCGGCAGCGGCCCGCACCGCCGTCAGCCCCTACAACGGGGGCGACACCAGCGGCAAGATCTGCGCGGTGCTGCACCGCTTTGACGGGACGACCGTGAAAACCTTCTATGACGGCCCCGTGCCGGCATTTGATCCGCAAAGGAGCGTTTGATATGAAACTTCTCATCGTAGGTCTGGGCAGCATGGGCAAGCGCCGTGCCCGGCTGGCCAAGGGCATGGACGCCGCCATTGAGGTGGTGGGTGTGGACAGCGCCGAGGTCCGCCGCGCTGAAGCCAAGGACCTGGGCCTGTTGACCGACGCCTGGGCGTCCATTGACGAGGCCGTGGCCGCCGCCCGGCCCGATGCGGCGCTGGTCTGCACCTCGCCGCTGTCCCATGCGGCGATCATCGGCGAGCTGCTGGACCATGACCTGCCGGTTTTCACCGAGCTGAACCTGGTGCGGGACGGCTATGCCGAGAATATGGCCAAGGCCAAAGAAAAGCATCTGCCGCTCTTCCTCTCCTCCACCATGCTCTACCGCCGGGAGACCCAGTACATCAAAAAGGCTGTACAGGATTTCGGCAAACCCGTGCACTACATCTACCACATCGGGCAGTACCTGCCCGACTGGCACCCCTGGGAGAACTACAAGAACTTCTTTGTGGGCAACGTGCGCACCGGCGGCGTGCGGGAGATCTTCGGCATCGACCTGCCCTGGCTGCTGGACGCCTTCGGGGATGTGGAGAAGATGACGGTGCAGACCGATTCCATCAGCGACCTTGGTCTGCCCTACCCTGACTGCGCCACCCTGCTTTTGCGCCACAAGAGCGGCGCCCAGGGCGTGCTGGCGGCGGACGTGGTGTCCCCCAAGGCGGTGCGCAACTTTGAGTGCTTCGGCGACGGGCTGCACCTGTTCTGGGAGGGCAACCCCAAGGCGCTGTATGAGTTCCGGGACGGCGACAAGCAGCCGGTGGACACCTACACCAGCTTTGAGCATGACAGCCGCTACAGCGACAACATCGTGGAGAACGCCTATGTGGACGAGCTGGCCAACTTCTTCGGTGTGCTGAAGGGCACCGAGGCACCGCGCTGGACCTTTGAAAAGGACCTGGCGGCCATCGACCTGATGGACGCCGTGGAACGCGGCTGAGTTACCGGGAGGTTTCCCATGTTTTTTCCTGCCTTTGGTTTCGACCTTTTCTTTCTTCTTTTTGTGATTGTCTTTGTGGTGGTCCTGGTGCGCAATCTGCGGGAATGGTCCCGGAACAATGCGTCCCCCCGCCTGAGCGTGCCCGCCACGGTGGTGGCCCGGCGCCGGGCGCACCATTACAACGGCGGCCCCCACACCAGCAGCACCAGCTACTACGCCACCTTTCAGTTTGAAAGCGGCGACCGGCTGGAACTGCGTCTGCCCTGGCGGGACGCCGGCCTGATCGCCGAGGGCGATCGCGGCATGCTGCATTTTCAGGGCACCCGCTATCTGGGCTTTGACCGAGATTCCACCGTCTGACAGGGAGATTTTTTCATGAAAACATTGACTGCCCTCTTTGTGGGGCTGGGCTCCATCGGAACGCGCCATCTGAACAACCTGGCGGCCCTGTGCGCTGACCGTGGCTGGACGCTGGAAGCCGATGCCCTGCGCAGTGACCTGCACCGCCCGCTGCGGCCCGGCGTGGCGGAAAAGCTTCACGCCCAGTATACCGGGACCGACCAGCTGCCCGCCCGCTACGATGTGATCTTCATCACCAACCCCACCAGCCTCCACGCCGAGGCCCTGCGCACCGTCTACGGCCGGGGAGGGGCGCTCTTCATCGAGAAGCCCATCTTCTCGGCGGAGCAGACGGGGCTGAAGCTGCAGGACTACCTGCCCGCCGGGCAGAAGGCCTACGTGGCCGCCCCCATGCGGTGGTGCGGCACCATGCTGGCCCTGAAAGAGCTGCTGCCCACCCTGCACCCCTACTGTGCCCGGGTGATCTGTTCCAGCTATCTGCCCGACTGGCGTCCCGGGGTGGACTACCGCACCATCTACAGCGCCCACAAGGCGCTGGGCGGCGGCGTGACCATCGACCTCATCCACGAGTGGGACTATCTGGTGGACCTGTTCGGTGTGCCGGAGGCGCTGTACAACTTCAAGGGCACCTACTCCGACCTGGAGATCGATTCCGACGATCTGTCGGTGTACATTGCCCGGTATCCGTCCCTGCTGGCGGAGGTGCATCTGGACTATTTCGGCCGGGGCTACCGCCGTTCCCTGGAGCTGTTCTGCCATGACGGGAGCGTGGTGGCGGATTTCGGCGCCGGGACGCTGACCCTGCCCGACGGCACGGTCCGGCACTGTGAGGAGGAGGTCAACCGCCGGTACGAGCGGGAGATGGCCTATTTTGTGGACTACGCGCTGGGGGATGCCCCGGCCAGCTGCAATCCGCCGGAACTGGCGCTGCAGGTATTACAACTGACGTTGGGAGAGAAATAAGATGAATCGTCTGCTCATCACCATTTGCGGCCGCGCCGGCAGCAAAGGTTTCAAGAACAAGAACCTGAAGGTATTCTGCGGTCAGCCGCTGGTCTACTACTCGCTGAGCGCGGCGGAACTGTTCTGCCGCAACCATCCCGAGCTGCAGATCGACCTGGCCCTCAACACCGACAGCGAGGACCTGGCCCGCCTGGTGGCGGCCCGGTACCCCGAAGTGGTCTATCTGCCCCGCGGGGCGGAGCTGGGCGGCGACAAGGTGCCCAAGATGGCGGTCTACCAGGACAGCCTGCGCCGCATGGAGGAGCGCACCGGCGCCCCCTACGACTGGTACATGGACCTGGACATCACCAGCCCGCTGCGCACCGTCGCCGACATTGAGAATGCCTTTGCCCTCAAGCAGTCCCGGGAGGACCTGGACCTGGTGTTCAGCGTCTGCGAGGCCCGGCGCAACCCCTGGTTCAACATGGTCAAGACGGTGGGCGACCATGTGGAGCAGGTCATCCACAGCGAGTTCACCGGCCGGCAGCAGGCCCCCGATGTCTACGATGTCAACGCCTCCATCTATGTGTTCCGCCGGGATTTCCTGGCCCAGAACACCGACGGCATGCTCTGGCGGGGCAAGATCGGCGTCAGCGTCATGATGGACACCGGCATCATCGACATTGATTCCGAGCACGACTATCTGCTGATGGAAGCCATCGCCCGGCATCTGTACGACCATTACCCCGAATTCAACGCAGTGCGGGAGAACATCCGTGGCCAGTAATGAATTTGAACAAACGATGAAGCTGGTCCTGGACGCCGGGCAGACCATGCTGGAGAACGGCGGCGAGGTGTTCCGCGCCCAGCAGACCATGGAGATCATGGCCCGCAGCCTGAACCTGGAGGACTTCCACGTCTATGTGCTGACCAACGGCATCTTCGCCTCGGCCCGGCCCGAGGGCGGCGAAAGCCGCAGCATGGTGCGCCATGTGCCGCTGATTTCCATCCATCTGGGCCGGGTGGAGGCGGTGAACGAGCTGTCCCGGGAGCTGGCTGCCGGCCAGCTGGACCTGCCCCGGGCCCGGCGGAAGCTGGAATCCTCCTGGGCCATCGGCTCCACCCCGCCCCGCGCCGAACGGCTGGCCTGTGTGGTGGGCAGCGCCTGCTTCGCCTTCCTGTTCGGCGGCACCCTGGCCGAAATGCTGGTGGCCGCCGTGGCAGGCCTGCTGGAATCGGTGGTCTGCCAGCAGTTCGGCAAACGGCGTATCAACCGCATCTTCACCGACATTGTGGCCGCCTGTCTGTGCACCCTCTGGGCGCTGGGCGTCAGTTTCTTCCTGCCGGTGCTGGATGTCAACACCGCCACCATCGGCGCCCTGATGGTGCTCACCCCCGGCGTCGCCCTGACCATGGGCATCCGGGATATCATCAACGCGGACTATCTCTCGGGCGCCATCCGCCTGCTGGATGCCGTCCTCGTGGCGGGCAGCATCGCCTGCGGCGTGGTACTGGCCTGGCTGGCCGGGCGCGGATTGGGGGCGATCGTATGGTAATTCCCCTTTGGGCGGACTATCTGGTCCAGTTCCTGGTGGCCATCGTGGCCACCATCAGCTTCGGCGTGACCTTCCGGGTCTCCCCCCGGCATTACCTGGCCTGCGGCCTCACCGGCGCCGTGGGCTGGCTGGTCTATGTGCTGTGCACCGGCCTGGGCGGTCTGAGCGCCCCCGCGGCCACCCTGGTGGCGGCCCTGCCGCTCACCGCCTGCGCCCGGCTGTTTGCCATCCGCCACAAGGCACCCATCACGCTGTTTTTGCTGTGCGGGATCTTCCCGCTGGTGCCCGGCGCCGGCATCTACTACACCGCCTACTATTTCCTTCGGGATGACCGCTCCCTCTTCGCCAACAAAGGCGTGGAGACCCTGAAGATCGCCGTGGCCCTGGCCCTGGGCATCGCGCTGGTCTGCAGTATCCCCCTCAAGCGCCGCAAATCCTGAAAAACACACCCGCCGGAGGTTCCAGCTGGAACCTCCGGCGGGTGTCCTCATTCTGTGGGATATTCGATCTCGGTCTCGGCCGCGGTGGCCTGGGTGTCCTCCTGCTGGGCGGCGGCTGTCTCGGCGCTGGCCTTGGCCGCCGTGATCAGCCCCGTCACCTCCCCGGAAGGCTTCTGCAGCAGATAGGCGCCGATGGCCTTCGCCTTGTACACCAGCAGCACGCAGTAGGTGTCCTGGTCCCCCGTGGACAGCGCCGGGCAGAGCAGCGTCCATTTTTCCACCGTCTTGCCCTTGTAGTCCGACAGGTCCAGGTCACTCTCCTGCACCACCTGGTTGAAGGCGGCGAAGCTGTCGTCCCACTTCTTGGGGATCTTCACCTTATCCACCGCCGCGGTGGACAGGTCGGTCTCGAAGCCGTACCCCGTGAAATAACTGCCGATGTCCTGGGTGGTCTCGATGCCCGGCGCCGCGTCGGCCGCCGCCGTCACCGCATCGCCGGAAAAATGTACCGCCGCCGCCACTGTGCCGCACAGGCATACCGCACACAGGGCAAGCGCGCCCGCCTGCCGCAGCCCGGGTTTGGTCACCGTAAATAAAAACATAAGCGCAGCCCCCTTGTCATCATTCCATGCAAGGATATGCGCGGGCTGCGCTTCGTATGCTTATTTGAATTTGGGGTCCGCCTGATACCACTGGAAGATCACCGCATCGTTCTCCCGTTCCAGCCGGGCAATGTCGTACTCCGGCACCGCCGTCCACATGACGGTCATGGCGCCCAGCGCCGCACAGAGCCGGATGGCCCAGTTGCGCTTGTCCGGACACCAGGCAATGAAGTCCGGCCGGGCCAGCAGATTGCCGAAGCAGTGGGACAGAAGATAAGCCGCCACCCGCGGCGTGCCGATGCGGCGGTGGTTGCGGTAACTGTCGGCCAGCTGGCCGCGCACCACACCCGGCGCCAGAATCCGCACAAGGCGCACCACACGGGGGTCAAAACTTTCGATGCAGTAGGGCCCCGGGTACTGTTTCAGCGCCGCCAGCACCGTGCGGCAGAGTTCCAGCAGATACCGTCCCCGGTACTCATACCGGCTCTTGATCTCCACGATCAGCGGCGTGGCGGGATTGGCCTTTGCCACCGCCTGCAGCACTTCGGAAAACAGCGGCGCGTGTTCCCCGCTGCCCGCCAGCGGCAAGGCCGAAACCACCGGCCACGGCGTAACGTTGACGCCGCCCCTGGCCGGGGTCATCCGGTCCAGCGTGTCGTCATGGAAGACCACCAGCTGGCGGTCCTCGGTGAACTGCACGTCCAGCTCGATGCCGTACCCGCCCCGGGCCGCCGCGGCAAAGGCCGGCAGGCTGTTTTCGGGCGGGCGCTGCTGGGCGCCGAAGAGGCCCCGGTGGGCGTAGCTCCGGCCGCAGAAAGGCTGCCGCAGCCGTCGGCGGGGCGCTCCCGGCCACACCAAAAACAACACCAGCACGACAAACAGCACCGGCACAGCCGCCAACACCAGCAACCACCACAGCATAGCATCACCTCTTGTTTCTGATTGTACCGCACCGCGGCACAAAATGCAATCGCCCCGGCCTTTGCCTCGGGCCCCTGCAGGGAAATTTTATAGTTTTTTTCAAAAGTTTTCACAATTTCGCCACGCCGGGAGGATATTGTGTTACAATAGAAAGTGTGATAAAAGGAGGCCGACTGTATGGCAAAAATTTTGGTCGTGGATGATGAACCGCGGATTCGGGACCTGATCCGCGAACATTTGCAATATGCCGGTTTTACCTGTGAGGAGGCCGGGGACGGCGCCGCCGCCCTGAGCGTGCTGACACAGGGCGGGATCGATCTGGTGATCCTGGATATCATGATGCCGTTCATGGACGGCATGACCTGTCTGCGGGAGATGCGCACCCGCAAAATCATGACGCCGGTGATCATGCTGACTGCCCGCAGCGAGGAATACGACAAGCTGGCCGGTTTAGAGGGCGGCGCCGACGACTACGTGGTGAAGCCCTTCTCCCCCCGGGAGCTGGTGGCCCGGGTCAAAGCCGTGCTGGCCCGCACCATGCCCCGCCCCGAGGAGAGCCAGAACAGCTACGTCTTCGGGGATCTGAGCATCGACACCGCCAGCCACACCGTGAAGGTTGCCGGGCAGGAAGCCCCGCTGACCCCCAAGGAATTCGATCTTTTGGTCTTTCTTGTGAGCAACAAGGGCATTGCCCTGAGCCGGGAAAAAATCCTGCAGAAGGTATGGAACTATGACTACTACGGCGAGGACCGCACCGTGGATACGCACATCAAGATGCTGCGCAGCCACCTGGGGCATTGCCGCAACTATATCGTGACGGTGTGGGGCATCGGCTACAAGTTTGACCCCGACACCCTGTAAAAGGAGTGCAGGCGTTGTGAAACAACACGCCCAGAAAAAAACGCACCGCTTTGTGCTGAGTATCCGCTGGCAGCTGATGATCTTCATCACCGTCATGACGCTGCTGACCCTGGCCCTGGTATGGGGGGTCATCACCTACGCCCTGGTGCCCCAGTACAACCGCACCATCCGCGGCAAGCTGGAAAACAAGGCCGAGGCCATCGTGGCGATGATCGACCAGAGCGATGTGCCCATCGCCAACCGGGATTTCGGCGTACTGGTGCTGAACAGCACCTTCTGGGACAAGGTGGGCGACGCCTTCATCCAGAAGACCATCAACGTGGACGGCTGCTGCGTGGATTTCAGCGACACCACGCTGCGGTGCCTCAAGGCCTACGAGAGTATGTATCCCTGCCTGCTCCACGAGAGCACCGGCGCCTTCGGCGGCGAGTTTGTGACCAACGTGAACACGGCGCTGGTCATCCGGATGCGGCAGAAACTCTTCCAGGACGGCTCGCTGTACGAGATCGTCCACTCCAGTTCCAGCCAGCAGATGCTGGTGGGGCATCTCTCGGCGGACGGCCAGTACGGTGTCATCGTCTCGGCCAGCCTGGCCCAGATTTCCACCGCCGCCGAGGTGCTGCGGTCCATCCTCATCCCGCTGGCCGTGCTGCTGCTGGTGCTGGACCTGCTGGTGGCCATCCTCTTCAGCCGCTGGTTCACCCGCCCCATCGAGCGGCTTTCCACCGGCGCCCAGGAGATCGCCTCGGGCAACTACGACGTGCAGATCTCGGTGGTGCACCACGATGAGATCGGCCGTCTGGCGGAGGATTTCAACCACATGGCCTCCGAGGTCAAGCGCAGCGCCCAGCTGGAGAAGGACATCCTGGCCAACGTCAGCCACGACCTGCGCACCCCGCTGACCCTCATCAAGGGCTATGCCGAGACGGTGCGCGACCTGACCGGCACCGACGAAGAAAAACGCACCGAACAGTGCAACATCATTGTGGATGAGACCGACCGGCTGTCGGCGCTGGTGAACAGCGTGCTGGAACTCAGCAAGGTGCAGAACGGCTCCGAGAAGCCCAACCCCATCGACTTCGACATGAGCGAACTCTGCTTTGAGGTGGCCGGACGGTACGACGCCCTCTGCGACCAGAACCACTGGACGCTGCAGCTGGAAGCCGACCATGCCGCCCCCGTTCACGCCGACCCTGCCATGATGGAACGGGTGCTGCACAACCTGCTGGGCAACGCCTTCCACCATATCGGCGCGGACGGTCTGGTGATCCTGCGGGTGATCCCGCTGGCCCAGGGCTGCCGGGTGGAGGTGGCCGACCACGGCCCCGGCATCGCCCCCGAGGACCTGCCCCACCTGTTCGACCGCTACTACCGCGCCCGCCAGGACGCCGGCAAGACCGGCACCGGACTGGGACTTTCCATCACCAAGGCGATCCTGCAGCAGCATGGTTTTGCCTTCGGTGTGGACAGCGCCCTGGGCCAGGGTTCCACGTTCTGGTTCACCATGCAGGACACCCGTACCCGCCCCACTCCCTGAACCGTTGGAGGAGAACGCGATGGATAAACTCAACCGCGAAATGGATGAACAGCTCAAGCGCCGGGTGGCCGACCTGGCTTCCCACAACGACGAGACCGGCGACGGCAAGCTGGACGCCGCCGACCTGAAAGCCCAGCTCAACCGCATCGAGGCCCAGCTGGAACTGCAGGACCGGCAGAACCGCAACATCATGCGCAACCAGCGTCTGCGGATGCTGCTCACCGTGGTGGTGACGCTGGTGCTGCTCATCGCCCTGGGCGTCTTCTGGTACTATGCCAGCGACGCCTACACCCAGGTCATGCAGTCCACCACCCATCTGAACCAGTTGGCCGAGACGCTGCAGAAGAGTCTGGGCACCGTGGACCCCGAGGCGCTGGATTCCATGATGCAGGACCTGCCCGAGATCACCGAGCAGCTCAAGCGCATCGATACGGACGCCCTCAACCAGGTGCTGGACGGTCTGCCCACCCTGATGGATAACGTCAACAAACTGCAGCAGCAGGTGGAGGCCATTGCCGGCCTCTTCAACGGCCTGGGAACGGTCTTCCGCTCCTGACCAGGAAACTGAATACAACAACAAACCGGGGCGCAGGAAATTCCTGCGCCCCGGTTCGCACTGTGCACCGTCCGGTGCTCAGCGCTGGCGATAGCTCTGGCAGTAATGCGGGTTGTCGATGCCCTGGGTGCCGTTGTCGGAATGCTCGGTGATCTTGATCGCATCCAGATTGCAGGTGCAACCGTTCTGGTTGTACGCGCAGGAGCAGACATCACAGGTAACATTGGTGTTCTCCATCTTGGCTCACCTCCTTGTCCCCTAGTATGGCCCGCCCCGGACAATTTTATGCGCCCATGCCTTGCACTGCCCGCCCTGCCTGTGGTATACTCCCTGTAAGGGACGCAGCCCGTCCCGCGGAGGTAACCCTGTATGAATCTTGGAAGTATCCTGGTTCTTGTCGTCATCTTTGTACTGCTGGCGCTGGCGATTCTTTTCATCAGCCAGAACGGCGGCTGGCAGGGCGGCTGCGGCGGCAACTGCGCCAGCTGTCACCATAAATGCGCCGACCCCAAACCCAAAGACGACTCCAAAACCTGAAACCACCCTCCCCCGTCCGGGGGAGGGCTTTTTGCTGTCCGCCTTGCACAAATGCCCAAAAAAGGGTATACTATATTATGTATATCAACTGGCAGGAGGGGTTGCGATGAAGGCCGATCGGTATCGCTTTGACGGCACCCACCCGTGCGATCTGCGGGCACTGCCCTGCGACGGCAAACGGGATGATCTGGACAAACAGAAGATTCTGGAAAAGACTGCCCGCAACCTGCAGGAGATGGCCGCCTTACAGGACGGCCTGTATGCCGACGGCCGCGAGGGGGTCATTTTTGTGCTGCAGGCCCTGGACGCCGCCGGCAAGGACAGCACCATCAAGCATGTGATGGGCGGGCTCAATCCCCAGGGCGTGCAGGTGACCAGCTTCAAGCAGCCCGGCAGCGAGGAACTCAGCCACGATTACCTGTGGCGCATCCACAAGGCGCTGCCGCCCCGGGGGTCCATCGCCATCTTCAACCGCAGTTACTACGAGGACGTGCTGGTGGTGCAGCTCCACGATCTGCAGAACACCTACAAGCTGCCGCCCCGCACGCTGGATGAGGGCAAGAAGGCCTTCTTTGAGAAGCGCTACCGCCAGATCCGCCACTACGAGGAATACCTGTACGATAACGGCTACCGCATCGTCAAGATGTTCCTCCATGTCTCCAAGGATGAGCAGCGCAAACGATTTCTGGAGCGCATCGAGAATCCCGCCAAGAACTGGAAGTTTTCGATGAGCGACGTGAAGGAACGGGCCTATTTCGAGGAATACCTGGGCCTGTACCAGGACGTGATCAACGCCACCGCCACCAAAGAAAGCCCCTGGTACGCCCTGCCGGCCGACCAGAAGTGGTACACCCGGTATCTGGTCAGCGAGATTGTGGTGGACACGCTGCGCCGCAGCTGCCACGACTATCCCCGGCTGCGGGAGGATGCCAGGGCGGAACTGAAAGACTGCCGCACCCGGCTGGAAGCGGAGGAATAAACATGGCTCCCATTCGTGTATTGCAGGTCATGCCCGCCATGGACGCGGGCGGCATGGAGACCTTCGTGATGAACGTCTACCGTGCCATCGACCGGGAACAGGTACAGTTTGATTTTCTGTACCACTACAATAAATCCTGCTTTTTTGACGACGAGATCGCCTCGCTGGGCGGCCGGATCTTCAAGACCACCGTCCGGCAGGACAACAACCTGCCCCGCTATCTGCGGGAACTGCGGCAGCTGTTTGCCGCCCACCCCGAATGGCGCATCCTGCACGGCCATTACAGCGGCTTCGGCATGTTCTACAACACGGTGGCCCGCCGGGCAGGCATCCCCGTGCGGGTGGGCCACAGCCACAACACCGCCTACGAGCACAATCTGGTGGGGTTGCTGGACCGGCTGATGAGCCTGCGGTTTTCCGCCGGGCTGACCGACCGCTTTGCCTGCAGCAAACTGGCCGGCAAGATGCTATTCGGAGACGCCCCCTTCACGGTGCTGCCCAACGGCATCGACACCGCCCTGTTCGCCGCCCGTGACCCCCAGCGACGCGCCCTGCTGCGCGGGGATCTGGGCGTGGCGGACAATGAGATCCTCTTCGGCCATGTGGGCCGTTTTACCGCCCAGAAGAACCATCCGGGTCTTCTGCGCATCTTCGCGGCGGTGCGCAAGCGGCTGCCCAAAGCCCGGCTGGTATTGCTGGGCGGCGGCCCCGCCCCCTACATAGAAGAGATGCAGGCGCTGGCCCGGGAACTGAATCTGGGCGACAGCGTGATCTTTGCCGGTGTGCGCAGCAACATCCAGGGCTTTTACGATGCCATGGACGCCTTTTTGCTGCCCAGCCTCTTTGAGGGGCTGCCGGTGGTACTGGTGGAAGCCCAGACCGCGGGTCTTCCCTGCTTTGTTTCGGATACCATCGACCGCGGGGCAGCCTTCACCGACCGGGTGCGCTTCCTGCCGCTGCAGGACCCCGACGCCTGGGCCGGTGCCATCGCAGCGGCCAGCTTCCGCCGGGACCCCCACGCCCGCCAGAAGGCACTGGACGCGGGCTACGACATCCACACCAGCGCGGCCATTCTGCAGGAATTCTACCTGCGGCGTTATGCGGAGGTGACATCATGACCTCCGAAAATTCCCGCTGCGAGATTGCCGTCATTGTGCCGGTGCACAACGCCGAAACCTTTTTGCCGGACTGCCTCAATGCGCTGGCGGACCAGCGGTTCGACGATTTCCGCTGCATCCTGGTGGACGACGGCTCCACCGATTCTTCCCCGTCCCTCTGCGACGACATGGCCCTCAACGACCCCCGTTTTCTCGTGATCCACCAGCCCCAGAGCGGCGTCAGCGCCGCCCGGACGGCCGGTATGCGCAAGGCCCGGGAGCTGGGTGCCATCTGGTTTGCCTTCTGCGATGCGGACGACTGCTACCACCCGGATTTTCTGCGCACGCTGCACGCGGCGGCCCAGGACGCGGCCCTGCCGCTGGCCTGCTGCCGGTACGATACCTTCACCGACACGCCGCCCGCCGGGACGGCTGCACCGGAGGACTACCGTGTACTTCCCGCACCCCAGCATCTGGAGGCGCTGCTCCACGACCACGCCGTGGACTACGGCCTGTGGAACAAGCTCTACGCCGCCGGACTGCTCACCGAAGCCATGCTGGACAACGACCTTGCCTACAACGAGGACCTGCTGGCCAACTGGCAGGCCTTTCTGCGGGCGCCCGGCTGCGCTTTCTGCGACTTTGCGGGCTACCATTACCGCCAGCACGCCGACAGTGCCACCCATCGAGCCCTGCCGCCCCAGAGCCTGGACGACCAGCGCCGGGCGGCGGCCACCATCCGGGGCAGCGTGCCCGAACAATGGCCGGAACTGCAGCAGTCCGCCAATGCCTTTTACTATGAAAAGCTGGTGTATCTGGCCAGCATGATCCTGCGCCGGGCGGACGCCGACGACTACCGCGTCCAGCTGGGCGAGCTGAACATCGGCATCACCGCCGGGCTGCGGGACCCCCAGCTGGGCCGCAACCCCAAGCTGCCTTTTGCCATCCGGGTGGCCGCCTGGGCCACCGTGCGGATGCCCAAACTGTGGCGGCGCATCTGCCGCAAATTCTTGAAGGACAGGCAATGACCCATGCGATTTCTGCTGATTCTTGACCGAGTGGAGAACCCGGCCAGCGCCAACGCCCTGCTGGGCTGCCGGCTGGCGGCCCAACTGCTGGCCCAGGGCCACTGCGTCCATCTTTTGGAACTGTGGGACGGCCTGCATACGCCGCCCGCGCCCCCCGAGGGTGCCGTCCAGCACACACTGGCCTTTGCCGACGAACGGCTCATGAACACTGCCCTGGAAAACGGCGTCCGGGGCGGCACGCCGGTGCCGCTGCGGCTGCTGCGGCTGGCCGCCCATCCCACCGCGGTGGCGGCGGCCTTCCGGCAGCTGGTCCTGCATGCCCCCCGCCGCACGGTGGACAGCCGCCGTGCCGTGGAACGGCTGGATGCACAGTTTCATTTTGACGCGGTCTGTGCTGTCTGCGCGCCCTACCGCACGGCCTTTGCGCTGGAAGGGGCCCGCATCGGCGGCAAAAAGCTGTTGTGGCAGCTGGACCCCTACGCCAGCAACCGGGACTACACCGCACCGGGCGGTTTTGCCCGGGAGGGCCAGCTGCTGGAAGCGGTGGACGGCACCTTCGTCACCCCCCAGGCCATGCCCGACTATACCGGCGGCCCCTTGAGTCCCTGGCGCGGCAAGGTGCACCTGCTGGGGTTCCCGGTGCTGCTGCCCGCCCCCGAAACGCCCGCCCATACCGGGACGCGGTGCGTTTTCTGCGGCAGTTTGTACCCCACCGTGCGGGAGCCGGATTTTGCGCTGGAACTGTTCTGCCGCCTGAATGCCCCCGACCTGACCCTGACCATGGCGGGGGGCGGCTGGCAGCGCTTTGCCGACCAGGCAGAGCGGGCCGCCGCTGTATTGAAAGACCGTTTTGTCCGCCCCGGTCCGCTGCCGCCCGCCGATGCCGCGGCCCTGGAAACCGGCGCCGACATTCTGCTCAGCCTGGGCAACGCCTACGACAACCAGATGCCCAGCAAGCTGTTCAGCTACTTTGGCACCGGCAAGCCGGTGCTGCACCTGGCCGTCAGCGAGACCGACCCCACCCTGCCCTATCTGGCCCGCTACCCGCTGGGCCTGGTGCTGCAGAAAAAGGACGGCGTGACGCCGGAGATACTGGACCGGCTGTCCCGCTGGCTGGCGGAGGTTACGGGCCAGCGGCTTCCCTACGAGCAGGTGGCCGCCCTCTACCCGGAGTTCACGCCCCGACAGGTGGCACGGGATTTTCTGGCCGCCCTGTCATAAACCACGAAAGGAGTGCCCGCCATGCACGTGCTTTGGCTTGTGAGCATGACGCTGCCCCAGGCCGCCCTGGCCTGCGGGCTGTCCCACGCCAGCGATGTCAGCGGCGGCTGGCTGACCGGCCAGCTGACCGCCCTGCGCGGCCGCCCCGATCTGCAGCTGACCGTCGCCTGTGTGAACGGCCAGTGCAAAGAGGCCTTGTGCGGGGAACACGGCGGTGTGACCTACCGCATCCTGCCGGGCGGGGGAGATTTTTCCCGGCTGCTGCAAGCGGTTCACCCCGACCTTGTGCATATCTGGGGCACCGAATATGCAGCGGCGGCCGCCATGGACCAGGCAGCCCGGGCGCTGGGCCTGCCGGTGCTGGTGGGCATCCAGGGCGTCATGGAGGACTGTGCCGCCCATCTCTGTGACGGGGTGCCGGAAGCCTATCTGCACTCCACCCCGCTGGACCGGGCGCTGGACCGGCTGATTCCCGGGGCCCTGCTGGACAAACTCCAGTCCAGCTTTGACGCCCTGGCCCGCAGCGAGGCTGCCCTGCTGGGTACGGCCCGCCACGTGACCGGCCGCACCGGCTTTGACCGCCGGGCAGTGGAACGACTGGCCCCCCTGGCCCGGTACTACCCCTGCAACGAGACCCTGCGCCCGCTGTTTTATGAAGAGCCCCTGTGGCAGCCCCGGGATTTCGGCCGCGGGCCGGTGGTGCTGCTCTCCCAGGGGAATTACCCTCTCAAAAATCTGCACACCGTACTCCAGGCCATGCCCGCCATTCTGCAGCGCTGGCCCGACGCCCAGCTGCGCATCGCCGGCTGGCCGCCCCTGGACAAAGGGCCGCTGCTGCGGCCGCTCATCGCCCGGCTCTTCCCCTACCAGCGGTACTGCCGCCGGCTGGCCGAGGCCCTGGGGGTGACCGGTCACATTAAGTACACCGGGCCGCTGGACGCCGCCGCCATGCGCCAGGCCTACCTGGACGCCGATCTTTTCCTGCTGCCCTCCTCCAGCGAGAACAGCCCCAACAGTCTGGGGGAAGCCATGCTGCTGGGTCTGCCCTGTGTGGCCAGCCGGGCGGGCGGCATCCCCGACATGCTCACCGACGGCACCGAGGGCCGGCTGTACGGCCAGGCGCTGGACGCCGACGGCCTGGCCCGCACCGTCACGGCGGTGCTCTCCGCCCCGGACAGCGGCGCCGCCCTGGGGCAGGCTGCCCGTCGCCGGGCGCTGCACACCCATGACCCTGCCGCCAACGCCGACGCCTTGTGCGGCATCTACCAGACCATTCTGCAGGAGGACGCCCGGTGAAAGTCAGTGTCATTATCCCCTGTTACCGTGCCGAGGCCACCCTTCGCCGGGCGGTGGCCAGCGCGCTGGAAGGCGCCCCCGCCGACCTGCAGCTACTGCTGGTGGAGGACGGCAGTCCCGACGGGACAGGCGCCCTCTGCGACCAGCTGGCCTCCGGGGATACCCGCATCACCGCCCTGCACCGCCCCAACGGCGGCGCCGGCGCAGCCCGCAACACCGGCCTGGAAGCCGCCCGGGGGGACTGGGTGCTCTTTCTGGACGCCGACGATGAACTGCTGCCCGGCCTGTGGGCGGCACTGGACGCCCTGCCCGTCACCGACGAGGAGATGATCCTCTTCGGGTTGCAGCGGGCCAGCACCGGCGAATCGGTCACGGTGGCCCCCCTGGCCGAGGGCCGGTACGAGGGCCTTACCGCCCTGGAACCCCGCCTGTCGGCGCTGCTGTTCGACACCGGGCTGCTGGCGGCCCCCTACCCCAAACTGTTCCGCCGCTCCGCCATCGGGGCGCTGCGCTTTGACGAAACCCTCAAAATCAACGAGGATGTCCTTTTTAACATACTTTTTTTACAAAAAACGACTGCCATTTATTGCCTGCGTGGTGTATACTATAAGCAAAATGATGTGGGCAGCGGCAGTTTGTCCCGTTCCCTGCGGGGGGATCTGCTGGACGCCGAGGCGGTGACCCGCCCGGCGCTGGAAGTGCTGCTGCGGCAGAACGGTCTCGACCCGGCGCCCTATCTGTATACCAGCCGGGTGCGGGCCTGCCTCAACCAGTACGGTCTGCTCACCGGCTGCCGGGGCAGCCTGTCCTTCGGGGCACGCCGGGCACTGTTTGCCCGCATCCTTAAAGACCGGGATGCCCGCACCGCCCTCACCGCGCGGCTGCGCCGGGACCCCAACCGCCTGCTGGCCATTCCCTACCGCATCGGCGTGGCTTGCCGCTGGCCGGGCTTTCTGGCCGCCTACACACTGGCCAAACAACGATTTCTGTGACCAAGGAGAACCCCATGGGCAAATCCCCCACAATCAGCATTGTCTCCACCGTGTACAACACACAGCCCTTCCTGGAACAGGCTGTGCGCAGTATTCTGGCCCAGACCTTCCCGGATTTTGAGCTGCTGCTCATCGACGACGGCAGCTCGGACGATTCGGGGCGTATTTGTGACGCGCTGGCGGCGGAGGATGCCCGCATCCGGGTGTTCCACCAGGCCAACGGAGGTCCTGCCAGCGCCCGCAACAAGGGGCTGGACAACGCCCGCGGCCGCTACATCGGGTTTGTGGATTCCGACGATGTCATCGAGCCCACCATGTACGAGGTGCTCTACCGGGCCGTGCAGGCGCCCGGTGTGCGGCTGGCCGCCTGCAGCGGCGACTGCATCGACGAGGCCGGCCGTTCCCTGCCGGGACGGCGGGTGGCCATACGGGAGCACGGCATCCGCCCCGCCGAGGAGCTGCTGCTGGAAACCTTCCAGACCGGCAGCTACTACGGGCCGCTGAGCTGGAACAAGCTGTTTGATCTGCGGCTGTTCCGGGACAAGGGCATCCACTACGATGAAACGATGCTCTTCGGGGATGACGCCAGCGTGCTGCACCGCGTCTTTGAGGGCGAGCAGTGCAACTGCCTGCCCGACATTCTGTATCATTACCGCACCCGCGCCGGGCAGATCACCAGCACCGCCACCTTTTCGCCGCGCAAGCTGGACGATCTGCGGATGTACTGGGACTGGCTGCAATACTTTGCCAGCCGTCCGGGGCGGGAGGAATACCGCCGATGGGCCACCGTATGGTACTGGCGGGTGTTTTATCAGTTCTGGTGCCAGTCCGGCGCAGCCGGAAACCTGGCCGAACTGAAACCGAAATTCATGGCCCACAAAAAGCATCTGGACGCCGTACTGCCGGATCTTGTGCGCAGCTCCCTGCTGCCCGCCGGTGAAAAGCTGCGTGCCGTCTTGTTTTGCGCCAACCCCGGTGCGCTGTATGCCGCAGCCTCCGCCTGGGGACGCCTGGCCGCAAAAAGAGGAAGGGGAATTGATTGATGGAGCGTATTGCAATCAGCGTGATCGTACCGATCTACAACACCAAAAAGTATCTGGAGGAATGCCTGGACAGCATTCTGGCCCAGGATTTCCAGGAACCCTATGAGGTGTTGCTGGTGGACGACGGTTCCACCGACGGCTGCTCCGATATCTGCGACGCCTACGCCGCCAGGGACAGCCGTGTGCGGGTCTTTCACCAGGAGAATCAGGGCCTTTCCGCCGCGCGCAACACCGGCATTGATGCCGCCCACGGCCGCTACTACGCCTTTGTGGATTCCGACGACGTGGTGCTGCCCGCCTACCTGCGCACGCTGTACAATGCCTGCGAGGAGCACGACGCCTATATGGCCCTGTGCGCCGTGGAGGATGTGCAGGAAAACGGCGAGAGCTGCGTGCCGCCCCACTCCACCCATCCCGCCCAGGAGGGTGTGTTCTGCGGCAAGGATCTGCTGAACGAGTTCTACACCCCCAACGGCACCGTCTACACCGTGGCATGGAACAAACTCTACCGCGCCGAGGTGTGGAAGCTGCTGCATTATCCCGAAGGACGCCTGCACGAGGACGACTTTGTGGCCCACCGCCTGTTCTGGCGCTGCGACAAGGTGGTCTGTGTGGACACCATTCTCTACCATTACCGGCTGAGCAGCGGCAGCATCTGCCGTTCCTCCATCAAGCCGGAGGCCTTCGATGCCGTGGACGGTCTGGCGGACCGCTACCGCTTCTATGTGGAGAACAACGCCGACCGCTCGGTGATCGATTCCGCCTATGCGGCCTGCTGGCGGCGGTATCTGTTCCTCTGCGCCAAGGTGCGGCAGAACCCCACCCCCCAGCTGGTGAAGGCCATCAGCAAGGAGCAGTTCCTCATGCAGGGGCTCATCAGCTACCTGCCCAACTGCCGCCACATGAAGATGACCGAGAAGCTTTCGGCCGCGCGCTGGTCCATGATGAGCGCCGAGAGCCTTTGCCCCATCAAGAAGTAAAGATGCCCGGTTTGCGGGCAAATCCATCACAGAAGGAGCCGACCGTTGGCCATCCTGAGACCCGATAAAGACAAGGAAAAGAACAAGCGTCCCCGCGTGCTGCTGGTGCCGCCCCCCGATCTGCCGGTTCCGGCGGTGCAGGGCGGCGCCGTGGAGACCCTTCTGACCCATCTGATCCGCGAAAACGAGCGGGAGGGCCAGCTGGATCTGCTCTGCGCCAGCGTTCCCGACGAAGCCGCCCGCCGCGCCGCCGAGGGACTTAAGCACACCAAGATGCTCTATATTCCCCGGCCCCACGGCCATCGGCGGTACTGGCCCATGGTGTTCGTGGAGCGCTGCCTGGGCATTGCGGCCCCCTACGACCCCTGGTACCAGAAGGTACAGCTCTCGCTGGCACTGGAGCCCCCCGGCCCCGACCTCATCGTGGCGGAGGGCGGCAACCTGACCCAGTGCAGCGCCATCAGCCGGATGTTCGGCCGCAAGCGGTGCCTGGCCCATCTCCATGGGCAGACCGCCTGCAGCCCCGTCATGGACACCATCTACGGCGGCATCCTGGCGCTGAGCGAATTCATCCGGGAAGACTATCTCAAGACCAGCACGCTGGACCCCAGACGCGCCTATATCTGGTACAACTGTGTGGACACCAAGCGCTTCCGCCCCGGTCCCCCGCCGCTGGCGCTGCGCACCCGGCTGGGCTTCGGTGAGCGGGACTTTGTGGTGCTCTTCTGCGGGCGTCTCGACCCCGACAAGGGCATCCACAAGCTGATGGAGGCCCTGGCCCTGCTGCCGGTGCCCCAGATCAAACTGCTGATCGTGGGCAGTCCCTTCTTCGGCCGCACCCAGCAGAGCAGTTTTCTGCGCCGGCTGGAACAGCAGGCCCGCGCCCTGGGCAACCGGGTGCAGTTCACCGGCTACATCCCCAACGAGGACCTGCCCGACTACTACCGGCTGGCCGATTTGGTCTGTGTGCCCACCCTGGTGGAGGAGGCCGCCGGTCTGGTGGCCGTGGAGGCCATGGCCTGCGGCCGCCCCGTGCTGGCCACCCGCAGCGGCGGCATGCCGGAGTACCTGGAAGGCAGCCAGGCCGTACTGGTGGAACGGGGCGACAACATCGCCGACCAGCTGGCCTGGAGCATCCGCATGCTCTATGAACACCCCGCCCTCTGTGCCGAGATGGGCGCCGCCGGGACCAAGCGGGCGCAGGATTTCTCGGTGGAGCGGTATTACAAGGAATTTGTCCGCATCGTGCAGGATGTACTGCAGAACGGAGGTGCCCTATGAGCCAGGCTGCGATCTGCGTTGTGGTGCCGGTCTACCGCGCCGAGGCCACCCTCGACCGCTGTGTGCAGAGCATTCTCTCCCAGCAGGTGACGGGCGGTGTCCGCTGCGTATTGGTGGACGACGGCAGCCCCGATGCCTGCGGCGCTATGTGCGACGGCTGGGCCGCCCGGGACGACCGGGTACAGGTCATCCACCAGGATGACTGCGGTGTGTCCAGCGCCCGCAACGTGGGGATGGCCGCCGCTGACAGCGAGTTCCTGGTTTTCCTGGACTCCGACGATGCGCTGCGCCCCGGCGCCCTGCAGGCCGCTCTGGACGCCCAGAACGCCGCCCCCGGGGATTTTATCCTGTGGCACTACACCACCCGCCAGGAGGATGAAACCCCCGTTAGCAGCGAGGCTTCGCCCCGCCCCCGGCAGGCGCTGGCCTCCCTCTGGCTGGACTGTCTGCTGGCTATGCCCTGGAACAAGCTCTACCGCACCGACCTGGCCCAGCGGGTAAAATTCAACACACAGTATACTTTAGGCGAAGATTTACAATTTGTATTGGATTACATCGCCCTGCTGGCCATCGAGACCCCGGATTTTGCCTACCGGGTGGTGGAAAGTCCGCTGACCTTCTACGATTGCAGCCGCACCGGCACGCTGTCCACCAAGTACCACGCCAACTACTGCGAGATCTGGCCCCAGCATTTTGCCAAGCTGAACGCTGCCTGCCAGGCCGCCCGGTGTCCGGCGGAGGACCTGCGCCAGCTGCACCGCGCCGAACTGACGGTCTTTGCGGAAGGGGTGGCGGACATCCTGCGCCGTGACCCGGCACCGCTGTCCGGCATCCGCCAGGACAAGGCCGCCGCCGCACTGCGCACCCCCTGGCTGCGGGCATTGCTGGACCAGATGCGCGCCGAGCGCTGCTACAGCGCCTACTATCTCCCCTGCCGCTGGCGCAGCACCCGGCTGGTGTATGCCCTGGCGGAAGCCAAGCGCACCGGTTCGCCGCTGTACGGCAAACTGGACTGGGCCGGCTACTACCTGCTGCTGGGCCGCCTGAGCCGCAGCTGAACCCCCCCTTACAACCAATCACGCCCCTGCCGTTTGCGCGGCAGGGGCGTTTTGCGTATGGGCATAAAAATCCCCCACCGTCCGGAGCAGAAAACGGTGGGGTTGGCAGCAGACCGCTTACAAAGCGCAGAGCAAGACGCCAAAACGGAGGCGCGGTCCGCAAGGTTCAGAAGCCCGGTCCGGCAGAGGCGCGCCGGTGGCTTCAGGTTGGTTATGGTTAGTTATTTCTAACCACGTGTATACTCTACCATAAAACCAGGGATTTGTCAACCATATAACGAAATTTTTTCGGTTATTCCTGGGGAGCGTCGGGGTAGTCCCGCACATGCAGAAGGTCTTCCGCCGTCCGGACTTCCTCCTCGGTGGGCACCCGCACGCCGTCCAGCGGGTACGGAATGCCCAGGTTCTGCCACTTGAACAGGCCCAGGGTATGGTAGGGCAGAATTTCCACGCGGCGCACTGTGGGCAGCGTCTTGATGAAGGCATCCAGCTGCCGCAGTCCGTCGGCGTCATCGGTCAGGCCCGGCACCAGCACATGGCGGATCCACAGCGGTACGCCGTGGTCGGCCACATACCGGGCCATGGCCAGAATGTTCTGGTTGGTGTGGCCGGTGAGCGCCTTGTGCTTATCGTCGTCGATCTCCTTGAGATCGAGGATCACCAGGCTGGTGTTCTCCAGCATGGCGTCAAACCGGCGCATCCAGTCGGCATTGTCCGGCGCAAAGGGCTGGCCGCTGGTGTCCAGCGCCGTGTGGACGCCCTTGGCGCGGGCCAGGCGGAACACCTCGCTGACAAAATCCATCTGGAGCAGCGGTTCCCCGCCGCTGATGGTCAGGCCGCCGTTGTCCCGCCAGTAGTTGCGGTAGCGCAGGGCTGCCGCAAAGGCCTCCTGGGGCGTTTTTTCGGTGTCCCGGGTAAAGGCCCAGGTCTCGGGGTTGTGGCAGTACTGGCACCGCATGGCGCAGCCCTGCAAAAAGATGATATACCGTACCCCCGGCCCGTCCACCAGGCCGAAGGTCTCCACCGAGTGGACGTATCCCTTGCATTCTTGTTGTGACATCTTGGTTGGCTCCTTTTACAAAAAGATCCGCGGCCACAGGGCAGCCGCGGATCTTGGTACATCAATTCAGCTGATTACAGCACCTTGTGGCAGGTACGGGCAATGACATCCAGCTGCTGCTCGCGGGTCAGGTCGATGAACTTGACCGCGTAGCCGGAAACACGGATGGTGAAGTTGGCGTACTCTTCCTTCTCGGGATGCTCCATGGCGTCGATCAGCTTCTCCTTGCCGAAGACGTTGACGTTCAGGTGATGGGCACCCTGGTCGAAGTAGCCGTCCATGACCTGGACCAGGTTCACCACACGCTCCTGCTCGCTGTGACCTAGGGCATCGGGGCTGATGGTCTGGGTGTTGGAAATGCCGTCCAGCGCCCAGTGGTAGGGCAGCTTGGCCACCGAGTTCAGGCTGGCCAGCAGGCCGTGGGTCTCGGCACCATAGCTGGGGTTACCGCCGGGGGCAAACGGAGTGTATGCCTTGCGGCCGTCCGGCATGGCGCCGGTGGCCTTGCCGTACACCACGTTGGAGGTGATGGTCAGGATGGAGGTGGTGGGCTCGGAATTGCGGTAGGTGTGGCGGCGCTTGACCTTCTCAATGAAGGTGCGCAGCAGGTTCACCGCGATGTCGTCGGCACGGTCATCGTCGTTGCCGTACTTGGGGAAGTCGCCCTCGATCTCGTAGTCGGTGACCAGGCCCTGCTCATTGCGGATGCACTTGACCTTGGCGTACTTGATGGCGCTCAGGGAGTCCACCACATGGCTGAAGCCCGCAATGCCGGTGGCAAAGGTGCGGCGCACGTCGGTGTCGATGAGGGCCATCTCGGCGGCTTCGTAGTAGTACTTGTCGTGCATATACTGGATGAGGTTCAGGATGTTGACGTACAGACCGGCCAGCCAGTCCATCATCACATCATACTTCTGGATGACCTCGTCGTAGTCCAGATACTCGCTGGTGATGGGCGCGTAGTGGGGACCCACCTGCTCGCCCAGCTTCTCGTCCACGCCGCCGTTGATGGCGTACAGCAGGCACTTGGCCAGGTTGGCGCGGGCGCCGAAGAACTGCATCTCCTTGCCGGTCTGGGTGGCAGACACGCAGCAGCAGATGGAGTAGTCATCGCCCCAGACCGGCTTCATAACGTCGTCGTTCTCGTACTGGACCGAGGAGGTCTTGATGGAGATGCGGGCGGCGTAGTCCTTGAAGGTCTTGGGCAGGGCGGAAGAATAGAGCACCGTGATGTTGGGTTCCGGGGCGGGGCCCATGTTCTCCAGGGTATGCAGGAAGCGGAAGTCGGTCTTGGTGACCATGGAACGGCCATCCATGCCGATGCCGGCCACTTCCAGGGTGGCCCAGACGGGGTCGCCGCTGAACAGCTGGTTGTAGCTGGGGATGCGGGCAAACTTGACCATGCGGAACTTCATGACCAGATGGTCGATGAGCTCCTGGGCCTGCTCCTCGGTGAGAATACCGCGCTCCAGGTCACGCTGGATGTAGATATCCAGGAAGGTGGAGACACGGCCCACGCTCATGGCCGCGCCGTTCTGGGTCTTGATGGCGGCCAGGTAGCCGAAGTAGAGCCACTGGACCGCTTCCTTGGCGTTGGCGGCGGGCTGGGAAATGTCGTAGCCGTAGGCGGCGGCCATCTCCTTCATGCCCTTGAGGGCGTTGATCTGCAGGGCCAGCTCCTCACGCTGACGGATCACATCGTCCAGCATGGTGCCGTCGCCGCAGTTGGCGAAGTCGTTCTGCTTCTCCTTGATCAGGAAGTCGATGCCGTACAGCGCCACGCGGCGGTAGTCGCCCACGATGCGGCCGCGGCCGTAGGTGTCGGGCAGACCGGTGACGATGTGGCTGTGGCGGGCCTTGCGCATCTCGGGAGTATAGGCATCAAACACCGCCTGGTTGTGGGTGCGGGTATACTGGGTGAAGATCTCATGCAGCTTGGGGCTGGGCGTGTAGCCGTAGGTGGTGCAGGCCTGTTCCGCCATCTTGATGCCGCCGTAGGGCATGAAGGCGCGCTTCAGGGGCTTGTCGGTCTGCAGGCCGACGATCTGCTCCAGGTCCTTCAGTTCGGGGTCGATATAGCCGGGGCCGTAGGCCGTCAGGCCGGAAACCACCTCGGTCTCCATATCCAGAACGCCGCCCTTGGCACGCTCCTCCTTCTGCAGGACCTGCAAAGCGCCCCACAGCTTGTTGGTTGCCTCGGTCGGGCCGGCGAGGAAGCTCTCGTCGCCGTCGTAGGGTTTATAGTTCTTCTGGATGAAGTCACGGGTATTGACTTCTTCCTTCCAGATGCGGCCTTCAAAGCCTTCCCACTGCTTGAAATCTGTCATAACGTACTCCTTCTGTTGGTCACTGTCCATATGTGGTGTATGCGCAGATATTATGATACCATATCTGCAAAAAAACGCAAGTGGCAATTTGCCAATTTCCGGCAGGCATTGCCCTCCCGTTTTTTATATCATACCAATATTCTATAGTTTTGTATGTTGTCAGGGCAACGTTTTTGCCCCTCGGATGCCATGGCTGAATCCGGAGGCAGCGTAAGTTAGCGTTAGCTAACTTCCAAAAGTATGCTACCACATCCCCGCGCCCTTGTCAAGCCCGGGCAGACAAAAAGCGGCGGCCTCTTCCCTTGGGAAAGGACCGCCGAAAATTCAGAAAAAGAGAAAATGATAGGTGGCAATGGGGATGTTGTAGGATTTGCCCTCCATCAGCAGCACAAGGAAGCATAACCCGCTGATGACATGCCATGCCAGCGCCGCACCGCACAGGCCCAGGCGAAGGCCCAGATACCCTTCCCGGGTCCCTGCCTTCCAGGCCGTACAGCTGCGCAGCCACACCGACACCGATTCCAGCAAAAACAGCCAATAGCAGATGAAAGGCCCCCACCACAGGTTGGCGTGGTACAGCCGCTCGCCGCTTTCTACCAGCAGCAGCGCTTCCGCCATGGCCACACCGAACACCAGCAGGCTGAACCGGTAGCGGAGGCCGGACCAGGCCCGGCGTCCCAGCAATATGCCCACCGCCGCCACAAACACAAGGGAGCGCACCAGCCCCAGGAGGGCCGCCTCGTTGAAGGGGCCCCACAGCATGGCGTGGCGGTCAAAGTCCACCGTGAAGATCAGCTTCATGCCGCTGTCCGCCTCGGCGAAGAGCACGTTGGCCTGGATCAGGCAGAGGGCGATGCTGGGCAGCACGCTGCAGCCCATGATCACCTCCTGCCACAGGTTCCGGCCGCAGGTGCGCACCAGGTCGGCGATGAGCAGCAACAGCAGTGCCGGGGCAAAAGCGAAGACCAGGCTGGCCTTGAAGCTGGTGGCCACCGTGAGCAGCACCGTGTAGACCAGCCAGGCCCGCAGGTCCAGCTTGCCGGTCATGCTGCGCCAGGCCCGGTAGAAGGCCAGCACCGCCAGCAGGGCAAAGGGGGCCAGCATGATGTAGGTGGTGTTGTGATAGACCGTGCCGATGATGGTGCCCTGGTACCAGTAGCCGCCCCGGGGAATCCATACCGCCTGGGCCAGGTTGATGACAAGGCTGGCCAGCAGCCGGGCCGGACGGGACCAGGCGGGCACCGCCGGGCGCAGCGCCCGGGCAAAGAGGGCCACCGCGGCCAGGTGGAACAAAGCCAGCAGCACCGCGATGCCCCAGCGCCCGCCCAGGGCGTAGGCGGGACCGATGAGCAGCGAGGTGGTGGAGTAGATCATTCCTTCCCGGGCAAAGGCCAGGTGCTGCCCCAGATCGGAGGTATAGGGATCGTTGCCGCCGCCCGGGGAGCAGAGCTGCTGGTAGTGCAGCCAGGCCATGGCC
This sequence comes from uncultured Gemmiger sp., assembly GCA_944388215.1. Classification (GTDB taxonomy): domain Bacteria; phylum Bacillota; class Clostridia; order Oscillospirales; family Ruminococcaceae; genus Gemmiger. The sequence goes on along the minus strand of CALXHT010000001.1, from coordinate 215,834 downwards.
ACGGCAAAGACCGCCATCGCCAGCAGGGACGCCGCCCACAGCCAGCGTTGTTTTGCAGTTTTGGACAAAGGGGCTCCTTCCCTTCCGGCGGCAAGCCGCCCGAAATTGTTTTGCGGGTAAAACCGTATTGTATAATGATACCATACCCTTGGCAAAACGCAAGTCCCCGGCCGCTTTTTGGGCAGGGACACCAAAAACAACCTATGAAGCACCGTGTTTTTTTGCTTGCCAAACCGGCGGTTATCCTGTATAATAGAGCCTGTTCTGTATATGAAAAATTGACACTGTGAGGTTTCACGATGCTGACAAGTTACCTGTATGTTTTCTTCATCTCGATGGTGCCCCTGATCGAGCTGCGCGGCGCCATTCCCGCCGGTGTAGTGCTGGGACTGCCGCTGTGGAGCGTCTATGTGGTGGCCATCATCGGCAACATGCTGCCGGTCCCCTTCATCTTCTTCTTTGCCCGCAAGGTTCTGGAGTGGGGCGCCGACAAGCCGGTCATCGGCAAGTTCTTCACCTTCTGCCTGCAGAAAGGCCATCGCGGCGGTGAGAAGCTGAAGGCCACCGCCGGCCGCGGCCTGCCCTGGGCGCTGCTGATCTTCGTGGGCATTCCCCTGCCGGGCACCGGCGCCTGGACCGGTACCCTGGCCGCCAGCCTGCTGGATATGGACTTCAAGTCCAGCGTGCTGGCCTGCATGGGCGGCGTGCTGCTGGCCGGCTGCATCATGGGTGCGCTGAGCCTGGCCGGCGTTTCTGCCCTGGGCGCTGTGGTAGCGTAAATTTTTTCTGTATGTAAGTCAAAAATCCCGGCCCCGCGATGCATTTCGCGGGGCCGGGATTTGTTTTATGCAGGCCGGCAGCTTTTTGCTGTCAAATTGCTGTCACAACGAGCTGTACATCACGCAAAAGACACAATATATAGTGTTTTTTCTTTTTCAGAATGTCTATATAATGCGTTTTTACTGGTCGATGGGCTTCATAGTGGGGAAGAGCAGCACATCACGGATGGAGGCGGAGTCGGTGAGCAGCATGACCAGACGGTCCACGCCGAAGCCCAGGCCGCCCGTGGGGGGCAGGCCGTACTCCAGGGCGGTGACGTAATCGTAGTCCACCTGGGCCTTGCTGTCCGGGTCGATCTGCTTGCGCTCGGCCACCTGGCGCTCGAAGCGGCCCTTCTGGTCGATGGGATCGTTCAGCTCGCTGAAGGCATTGCCGAACTCGGTGGCGTTGATGAAGTACTCGAAGCGCTCGGTGATGGCCGGATTGCTGGGCTTGCGCTTGGCCAGCGGGCTGACCTCCACGGGATAATCGTAGATGAAGGTGGGCTGGATGAGGTTCTCCTCCACGAAGGCATCGAAGAACTCGGCCAGGATGGAGCCCTTGGTGGGAATCTCGGGAAGCTCCACATGATGCTCCTTGGCCAGGGCGATGGCCTCCTCGTCGGACTGGACGGTGTCGAAGTCCACGCCGGAGTACTTCTTGACGGCCTCGGTCATCGTCATCCGCTCCCAGTGGGAGAGGTCGATCTCCTTGCCCTGGTAGGTGATCTGCAGGGTGCCGCAGACCTTCTGGGCCACCGTCTTCATCATCTCCTCCACCAGGTCCATCATGCCGTGGTAGTCGGTGTAGGCCTGGTAGAGCTCGATGGTGGTGAACTCGGGGTTGTGCTTGGGGTCCATGCCCTCGTTGCGGAAGATGCGGCCCACCTCGTAGACGCGGTCCATGCCGCCCACGATCAGTCGCTTGAGGTAGAGCTCGGTCTCGATGCGCAGCACCATGTCCATGTTCAGCGTGTTGTGGTGGGTCAGGAAAGGCCGGGCCGAGGCACCGATCTCAAAGGGGGTCAGGATGGGGGTCTCCACTTCCAGGAAGCCCTTGCCGTCCAGATAGCTGCGCAGTTCCCGCAGGATGGCGCTGCGCTTAATGAAGGTCTGCTTCACGTCGGGGTTGACGATCAGGTCCACATAGCGCTGACGGTACCGGGCTTCCCGGTCGGTGAGGCCGTGGAACTTTTCGGGCAGGGGCAGCAGGCTCTTGGACAGCAGCGTCAGCTCGCTGACCCGCACCGAGATCTCGCCCATCTTGGTGCGGAACACTTCGCCCTTGCAGCCGATGATGTCGCCGATGTCCAGCTTCTTGAAGGCCGCGTAGGCCTCGTCGCCCAGCAGATCCCGCTTCACAAAGATCTGGATATCGCCCTTCTGGTCCCGCAGATGGGCAAAGCTCGCCTTGCCCATGACACGTTTGGACATCATGCGGCCGGCCAGCGTGACGATCTTGCCGGTCTCCGCCTCGGCGGGCAGATCGGCAAACTCGGCTTTCAGGTCGGCAGAGTAGGCGTCCTGGGGGTACTTGGTGATGACGAAGGGGTCATGACCGGCGGCGCGCAGGTCGGCCAGCTTCTGACGGCGGACAGCCGCCTGCTGGCTCAGGTCCTGCTCAGTCTGGGGCTTGTTCTGCTCCATGAGAGATCTTCCTTTCTTGTTATCATGCAAAAAGGGGCAGGTATTCCCCGCCCCTGCCTTGTTTTACTTCGAGCGCGAAACGGCCAGCACCTTGTACACGATGATGTTGCCGTTGGGCAGGGTAACGTCCACCTCGTCGCCGGCCTTGTGGCCGATCAGGGCAGCGCCCACCGGGCTCTCGTCGCTGATGCGGTTGAGGTTCATGTCCGCCTCGGTGGAGCCGGTGATGTCATATTCCTCGGCCTCGTCGGGATCGTCGCCCTCGGCGAGGATCTTGACGCGCATACCGATGGAAACGGTGTCGTTGGACAGTTCGCTGTCATCGATGATGCGGGCCACCTTCAAGGTTGCCTCCAGGTCGGCGATGCGGGCCTCCACGATGGCCTGCTCTTCCTTGGCGGCGTCATACTCGGCATTCTCGCTCAGGTCGCCGTAGCCGCGGGCGACCTTGATCTTGTCTGCCACCTCTTTGCGTTTGACGGTGCGCAGTTCGTTCAGATCCTGTTCCAGCTTTTTGTAACCCTCACGGGTAACGACGACTTCTTTAGGCATGCTCGATTCTCCTAACTGATACGCGATAGTAAAAGTTGTGCGGCCCGCAAAATGAGCCGCACCAATTTAGTTATTATATCGGCTCAAAGCCGATTTGTCAAGGGTTTTGCGCTGGGTCGCGTTATTTGTCCAGCTGCAGAAGCCCCACCTTGCGGTACACCTTGCTCACCGTCCGGTTGGCGATGCGGGCAGCCCGCTGGGCGCCGTCCTTCAGCACGCCGTCCACGTAGGCCTTGTCCGCCAGGATGCGGTTGTACTCGCTCTGGACCGGCACCAGCGCGTCGGCCGTCACCTCGGCCACCGCCATCTTGAAGTCGCCGTAGCCCTTGCCGGCGAACTCCGCCTCGATCTCCTCCATCGTCTTGCCGGTGAAGGTGGAGTAGATGGCCATCAGGTTGGAGACACCGGGCTTGGTCTCCCGGTCAAAGCGGACCACACCGTCCGAGTCGGTGACGGCGCGCTTGAACTTGCGCACGATGGTGTCCTTGTCGTCGGTCATGAGCACAAAGGAGTTGACGTTGGTGTCGGACTTGCTCATCTTCTTGGTGGGCTCCGCCAGCGACATGATCTTGGCGCCGGACGCCGGCACGTAGCCCTCGGGCAGCGTGAAGGTATCGCCGTAGACGCCGTTGAAGCGGTTGGCAATGTTGCGGGCCAGCTCCAGGTGCTGGGTCTGGTCCTGCCCCACCGGCACCAGGTCGGCGTTGTAGATCAGGATATCCGCGGCCATCAGCACCGGGTAGGTGAAGAGGCCGCCGTTGACGTTGTCAGGGTGCTTGGTGCTCTTGTCCTTGAACTGGGTCATGCGGGACAGTTCGCCGAACTGGGTGTTGCAGGCAAGAATCCAGGACAGCTCACAGTGGGCCGGCACGTGGCTCTGCACAAAGAGGATATGTTTTTCGGGGTCGATGCCCACCGCCAGCAGCAGCGCGGTCAGTTCGCGAGTGCGGCGGCGCAGATCGGCGGGGACCTGGCGCACCGTCAGGGCGTGCAGGTCAGCGACCATATACAGGCAGTCATAGTCGGGCTGCAGCAGGGCCCAGTTGCGCACCGCGCCGATGTAGTTGCCCAGCGTCGGCGTACCGGTGGGCTGAATGCCCGAAAGAATCCGTTTACGTTTTTCTTCTGCCATAATTTCCACCTTCTATAAAATACACGGGCCGAAGCGGTCCGCTGTAGTATCTACTATTCAATCACACGCCGGGCGCTTTGTCAACAGAAATTGCCCGCAGCACAAAAGACTGCGGGCAGGGTTTTGATTCAGGACAGCGGCACGGTAAATTCGGTCAGCACTTCCCCGGTGCCGGGCTGGGTGGAATAGTCCATTTTGTAGACCGTCACCGTCACGGTGGGGCTATCCTCCGGCACAGTGTCAAAGTAGTAGGTCCAGAGATAATCGCTGTTGCTGTCATTTTCATCCAGATGCACGCCCTCGCCCCGTTCGGCTTTCAGCAGGGTGCCGTCCTGGGCGGTGAGTTTGACCTGAGTGCTGTACTGGCTGGGCAGCTGGATCTCCAGTCTGGCGGCAGCCGGGGTGGCGGTCAGGCTGTGGAGCGTCACGCCGTCCTGGGTCAGCGGGCCGGTGAAGGAACGGATGCCCTCGGTGCCGGGCTCCGGGATCGTGAAGGTCAGCGTGTAATCCCCTGCCAGCGGGGTCTCGTCGTGGTATTCCCAATGGCTGTACTGGCTGCCCCACTCGCTGGTGCGCTCCTCCAGCATCTCCACATTGCAGGCCACCAGGTCATGGAGCTGCAGCGTCACCGTCCGGCCGCTCAGGGAACCCTCCGTCTCATAGAGGAAGAGGGGATAGTTGAGCCCCATCACGAAGGTGCGGTCATCCTGCCGGGTGAACCAGCCATCTCCTTCCTCCAGGATGGCGGCGCCGTCTTCGAGAAGCAGCGCCCCCGAAGCCTCGGCGGTATCGGCGGGCATGGAACCGCCGGCATCGGCCCGGATGGTATCGAACCCGGCCAGGCTGTCGTCTGCGGCGGTGAGCACCAGGCTCAGCCGCATCCAGTCCTCGTCCCGGTAGATCTGCCCCAGCGTCACCGTGTAGGGGCTGGCGGCACTCTCGGCGGTTTTTTTCACCGTCTGGGCGTAGCCGTTGAGCTGCTCGCTGCGCAGGCGGGTGTCGGCGTCCCGGTTGATGCGGCTGAAAAGGGTGCCCACCAGCGGCAGGCTCTCGGCGAAGGCAGGGTTGGCCAGGTTCACGCTGCCCAGCAGCACCACGCATGCCGCGGCTGCCACCGCCGCGCTGCGCACCAGCCGCAGCAGGGGGCGGGCATGCCGCGGTACAGGGCGGGTTTCGGCGTGCACCTGCCCGCGGGCCGATGCCAGCACCCGGTCCCACTCCCCTTCCGCCAGCGGGACGGCGGGCGGGTCCAGGCGGTTCAGTTCGTCCAGCAGCGAGCGGTCAAAGTTTTCTTTACGCATGGCAGTGCACTCCCTTCTTTTGTAACTGGCGGCGCAGCCGTTCCCGGCCGCGGCTTAAGCGGGTGTTGACGGTGCCCTCGGTCATGCCCAGGGCGCGGGCGATCTCTTTACTGGACTGTAGCAGATAATACTTGCGCAGGAAAATCTCCCGGTCGGGCGGGTCCATGGCCGCCACCAGGGCCCCCACCCAGTCGGCGGCATCCGAGGTGGCGCGGTCGAATTCCGCCACCTCCCCCAGGGTCTGCCCCAGTTCTTCGTCCAGCGATAGTACCGCATGGCGGCACAGCGCATGGTAGCGGTCAATGCCCTTGTTGCGTGCCGTCACCAGCAGCCAGGGGCGCAGCGGTGTTTTCTGTTGTTCCAGCGCGGCGGCATGGCGCCACAGCGATACAAAGGTATCGGCGATACATTCCTCCACATCCCGCGGGTCCCGCGGCAAAATGCGCAGCAGCACGGCTTTGACCAGCGAGGCATAGGCCTGCATGGCAGCCTGCAGCCCGGCGTCGGGGTCGGTCTGCAGCAGGCGGGTCAGGTCCCGGTCGTTCACTTGGATTCCTCCCTGTTGTTGTTCTGGAAGCGCTTCTTATCTATCCAGACGGGGCGGCGGGGCAAAATCTTACAGCCGGCACAAAAAAAAGAGGACGCACGCCGGTGCGTCCTCCCCGTCATGGTGTTATTTTTTCCTGCCCAGCAGCTGGGTGCGGATGTAGGCGAAGCAGGCATCCTCCCCCTGGTCCCGCAGCACCTGCAGACAGGTTTCCAGCTCGCGGCGGGTCTCGGGGTGCAGGACATAGTGGTCCTTGCTGTGCTCGTAGTACTCCCAGGCGGTGGCGTCGGTGTAGTCGGCGCCCTTGTAGTTCTTGCTGGCGGCAATGCGGTCGCAGACCATCTCGGCCACATAGCGGGCCGGCATCCGCATGCCCGCCAGGGCGTGGTCCCCGTCGGGTGCATAGTCGATCCAGTATTCCAGATGGTGTTTGTTGCGGCCCTTGTGATGCAGCCAGGCGGCGCTGTAGCCTTCCGCCTTGCGCTGGGCGTTGTTGGGACTGCAGGTCCCCTGCCAGTACCTGGCCCCGGCCCAGAATTCCACCGGGGACAGCTTGCTCAGATCGTGGGTGAGGCCCTGCCAGTAGAGCCCGCAGCGGAAACAGTGTTTCATCACCAGCATCTTGTGGTGATGGATAGTTTTATAATGTTTGATCGGATGCCACAAAGTTGGCGTTCCCCCTTCGGGACAAAATTTCGGGACGATTCAGCGGTCCCACTTGTCGCACAGGCTGGCGATCTGGCTGGCGAACTTGGCCAGGTCCTTGTTGGCGCCGCCCTGGTTGTGCTGGATGACCGCCATCAGCCGCTTGCCCATGTTGACCAGACGGTCGTAGGCCGCGCTGCTGCGCACAGTGGCCACGCCCGGCGTCTTGACGATCTTCCGGGTGTTGCCCACCTCGGCGCAGGCCACCCGGCCGTCCCCCACGATCCAGATGGACCCGTTGTAGGGCGCTTCCGCCTCGTAGCCTTCCTCCTGCAGCCGGTGGGCCCAGTGGTCGGCCACCGCGTCTTCGCCGTGGTTCACAAAGACAAACTTGGGCTTTTCGTCAAAGGCGTGGAGCCAGTTGGCCAGCCCGTCCTGGTCGGCGTGGCCCGACAGGCCGCTGAGCCGGTGGATATGGGCCTTGACCTGGATCTCGTCGCCGAAGAGCTTGACCTCGGTGGCGCCGCCCAGCAGCACGTTGCCCAGCGTGCCGGGGCTCTGGAAGCCCACAAAGAGGATGGTGCTCTCGGGCCGCCAGAGATTGTACTTGAGATGGTGGCGGATGCGGCCGGCGTCACACATGCCGGAGGCCGAAATGATCACCTTGGGCGTGGGATCGCTGTTGATGGCCATGGATTCCTCTTTGGTCTCGCTGACGCAGAGGCCCGGGAACCACAGCGGGTTTTCCCCCCGCTGGACGATGGCCATAGCCTCCTCGTCGTAGCATTCCATGAAGTTTTCCCGGAAGATGGTGGTGGATTTGCTGGCCAGCGGACTGTCCACGAAGACCGGGAAGTTGTCGTGGCCGTGGATGCGCCCCTCCTCCTTGATCTGCCGGATGAAGTAGAGCAGTTCCTGGGTGCGGCCCACCGCAAAGCTGGGAATGACCACGTTGCCGCCCCGGTCGAAGGTGGTCTGCAGCACTTCGGTCAGTTCGCCCAGATAGTCCGGCCGCGGGCCGTGGCTGCGGTCGCCGTAGGTGGACTCCATGACCAGATAGTCGGCGTGGGGCGGGATGGCCGGGTCCTTGATGAGGGGCTGGTGGGTGTTTCCGATATCGCCGGAAAAGACGATGACCTCCGGCTGGCGTTCCGGCTCGGTGACGCGGATGGAGATGGAGGCACTGCCCAGAAGATGCCCCACATCGGTGAACAGCACTTCGATCTTGCCGTTTTCGCCCTCGAAGAGGGTCTGCCAGCTGCCGTAAGGGCAGGGCACAAACTGCTGCATGACCTTCTCGGCATCCTCCACCGTGTAATCCGGCTCCACCATGGCGGCACCGCTGCGCTGGGCCTTGCGGTTTTTCCACTCGGCCTCCTGCTCCTGGATGTGGGCGGAGTCCCGCAGCATGATGCCGCACAGGTCCATGGTGGCGTCGGTGGAGTAGATGGGCCCGCGGTAGCCGTTTTTATAGAGGTAGGGGATCTGTCCCGAATGGTCGATGTGGGCATGGGTCAGCAGCAGCGCCTCGTAGGTGCCGGGGGCATAGGGCAGGTCGGCATTCTCATACACGTCCCGTCCCTGCTCCATGCCGCAGTCCACCAGCAGCCGGTGGCCCGCCGCTTCCAGCTGGGTACAGCTGCCGGTCACTTCCCGGGCAGCACCCAAAAAGGTAAGTTTCATACAGTTCGCCTCCCTGCCTTGGCCTGCCTTACTGGTTGCGCCCCACCCCGTAGGTGGGCGCCTTGGGCAGGACAAAATCTTCGGTGAAATTGTTGGTGTTGTCGTTGATATTCATACGGACATCCCAGAACAGGTCGCCGTAATCCCGCAGGATGGTGTAGTTGCCCTCCCCCAGGGCTGCCGCCGTCTGGGTGTCGGTCACCAGCAGCACGGTGTCGCTCTCCGGCTCGTAGGCCGTCAGGCTGGCCTGGTAGGTGCGGGTCACATTGCCGCTGTCCATCAGCGCCTGGGCTGCCTCCGCCGTGGTGGAAAGCAGCACCAGCCGCTGGGTCGCCGGCAGCGAGGAGATCAGCTGCTGCCGGGTGATGTCGCCGTATTCCAGCTCGGTGACACCGCCCGCCACGCCGGTGACCTCGGCATCCGCCCAGCCCTCCGGCCAGTGGTCCCGGTCTTTCTCGGCGATTTCCTCGTAGAGGGTGGCCAGGTAGTTGGCATAGCTCACCGTCTTGCTGGCGTCCGGGTTCTGGGCGTAGGTGAAGAGGGGTGTGTTCAGGATGCTGGAATCGTCGGTATCCAGCCCCTGCAGCGCCTGGGAAGCGTTGCTGTAGGCCGCTGCCGCCTGACGGATGGCATCCTCCGCCCGCTCGGTGGGCGCCGTGGGGTCGGCTCCGTCCGCCGCCACATTCTTGTCGGGGTCGGCGGTATCGGTCACGGTCAGGCTGCCGTCCTCGCCAGTGGTCAGGTACTGGCTCCACTGGTCGTTGAGGGCCGTTTCCAGGTCGCCGGCCGTCACCTTGCTGGCCAGCTCCACCCGGCAGCTGCCGCCCTGGGTGAAGACGAGGTTCAGCCGGGCCACCTCCTCGGTGCCCTGACCGGCGGCCAGCACCGGCAGCGCGGCATTTTCCACTTCGGTGCCGCTGCCGTTGATCACCGCCGTAACGCCCAGGTCCGCCAGCGTGTCGGCCAGTGCCCCCACATCCACTCCGGGCGTGGCGATGCAGAGGATGACATCGGCTTCCTCTGCCTGCAGTGCCGCCACCTGTTCGCTGGCGGTCTGGGCCAGGTCGTTGGCCATGGGGGTTTCCTCATTCACAAGTCCCACCTGACCGGTCACCGTGGCGGTGTCGGCCAGGGAGAAGAATCCGATCTTGTAGCCGGCCCGCTCCAGCAGATAGTTCATGCCGTTGGTGATGCGGTTGCGGCTCCAGCTGGTGGAACGGTAGAAGATGGCCGAGCCCTCGGCGTCCCGCAGGTTGGCCGCCAGGGAGGGCCCGGAGGCCATGTTGGCGTCGCTGCGCAGCCGCTCGATGCCGAAGGCAAGGTCCTCCGCACCGATGGCCTGCAGGTCATACCCGGCTGCCGAGAAGGCGCTGAACATATCCATGCCGCCGGTGAGGCTGGAGCTCAAGCTCCCCTGCAGGCTGCCGCCTGCGTCCAGCAGGATGGCGTCGGGCGCCGAGGCCTTGAGCCCCGCCACATAGGCCATGTTGTCCCGCACACCGTCCAGGTTGGCGGTGGCGAAGACAGGCACCGTGATGTCGCCGATGCGCACAAGACAAGAGACGCTCTCGGTGCCGTCGGCCAAGGTGGCCGTGATGGTGCACTCGCCGCTATCGGCCCGGGCACGGACCACGCCGTGTTTATCCACCGTGGCCACGTCCTCGTTACTGCTCTGCCAGAAGACCTTCTGGCCGCCCTCCTCCTCAGCGTTCTGGTTGGTGGTCAGGGTGGCGCGGGCATCCTTGGCGTCCAGATGCAGTTCCATCTGGTAGGTATCGTTCACAAAGACCGGGTCGGCGGCCTTGCCCATGCCGTCGGCGATGCCGGTGATGGTGAAGGGACGCATGATGAAGTCCACGTCCACCGTCTCGCTCTGGACGCCGTAGTCGGCGCCGGGCGCCTGGTAGGTACACTGCCACATATCGTAGGTGCCGGTGTAGCCCAGGGAATCCGAGAAGCGGGCGATCCACAGATTGTCCCGCCAGGGGTCGAAGGCCGGGTCTCTGAAGCGGGCCCGCACCCAGTTCAGCGAGGCATAGATGCCCTGCTCCCCGGTGTAGCCCAGCTCCACCAGCCGGTCAAAGAAGGCCTGGGTGATGGCGGCCATCTCCTCGGGGAAGATGCCGCTGATGCTCTTGTCCTCCAGGTCGTAATATACCGGGTAGGACAGCTGGTAGGGCGAAGCGGTGTAGTCGGCCAGCCCCTCCTGGGGCGGGGCCACCAGCCCCAGCAGCCGGGCCACATGGTCGGCCTCGGAGCGGGCCTCCTCCACCGTGGTGGCGTAGGAATAGAGGTACACGCCGAAGGGGATGCCCAGCCGGGTGCACTCGTCGGCATTGCGGCGCCACTGGTCGTCGTCCTGGGCCCAGTCGGCCTCCTGGCCGTCCCACTCGCCGCCGTAGCCGCAGCGGATGATGGCAAAATCAATGCCCGCGGCCTTGGCCTTTTCCCAGTCCACTTCCCCCTGGAATTTGGACACGTCGATGCCCTTGAGCACCGCCGCCGGGACGGCCTCCCCGCTGGAATTGAAGTAATAGCCCAGGTCATTCTTCTGCCAGGCGGCTGCCGGGGTGCCGAAATCCACCTGGGCGGGCCCGGTGGGGCCGGAAGTGCAGCGGGTCAGGGCGATGCAGACCCCCGCCACCACCAGCAGGCAGAGCAAACACAGCGCCAGCACCAGACGGCTGCGCCGACGGCGGCTGCCCTTGCGGCGCCGGGGTTTGCCGCTCCGCGGCGGTTGGGGCCGCCCCTGCCCGGAAGGCGGCGGGGCTGCGGGTTGGGGATTGGGTGCAGCCCGCCCGGGGCTGCGATAGATCTTGCGTTCTTCAGACACAGTCGTAAACCTCTCCTTGCCAAGGTATGCAACAAAATTCAAACAATATAAGTAAGAATAGTGTAACATTTTGCCGAAGAAATTACAATGCAAAACGGGCGGCAACTTCTGTAAAATTCCACAAAAAAATGCACTCCCAACGGGGAGTGCATGGCTTATCTGTTCATTTCGGAGCGGCCGGTGCCGGCGCGGCGGATCAGGTCCTTGACCACCTCGCCGCCGCAGACCAGCCCGCAGGCCGCCGGCACAAAGGCATTGCTGGCCGGTACGGCCCGCCGTCCGTTGGCCGGGGTTTCGGTCAGTTCCGCCGTGAGGGGTGCCAGGGGTTCCTCGGTGGAGAAAACCACCTTCACCTTGCCCAGCCGCCGTTTGCGGCACTGGATGCGGATGACCTTGGCCAGCGGGTCCACGGTGGTTTTCTCGATGTCCGCCACCCGGAACGCCGTGGGGTCCAGCTTGTTGGCCGCCCCCATGCTGCAGAGGATGGGGGTGCCCGCCGCCTTGCACCGCTCAATGAGCAGCAGCTTGGCCGACACCGTGTCGATGCAGTCCAGCACATAGTCAAACTGCCCCAGATCGATGGTGTCGGCGGTGTCGGCGCCGTAGAACAGCCTGTGGGCGTGCACCACGGTGGTGGGGTCGATGTCGGCAATGCGGGCCGCCATGGCGTCCACCTTGTACTGGCCCAGCGTGGAGTGCAGTGCGATAAGCTGACGGTTCAGGTTGGATTCCGCCACCCTGTCGCTGTCAAAGAGGCTCAGCTCCCCCACCCCGCTGCGGGCCAGCACCTCCACGGCCTGGCCGCCCACACCGCCGATGCCGAACACCGCCACATGGGCGGCGCGCAGCGTTTCGAGAGCAGGGGTGCCCAGCAGGGCGCGGGTACGGGTATAGATATCAGGCATAGGGTAAATCCTCCGGGGTGGTGTTGTGGGGCGGCCGCCCGCCTATTATTATACCCGGTTTTCCGTCTGCGTCAAGGAAGCCGCCGTGCAGCACCAGCGGTCGTCAAAGGTCATGGTCAGCAGCCAGTTCCCGTTCAGCTGAACCCGCCGCGTTTCCCCGAGGCCGGGGCCGTCCACATCGTATAGCTCCTGCAGGTCCCGGATGGACCGGTTTTCAAACCAGCCGGCATCCAGCAGCCAGCGGGTATAGGTGACCACGTCGGCCTGTTCCCTGCCCCGGGTCCAGTAGTTGAGGCCGCAGTCCTGCAGCACATCCAGGTCCAGGTCGGCATCCACGCCGGCGGCGTAGCGGTCCAGATTGGCGCGGACGATCCGGCTTTTCATGTCCACGCAGGAGAGCAGCACAAAGGTGACCGCCAGCACGACCAATCCCATGCGGGCCGCCGGTATGCTGCGGAAGACCCGCACCAGCAGCAGCACGGCCCAGACCGCCAGCACGCCGAGGAACCACCCGGCCACCACCCGGCGGGGCGTATAGCCGAAGAGATGGATGTAAACCGCCAGCTTGGCCCCGGCCAGCAGGGCGAAGGCGATGCCGTAGAGGCAGAAGAGGGCTGCCAGCGTCTTGGGCAGCGGGCGGCGGCCGAGAAACCGCACAGCCGCCAGCACGCAGAAGTCCAGCAACAGAATCCGCAGCAGCTCCCAGAAGCCGTCCACTGCAAAGTCCGAGGCGGCGGGTGCCGTCAGGCCCAGGGGCGCGGCGGCCAGCCATTCGGCCGCCTGGAGCCCGAAGAACAGCGTGTAGATGGCGCACAGGGCCCCCACCGCCGCAATGGCCGTCACCCGGGGCAGCAACCGGAAGGGCTCCAGCCCTGCATAGAAGCGGTCCGCCGGGCAGGGCGGGGTTTCCCGGCGCAGCGAGCCCGCCACCAAACCATAGAGCCAGGCCCCCACCGGCAGGGAGAGCAGGAAGTAGGCGATGTAGGAGACCAGCTTTTCACTGTTGAGCAGGAAGCTCATCCAATTGTTCCACGCCCGGCCCAGCGCCGCAAAATGGGGGTCGGCCGCCGCCAGCAGGTTCCAGGCCATGGCGCAGAGCAACAGCGTGACCAGCACGGTCACCGCCCCCACGGCGGTCCCGCGCAGCTTGCGCCGCTGCCGCCCCATATTGCGCACCCCGGCCCAGACCGTGCCGATCCGGCGGAAGAAATTCCCGAAGGGCAGCACCACAAAGCCCGTCAGACCGTCCAGGAAGCAGAGACTGCCGCTGTACCCTTGAGCCAGCATGCCGCACCGGGCCAGCACGAACCAGACGGCAAAAATATGCCACACCAACGGCTGCCAGCCGCCCAGCACAGGCTGTTCACCCCAGAACGCCATAGCACCGGCCAGCACCAGCCAGCAGCCCGCCCAGAGGGGTGTTTCGGCGGCTGCCCGGCGGTGGAGCGCCCGGGCCATGGCCTCCACACCGGCCACAAACAGCACGGTGAAGACCGGCAGGCCCCAGCCTGCAAACCGGCGGGCAAACAGAATCTCTTTCACATACAGGTAGGCCAGCGGGTAGCTGACCACCGCGCCCCACAGGAAGGGAGTTGCCGGCACCGCCAGCTGAATTTTGGGCGCACTTTCGTAAAGGGGACGCCCGGCGCCCTCTCTGGGTTGTTCTGTCATGGAGAACCTCCTGTTCAGTTGTGAATCCGGCAGAGCTTACCGCTCGTCGGGAACGTATTCCAGCAAATCGGCGGGCTGGCAGTCCAGCGCCTTGCACAGCGCTTCCAGCGTGGAAAACCGCACCGCTTTGGCCTTGTTGTTCTTGAGGATGGACAGATTGGCCGGGGTGATGCCGATCTCCTCGGCCAGCTCCCCTGCGCCTTTATGGCGGCGCGCCATCATCACATCCAGATTGACCACGATGGGCACGGCGGCGCACCTCCTTTATATGGTATAGTCCAGTTCGTCCTTCATCCGCACGGCCTGGGCAAAGGCGTTTTTCAGCACCCGCACCAGCAGCGCCATGAACCCGGCCGCCACCGCCAGAAAGGCGAAGGGCAGATAAATCCAGATCCCCACCGGCAGGCAGAGCACCGCCGCCCAGGTGCAGCACCAGCTGATCCGCCGCAGCGCCAGCACCGTCTGGGGGACGAAGACCTCCCCCTGCTCCAGCCGCCCCAGGAAGCGGTAGAGATTGTACAGCATCCAGAAGGCCAGCGCCGCGCAGAGATACCCCAGCACCAGCAGCACGACCTCCACGGCAGGTCCCTCCTGGTTCAGGTGGTGGGTCGTCATCAGCCAGCGCACCAGCCAGGGCCCGCAGACCGTCATGACCGCGCTGCCCAGGATGGCCAGCGCCACCACATACCGCGTCAGCGTAATGCTTTTGTGATCGTCCCATTGCCAACATTTCATCTGTGCAGTCCCCCGTTCTGTTCAGGTTAGCAGCAGTATACCACAGGCATTATCGTTTTGCAAGCATTTTTTATCGTTTTTCGATAATTTTATCTTGTTATACAAAAAATCCCTTTCGGAGAAAATCCGAAAGGGATGGCAGGAATCACAATATTCTGATCAGGCGGGCCGGGGCGTGCTGCGCTCCATCACGGTCTCCCAGGCGGAGGACATCTTGTCCGCCAGGCAGACCAGCACCGCCTCCCGGCAGCGCGGAAGCCAGGCAGGGGTCAGCGGCCACATATGGCTCTGGATGATGTTCTTCTCGGTGGCATTGAGGCGGAACACCGTCTCGGCGTTGTAGCGGGCGATGAGGGGATGCTTGAACCCGTGCCAGTGGGTGATGTTGCGGCAGGCATGCCAGTCGTAGAGATAGAAGTCGTGCAGGAATGCCCCCCGCACCAGGCTGGCCTCCCGGGCCCCGCAGCCCAGCCGCAGATTCAGCCAGTAGGCAATGCGCGTCACCCGCAGGCAGTGCTCGTAGGTGGTGACGGCGCCGTGCTGGATGAACTGCTTCATCACCAGCGCGTTGGGGTCATCCGCCACACCCTGCAGCAATTGGCGCATCCGGGTTTCTTCCGCCGGGGTCAGTTTACAGAACATAGGCACGCTCCTTTGCGGTTTCCTCGCTCCAACGGTTCCATTATAGCGAATCGGGCGGGCCACCGCAAGCGGTTCGCAAAAAATTTACACCTTGTGCCGTATTTTTTTACACAACCGGCGGATTTTCCAGCCGTTTGTCCTTCGGGACGGCGATCTCGTTGCCGGGGTAGCGCTCCACCTCGGTGCCGGACAGGCTTTCCAGTTCCCGCAGCACGGCCTCGTTGTCGTCATAGACCATGGGCAGGAACACCCGGTGGTTGCTGCGGATGATTTTGCCGAAGCCCGTCCAGTAGTTGGTATGCTGCACGGCAGCCCCCGACGCATCGTAGACGGTATCGACGCCGCCGCACCACAATACCAGAAAGTTGCGGTCAGGGAAATAGAGGATCCGGTCCAGCAGCGAATAGGGCACCGAGGATTCATACCGGGGGCCGTATCTGCCTTTTCGCCGGTCCCGGTAACTGTAGATCAGACGCTTGGGCTGCAGGTCCAGCCTGTCGTCATAGCGGCAGATTGCCATGCCCCGGCAGGTGAAGAGGTCGTTTTTCCAGCTGAGAATGGCAACGGGAAACAGAACCAGGCAGGGCAGCGCCCACGCGGCCATGGCAGCTTCCTGGCGCAGGAAGGCGTCCCTGTCTGCCATGGCCAGATAGCCCAGGGCACCGCACACCAGCGGCACCACCACGGCCAGCACCGTGCGCCGGATGCGAACCGGGCGCCGCTGAATCCAAAAAGGATGCCGACGGTAATCGGTGCGGTCATACCGCCGCAGCTTGTCCGGATTGGTGTGGTAGATCATGGGCGGGCCTCCTGCCGGGTGAGCAGCGCCACCGTCTCGATATGGCGGGTATGGGGGAACAGGTCCACCGGCACAAATTTCCGGGCCTTGTAGCCCTGCCGGGCAAACAGCGCCACATCCCGGGCCAGCGTCTCGGGGTCACAGCTCACATACACCACCCGCCGGGGTGCCATCCGGCTTACCGCTCCAATACAGGCCGGCGTGCTTCCCGCCCGGGGCGGGTCCAGGAACACCACGTGGGGGCGCAGGGCCTCCCGGGCCGCCTGCTCCATCCAGGGGGTGGCGTCGGCGCAGGTGAAACGGGCGTTGTTCACCCCGTTGCGCCGGGCATTGGCGATGGCGTCCCGCACGGCAGCCGGGTTGCGCTCGATGCCCAGCACCCGGCCCGCCGAAGCCGCCGCGCAGAGCCCGATGGTGCCGATGCCGCAGTAGGCATCCACCA
Organism: uncultured Gemmiger sp.; assembly: GCA_944388215.1. GTDB lineage: Bacteria > Bacillota > Clostridia > Oscillospirales > Ruminococcaceae > Gemmiger. Next base: position 199,482 of record CALXHT010000001.1, on the reverse strand, counting down.
CCGTCTCCTTGCCGGTGAGCTCCGCCAGGCCGATGGCCGTCCGATACAGCACCTCGGTCTGGAGCGGGTTGACCTGATAAAAGCTGCGGGACAAGATGGCAAACCGCAGTCCGCACAGGGTGTCCAGCACCTGCCCGGGGCCGTACAGCACCTTTTCCCGGTTGCCCAGCACCGCGCTGGTGGCGGTGGGATTCACGTTGTGCACAATACCCGCCACCCAGGGGGCCGCCCTGCGCAGCGCCGCACAGAAATTCCGGCTGCCCGGCATGGCCGGGCTGGGAGTGACCAGCGTCACCAGCACCTGCCCCTCCCGGGTGCCCCGCAGCACCACATGGCGCAGCAGCCCGGTGCCGCGGTCCTCATCGTAGGCCGTCCAGTGACAGCCCCGGGCCGCCTGGAGCACGGCCTCCAGCGTGCGGTTGAGGGCCTCCTGCTGCAGCAGACAGTCGGTGCCCGGCAGCACCCGGTGGGTGCCCTCGGCGTACAGGCCGCAGACCAGTTTGCCCTGCTGCATGGCGAAGCTGGCAATGGCCTTATTCCGGTAGTGCCAGGGGTCCTCCATCCCCCGCACCGGCTCCACCGGCGCAAAGCCGCCCAGCAGTTTCTGCAGGCGCTGCCGTTTTTCGGCCAGCTGCCGGGGATAAGGCGTTGCCAGCAGCGGACAGCCGCCGCACTGGCGGGTAAAATTGGGACAGGTCATGGGCATATCGGCTCTCCCTTTGCGCGGGACTTGCGCGGTGTGTTACAATAGATACGGAGCATGAGGCTTCTGCGGAAGCCATACATTGTGTAAGAACGGCAAACGAAACGGAGGCAATTCCATGAATGTTCTTCTGATCAACGGCAGCCCGCACAAAAACGGCTGCACCTATACGGCCCTGACCGAAGTGGCTTCTGCCCTTCAGGAGGCCGGTATCGAGACCACGATTTTCCACATCGGTTCGGCGCCGGTGGGCGGCTGTGTGGGCTGCGGCGGCTGCCGCAAGGCCGGCAAGTGCGTCTTCGGCGGCACGGTGGCCGACGTGCTGCCCCTGGTGGAAAAGGCAGACGGCATCGTCTTCGGCGCGCCCGTTCACTATGCCACGGCGGCAGGCAGCATGCTGGGCTTTATGCACCGGTTGGCCATGAGTGCGGGTAATCTTTTGCGCCACAAGCCGGCGGCTGTGGTGACCAGTGCCCGCCGGGCCGGTACCACCACCGCCCTGGAGGCCATGGAGAAGGTGCCCCAGTTTTTTGAGATGCCGCTGGTAAGTTCCACCTACTGGCCGATGGTCCACGGCGGCAATGCCGACCAGGCCAAGCTGGACGAGGAAGGCTGCCAGATCATGCGCAACCTGGGCCGCAACATGGTCTGGATGCTGCGCTGCATCGAGGCGGGCAAGGCCGCAGGCATCGAGCCTCCCCAGGCGGAAAGCGGCAAACAGACCAATTTCATCCGCTGATGGGCAAGAGCCGGACGTGTATGCGTCCGGCTCTTTTTGTGTTCAGAGCAGGGTCGGCAGGAGCAGTCCGAAGAGCTGCCAGCCCACCAGCGCCGTGCCCGCGCCGAAAGCAAGCCCTGCCAGCACGTCGCTGATATAGTGCACGCCGGTAACGACCCGGGACGCAGCGATAAGCACCGCCAGCACGGTCAGCACCGCCCCCAGCGGGCCGCTGCAGTGCCAGGCCGTCACCGCAATGGCCGCCGCCGAAAAGCAGTGCCGGCTGGGCATGCTGCGCCCCGTCTCCGCCTTGGGGAACAGAGGCCGGTAGCCCAGCGCCGTGTAGGGGCGGGGCCGGTTGATGCGGGTGCGCAGCGCGCTGCCCGCCCAGAAGATCACCGCCGGGATCACCACCGACGGCAGCAGCCGTTCCCGGTGCCACACCGCCAGCCAGAACAGCAGGACGGCGTAGAGCAGATAGACGGCAGCCACCGCGCCCCGGCTGACAAGATAGAGGGCGCGCCGGGCGGCCGGGTGCGCCTGAAACCAGCCGATGACGGCACGGTAGCGTTGTTCGTTCATGGATGGCTCCTCCCACAGTTGATGGTATAAGGATAACACCCCGCAAAAGGCTTGTCAAACCGCCGTGCATATGTTTATAATAAAGGCAGTTTTTAGATACGGAGGACCTGCTTTTGTTTGGTTTTGCAAACGGATTGCTGCTGGCCCTGTTTGCCGCGGCAGCCGTGGATTTTGTACTGGCCTGGCGCAGAACCGCCGCACCGGCGGCCGCCCTGCGCACCCTCTGGCAGCAGGAACATCTGCTGTTCGGCGGCTGGGGGGCCGGCTGGCGTCTGCGCGCCGGTCAGGCGGCGTTCTGTCTGGGGCTGGCACTGTATGAATTCACCGTGGTGTTCTGCAACAGCATGGCCCGGGAACAGTGGCCCTGGCTGCAGCAGCAGCTTTCCCCGGTGCTGGACACCCTCATGTACCTGGCCTTTTTTGCCAAGATTCTGCTGGGCACCCGCTATACCTGGCGCAGCCTGGGCACCGCCGGGGCGCTGTATTTCATCGCCCGATGGGTTTATTTCAACGGCCAGAACATCTGGTTCCTGGGGCTGGTCGTTGTGCTGCTGGCGGCCAAGGACGTGCCACTGGGCCGCGCCATGAAAGCCTTCCTTGCCTGCGGATTGCCTACCCTGGCCTTAGTGGAGGTGCTCCACTTTGCGGGCATTGTGGCGCCGGGGGCCACCAGTGAGCGGGATGGCAGTTTCCGGCTGATGTTCGGCTACGGGCACCCCAACACCTTCGGCGGCATCGTATTCGGGCTGCTGCTGGCCTGGGTGCTGCTGCGCCGGGCCAGACTGCGCTGGCTGGAGATCCTGGCCGTGGGCGGCGTGGCCGTCTTCCTGTATGTGTGGCCCGCCTCCCGCTCGGCTGCCCTCTGTGCGGCATTGCTGGCGTTGCTGCTGGCGGCTGCCAAACTGCTGGGTTCCCGCCCCGCGGGTCCCAAAGCTGCCGCCCTGGTGGCCGCACCGGTGCCGCTGGTGCTGGCTTTCAGCCTGATCCTGCCGCTCTTTGTGGTGAAGGTGGGTCCCTGGTCCAATGACGTGGGCCCCGCCTGGCTGGAACGGCTGGATTCCCTGCTGACCTGCCGCATCTCCCTTTCCTGGGCGGCCTATCGCGTGCTGGATATCAAAATTGCCGGCCAGATGCTGCCCGAATGGCCGGTGCTGGACAACATCTTTGTCTATCTTCTCTATCAGTTCGGGCCTGTCCTGCTGGTGCTGGCGGTGGTTCTGCTGACGCTGGCCCTCTACGGCCACGCCCGGCTGGGCCGCTGGCAGGAGGTGGCCTGTCTGCTGGTGGTGCTGTTCTACGGCTACATGGAAACCCAGGTGCTGCACATCACCAGCGACCCCGCCGCCCTGCTGCTCTGCGGTGTGATCTTTGCACAGCCGCTGCGCCGATGGGATTTTTCCTGAAAAGCATACAAAAACGCACATCGCAAAAGCGATGTGCGTTTTTTCGTTAAAAGGGCCAGAATCGCCAGGTCGCGATGGGAATGTTGTAGGAATTGCCCTGCAGCAACAGTACAAGAAAGCAGATGCCACTGACGATCTGCCAGACAAGCATTGTCCCGCAGACGGTCAGGCGAGCCCCCAGCCAGGCCCGACGTTCCCCGCTGCACCAGGCGGCAGTTGCGCGCAGAAATGCGCAGAAGGATTCCAGCAGAAGCACCCAGTAACATATAAAGGGCCCCCACCAGAGATTGGCATGCCCCATCCGCTCGCCGCGCTCCACAATCAGCAACGCTTCCGCCATGGCCATACCGAAGGTCAGCAGACTGAACCGATATCGGAAATGTTTCCAGGCGAACCGGCCCAGCAGAACCGCCGCTGCCGCCACAAACACCAGCGAACGGAGCAGACCACGGCGGGCAGCCTCGCTGAAAATGCCCCAGGAGATTACACCGTTCTCAAAATTGATCGGATCCACCGAGAAGATCAGCTGCAATCCGCCGCCGCTCTCCGGAGTGAAGAGGATGGTTGCCTCCAGCAGGCAGAGACCAATACTGGGCAGTACGCTGCAACCCATGAGAATTTCCCGCTTAAGATTTTTCCCGCGGGTTTTCACCAGATCGGCGAAGAGCAGAAGCAGCAGGGCCGGGGCAAAGGCAAAGACAAAACTGGCCTTGAAGGCCGTGGAAAGGGTGAGCAGAACCGTGTACACCAGCCAGGTACGCACGTCCAGCCCGGTATCCATCCCCTGCCAGGCTCTGTAAAAGCACAGCATGGACAGCAGGGCAAACGGCGCCAGCATGATATAGGTGGTATTGTGATAAATTGTGCCGTTAAGAGTGCCGATGTACCAGTATCCCCCGCGGGGAATCCAGGCCGCCTGGGCCAGGTTCACCGCCAGGCTCAGCAGCAACCGCGTTGCCGCTGAAAGTTTCGGGGCGGCGGCGCGCAGCCCCCAGGCAAACACCGCCAGTGCCGCCAACTGGAACAGCGCCAGCAACACGGCCATGCCCCACGCACCCGCCAGGGCATAGACCGGCAGGACCAACAGAAAGGCGGCCGTATACGTATTACCGCTCTGGGCCGACTCCAGATGGGCCGGCAAGTCCGACGCAAAACCGTCCGTCACACAGAGTTGCTGGTGATGCAGCCAGCAAAGGACCGCAAAATAAACGATATACCCCGCCAGTGTGATGACCGGCAGCGCTTTTTTCTCAAAACGAGTTCTCAATATGCTTGTGCCTCCTGCAACGCCGGGTTTACTCAACGGCCAGCCGGATGCTGTCCCCCACCACGGGGTCCTGCGCCTCGATCTGCAGCCATTGGCCGCCGTTCTCCGCCGGGGTCAGGTTCAGATTAGCCACCGCCGCCGCGTAGTCGTTCTCGGTGCCGTCCGCATTGCGGGTAGTGTAGAAAAGGGTGGCCTGAGCATCGGCCCGGGCCGGCAAGTATACCGTCACCCCGGTGACAGTCTCCAGTGCCTCATCCGCGCCCAGTCCCAGCCAGGCAATGTCGTAACGGTTGTTTTCGCCGCGGTTAAAGCCCAGCCGGTAGGCGTTCTCTTCCCCGTGGGATTCGCTGCGCCACACCTGCAGCGCATGGGCGTTGGTATCGGTGTCGGCATAGCGCTGGAAGAAGGCCTGCTGGGCCGTCAGGTTGCCGCCCCAGATCATATAGTCGCAGACCACCGGGTCTTCCGTCCCGGCAATATCGGCAATGCCGGCCTCCACCGCCTCGGCAAAGACCGTATAGGCCCGGCCGCCGCCCTCATAGGCCGAGCGGGTAGCCGCCCGCTGCCAGACCACCGAGCCTGCCATGCCTGCCGCCAGCACCACGCTGACCACAGCCCGCCAGCGGGGCCACCAGCCTTTGCTGCGCGCCCAGCGCAGCAAAGCGATGAGCAGGGCCACCGCCATCAGACCCACACCGAAGGATTCCACCGTCTGGGGAATATAGCCGTGGCGCCAGTCCACGTTGCCGGCCTTCTGGTATTTGGGGGAAACGGCGATCATCAGCGCCGGGGCCGAAAGCATGGCCAGTCCCGACAGGAACAAAAGAAGGGTGGATTTGCCATCGGGCAGCACCCGCAGCGCCGCCAGCACGGCGATCACTGCCGCTGCCAGCAGCACACCGCATGCCACATCGGACCAGGCGATCTCTCCCGGGCGCATCTTGCCGGCAATCATGGCATTGAGGGGGAACCCTGCCGACATCTGCATGACCCAGGTGCGCAGAATGGCCACCGGGTCCAGGTTGGGGGAAACCCCTCCCAGGTCAGCAGCCTCCCCGGCCAGAACACCGGCGGCCCGCAGGGCGTTCACCACCCGGGCGCCCAGGTTGAAGGCCAGCGTCACCGCCTCGCCTGCCAGCACCGGGATGCACAGGCGCAGCGCCGGGCGCACCCGGCCGGTGTACATCCAGAAAAGGCCGAACAGCGGCACAAAATAGACGAAACCAATTTCAAAGGTGGCGCAGGCGTGGAACATGCAGTATCCGCCCAGCACCGCCCAGCGCTTGTGGCCGGTATCCTGCCAGCGCAGCACACACAGCCCCGCCAGCAACACCGGCAGCAGCGCACTCTGCACCAGGGCTCCGTAGGAATACAGGCTGTTGCCGGTGGAGTCCTGCCACAGGGAGAACATCATGGGCAGCGTGCAGAAGCACAGCGCCCCCACCTTGGCGTTACGGGCCGATTTGCCCACCAGCCAGGCCGCCAGCGCAATATCGGCGTAAGTCCAGGCCAGGATGTAGAGACGATACCCCACCAGGTCGCCCAGGAAATAGCTGGTCCAGCCAATCTCCGGCGGGGAGGAAAAGGGGCGGAACCGCCCCACCTGCAGAAGGAACTGGGGCAGAATGGATTTCCAGTTGGCCGCCAGCACCTCCCAGAAGGTGTGATGGGTGGCGTAATAGTAGTTCTGCAGGTTGATGATCTCGTCATCGCCGCCCAGCGGCGCACAGGTGATGATGCTGAGATACCACCACCCCGCCGCCAGCGACAGCAGACATACCGCCGGCCAGAACCAGCGGGTTTGGGTCCAGGTTTTCCGTTCCATACGCTCTCCCGTCGCGTTACTCCAGCGGGATGTAGTAGATCATACCGCTTTCGTGCTCGATCACATCGTCCTCGCTGCAGCCGGCCGCTTCCATCAGGTCCGCCAGCGTCTGCTGCTGGTCCTCCACGGCATAGCCGTCCAGGTTCAGGTAGATGCCCGCCACACCCTGGGCGCGCAGTTCCGCCACCATCTCGTCGGGAGGCAGCTCACTGGTCTCCCGGTACCAGACATCATTCTCGGTGCCATAGCCCGCGCCGTAGCTGAACCGCAGCTTGTCGCTGTGCAGCGGCGCCCGCAGCTGGGTGTAATCCCACATATTGTTCACCGAGCCGTTCTCAAAGTTCTTCATATAGGGCAGCTGGAAGATCACGTCCCCTTCCCCGGTAACTTCTTCCACCTGGTCCATGAACGCCTGGTCCTGATACCACATGGTCTGGACTTCCTCGTACTTGGGCACAAACAGGCCCTGCTGCTCCCAGTAGCCGTAAGCCAGAACCAAAGCCAGCACCACGGCAAAGATCTGCCGGCGGCGGCCCGTATGATTCTGCAGGAAATGCTCGGCCCAAAGGCCCACCGCCAGCAGCGCAAAGAAGGCAATATAAGAGCTGATCCGGTTATAGCCCCGGATATACCGCACCAGAATACCGATCAGGCCGCCGAAGCTGGCAATGGAGGCCAGCAGCAGCGCCGCCACATTCAGGCGGCCGAGCAGCCAGAGACGGTCCCCCAGCCGGGGTGTCCCAGTGCGGCCGGCCTGCCAGGGGCGGTTATGGAACAGCAGCACCAGCAGCGCCAGAAAGCCCGCGATGCCCACAATGCCCAGATAGCCGTAGGCATTTTCGTTGTACATGGGGCCTTCGTCGGTAGCCAGCAGGTGGAAGTACCGCTGGAGCCAGTTGGCCAGCTTATCCCACCCGTAGCCGTTGGGCGAAAGCAGCAGGCTGCTGATGCGCAGGCTGTAGATGTCCGCCCCGATGGGGCTGCGGTAGACGCCGTTGGTCAGCGTGCTGCCCTGCCCCGACAGGATGCCCAGCACCATGGGGAAGAAGTCGGGAATCATCCAGGCGACGATCTCGCCGATGGTGAGGAAACAGGGCACCCCGGCCGAAAGTTTCCGGTCCCGCAGCATCAGGCAGAGGGCCGTGATGCAGAGGAAGAAGCAGGTGAAATAGGGGTAGTAGGCCGCGCCGTTGTTGGCGATGCCCCAGGCAAAGGCGATGGCCAGCCAGTTGCGCGGCTTGCGGAAAAAGCCCTTGCCGGGCCGCCCGAAGGTGGGGTCCTCGGCGCACCAGAGACAGAGCAGCACCGAGAACGGCACGAATTCCACCGCGGCCAGCATCATATGGCCGGCCAGCCGCTGCTGTACGTAGGGGCACAGCCCGAAGGTCAGCCCGAAGGCGAAGGCGAGCCAGCGGCGCATGCCGGTCATGCGGAAAACCGCATACCCGGCCAGGGCGTTGGCAAAGGGGATGACCAGCACATACAGGTTGAAGACCGTGCCGGTATCCTTGGTGAACAGCCCCACAAAGGCCACGAACAGATCATAGATCAGATCGTAGTTGGGATCATAGGGGCTGGGCGGCTGGTAGAAGGGCCAGCCCAGGGAGCCGGTCAGCTCCCCGTAGCTGCGCTGTACCTGCCCCACCCAGTAGATGCCGTCGCCGCCGTAGAGCATGGGGGCATGCCAGTCCAGCCGCCACAGTTGGAAGAAGAAATATTCGGTGGCCGCTACCGCGGCCACCAGCAGCAGGACGGTCAGGATCTCCCGCCCCATATTTTGCTTGATTTTCTGTGTCATAGAACTCCTTATTCGCCGCGCTGCATCGCTGCCACATAGGCGTCACAGACTTCCTCCGCCGGACCGTCCCCCCGCAGATGCCCGTGGTCAATCCAGATAGCCCGCTTGCACAGCTGCTTGACCTGGTTGATGTCGTGGCTGACAAAAAGCAGCGTGGTGCCGCCCGAGAGCATCTTCTCCATACGCTGATGGCATTTTTGCTGGAACATGAAATCGCCCACCGAGAGGATCTCGTCGCAGGCCAGGATCTCGGCCTCCACCTCGGTGGCGATGGAAAAGCCCAGCCGGGCAATCATGCCGCTGGAATAGTTTTTGACCGGCACATCCACGAAATCCCACAGTTCGGCAAAATCAATGATGTTTTTGAAGTGCTCCTCCATGTAGTCACGGTCATGGCCCAGCACCGCACCGTTGAGGAAGACGTTTTCCCGGGCGGTGAGTTCCAGGTCAAAGCCGGCGCCCAGCTCGATAAGGGGCGCAATCTCTCCGTTGACCCGCACCGTGCCGCGGGTGGGATACATGACCCCGGCGATGAGCTTGAGCATGGTGCTCTTGCCGCTGCCGTTGCGGCCGATGAGGGCCACCGACTCTCCCTGCTCGATGGAGAAGGAGACATTCTGCAGCGCATAGAATTCATTGAAGAAAAGCTGGTGTTTGAGCAGCTTGACGGCATACTCTTTCAGTGTCTCGGTTTTTTCCTGCGCCAGGTTGAAGCGCATCGAGACATCTTGCACCTGAATGATGGGCATAACGGGCGGCTCCTTACAGATACAGAATAAAGTTGCGCTGCAGTTTGCGGAAGGCCGCAAGCCCCAGCACCATCATGATGACCGCGCAGGCAATGCAGGCGAACCAGGTGTTGGGCCCCGGCACAAAGCCGTACATGACCAGGCAGCGCAGGCAGTTGATGTAATGATACAGCGGGTTCAGCTTGACAATCTGCTGCATAAAGCCCGGCAACTGGGACAGCGGGTAGAACAATGGCGTGGCGTACATCCAGGCCATGGTCAGAATGCCGTAGAGATACTGCAGGTCCCGGAAATACACCGCCAGGGCCGACAGCAGCATCGCCATACCGCAGCAGAACAGAAACAGCAGCACCAGCGGCGCCCAGACCAGCAGCAGCGTGGGATAGAGGGGCGACCGGGTGATGAGCATGACCAGCAGGATGGCGGCCAGGCTGAACAGCAGGTTCACGAAGCTGGACACCACCCGGCTGATGGGAAAAATAAACTTGGGCACGTAGACTTTTTTAATGAGTGAGGAGTTGCCCAGCACGCTGCCCATGCCCATGTTGGTGCTCTCGTTGAAGAAGTTGAACAGTGTGTTGCCGCAGATCAGATACAACGGATAGTTAGGGATGTCGAAGCGGAACATGTACGAAAAGACCAGCGTCTGGAGCAGCATCATGAGCAGCGGGTTGAGAATACTCCACACGTAGCCCAGAAAGCTGCGGCGGTATTTGACCTTGAGGTCACGGGTGACCAGTTCCCGGATCAGCGGGCGGTATTTCTTGAAGTGGCCCCAACTGGTGCGCAGCTGGCCTTCGGATTGGTGTTGCATGGGTTTGGTTCTCTCCCCTGTCTTACAGTTTGAACGGCGTGTCCCCGGTCAGGCCGTCGGCACGCAGCATGTTTTCCATCACATCGATGTCAGCACTCACATCCAGCGCGTCCTCCTGGAACAGCTTGTCCAGCTGGGTTTCAAAGGCGTGGACCAGCGTGTCCATCGTCTGCTCGATGCGGCGCTTGGATTCGGTGATGTTCTCCCCTTCCACCCCCTGGGCCTCCAGTTCGGCGTAGGTCTTGAGCAGCTTGAGGGAGGTGGGCAGATAGTAGTCCAGGAATTTGCGCATCCGCGGCAGTTTGTCGGGGTCGGACTTGGCCTGGGCAAAAATCTTGGCCGAGACCGCCTCCAGGCGGCTGATCTTGTCGCTCATCTCCTCGTCGGGGATGGCGTCGTTGACGCTGCGCAGTTCATCCAGAATCTTCTGGTACTGGTCCTTCTCGGGTGCAGGCTCCTCCACAACCGGCTCCGGTGCGGGCGTCGGGTCGGGGGCCTTGCCTTCCACCACCAGACAGCGGCGGCGCATGTCCAGGTAGGCCTCCGGCCCGAAGACACCGTCATCGATGCAGTTTTCCAGGTGTTTGCAGCAGGTCTCATAGCTGCAAGGGATGGCCGCCGCAATATCCTCGATGGACATGTACCGGGAATCCCCCACGATATTGTCGATCTTTTTGCGCATCCGGCGGTTGGTGCGCACGATATGCGCCCCCGCCAGGCAGCCGATGCCGCCGGTGAGCATCATGAGTACCGGCATGGATTCCTCCAGCAGCCAGCCCCAGTAATACCCACCCTGCATCAGGGCATCGGGCAGCCAGTACAGCGCATCCGGCATGGCCAGCAGACTGACCGCCGTCAGCGCGATGCCCGTAATGAGAAGTCCCATGGGCAGACCCTTGCCTTCGGCGTTCTTTTTCCTGGACTTGCCGCGCTGTTTTGCCGGCTTTTTCCGCGGTGCGCTCTCCGTCTTGGGCGGAGCATACACCGGGTTCGCATTCCAGGAACCCGCCTGGGTCCGCTGCCGGGCCATCCGCTCAAAGCCGCCCAGTTTGCCGCTACGCATGGCAGTATTGAGACCAATCAAAATAAACCCCAGTGGCCACCACACCACAAACCCGATCACAATGACCCACCAGGGAAACTGAAACGGGCCGTCGCCGGGGTGGTATTCCTCCCGGCTGTAGCGGTTCTGGTAGCGGTTGCCGCTGCCGCTGTAGGGGTGTTCGGGGTCGGTATAACGGGGTCGTTCCTCCTGTTTGGGCATAATCCTTCCTCTTTCCCTCAGGGAATGTCGGCCAGCAGCTGTTTGACATCATCGCTCAGGTAGTAGGTGCTGCCGGCCTGGTAGGGATTGTTCTTGTTGTAGGGCACATGGGTGCACAGATAGCTGACCCACTTGTTGTAGCCCGAGACCGTCAGGTGCACGCCGTCCGGCTGGGCGTAATCGCTGAGCAGGTAGCCCTCCTCATCCCGGAACTCGGCGTTCAGGTCGAGGAAATAGCACCCCTTCTCGGCACACATGCTCTGCAGCGATGCATTGATGGTGGCCAGCCGGTCGGGCGCCAGGCCCGGCAGATCGGTCTCCACCTTTTCCTTGGTGGCTGCCAGAATGGACTGCACATAGAATGCGGTGTTGGGCAGCGCCGCGCGCAGATCGTCCAGCATCTTGGCGTAATAGTTAAGGAAACTCTCGTCGTTGCCGGTGGCCACCAGCGCGTTGGTGCCGATGAGGATATACAGCTTGGCCGGCTGGGCGTTGGTCAGCACATCCATGGCGATTTCCTCACCCCGGTCGGGACTTTCCACCGTGGTGCGGTTCACCACCGTGTTGGGGCTGATGCCCTCATAGCCGCAGATCAGTGCGCCGCCCACGTCGATGTTGTATTCGTTCACGCAGAAGCCCGCCGTCAGCGAATCGCCCAGGAAAGCCGCATCGGCAAACCAGGAAGTATCCACCCGGCCGAACTCCGGCAGGGCCGCCGGTTTTGCCGGCACCGCCGTATAGGTGTAGCCGCTTTCCTCACTCTGCTGCACAGGTCCCACCGTACCCCAGTTCAGCGTCTGGGCCTGGGGGGAGGACGCGGTGCCATCGCTGCCGCCGTAGGGCAGCGGGGCCACCAGCTGCGTGCTGCCGGTGACGACGGACTCCGCCGTCTCGCTGCCCTGGGTCACGCTCTTGGGCAGCAGCAGTGTGATGATGCCGGACAGCACCAGAATACCGCCCACCGTGCCCGCCAGAAGGGCGCGGCGGCGGCGACGGCGGCGTTCCCGGCGGCGGCGCGCCAAAGCGCGCTGCTGTTCCGGCGTCAGGGGCGGGCGCTCGCCCGAGCGGCGCGGCGGTTCGGGATGGGCCCAGCCCCCCTGCCAGGTATAGTCATTCTGTATCCGGGACCGGCGCGGACGGTCGGAGCCGGGTCGTTGCGGGGTCGGCATGGACGCCCCTCCCTTCTGTGCAGCAAAAAATGCATGGAATCAGTGGTATTATAGCACATTTCCGCCGATAAAAACAGAGCCCGCGGCAAGATTTTTGCCGTCTCAACCGCCCAGCTTGCGCCGCTGCTGGTGTGCCGTCAGGCGGATCAGCAGCGGGACCGGCACCAGGCGGCTCAAAGCTATGGCGGCCGCCATCCCCCGCCCCGGCACAATCACCGTTTTACGGCGGCGGATGCCCGCCAGCGCAGATGCCACGCAGCGCTCCGCCGAAAGGCCCGGCAGGGCGTGCCGTACCCCGGCCACCCCGTTGAACTCGGTGTTCACCGGTCCCGGGCAGAGGCATCCCAGATACACCGGGCTGCGGGCGGCGCGCAGTTCCGCCGCCACCGCCCGGCTCAGGCTGACCACATAGGATTTGGTGGCGTAGTAGGCCGCCATGTAAGGTCCCGCCGGCAGCAGCCCGGCGCTGGAGCCCACATTGAGCAAAGCCCCGCCGCCCTGGTGCTGCATCTGCCGTACCATCGCCTTGGTCAGCAGGTGGACGGCGCGGACGTTGAGGTCCACCATGGCCAGTTCCCGGTCCAGGTCCAGCTCGGGAAAGGCCCCGCACGCCCCGAAGCCGGCGTTGTTCACGAAGAGGTCCACCCGACGGTCCCGGAGCGCCTGCACCAGCCGCCGGCATTCCTCTTCCCGGGCGAGGTCCGCCGGGAAGATTTCGCAGGGCACCGGCAGACTGTCGGCCAGGGCCTGCAGCCGGTCGGCGCGGCGGGCCACCAGCATCAGGCTGTACCCCTGCGCTGCCAGCTGGCGGGCAAACTCCGCACCCAGGCCTGCGCTGGCCCCGGTGATGACTGCGAACTGGGACATAGGAAGATGCTCCTTTCCACAGAAAAGGCGGCCCGCGCCCGGCGGACCGCCCAGTTGTCTTTTGGAATCAATGACGGCGTCCCACACCGCCGCCGCGGCTGGAACCACCGCCGGGGCGGAATCCGCCGCCGGGACGGCCGCCCATGCCACCGCGAGGACGGGGCGCGCCGCCGAAACCGCCGGGGCGCGGACCACCCGGGCGGGGACCGCCAAAGCCGCCGGGGCCGAACCCGGGACCAAATCCCGGACCGAACCCGGGCGGCGGAGGCGGCGGACGGCGGGGCCGACGGGGACGGGAAGCAAGGCCCAGACCGAACCAGAACAGTCCGTTGCCAAAGCCACCACCACCGCGGGGCGGCCGCGGACCGGGACCCCGGGGCCGCAGGAAGCTGCCCACCAGGGCGATCACCAGCAGCACCGCCACCAGGACAAGCACCACCGCCATGGGATTGAAGCCGTCCTTCTGCGGGGCGGCCGCGGTCTGATCGGCGTTGTCCAGCGTGGAGGCAGGAATGCCGTAGATGGTGCAGAGTTCCTCGGCAAGGGCACGGACAGTCTTGCGGGTGCCGGTGTCGTAATCCTGCTCCACCCAGCTGGGTTCCAGATCCTCATCCAGGATGGTGCCCATCTTGCTGATGGTCAGCTGGGCCTCCAGCCCGGCACCCCGGGTGAGGTAGTAGTCATCCTCCCCCGGAACCAGCAGCAGCAACACGCCGTTGTCTTTATCCTCGGCGCCCAGTCCCCAGGTGTTGAGGACATCGTAGGCATAGCCTTCCATGGTGGAGTTGCCGATATATTCCGTCGTATACACGCCGATCTGGGCCCCGCAGGTGTTCTGCAGCGCCACCGACAGATCCTCCACATAGTTCTCCGTCTCGGTGGAAAGAATTCCGGCGTAATCGTTGACCGCCCGGTTGGGGTCCAGCTCCGGCGCCGCCTGGGCGGTGACGGCCCCTGCACCCAGCAGGCAGAACACCGCCGCGGCTGCCGCGGTGCGGCGAATCCATTTGTTCATTTTCCGTTTCCTTTATCCGTTTCCGGTCGTACCCGCGGCGGCATCCGCCGGGGCAAAGGTCTGCAGTGTACCGGCGTCCCACAATCCGGCCAGCAGGTTGGCCGGAAACGCCGCAATCTTCTCGTTATAGTCTTCCGCGGCGGTGTTGTAGTCCGCCGCTGCCCGTTCGATGGTGGCCTGGGCCGAGGTGAAACTGTCGTGCAGGTCGTCCAGCTGTCCCCGGGCTTTGGAATCCGCCTCGTCATAGGCGGAAGTATACACCAAATCCACCGCCCCTGCCAGGGTGGTATTCAGCTGATACTGCACGGCGGGCCGGGCGGCATCGGTTTCGGCATTCCAGGCGTCCAGGGCAGCCTGGGCGTTCTGCACGTCGGCATCCTGTTCCCCCAGCACATTGCCGGCCACCCGGATGAGACTGGCCGCCGCATCGGTCTGGGCGGCGAAGTCCCCCTGGATGCTGTGACCGTATTCGTCCTGCTGGGAGGCGTACATCCGTTCGGTGCGGCTGCGCAGCCCCTGCAGGCGCGCCCCGCCGATGCCCGCCACCGATCCCAGCGCCAGCACCGCCAGCACCAGCGATGCCACCGGCCGCTTGCGGGCGGGCGGCGGCAGTCTGGATTCCACGGTGCCCAGCACTTCCAGCTGCGGGCCCTGTATCACAAAGGTTTCCTGTTGTTCCAGCTGCATGGCGGTTCCTCTGAATCAGTGTACAAAAATCAGTTGTTGATCTCCAACAGTTTGGTGCGCAGCTCGCCCTCGATGCGGCCCAGCTCCTCCTCGGCGCTGGCGCGCTTGGCCTTGCCCTCGGCGCGGATCTTATTCAGCTCGTCCAGCGTCTCAATCAGCTGCTTGTTGGTCTGCTGCAGCGTCTCAATGTCCACAATGCCCCGCTCGGACTCCTTGGCAATGTCGATGGTGCCCTGCTTGAGGGTGGCCGCATTGCGCTTGAGCAGCTCGTTGGTGGCATCGGTGACGGCCCGCTCCGCCTTCATGGCCTCCTGGCTGTGGGCAATGCCCAGGGCCAGCACCATCTGGTTCTTCCACAGCGGAATGGTGTTCACGATGGTGGTCTGGATCTTTTCGGCCATAATCGTGTCGTTGGACTGGATCAGCCGGATCTGGGGGCCCATCTGGATGGAGACATTGCGGGTCAGTTCCAGATCGTAGAGCTTCTTCTCGAACCGGTCGCAGAGATCCGCCAGGTCCCGGGCCGCCTGGGCATCCTCCGGCAGCTGGGTGCGCTGGGCCTTCTCCTGGGCCGCTTTCAGCTCGCCGGCGCGCACCGCGTTCAGCTTCTTCTTGCCGGCCAGGATATACATGGTCAGCTCCTTGAAGTACACCAGATTCAGCTGGTACATCTTGTCCAGCATGGTGATATCCTTCATCAGGGTGACCTGGTGGTCCTCCAGCTGGGCCCGGATGCGCTCCACATTCTTGTCGGCGCTGTCATACCGGGTCTTGAGCTGCTCGATGTTGCTGCCCGCCTTCTTGAAAAAGCCCAGGATGCCCTTGGGCTGCTCGGCGTTGGCGTCAAAATCCTTCAGTTCGGTGATCAGGCTGGTGATCAGCTCGCCGGTCTCCCCCATGTCCTTGGTCTTGACCCGGGAGAGCGCCGTCTCGGAGAAATCACTGAGCTTCTTCTGGCTGGCGGCACCGTACTGCAGCACCAGCTGGGAGTTGGTAATATCAATTTTCTCGGCAAAATCGTCCACCATCTTCTGTTCTTCGGGGCTCAGCGGCGTGTCCTCCACACGGACAGGTTCCGCCTTGGGGGCTTCCTCCTCCGCCTTTTCCTCCGCCATGGGGTCCAGCGTCAGACTGGGGGCGGCATCCAGCGTCAGCGACGGGGCCGCCGGTACGTTCAGGTCCAATTCCTTGTTCAGGTCAGCCATTGAGGGTCCTCACTTTCTTGTATGGTCTTTATTTTGTCAGGTTCTGGCTCTTCAGGATGCTGTCCAGCACTTCCATGTCGGTGGACAGATCCATCACCTCGCTGCTGTACAGCGATTCGAGAAGATTGTCAAAGGCGTTGGCCGTGGTGACGGCATTCTGCCGCAGTTCCGAAAGAATCCCGTCGGAGGCGCCGTTGGCCTCCAGTTCCACATAGCTGCTCATCAGCTTGATGATCTCCGGCAGATAGTACCGCGCAAACCGGTCGATCTGGCGGGCTTTTTCGGGGTTGTGCTCCACCGTCCGGACAATCTTGCGGCCGGTGGCCTCCATCTGGTCCATGGCGTCCGACAGAACCTGGTCGGGGATGGCATCGTTGAGCTGATGCAGCGCGTCCAGGTTCCGTTCGATGCCGGTGAGCATGGCGTCCACATCCTCGCTGCCGGTGGCAAAGGGCATCAGGGTGCGCACCACCCGCATGGGGCAGAGCACCCGGGCCACGCCGTACACCACAGCGCTGCACACTGCCACCAGGACGAGATTGCCCAGCGAATAGGGCGGAAACACCAGCGATGCCACCGGCCAGGCCAGCGCCGCCAGATAGAGCGGCAGAACGGGCCGGACCTGTTTTTCCTTCCATTTGCTCATGGCGTGTCCTCCCGATGGAATAATAGACTTATTATAGACCAAAAACGGGGCGGTTTCAACCGTCGGAATGTAAAAACGGTGTCAGCGCCGCGCCCCAGGCGGCCCGCAGTTTTTCCATCGACCAGGCCGCGTTGGCGGGGCTGGTGCTGGGCAGCACGGTGGCGGCCAGGCCGGTCAGCGGCTGGGCGTACCGGGCATAGACCCGCCCCGAGGCGGCCCCGTTGCAGAACACCGCCTGCACCCCCAACTGGCGGATCAGCGCCGCCACATCGTTGGGTTCCACGTTGCGGATGGAGGCATCCGACGCGCCGCGGATATCGCAGGCGCCGATGGTATCCCACACCGCCAGGTTGTGGCCCAGGATGATTCGCTTTTTGGCTTCCAGGTCGGCCCAGTCGGGCACCGGTTCCCCGGTGATAGAGGCCAGCAGCGGCCAGAACCGGTTCTGGGGGTGGCCGTAGAAAAAGCCCTGTTCCCGGCTCCGGGGACTGGGAAAGCTGCCCAGGATCAGCGCATTGGCCCGGACCCCGTGGAGGGGCGGCAGGCCCGGGCCCACATGGGTGTAGGCCGCTTTGGTGGAGGCCATCTCAGAACGCCTCCGGCCACAGGCTGCGGCAGAGGTCCGCCACCCCGTGGGGGGCTGCGTCGGGGCCGGTGCGGTCGGCCGCGGCTTTGGCGGCTTTGCTGCCGTTTTCCATGGCAATGCCCAGCCCTGCGGCGGCCAGCATGGGCACGTCGTTGTCGCCGTCCCCCATGGCCACACATTCCTCCGGCGTCAGGCCCGCCAGCCCGGCCAGCTCACAGAGGCCGTGGCCCTTGTCCACCCCGGTCTGGCAGATGTCGCAGCCGTCGCTGCCGGGGTAGGAATAGAGGAACCGCAGTCCCAGATAGCCGTACTTCTCCTGGAACTGGGCGGCACGCTCGGGGGGCAGGAAGCCGAAGGCACCGAAGGGCATCTCCACCAGGTGATGATCCTGGTCTTCCCCGTCCAGAATATGGTTGTGAAGATTCTTGGCACGATCCCGTGCGATAAACTCCTCATAGCCGATGTAGGCGTAGTTGGCGTCGTGGAAGGTAAACCGCAGCGGCAGTTCGTAGTCCTCGAAAAAGTCCACCAGCGCGTACATTTCCTCGTTGGTCAGCCGGTGGAGGGCCAGCTCGTTTCCCTTGCCGTCCAGCAGCTGGGCGCCGCCTGCGCAGACCCAGTAATCCGGCCGCACCGACCGCAGCAGTCCCTTGCCCACGCCGGTACGGCCCCGGCCGGTGGCGATGGCGATCTTCACGCCCAGGCGCTGCACGGCATTGACCGCGTCGGCGTTCTCCCGCGGGATGCGCTCGCAGCCCTCGGGGCGCAGCGTGCCGTCTATATCCAAAAGCAACAGCTTGTACTTCATGAAAATTCCCTCCTGTGGGGTATTATAGCAAAGTATACCGCTTTCCCGCAAGGCATATTGTAAACGGGGGTGATCTGCATGCACGGGGGTCTGGAACTGGCACGGCCGCGGCGCCGCAGAAAGGCAATCCGGGTGGCGGCCGGGGCACTGGCGGTGGCGGCGCTGTGGCTGGCAATGCCCCGCCTGCGCGCCGGATTTTCGGCGGTCCGGGAGCGCGCCGCCGCGGCGCTGGGCGACTGGGTCAGTCCCCACTATACCGACCGGCTGGAAGCGCTGACCCGCCAGAACGCCGACCTGCATAAGCAGCTGGCCCGGGCGCAGCAGGCCCAGGCAGAAAACGATGCCATGCGCCAGCTGCTGGGCAGTTCCCTGCCCGAGGGCCGCTGGCAGCCCGCCCGGGTGGTGGCCCGCCGCAGCGACAGCGCCGTGCTGGCCTGCACCGCCGAGGCGGGAGCCGCCGTACTGGACGCCCGGGGCCGCTATGCCGGGCAGGTGGTGGAGGCGACCGGCCCGGAGACCTGCCGTTTTGCCTTTGCGGGCAGTGAGGAAGCCCCCTGTGCCGGATTGAGCGGCACTTTTGCGGGATTGCTGGAACGGCAGGGTGACTGGGTCCTGACGGGACTTCCGGCGGACTGCGCCCTGCCCGCAGGCAGCGTGGTGACCACCCCCGGCGGCTGCTGGCTGGGGCGGACGGCGGAAGCACCCCGCCCCGACGCCGACGGGCTGACCGCCCGGGCCCTGCTGACCGACACGGCCGACTTGAACGGCTCGGTATTTTTTGTAAAAGTTTCGTGAGCAATTGCCAATTCGACAAAAATCGCCTATACTAGTAACCAAACGGAGGTGGAAGGCATGTCCAGGCGAAAAGTGGACCGTCCGGGCGGACGGGGGCGTGTGGCTGTGCTGCTGGTGCTTTGCTGCACGGTCTTTGTGCTCTTTTTTGCACGGCTGGCCTGGATGCAGTTTGCCATGGCCGACCACTATGCCGAGAAGGCGGCCGAAGCCAGTTCGGCCAGCTACACGGTGGAGCAGCACGCAGCCCGGGGGATGATCACCGACCGCAACGGCACGGTGCTGGCCCGGGACACCACCGTCTACGATGTGTATCTCCGGGTCCCGGCGCCCCCGGGCACCGACCTGACCGAGACAGTACAAAGGATGCAGGCCCTGACAGGCGGCAAGGATGTGGAAACACAACTTGCCGCCTTTTGTTCTGCCGTTTCGGCCGGTGAACTGCTGGTGCTGGAGGCGGTGGACAGCGAAACCATGACGGCGCTATACCAGTCCGGGCTGGTACAGAGCGGCGCCATCCGGCTTTCCGCCCGCGGGGAGCGCAGCTGGCCGGAGGGTACCCTGCTGCCCCACGCCCTGGGCTTCACCGGGCCCATCACGGCGGAGGATTGGCCCGCCGCCCAGGCCAAGGGCCTTGCCATGGACAGCATCGTGGGCCAGAGCGGGCTGGAGGAAGCCTACGACGATCTGCTGCGCGGCCAGGACGGGCAGCTGCTCATCAACACCGGGCTGGACGGCGCCGTGCGTGCCACCATCCAGCAGCGCACCGCCACGCCGGGCGCCACGCTGGTGCTGACGCTGGACGCCTCCCTGCAGGCCACCCTGCAGCAGGCGCTGCGCCAGCGCATCGAGACGCTGCAGTCCACTGCCATGGCCGGGGGCGGACGGGAGTGCCGCGCCGGTGCCGCCGTGGTGGTGGATGTGAAGACCGGCGGCATTCTGGCCGCCGCCAACTGGCCGGGCTACGATCTGAACCGTTACCGCAGCGACTATGCGGCCCTTTCCGCCGATGCCGGCGCGCCGCTGCTGGACCGGGCCTTCCTAGGACTGTACGCCCCCGGCTCCGCCTTCAAGCCGGCAGTGGCGGCGGCGGCCCTCACCGCGGGTTTCGACCCCAACGACACCGTCAACTGCACGGGACGATACCTGTACTACAGCGGCTACCAGCCCGGCTGCCTGCAGTACGGCCACGCCGGGCCGGTCGACATGCGCACCGCCCTGGAACAGAGCTGCAACATTTTTTTCTATGATGTGGGCCGGCGGCTGGGGGTGGACACCTTCAGCGCCATGGCGGAGCAGCTGGGGCTGGCACAGCCCACCGGCGTGGAAGTTCCCGAGGCGGAGGGTCGCCTGACCTGGTCCACCGACGAGAACTACCAGGCGGGCCTTACCCTGATGGCGGCCATCGGCCAGGGAAACACCGCCGTGACCCCCGCCCAGCTGGCCGTCTATGCCGCCACGCTGGCCACCGGCGGCCAGCGCCCCACCCTGCATTTTGCCGACCGGGCCCTGCAGCCCGCCACCGGGCAGACCGTCTGGCAGTACGAGCCCAGCTTTACCACCGTGCCGGGCGGCGAGACGGTGTTCGGGCCTATCCGGGACGGCATGAAGCGGATGGCCCAGACCAACCGCTACCTGCGGGAAGCCCCGGTGGTCTGCGCGGCCAAAACCGGCAGTCCCCAGCTGGCCGATACCCTGCCCAATGGCACCCACTATGTCAATTCGGTGCTCATCGGCTACGCCCCCGCCGACGATCCCCAGATCGCCGTGGCCGTGGTGCTGGAGTACGGCGGCGGCGGTGCCAACGCCACCCCCGTCCTGCACGCTGTGCTGGATGCATGGTTTTGACAAAAATCGTACGCAAAAGGCATATCACGGGACATTTTTGCACGCCAATCTAGACGGTATGTTGTTAAAACGTTCAAAAAAGCCAAACCTTTTTTAATCAAATAGCCAGTTGCCGCCGCTTGCAAAGTGTGTTAGAATATGAATGAGAGAGTGTCGCGGTAGTGTGCGGCCTCAACTACAGGAGGCACGCCCTTGAACGCACAATGTATTATGCTCTGCTCCGGCAAAGGCGGAACCGGCAAAAGCACCGTATCGGTGCTGCTGGGCGCTGCGCTGGCCCGTCTGGGCCGCAAGGTGCTGCTGGTGGAACTGGATTCCGGCCTGCGCAGCGTCGACATCATTGCCGGCGTGTACGGACGTACCGTCTATGATATTGAGGATGTTCTCTGCGGAAGGTGCGAGGCCGGCAAGGCCATCGTGCCCAGTCCGCTGTATCCCGGACTCTCGGTCATCAGTGCCCCGTATGAGGGCGGCGACGTGGAAGCGGCACCGCTGGGGCGGCTGCTGATGGCCGTACGTCCGTATTTTGATTTTGTGCTGCTGGATACCGCCGCCGGGATGGGTTCGCCCTTCACCGCCGCGGTCTCGGTGGCCGACAAAGCCCTGCTGGTGCTGACCCCCGATCCCATCGCCCTGCGGGACGGAAAGATCGTCGCCGACCGCATTCTGAGCGGCGGCCGCCCCCAGAGTACCGTGCGCCTGGTGATGAACCGGGTCACGCGGGACAGCTTCGGCAAACGGGCTGCCGTCTTCGATCTGGATGAGTGCATCGACACGGTGGGGGCACAGCTGCTGGCCGTTATCCCGGAAAGCCGGGAACTGCAGCAGGCCGGCGCCCATGGCACAATCCCCGCCCCCGGCGACCCCGCCGTGACCGCCGGGCAGGCAATGGCAAAACGTCTATGCGGGCAGCGAGTCCCGCTTACCTTTTAACTTTTGAAGGATGGTGTAGCGTTATGATAATCGCGTTGGTGGCCCACGACTCCAAAAAGGAGTTGATGGTGCAGTTCTGCACCGCCTATCGCCATATACTGTCCCAGCACCATCTGATCGCCACCGGCACCACCGGCCGTCTGGTGGAGGAAAACACCGGCCTCACGGTGCAGAAATTCCTGCCCGGCGGCCATGGCGGTGACCAGCAGATCATGGCGCGCATCGCCTGTGATGAGGTGGACATGCTGCTGTTTTTCCGCGACCCCATCAGCGCCAAACCCAGCGAACCCAACGAGATGAACCTGCTGCGCATCTGTGATGTACATAACATTCCGGTGGCCACCAACATCGCCACCGCCGAAGTGCTGATCCACGGTCTGGAACATGGCGACCTGGACTGGCGCACCATTCTCAATCCCCAGCACTGATTTTCCGATACCAACAAACCGCCCCGCGCAATACTGCGCGGGGCGGTTTTGTGTTATGAAACGTCACGCTGCCAGAGGAGGATGGCATCCTCCGGCAAAGGGGCATTGTTCTTGTAAAACCAGGACATGAAGGAGTGGTAGGGCAGATAATAGGCGGCGCAGAGGGATTCCATCTCTGCCTGACCGTACCCCCCCGCCGTACAGATGGCCGTCCGGGTGTTTGCCGGGGTTTCCGCATTGCGCCCCAGGGTGTCCAGCCACTGCTGCCACAGGGTGCCGCTTACCGTAAAGACCACCGCGGTGCCGTCCTCGGTGTCCACCATTTTGCTGGACACCAGCGCCCCCGATGCCTCGGCCGACAGGGTGGCATACAGCCCCTCCCCGGCAAACGGTGAATTCCCCGGTATACCCTGCTCCTCATAGCGCACCTCTTCAATCACCTCCGCCCCATAATCGGGATAGGTGGTGCGGGCATATTCATACAGTGCTCCAAGGCCCAGTGTGACCGCGCACAGCGTTGCCGCCACCGCGGCCAGCACGGTCAGCATCCGCTTTTTCCGCTGGTTCTTGCGGACCCGCCGCAGCGCGTCGGCCTGTTCCCGCGCCCGGGCCTGGACCGCCTCCCGCTCCAGCGGGGCGTCGGTCTGCATCTTCTCCCACAGCGCCCGGCAGTCCGGGCAGCTGTCCAGATGCGCCCGCAGGTCGGCGGCCGTCTCGGGTTCACAGAGTTCGTCTTTATACAGCGGCAGCAGGTCGCGCACCAGATAACAGGGCAGTTTCATGGCAAAGCCTCCTTCAGTTTGGTACGGGCGCGGTAGTAGGTCACCCGTGCCCAGGTTTCTGTCTTTCCGTGCAGGGCCCCGATCTCTCCAAAGCTCAGCTCCCCGTATACCCGGAGCCAGAACACCTCCCGGTAGGGTTCCGGCAAAGCATGCAGCGCCCGGTATACTTCCAGCGCCGCCTGCCGCTGCTCCAGCGCTTCCCCCGGCAGCGGGTCACCATCCGGGGAATCGGGCAGCTGTTCCGGGGCCGGGGCCTCCCTGCGGTGGCGGCGGTAATAGTCCGTCAGGGCATGTTTGGCAATGCTGCACAGCCATACGTTCAGCGCCGATTCTCCCTGGAACCGGTCTATCCCGCGCAGCGCCTTGTAAAAGGTCTCCTGGGCAAGGTCGGCGGCCAGTTCCTCGCTGCGGCAGAGCGACAGCAGATAGGCATAGACCACCTTGTGGTATTGCATATACACCTGTTCAAAGCTGTCTTTGTCCACCTTTGGCCCTCCTTTCCTGTTTTCAGCCGGCTGTACTCTTAAGACGCAGAACCCGTCCAAACGTTACAGGTTTTTTCACAAAAAAAGCGGGGCCCCGCAGGGTCCCGCCCGATGTACCGTAACTCAGTAGCTCATGATATCCTTGACCGCACCCGACATGGAGAACAGTTTGGCCGACAGATGGTCCAGATAGACGATGCCCAGCTTGTTGCCGGTCTCCTCGTTGTAGAGGTCCTCCAGCTGGGGCGCCACCTTGAAGGCCGCCTCCTGGGCTTCGGGGGTATTGTCAAAGTTGGCAGTGCCCTGCACCCGCAGCCACTCGCCGCGGTCGTTGGCCGCGCAGAGTTCCAGGTTGGTGTTGTCCAGCAGCTGCTTGTAGGCTGCCTTGTGCTTGCCGATGGCCAGGCACAGATGGCCGTTGTACCACATGGCAAAGCCCAACGGCCGCACACGGGGCAGATACCCGTCCACGGTGGCCAGGTAGAACGTGGGATTTTCCTTCAGAAAGTTCATGATTTCTTCGTTCGGTTTCATGACAATCCCTCCTCTTTGGATTTACAGTTTTGCCAGCGCGGTCTTCAGCCGCTGGGCAGCTTCCTTCGTGCGGTCCGCATCGCCGAAGGCCGTAAGCCGGAAATAGCCCTGCCCGCAGGGGCCGAAGCCCTCGCCGGGGGTGCCCACGATGTGGGCGGTGTCCAGCAGCCAGTCAAAGAATTCCCAGCTGCTCATGTTGCCGGGGCAGCGCATCCAGATGTAGGGGCTGTTCTTGCCGCCGCAGTACCAGACACCGGCCTCGTCCAGCGCCGATGCAATGACCGCCGCATTCTGACGGTAGTAGTCCAGGTTGTGCTGGATCTCCTTCATGCCTTCCTCGGTGAAGACCGCCTCGGCGCCGCGCTGCACAATGTAGGGCACGCCGTTGAACTTGGTGGTCTGACGGCGCAGCCACATCTTGTTCAGGCTCTGGCCGTTGGACTGGATGGCGAAGGGCACCACAGTGTAGCCGCAGCGGGTGCCGGTGAAGCCGGCGATCTTGGAGAAGCTGCACACTTCCACCGCCACTTCCTTGGCGCCTTCCACCTCGTAGATGCTGCGGGCGCAGCCTTCCTCGCTGACGAAGCACTCGTAGGCGGCATCATAGAGGATCACCGCGTGATGCTCTTTCGCCCACTTCACCCACTGGGCCAGCTGGGCCGTGGTGTAGGCCGCGCCGGTGGGGTTGTTGGGGCTGCACAGGTAGACGATATCTGCCTGGGTGGTCTCGTCGGGCATGGGCAGGAAGTGGTTCTCGGCGTTGGCGGCCATGTACCGGATGGTGCGGCCAGCCATCACGTTGTCATCCACATAGACCGGGTAGACCGGGTCGGGCACCAGCACGGTGTTGTTCACATCGAAGAGATCCAGCAGGTTGCCCAGATCACTCTTGGCGCCGTCCGAGACAAAGATCTCCCCCAGCTCCAGTTCCACACCGCGGCCGGCATAGTACTTCTGGATGGCTTCCCGCAGGAAATCGTACCCCTGCTCGGGGCCGTAGCCGCGGAAGGTCTCCTTGTGGGCCATCTCGTCCACCGCCTTGTGCAGCGCCTCGATGACCGGGGCGGCCAGCGGCAGCGTCACATCGCCGATGCCCAGCCGGATCACATCGGCCTCCGGGTGTGCTTTCTGATATTCGGCAACTTTATGGGCAATCGTGCTGAACAGATAGCTCTCGTTCAGCTCGGCATAATGCGGATTGAGTTGCATGAGAATCCCCCTCTTATGTATACTTATTCAGTCAGGTCTACTGTACCACAATTTCCGGCAGGGCGCAAGTCAAGATTGCGCGGCGGCTTCCGGCGTGGCTGCCCAGGACTGGGCGCCGCGAATGGCCGCCATCATATCCTCATAATTTTTATACACCATGACCACATAGCGGTGGGCACGGTTTTCCTGCTCGTCGCCGTCCTCGTAGACCACCGTGGACCACCAGTACAGCTGGGACAGGTTCATCGACCCCAGTTCGTCCATGGTGGTCAGCAGGAAGATCTGTCCCTCCGGCGGGTTGGCATGGCTGGTCTTCTGCAGCCATTCATAGGGCTGCATCGTGTTGAAATTGTAGGGGACCCACACCTCGATCTGTCCGTCGGACCATTCGGTCAGCACATTGCCGTTCCAGAAGCTGGCATACCCCTGGGTATAGCCGTTGTCCACCAGCCAGTCGCAGACCTCCTCAAGGTGCGGATTGGTCCGGTATCCATTGGCAAAATATCTCGTAGTGGTGGAAATGCTCACCGCCACAAAGCAGATGCAGAAGGCCATGGCCGCCGCCCGCCGGGCGTGGGGCACCCGGAAATGCTCGGTCTCCCCTTCCAGCTGCAGCACCGGAAACACCAGTGGCATGGAAGTGAGCCAATAAGAAGCGTTGGCAGAAAAAACGTCACCTGTGCAGGCAAACACGCATCCCTGTATCAGGCAAACCGAGGCCAGAAGGAGCGGAGCGACCCGCTGTGTCGGTTCCAACTCACGCCAGCGCATCAACAGGCGAACCAGAGAAAACAGAAACGCCCCTGCAATCAGCACACCAAATCCCGCCAGAATTCCTTCCAGCGAAAAAAGTTCGACATTTCCTCCCAAAAAAGAATCCACCGGATACCCGAAAAGGGTTAGGAAATCCATCCATTTATTGACCAGCTTACTGAAGTCGAGGGCTGCCCAAGGTCTGGTGTTGTAATTGGAATATTTATGAGTGGCTGCCAGAAATACACTGTTAAAAATATAAGCACCGCTGGCCGCCGCCAGGGACAACGCGGAAAATCCTACCAGACGGATTTCTCTGCGGGGGGCTTTCTCCGGTTTAAGATGCCAGGACAACCCCAAAGCCACCAACGCGGCCAGTACCATCGGGACATAAAACCCCATGAGCCCTTTCAGCCCGTTCAGACCGGATGCAACACTGGTAACCAGCAAAAACAGCCATTGCGCCATGCGACGACGTTTGCCGGCCGGCTTCAGCAATCTGATAATGACGCCAAACCCCAGCAAAAGCAAAATCATATATGGCACGTAAAACCCCCCAAAGGGTCCATACCACAGATACCACGTTCCAAACGGGCAGGCCAGGGCCGCAGCTCCCCAAACCCCGCTGTTCCGCAAGCCGAGCCCCCGCGCCATGTATAGATACGAAAGGAGCAGCACCAGCATGAGCAGTCCCTGCCCCAGCATGCGGGCGGCGAACCAGCTGTGGGGGAAGAGCAAAAGCCCGATGCGGTAGAGCGGCTGCAGACAAAAGACCTGCAGCTCGGTGGAATACCACCACTGGGTGGTCAGCAGGCCGCCCTCCTTGTTCAGGATGTCCGACAGGATCATCTCGCTGGCCATGTCACTGTCGATGTAGGCGCGGCCATGCAGGCAGAGCACCAGCATGGTGATGCAGTAGCCCGCCACCAGCCAGATCCAGGGGAACCACCGGAAGAAGCGGTCACTTTTTCGTTCACCCGGGACGAACAGGGCCGCCCGGAGTTTTTCTCGCAGCATGTTGGATATCCTCCTTACTTTATAAGAGACATCCCCATTATAACAGTCCGGCCTACCGGTGTAAAGCCGCACCGCTCATACCGTGACCACCCCTTCAAAGGCGGTCTGCGCCGGGCCGCTGAGCAAAACGGTATCATCCTCCAGCACGCAGACCTGCAGCGTACCGCCGGGCAGCCGCACCGACACCTCGCAGCCCCGGGGACAGTTGCCCGCCAGCGTCCAGGCCGCCACCGCCGCGCAGGCCCCCGTGCCGCAGGCCAGCGTGGAGCCGCTCCCCCGCTCCCACACGGTAGCCGCCAGGATCCTCGGCCCCGCCGCCTGCACGAATTCCACGTTGGTCCCCTCCGGGAAGGCGGGGTGGCAGGCCAGCGCTTCGCCCCACCGGGCCAGCACTGCCCCCGTGGGCGGGGCTTCGCGGCAGAACACCACACAGTGGGGATTGCCCATACTGATGCAGCTGACCTTCCAGCTCCGCCCCGCTGCCGCCAGGGGAATGTCCAGCAAGGGCCCCGCCCCCAGTCCCACAGCCGGCAGATCCGCCGCCCGGGCGGAGAACCGGCCCATCCCCGCCCGCCACACATGGGGACCCACGCGGTAGAGCGTCTTGCGGCCCGCCCGCCGGGTGTCCAGTTCGATGAGCTCCTTCTGGACGCCGTGGGTGTACAGGTATTCCGCCACGCAGCGGATGCCGTTGCCGCACATGGCTCCCTCGCTGCCGTCCGCGTTGAACATCACCATGGTGGCGTCGGCATCCGCCAGCAGGGGCGGCGCAATGCAGATCAGCCCGTCCGCTCCCACCGAAAAGCGCCGCCGGGACAGTTCCGCCGCCCACCGGCCTGCCTCGGCGGGCACACCGCTCTGGCGGCAGTCCAGGTAGATATAGTCGTTGCCGGTTCCCTGCATCTTGGTAAATTTCAGCTGCATACCATCACACTCCCCCCGAACAGACTATGCGGCGGAAGAGGGTTTCAACACTGTCCGGCCTGGCGCTCATTTTTCTCCAAACCCCTTGACATACACCGGCGGATACGCTATATAATTAATGAATATTTGTTTGCAGAAGGAGCTAAATTATGGATTCCGAAGTTTTTGCGCGTATCCGCGATTACCTGGCCGACCAGCTGGAAGTTGATCCCGAAAAAATCACCCCGGAAAGTGACATCGTCAACGATTTCGGTGCCGACAGCCTGGACGTGATCGACATGATCACCACCCTGTCCGACGAGTTCGGCGTGGAGATTCCCGATGAGGACATCGAGAACTTCCACACCGTGGGCGATGTGGTCAATTATCTGGAGGAGCGGCTGTAATTTTTTGCGCCGTATGATGTGAAGGAGAAGACATGGCAAGCGATAAGAAAAAGATGGTGGAAGCGATCACCGCACAGGAGGTCGATTTTGCCCAGTGGTACACCGATATCTGCACCAAGGCCGAGCTTGTGGAGTATTCCAGCGTGAAGGGCTTTGTGGTGCTGCGTCCCTACGGCTATGCGATCTGGGAGAACATCCAGAAGAACCTGGATGCCCGTTTCAAGGCCACCGGCCATGAAAACGTGGCGATGCCGATGCTGATGCCGGAAAGCCTGCTGAAAAAGGAAGGCGAACTGGTCAACGGCTTTGCCCCCGAGGTTGCCTGGGTCACCATGGGCGGCAGCGAACCCCTGGAGGAGCGCCTTGCGGTGCGTCCCACCAGCGAGACGCTGTTCTGTGACCACTTCAGCCATGTGCTGCACAGCTACCGCGACCTGCCCATGCTGTACAACCAGTGGTGCAGCGTGGTGCGGTGGGAGAAATCCACCCGCCCCTTCCTGCGCACCCGGGAGTTCTGGTGGCAGGAAGGCCACACCATCCACGAGACCGCCGAGGAGGCCAAGGCCGAGACCGAGCAGCAGCTGAACTGCTACGCGGATTTCTGCGAGCATGACCTGTGCATCCCGGTCATCAAGGGCCGCAAGACCGACAAGGAAAAGTTTGCCGGCGCCGAGGCCACCTACACCATCGAGGCCATGATGAAGGACGGCAAGGCGCTGCAGAGCGGCACCAGCCATTACTTCGGCGACAAGTTCAGCCGCGCCTACGATGTGACCTTCACCGGCCGGGACAACACGCTGCAGTACCCCTTCCAGACCAGCTGGGGCGCTTCCAGCCGCCTGATCGGTGCCATCATCATGACCCACGGCGATGACGACGGCCTGATCCTGCCGCCGGCCATCGCCCCCGTGCAGGTGGTCATCGTGCCGGTGGCCGCCCACAAGCCCGGCGTGCTGGAGAAGAGCCGCGAGCTGGCGGCCGCCATCGGCCAGTATGCCCGCGTGAAGCTGGACGACAGCGACAAGCAGCCCGGCTGGAAGTTCGCCCAGTGGGAGATGAAGGGTGTGCCCCTGCGCCTGGAGGTTGGTCCCCGGGATATCGAGCAGGGTCAGTGCGTGCTGGTGCGCCGCGACACCCGCGAGAAGCAGTTCGTCAAGTTTGAGGATCTGCCCACCGCCATTCCCGCCGCGCTGGACGCCCTGGCGAAGGACCTGTACGACCGCGCGCTGAAGAACCGCGAGGCCCGCACCATGAGCGCCACCACCATGGAGGAGATCAAGGAAAAGGTTTCCCAGTCCACCGGTTTCATCAAGACCATGTGGTGCGGCGATCTGGCCTGCGAGGAAGCCATGAAGGAACAGGCCGGCCTCTCCAGCCGCTGCATGCCCTTCCAGCAGGAACATCTGAGCGATGTCTGCCCGGTGTGCGGCAAACCCGCCACCAAGATGGTCGTCTGGGGCATCGCGTACTGATCCATACAAAACAAAGCAGGGCAGCGCATGGCGCTGCCCTTTTCAGGTAACGGAATGATGGCAGTTTTGCTTCTGACATTGCTGGTTTACGGGCTGGGCCTGCTGCTCACCGCAGTGGGCAGCCGTCTGGCCGGACGCTGCACCACCTGGTGCTGTGCGCTGTGCGGGCTGCCCATGTGGGTGGTGGGCGGCACCGTGGCCCCCTTCTGCCTGGCGCTCCCCCAGCTGATGCTGGCCTTTCTGGCGGCTGGCCTTTCCATCACCGGCCTGGCCGTGGGCACCGCCCTGGCCGGGGCGGTGGCCAGCCTGGGGCTGGCGCTGGCCGTCTGCCTGCTGAATCCCCGGCACACCGTCACGGTGGACCGCAGCGAGTTCTTCCGCAAATGCCTTCTGCTGCTGGCAGCCTGCGGTGTGCTGGCCCTCTTTGTGCGGGACGGCACCCTGAGCTACACCGGCACCGGGCTGCTTATGTTCCTCTTTGTGGTGTTCGTGCTCATCAGCATCGTCTACCAGCACCACTACATCTACGGGGAGCGCAGCATCATCGTGACCACCGACCGGGCGCCTGCCTCCCCCCAGCCGGAAAGCACCACCGCCATCTACGGCTACACCGCCCACACCATGGCCTTCCCTGTCATGAGCGTGGCCAACGCCCTCAAGAATCTGGCCGGCGTCCTGGGCGGGCTGGTGCTGCTGGCCGGCGGTGCCCAGGCCCTTGTCTACAGCGTGGCCAGCTTCGCCAGCCTTACCGGCACCATCCAGGCCCTGTGGGCGGCCACCCTCATCAGTTTCGGGTTCTGTCTGCCGCTGCTGGCCGATGCCCTGGATCATCCCTTCGGCTCGGTCTGGAAGCGTTTTTCGGTGCGCTGCCGCTATTTTCCGCCCCGCACCCTGCCCATCCAGCTGATCAACAGCGCCATATTGAACCTGACGCTGGCCCTGCCCATCTCCAGCCTGATGTACCGCGAACGGCTGCCTTTCGGCTCCCAGTTCCGCCACTACGATCTGCCCGCCTGCGCCGCCATGACGCTGGTGCTGCTGTTGCCGCCGCTGCTTCGCCGCCGGCTGTACCGGTGGCAGGGCGCCCTCTGCCTGGGGCTGTATCTGCTCTATGTGGCGGTTGCCTGGTTCCTGCCGCTGTCCGGCGCCTGAAAATTTACCAATAAAAAACAAGCTGTACATAACGTACAGCTTGTTTTTTTATGCGCGTTTTTTCCGTTTGTACACCGCGAATCCCGCCGCCAGCGCCAGCAGGGTGGCCAGGCTGACCAGGTCGGCGGCCAGCCACCGCTTGGGTTCCCGGAAGGCCACCTGAATCTCGCCGGAATACCCGGCCGGCACCGTAATTCCCACCATACCGTTGGGGGTGCGGAAGACTTCCCCGTCGGTGTTCAGAATCGTATACCCGGGATAATAGAGCAGCGGCAGTTCCGCATAGCCCTTCTGCCCCGTAACCTCGCTGCAGCTGATTTCCGTCACGCCGTTGCGGCGAGTCACCGAGGTGATCTCCACCGTGGTGACGGCGGCGGTATCGTCAAAACCGTCCCGGGTTTCCAGAGCGCCCTCCGGCAGATACAGCCCGTCGTAATACCAGGCCTTGTTGCTCACCGTATAGTCGGCGTAGATCATCTGGGCGCGGTCCCCCAGGTAGGTGGTATCCACCGTGGGCAGGTAACTGTGGTAAAAGATGCCCACCCCCAGCAGGGAGGCCGAGAGCAGCAGCACCGCCACCGGCCGGGCATACTGTCCCCGCCGCAGCGCCGACACGGCACAGACGCTGACCAGCACCAGCAGCAGGGTGGCCGGCGTGAGATACCGCCACGGGAACTGGACCGCCAGCAGGAACTTTCCCGCCACCGGCAGCGCCCCCAGCCAGCCCCACGGGAAGGTGTTGGTGCTCATCCAGCAGGCCAGCGTTCCCAGCAGCAGCGCCCACAGCCCGATTTTTTTCTCCTTGCGGGGCATGGCCTTTCCCTGGGTGAGGCAGCACCAGACAAAGGCGATGGCACCTGCCACCAGCACCACCCCGATGCCGTTGAAGTCCTCCCGGCCGTGGAGCAGCTGGGAAATCCACAGGCCGTTTTCCTGTATGGCCAGCCCGCTGGAGAAGCTCCCATCGCCGTACATCCTGCTGTAGCCCCCCGTCATGACGGTGACAAAGGGCAGCAGGAACCAGAGATTGAGCAGCAGGGTCAACCCCGCCGCAGCCGCCCAAACGGGCAGGATCTGCCGGGTGAAGGTACGGCGGAAATGGTACAGACAGAAGATGGCGGTGGCCAGCGCGGCCAGTTCCAGCGTAATCATGTGGGTTTGCAGCAATCCGCCGAAGGCCAGAACCAGCTCAGCACCGGCCAGCCGTTTTTCCCGGGCGGTGGGCAGATTCCGGCCGTAGAGCAGTCCGAGGGCCGCCGGAATCAGCGGCAGGAAGGCCAGGGCGGTGTACTCCCCCACGGCGCTGCGCTCATACAGGTTGTACAGGTGGTAAGGCGCCACCATATACAGGATGCTGCCCAGCAGGGCGGTTTTGTTGTGGCGGAACATCTGACGGAAGCTGAAGAAGGCGACGCCCGCCGTGGCCGCCTGCACCGCCAGCACATAGGCGCGGTAGGCACCCTGGACGCTCATGCCCAGCAGGCGCAGCACCGCCGGTAAATAGAGAAGCAGTTCCCCGTAAAACAGGGAGGGCGCGTAGCCGTAGCCATCCTTGGCCTGGGAATAGATGCGCACCGGGAACTGCCCTTCCCGCAGCCCCTGGGCGATGCCCTCGATGCGGGACAGATGGAACCGCCAGTCATCCCCCTGGCAGCCGCCGCCGTTCATCAGCATGGGCACACAGACCAGCAGCGTGACCCCCGCCAACAGCCACAGGCACCCCCGCAGGTCGGCGTTTTGCAGCGCCCGGGGACTACCCGGCACCAGAAGCAGCAGGCCCAGATCCACCAGGGCAAACAGTACCGCCCACCCCAGCACACAGACCCAGGCGTAGACCATATCCTGCCGGATTTCCACATCGCCGATGGTAAAGATGCCGCCATCGTTGCTGGCCACCAGACGGATGGTGTCGCTGGCGTAATTTACGTTGAGCACCACGGTGTCCTGCCGGGCCTGCACATCCACACAGGCCTTTTCCCCGCTGACCGCCATCTTCTCGTCGGCGGTGAAGTACAGGCTGGACCTGTGTTCTATGCCTTCCTCGGTGCGGCCGGGTTCATAGTCATAGGACAGCGTGACGCGGTAATGGCCTGCCGGCAGCGACATCACCGGTGTCTGCAGGATAGCTTCCCCCTCGGTCATCTCGGTGACGCCGCGGCGGCCCTCCTCGTCGTAGCCGATCTCGGAGTGTTCCGCGATCTCCTCCCACTGGTCCGGCATAAAGGTGTAGACCACCGCCGGCTGCACCGCCGACCAGACCGCCCCCAGCAGGACCAGCAGCTGGACCAGGCCCAGAATCCACACAGGCGGGCGACGCAGCAGTTGTTGAATTGTTTTCATAAAACACAAACTCCTGTAAGCTAGGCAAATATTTTTATCACTATACCCTATTTTCCGAAAATGCACAAGTGACGGTGCAACTTTTTACAGAAAAAGACCGCTGCACGGTCTGTGCAGCGGTCTATGGTTCAGGCAGGAATCAGTCCACGATGATGCTCTTGCCGGTCATTTCCTCCGGCACAGGCAGACCGATATAGGGCAGCATGGTGGGGGCGATATCCGCCAGGCAGCCGCCCTCACGGAGCTTCACATCGCCGGCGCCGATCACCGCGAAGGGCACCACGTTGGTGGTGTGGGCGGTGAAGGCGCTGCCGTCGGGGTTCTCCATCTTCTCGGCGTTGCCGTGGTCGGCGGTCAGGAAGACCACGCCGCCCTGGGCCAGCACGGCATCCACGACTTCGCCCACAGCCTTGTCCACGGCCTCCACGGCCTTGACGGCGGCCTCAAAGACGCCGGTGTGGCCGACCATGTCGCAGTTGGCGAAGTTCAGGATGATGACATCGTACTTGCCGCTCTCGATGCGGGCCTTGCACTCGTCAGCAACCTCATAGGCGCTCATCTCGGGCTTCAGGTCATAGGTGGCAACCTTCGGGCTGGGAACAACCTTGCGGTCCTCGCCCTCGTAGGGGGCCTCCACGCCGCCGTTGAAGAAGAAGGTCACATGGGCATACTTCTCGGTCTCGGCGATGCGCAGCTGGGTCTTGCCATTTTTGGACAGGTACTCGCCCAGCACGTTCTTCAGCTCCACCGGCGGGTAGGCCACTTCGCAGTTGGGCATGGTGGCGTCGTACTCGGCCATGCAGACGTAGTTCACATGCAGACGGCCGCCGCGGCGCTCAAAGCCCTTGAAGTCGTCGTCGCAGAAGATGCGGGTCATCTGGCGGGCACGGTCGGGACGGAAGTTCATGAAGATGACGGTGTCGCCGCTCTCCACACGGCCGCCCTCGCAGGTGACCACCGGCACGACGAACTCATCGGTCACATCGGCGGCATAGCTGGCGTCGATGGCCTCCTGGGCGTTGGCGGCGTGGTTGCCCTCGCCGTAGACGAAGGCAGCATAGGCCTTCTCCTCGCGGTCCCAGTTGTTGTCACGGTCCATGGCGTAGTAACGGCCGCTCACCGTGGCGATCTGGCCGATGCCCAGCTCATCCAGCTTGGCCTGCAGATCAGCCAGGAAGCCCTTGCCGCTGTGGGGGTCGGTGTCACGGCCGTCCATGATGCAGTGCAGGTAGACCTTGGTGGCACCCATGTGCTTGGCCATGTCCAGCACGCCGAACCAGTGGTCGGCATGGCTGTGCACGCCGCCGGTGCCCACCAGGCCCATGAGATGGATGGCCTTGCCGGCATCGATGGCCTTCTTCATGTTGTTGAAGAGCACGGGGTTCTTGAACATCTCGCCGTCCTGGATGGACTTGGTGATGAGGGTCAGCTGCTGGTAGACGATGCGGCCGGCGCCCATGTTGGTGTGGCCCACCTCAGAGTTGCCCATCTGGCCGTCGGGCAGGCCCACGGCCATGCCGGAGGCCTGGATGGTGGTCATGGGATAGGTGGCAAAGATCTTGTCCAGGTTGGGTTTCTTGGCGGCGGTCACGGCGTTGCCGAAGGTCTGGTCGGGCGTCCAGCCGAAACCGTCCATGATGCAGAGAAGTACAGGCTTTTTGCTCATAAGAGTAGGATCTCCTTAGAAAATCTTGATATTCTGAAAATGACAAAAGAGGGCCCGGTGCCCCGCCGGGGTCACCGGAACTCTCCTTGTGGTCTGGGAAAAATCAGCCCTTGCTGGCCGCGTCCACGATGATGGCAAACTGGTCGGCCTTCAGGGAAGCGCCACCGATCAGGCCGCCGTCCACGTCGGGCTTGCTCAGCAGCTCTTCGCAGTTCTTGGCGTTCATGCTGCCGCCGTACTGGACGGTCAGGCCCTTGGCGGCCTCCTCGCCGTACAGCTCGCCCACCACCTTGCGGATGGCAGCGCAGACTTCCTGCGCCTGATCGGCGGTAGCGGTCTTGCCGGTGCCGATGGCCCAGATGGGCTCGTAGGCGATGACCACGTTCTTCAGCTCCTCGGCGGTGACACCGTTCAGGGCGATCTTGACCTGCATGCGGACCAGTTCCTCGGTGACGCCCTGCTCACGCTGGGCCAGGCTCTCGCCCACGCAGATGATGGGCTTCAGGCCGCCGGCCAGGGCCGCACGGGCGCGCTTGTTGACGGTCTCGTCGGTCTCTGCGAAGTACTGACGGCGCTCGCTGTGGCCGACCACCACGTACTCCACGCCCAGGTCGGTGAGCATGTCGGCGGAGATTTCACCGGTGAAGGCACCGGACTTCTCGAAGTGGACGTTCTCGGCGCCCACATGGATGTTGGTGCCGCTGCACTTGGCAACAGCCACGCACAGGTCGGTGAAGGGAACGCAGATGACGACCTCGCAGTCGGCACCCTGCACCGCAGGGATCAGCGCGTCGATCAGATGGCCCGCCTCGGTGGGGGTCATGTTCATTTTCCAGTTGCCGGCAATGATGGCTTTACGATTCTGCTTATCCATGATAAAACTCCTTTGCTTTGTTCTGCTTCAGGGGGAAAATCCCAAAAAAGGGCGCGGCGGCCGTGCCGCCGCGCCCTGCGGTTGTTACGCGTTCTGGATAACGGCAATGCCGGGCAGTTCCTTGCCCTCGAGGTACTCGAGAGAGGCACCGCCGCCAGTGGAGATGTGGGTCATCTTGTCGCCCAGGCCCATCTGCTGGACAGCAGCCGCGCTGTCGCCGCCGCCGATAACGGTGGTGGCATCGCTCTCAGCCATGGCCTTGGCAACGGCCAGCGTGCCGGCAGCCAGGGTGGGGTTTTCGAAGACGCCCATGGGTCCGTTCCACACAACGGTCTTGCTGGCCTTGACGGCGTCAGCAAACAGCTTCATGGTCTCGGGGCCGATGTCGCAGCCTTCCATGTCGGCGGGAATGGCCGTGACGGGGACGATCTTGGTCTCCACTTCCGCATCGATGGGATCGGGGAAGTCGGTGACGCAGGCGGTGTCCACGGGCAGGAGCAGCTTGACGCCCTTCTCCTTGGCCTTGGCCATCATTTCCTTGCAGTAGTCGATCTTGCTGTCATCGCACAGGCTCTTGCCGATCTCGTAGCCTTCCGCCTTCAGGAAGGTGTAGGCCATACCGCCGCCGATGATCAGGGTATCCACCTTCTCCAGCAGGTTGGAGATGACGTTGAGCTTGTCCGCGACCTTGGCGCCGCCCAGGATGGCGGTGAAGGGACGGACGGGATCGTTGACCGCATTGCCCAGGTACTTGATTTCCTTCTCCATCAGGTAGCCAACAGCGGTGTCCTGAACGAACTCGGTCACGCCGGCGGTGGAGCAGTGGGCACGGTGGCAGGAGCCAAAGGCATCGTCCACATAGGCGTCGGCCAGGCTGGCCAGCTCCTTGCTGAACTCAGGCATGTTCTTGGTTTCTTCCTTGCGGAAGCGGGTGTTCTGCAGCAGCACCACGTCGCCGTTGTTCATGGTGGCGACAGCGGCCTTGGCCTGCGCACCGACAACCTCGTCGTCATCGGCAAACTGGACGGGCTGGCCCAGCTTCTCGCTCAGGCGCACAGCAACGGGGGCCAGGCTGAACTTGGCCTCGGGGCCGTTCTTCGGCTTGCCCAGATGGCTGCACAGGATGACCTTGGCGCCGTCCTTGATCAGTTTCTTGATGGTCGGCAGCGCCGCATTGATGCGGTTGTCGTTGGTGATGACACCGTCCTTCATGGGGACGTTGAAGTCACAGCGGACAAGCACGCGCTTGCCGGCGTAATTTTCATCATCAATGGTCTTTTTACCCAAACCCATAGTAAAAGCTCCTCTCGGTATGTTTTACAATTGTTTTTGTCAGGGCACGATGCCCCAATGGCCTGACTCTATTATACGCACAAACCCCGGTTTGCGCAAGATGTTTTTGATATATTTTTAACCGCCCGCTTCCAAAAAAAGCAGATACCGAGCCTTATTTTTCGTGGGAAAGAACCGAAACAAAGGTGAAATGCCGGTCCATCCAGTCGCCGAAAAAGCCGGCCATCCGGCCGTAGGTCAGAGCACCCACCACGGTGCCCACGCCGATGCCCTGCAGATTGTGCATGACCCCGGCCGTCAGGATGGCCGCCACCGCCCCGCAGGACGATGCGCCCCTCGTGTCCCGCATTCACGCGCTGCGGTACGGTTTGAACACTTTGCATACAAAAACGCTTCCTTTATCCAAAATTTAATTTCCTGTAAAACTATAGGCGCTTTTCCCCATTTGACAAGAGCGAATTATCCGGCGCTGACTTCTTTTGGAGTTCCGGCGTTGATTTCGAGGACGGGGCATATTATAATGTGAAAAAACAGATCGTACACCGTCTGCCGGAAAGGAGGCCCTGCATGAGATCATCCATGGCGCGCGCCAAAGAGATACTTCTGGCGGTCCTGGGGCCTTTCCTGGGGCAGAACCTGCCCATTTTTGCGGGCTGCGCCACCCTGTTTTTGCTCACGGCGTCCTTTCCGCTGCTGATCTGGGTGCTGGTGCTCATCAACCATCTGCCGGACTACTCGGTGACCGATCTGGCCGAGCTGCTCTACCAGGTGCTGCCCCGGGTGCCGGAGATCCAGGACACCGTGCTGGAGGTGCTGAACAATCTCAGCGCCCAGTCCACCACCTTTGTGGCCTCCTTCGCCGCCATCACCACGC
Source organism: uncultured Gemmiger sp. (assembly GCA_944388215.1). GTDB lineage: Bacteria > Bacillota > Clostridia > Oscillospirales > Ruminococcaceae > Gemmiger. Next base: position 161,614 of record CALXHT010000001.1, on the reverse strand, counting down.
TGTACTCGGCTTCCAGCGGCATGTTCGCCGTGCAGAAGGGCCTGCAGCGGCTGACCCCCGGCGCCCGGTTCACCCTCTACGACCGGCTGCTGGCCATCCTTTACACCATCGTCTTCGAAGGGCTGCTGCTGGCGGTCCTGCTGCTCCAGGGCCTGAGTTCCATCTTCCGCCCGCTGAGCGCCCTGCTCTCCGCCAACACCCGCTGGCGGTGGATTCTGGAATGGTTCCGCCACTGGATCAACTTCAGCGATTTCATCGCCATTCCGGCGCTGTTCGTGCTGATCCTGCTGATCTACACCTTCGTGCCGGGCGGCAAACGGACCTTCCGCAGCCAGGTGCCGGGCACCGTCTTTGCCACCGTGGGCTGGCTGGTCTTTTCCCGCATCTTCTCCTTCTATATCGTGCATTTCTGGAAGCTGTCCTATATCTACGGCTCGCTGACCGCCATCATCCTGATGATCCTCTGGCTGGACATCATCATCAATCTGCTCTTTCTGGGTGCCGCCATCAACGCCGCGCTGCACCGCAGGGTTGTATAAACAGAAAGGATATCTATCGTGAAGATTCCCGCCCGCTACCATCCCGGCCTGGATGTGATCCGCCTGGCAGCGCTGCTGCCGGTGCTGTGCTACCACTTCTGCATCGAAGCCGCCCGGCTGGGCTTTGCAGTGCCCGCCTTCCTCATCGGCCGCGCCATGGCTGACTGGGTGGAGGTGGGACTTGCCTGGTTTTTTCTTTTGTCAGGGGCGGCGCTCTGCCTGCAGTGGCAGGGACGGTTCCGCTGGCGCCCCTACCTGGTGGGGCGGGCTGCCGCCATGTATCCCCCCTTCTGGCTGGGGTTTCTCGCCCTGTTCCTCTACGGGGATGTGCTGCACGGCAACAACCCGGACATTCCCCGCTGGCGGGTGGCCTTTTCCCTGCTGGGCCTGGACGGCTATCTGGCCCCGGTGACCCCCACCTTTTACAAGATCGGTGAATGGTTCCTGGGCGTCATTCTTCTGCTGTACCTGCTGTTCCCGCTGCTGCTCTGGTGCATGGAGACCCGGCGTCGCCGCTTGTTGCTGGGCGCCCTGCTGCTGGTGTGGCAGCTGGTCTGGCCGTTTCTCTGCCCCGTCCCGCTGGAAGCCGGGCACACCGTGCTGGGGCGTCTGCCTGCCTTTGCCCTGGGCGTCTGGTTCGGCACGCAGCTGCGGGAAAACCGCACGCCGCTGCCCCGGGCCTTCTGGGGGCTGGCGGCCCTGCCGCTGCTCTGGGTGCCCGCCGTGCCCCGCCTGGCCGTTCTGCTGGCGGTCTCCGCCGCCCTGTTCTGGGTGGTCTACCGGCTGGGGCAGTACATACCCCGGCGATTCTGGGCCGCGCTGCGCCGTCCGGCCGGCTGGTCCTACGGGGTCTACCTTGTCCACCATGTGCTGCTGACGCTGGTACTGCTGCCGGCGGCCCAGCGGACAGGCTGGCCCCTGCCGGTGTGGTTTCCGGTGTTCCTGGTATTGAGTTTTGCGCTGGCCGCCCTGCTGACCGCGATGACCGCGCCCTTCAGCCGATGGCTAAAGCGGCTGGGCTGATACAAACATAAAAAGCGTGTTCCTTGGGGAACACGCTTTTTTTGTTTGGTTATTCTGCCAACAGGATGGTCACGCTGCGGGGTTCCAGTTCCAGGGCGTCCCGGCACAGCGGCCCGAAGGGGGTGGTGCCCGCATGGCTGCCGTCGCACAGGCGGCGCCAGGTACCCATGGGCAGCGGCACCCACTGCCGGGTGCGTTCGGGATTGTAAAAGACCGCCAGCCGTCCCACCGGGTCGTTGCCCTCGGTTTCCGGCACAAAGCCGATGATCCAGCCCGGCAGCGCCAGCAGGAAGGGTTCCGGCTCCCCGCAGGCCCCCGCCAGCCGCAGATAGGTACGGCGGATGGCCAGCAGGCCGCGGTAGTAGGAGGTCAGCGCCGCAAAGCCGGGCCGGTGGGCCCGCCGCCAGTCCAGCCGGTTGGTGGACAGCGGTCCTTTGTAGCTGTTGTGGTCGCCGTACTTGGTGCGGCCGAACTCCTCCCCCGCCTGGAAAAAGGGCATGCCCTGGCAGGTCAGGCAGATGCCCGCCGCCATCCGGTTCTGGGCCAGCAGCTCGGCGTCCTCGGCGTCGTAGTCGGTGCGGCGCCCCACCGCCGCCAGCTTATCCCAAAGGGTCAGGTTGTCGTGGGCCGACACATACTGCACCACCTGCATGGCCTGTTTGGGCACAAAGCCGCGGGCGCCGTTGCGCCAGGCCCCCACCGCGTGCAGCACATCGTAGCCGCACTGGGGCGCGCCGTTCACATAGCCCGCGTTGCAGGAGTCGAACACATTGCCTTTCACCGCGTCCCGGGTATCGTCACAGAAAAATCCGATGCGGTCGCTGAGGGCATCCAGGGCGCGCTTGTTGCTGGGACGGGCGCCGCCCTCCACATTGGTGCCGCCCCCTGTCCAGGGTTCTCCGTACATCAGGATGTTCTCCCCGCCGGGCAGGGCGTCCAGCGCCGCCCGGATGGCGTTCATCGTGTCCACGTCCTCCAGCGCCATCAGGTCGAAGCGGAAGCCGTCCACATGGTAGGCACTGGCCCAGTAGACCACCGAATCCACCAGATATTTGCGCACCATCGGCCGCTCGCTGGCCAGGTCGTCGCCGCAGCCCGAGCCGTTGGTCATGTTGCCGTTGGCCCACCGCCGGTTCCAGTACCCCGGCACCGTGCGCTCCAGCCAGCTGTCGGTGTAATAGGTGTGGTTGTACACCACATCCATCACTACCCCGATGCCCGCCTTGTGCAGCGCCTGGATCATGGCCCGGCACTCCTTCACCCGCACCTCCCCGTGGAAGGGATCGGTGGAAAAGGATCCCTCCGGCACGTTGTAGTTCAGCGGGTCATAGCCCCAGTTGTAGCCGCCGGGTTTGGTTTCGTCCACCGTGGCATAGTCAAAGATGGGCTGCAGCTGCACATGGCTGATGCCCAGCCGCTTGAGGTAATTCAGGCAGGTGGGATGCACGCCGTCGCCGTCCAGCGTGGTATTGTCCGGCACAAAGCCCAGGAACTTGCCCCGCCAGGCTTCCGGCACGCCGCTGTGCTCATCCGCCGAAAAATCCGCCACATGCACTTCCCACACCGCCCGGGCATAGGCCGGAATGTCCGGCCGCCGGTCCTGCTGCCAGCCCTCCGGCGCCGCCGCGTCCAGGTCCAGCACCATGGCGCGCTGTCCGTTGGCGCCCGTGGCACGGGCATAAGGGTCCACCACCGAGGCGCTGTGGCCGTCGGGGAACTGCAGCTCGTAGAGATAATATTGTCCCTGCAGGTCCCCCGCCACGGCGACAGACCACACTCCGTCCCCTGCCGGCTCCATGGGAACCACCGGCCCCGGGGCGGCACCGGGTTCCGCGTCGGTCCCGGTGGCAAAAAGCTGCAGCGTCACCCCGGAGGCCGTGGGTGCCCACAGCTTGAAGACGGTCTGTTCGGGCGCCCAGCAGGCACCCAGGTCGGAACCGCCATAATAAGGCAGTTCGCAGGCTTGCTGCCAATTCATGGTTGATCTCCCCTTCAAGAAAACACAAAAAAGATGATTTTATTGTACCAGCCCGTGAAAAAGTTTGCAAGGTCTCGCCCCGGGCCTTGACAGAAGGGCCTCCAGGTGTTATAGTTAGTTACACAAGTAATGAACCACTTAACCAAGGAAGGCGGTGATACCTTGCCCCCGGTACTGAACGATCACACCCTGATCTATCTGCAGATTGCCAAGATGCTGGAGGACGGCATCCTGCGCGGCATCTACCCCGAGGAGACCCAGGTGCCCAGCACCAACGAACTAGCGCGGACGCTGCGCATCAATCCCGCCACCGGTGCCAAGGGTCTGAATCTGCTGGTGGAGGAGGGCATCCTCTACAAGCGCCGCGGCATCGGCATGTTTGTGGCCGAGGGTGCGGTGGAGCGCATCCGCGCCAAGCGGCGGGAGGAATTCATGGAACAGTATGTCAAACCCCTGGCCGCCGAAGCCCGCAAGCTGGGCCTGACGGCCGACGAACTGCAGGCGATGCTTTCGGCCGCCTGCCAACAGGAGGACTAAGGATGGATGGCAAGACACTGCAGGCCCAGGGCCTGTGCAAGACCTACGGCAAGACCCGGGCGCTGGACGGGGTGACGCTGACGCTGGAGCCGGGGCACATCTACGGGCTGATCGGCCGCAACGGAGCCGGCAAGACCACCCTGCTGGCCGCCCTGACGGCCCAGCTGCCGGTGGATACGGGCACCGTGACCTACGGCGGCGAGCCGGTGTGGGAAAATGAAAATGCACTGGGCGACCTGTGTTTCAGCCGGGAACTCTCCGGCAAGCTGGGGTCCAGTGTGAACAGCCTGCGGGTACGGGAGTACCTGAAAGCCGGAAAGCTGTTCTACCCCCACTGGGACGCCGCCTACGCCGACCGGCTGATGGCGCAGTTCGGGCTGGACCCCAAAAAGCGGATCAGCGCCCTGTCCAAGGGCATGATGAGCGCGGTGACCATCGTGGTGGCGCTGGCCAGCCGGGCGCCCGTCACCATGATGGATGAGCCGGTGGCCGGGCTGGACATGGTGGCCCGGGAGGATTTTTACCGGCTGCTGCTGGAGGATTACGCCGCCACCGGGCGGACCTTTGTGATCTCCACCCACATTCTGGAGGAGGCCGCCACCGTGTTTGAGCGGGTGCTGATTCTGAAAGAGGGGCGGCTCATCGAGGACTGCGAGACCGACGTCCTGCTGGCCCAGTTCTGCGCGGTGTCCGGCCGGGACGACGCGGTGGCCGCCGCCTGTGAAGGGTACGAAGTGCTGCACACCGAGACGCTGGGCCGCCAGACCCTTTGCACCGTGCGGGCCCCGGCGCCGGAGATCGCCGGCCGCGGGCTGGATGTGGACTGTGACGCTCTGTCGCTGCAGAAGGTCTTTGTGGCCCTCTGCGGCCACGAACGGGAGGGGATGTAAGATGGCAAAAACCCTGTGGTTTCTGCTGAAACCGGCGCTGGTGATCATCGGAACGCTGACACTGTTTTACCCGGTGCTGCTCGTTTTTTCCCTGCTCACCGACGGCGGCACCTTCTTTCTGACCTATCTGCAGGGATTCTTTATCCTGTATGACATCATGCTCGGCATCTGTGCCGCCCAGGCCATCAGTGGTTATGCACCGCTGGCCCTGAGTTTCGGCGCCACCCGCCGTTCCCTGCGGGGCGCTGTGCTGGCTTTCTGGGTGCTGCTGCCGCTGCTATGTATGGTACTGGACTTTGCCTGCAACAGCTTCACCGCCCGGCTGTTTTCCCTGGAGACCAACCCGCTTTTACTGCACCTGGGCGCCTTTCCGCTGCAGGGGCTGGGGCTGAAGTTTCTTTTGTGCAGCGTTATGCTGTGGATGGGTACCCTTCCCTTCAGCGCCCTTCCAATATGGAAACGGGCACTGGTCATCCTGGTGGTGGCAGTGGTCTATCTGCAGATCACCGTCTTTATGTTTGTGGCCAAACTGATCCCTGCCACGATTCTCGACGTTTACAGCGCAGGGCTGGGTGTCATCAGTCTGGTGCCCACCGGGGTGGCGCTGCACCGGCTGAAGCATTTCACCATCAGCCGGGTGTAAAGGAGGAAGTTGTATGCATCGAACGATACGTGCCATACTGGGGTACACCCGGAATGATTTCCTGTGGATGCTGCCTGTACTGGCGGTTCTGATCGCCCTGTGTGAGGGGCTGGGCGCCATCGCCGTGGTGACCGGCGACCCCGAGGACGCACCGCTGCTGGCGATGGGCCTGCTGCTGGGCTTTCTCTTTCTCGTCAACACCATTCTGGCCATCGTCTATCTCAGCGTGCAGTTCTCGCTGTTTCTCAGCTTATCCGCCACGCGGCGGGGCCTTGTGGCCGGCATTCTTCTGCACTGTCTGCGGCTGAACCTGCTGCAGCTGGCCGTCGCCCTGTTGGCGGGTACGGTGGACGCCCTGGTGCGCCGCGCCCTGACCGGGTATGCTCCCCTGCCCTGGGAATGGATCCCCTGGCCGGTCTGGCCGGCGGTCCTGCTGCTGCCGCCGTGGATCGGCTTTTTCCTGGGCGGACTGGTGCAGCGGTTTGGCGTCAAGGGATTCTGGGGCGCCTACCTGGTGTTTATGCTGGGCACCACCACCAACAGCCAGTGGCTGCATCCGGCGGCAGAGCTGTTCCGGCCCCTGGGCTGGCAGATACCGGCGGCCGCCCTGCTGGCGGTACTGGCCGCGCTGACCGCGCTGGCCCTGCGCTGGATGCGCCGCGCCGCGGTCCAGTAACCCCACACACCATACTATGCCAAGCAAAAACGCCTGTGCGGAAGGTTTTCCGCACAGGCGTTTTCCTGTAATGGTTACTTTTTGCTGTAGTCCCGGGCGCCGTAGATGGCAGTGCCCACCCGGACGATGGTGGCGCCCTCCTGGATGGCCATGGCGTAATCGTGGCTCATGCCCATGGAGAGGATATCCATCTGAGCGTTCTGGTAGTGGCGGGACGCCGCCGTTCCCAGCAGTTCCCGCATCTCGGCGAAGAAGCGGCGGGTCTGGTCATCGTCGGCATCAGCGGGGGGAATGGCCATCAGGCCGCGCACCCGCAGGTGCTCCCTGGCGGCTGCCGCCTCCAGCAGCGGCCACAGGTCGTCGGGGCCCACGCCGCTCTTGCTCTCCTCGGCGCCGATGTTGATCTCGATGAGGATCTCCTGGGTCAGGCCCAGCCGGGCGGCGGCGGCGTCGATCTTGTCCAAAAGACGGGTGCTGTCCACGCTCTGGATCAGCAACGCACGCCCCACCACCTTGTTCACCTTGTTGGTCTGCAGATGGCCGATAAAATGCCCCGGCTTGCCGTTGTAGGCCCCGGCGTCGGTCTTTTCCACCAGTTCCTGGACGTGGTTTTCCCCGAACAGGTCGATGGGCAGATCGGCGCTGTAGCGCACCTCCTCCACCGTGCGGGTCTTGCAGGCCGCGCAGAGGCTCACTTCCGCCGGGTCGCGCCCGGCACGGCGGGCCGCCTCGGCCATATTCAGCCGGATTTGGGCCACAGCCTCGGCCATCCGCTGTTTCTGTTCTTCCGGGATCATCGCGGTTCCTCCTCACTGTAGACGGCGCGGGCTCCGCCGATGAAGGGCGGCCGGGTGCGGGCACAGAGCAGGATGGCCTGCCCGATGTGGTCGATGCTCAGGCGAACCGGCACCGCCACCCGGCGCAGATGCATCCCAATGAGGGTGCCGCCGATGTCCATGCCGGCCGCCGCCTGGACTTCCTCCACCAGGACGGGGTCCTGGAAGGTGTGCCAGCAGTTGGTGGCCCAGCTGCCCCCCGCATGGGGCTGGGGAATGGCCGCCACGATCTGGTAGCCGCAGGCCTTGGCCACCTCCCGCTCCACCACAATGGCACGGTTCAGGTGCTCGCAGCACTGGGCCGCCAGATAGACGCCCTGTTCCTGCAGCGGCGGCAGTACCCCGGCCAGCACGGCGGCGGCTGCCTCCATGCTGGAGTGCTGCCCGATACGCCCACCGGTGATCTCGCTGCTGGAGCAGCCCACCACAAAGAGATCCCCCGTTTCCAGATGCGCTGCCTCCAGCAGTTCCTCGGTGGCGCGGCGCGCCTGGGCGGTAATTTCAGAAAGTTCCATCTTGTCTACCCCCTTGCCTGGTTTTCAGGCCGCAGGATCAGTCCTCCTGCGGCGGCAGACAGGTCATGCCCCGCAGCGTCACCTCGCTGCAGTACTGCAGCGGCAGGCGCGGTGCCTTGGCCGTGATCGTCAGCCCGTCAAAATTCACATCCCGCAGCGTGCCGTCGGGGCCTTCAAAGCCCGCCAGCGTCACCGGGGAAACATCCTTCCATGTCCGTTTGTCGTTCAGCGCCCGGCCGGTGAGCGTCAGCCCCGCAAAGGTGAAGTGCTCCAGCACCGGCAGGGTGCCGGCCGCCTCGCCGTCGTCGTTGTAGGGCACCGAATGGATCATGACCCGGGGTGCCGTGCAGTCCCGCACCGTCACGCCCCGCACATAGCCGCCCCGCTTTGCCGTGGCCTTAACCTCGATGCCGGAGTAGGAATTTTCCAGATCGCAGTCCCAGACCTGCACGTCCTCCACACCGCCGGACATCTCGCTGCCCACACAGATGCCCTGGCCGAAGCCCACCCGGCAGTCAAAGATATAGATATGGGCGCTGGGCCGGCCGATGGTATTGCCCTCAGGGTTCTTGCCGCTCTTGACCGAGACCGAATCGCCGCCGGTACAGAATTCACTGGCAAACAGCGTGCAGTTGGTGCTGGAATCGGGGTCCCAGCCGTCGCCGTTCCAGATGCCCTCCGAGCGGAAGGTGCAGTGGTCGGTGACAATGTTGTCGCTGTAGATCATCTGGACGATCCAGGCCGGGCTGTCCTGCAGCGTCAGGCCGCTGATCCAGACGTTCTGGCAGTTGCTCAGGTTCACCAGCCGCGGGCGTACCCGGCCGGGGATGGTGTCCTCGTCGTCGCAGCTCTCCACCAGGTCGGCATGTTCGGCCAGGTAGTCCTTGAGATGCTCCCGCTCGTCGGCAATGATGGCATCGGCCAGCGCCTTGCCGCCGCCGGCGATGGTGCCCTTGCCGCGGATGACCACATTGACGCAGTTGTACCCGTCGTCGTGGTCCATCTTGCCCAGGTTCAGAAGGCTGGAATAGCAGCGGCGCTCGATGCCCTCGAACCGGCTGGGAATGCGGGGCTGGTAGTCCACCAGCTGGGCGGTGCCCTGCAGAACGGCCCCCTCGTCCAGGTAGAGTTCCATATCGCTGTGCAGCCGCAGCGCGCCGGTCAGATAGGTGCCGGCGGGCAGGTAGACCGCATCCCCGGGTCCGCAGGCATCGATGGCCCGCTGCAGGGCGGCGGTGTTTTTCGTGGTGCCGTCCCCCTTGGCCCAGTAGGGGGCCTCGGTGACGTTGATGCGTTGTTTTTCTGCCCCGGTGCGCAGCATGCAGGCGCCCACCGGCTGGTTCTCAAACACCACGTCCACCCGGTATTCGGTCTGGGGTTCCAGCTTGTCCAGGGTATAGTGGGTGCGGTGGGTGGTGCCCACCGGCTCATTGTTCAGATAGACGGTATATTCTGCCCGGGCGCCCGCCGCAGCGGGCTTGTCCCAGTACAGCACGGCATGGTGGGCCGTGCAGCGGGCAAACAGATGGCTTTCAAACATCTTGGTATTCCTCTTTTTGATCGCGGTCCGTTGCTTTTCTTTCGGTACATTCTTATTGTACCACACAATGTTCTCCACGGAAAGACGCAAAAATCGCCAACAATTCCGCCCTTCCCCTCACGGGTTTTGGCAGGGCGGTGCCTGCAGGAAGCAGCCTTCCTCGTGGCTCCAGAGCACCCCCACCGCCTGCAGGTAGGCGTAAATGATGGTGGAGCCCACAAAGCTCATGCCCCGCCGGCGCAGGTCGGCCGAAATGGCATCCGACAGCGGCGAGGTGGTCTTGCCCCGCTCGCAGATCGTCTTGCCTTCCGTCCAGTGCCAGAGGTAGCGGTCGAAGCTGCCCCACTCCTGCCGGATGGATGCAAACACCCGGGCATTTTTCACCGCCGCCGCGATTTTGCGCCGGTTGCGGATGATGCCGGGGTCCAAGGCCAATGCCGCACAGCGGGCTTCGTCGAAGGCGGCCACCTTTTCCCAGTCAAAATCGTCGAAGGCGCGGCGGAAGGCCTCCCGCTTGTTGAGCACACACTCCCAGGAGAGGCCTGCCTGGAACCCTTCCAGGATCAGCATTTCAAAGAGCAGCCGGTCGTCGTGCACCGGCACGCCCCACTCCTCGTCATGGTAGTGGAGGTAGCGGGGATTGTCCGGGTTGGCCCACCGGCAGCGGGGGCGGCCGTCTTTCCATTCCATGGGACCGTTCCTTTCCATATATCAAACCGCCCGCCGGGTGCCGGCGGGCGGCGCAACATCATACCAGTACGTCCTTGATCAGCAGGCTCAGCCCGCCGGTGGCCGAGTGGATGAACTCCACCGCATCGTCGGAATTGCAGAGCTCCGCCGGGATCTTGATCTCGATGCCGGACTCCGTCTTGAAGCTGCGGCTCTCCAGCTTTTTCATCCGGGCGGGACTCACCGTCACCCGGTCGTTTTCCTGCACGCCGGTCTCCGCCAGGGCCGCCTCGAACTTGGGCGCCGCCAGGGGATAGTTTTCCCGCATGCGGGTGCGCACATCCTCCACCGAGATGGTGTTGTCCACCGCCTGGTTGCGCACCATCAGCTCCACGGCGGTCTCGGTGCCGCCGTCAAAGGGGGGCACGTCGTCCAGTTCCTCCGGTTCGGGGTAGGCTTCCTTCACGGCGGCCACGGCGGTCTCGCAGACGGCCTTCAGCTTGGCCTTCTCCTGCATGGCCTCGGTGCAGCCGAACACCCGGGTGGACAGGTAAAAGTCCTTCTTCTCGTCCAGGTTGAACTTCTTTTCAATGAGCCGCACCGTGCCGTTGGCCCGGTCGATGAGGGCCGCCTCGTCGGCCTTGGGGGTGCCGGGCAGCAGGGTGCGCTGGGGTACCATGCTGCTGAATCGGCCGTTGCCCAGCGTCTCGGTGTGGTGGGTGTAGCCCGGCCGGTAGTTCAGCTTGAGCACCCCGTAGAAGGGCACCCCGTCCCCGGCGAAGTCCACCACCGCCAGGTCCCCCGCCGGAATGGCCGGGTACTGCAGCATCTGCTCGAAGATCACCCCCGCAATGCGCCGGGACAGGTCCACGAAATCCTGGTTCTGGGCCATCTCCTGGGCAAAGGCGGAATCGGGCAAAAACCGGCAGTTCTTGACCTCGTCGCTGGCAAAGGCCTTCTCGATCACGGCGGTGAAATATTCAAAGAGATCGGCGTCGAGGTCCATCGGCCGGTCGGAGAGCAGCGGCTCCGAAGCGCCGGGATCCAGCAAATGCAGAATGACCTGGTTGATCTTGACTTCCATACTAGACAGGGCTCCTTTGGGATAAAGTTTCGGAAAGGGTAGTATACCACAATTTGGCGGGTTTGGGTAGCGCCCGGGCGGGGCAAGCTATCCGGGAAGGGAGGAAACGTCCATGAAAAAACGCACAACCGAACCGGACGCCCTGCTGCGCCACACAACACCCTGCCGCCAGAAGCAGGCGAAGGAATACCTGAAGGGGCAGGTGCCCGGCGTGATGGCCCACTACGCCCCCGACGCCGTGCCCGACCCCGACGAGGGCTGGGTGGAAAGCGACGAGACGGTGCACCGCCTGGCACACTGGCGGGAGGAAGCCATCTATTAAGAGGAACAGCCCCACCGCGGTGGGGCTATTTCCGTTCAGTCGGCGTTGAGTTTGGCGGACGCCTTGTGGGTGAAGCGGTCGTTGTCCACAATGTAGCGCTCGTGGGTGGCGTGGGCCACCTCGCTCACATCGTCATAGACCCGGGCCGTGAAGGTCAGCCGGCGGTCCGCCACCGCGGTGAGTTCGCAGTCGCAGTAGACCACCATGCCGATGGGCGTGGGCGCCGTGTGCGCCAGCGAAAGGCTGGTGCCCACCGTGCCGGTGCCCAGGTCCAGTTCCCCCGCCACCGCCTTCCAGCAGGCCTTTTCGATCAAAGCCGCCACCGCCGGCGTGGCCAGCACCTCCAGTTCTCCGCTGCCCAGTGCCCGGGCGGTGTTTTCGGTGGTGACGCGCAGGGCCGCGTGCCCCCGGATTCCCGGTTCCAACATCTGCCATTTCCCCTTTTTCTTTTTTCTTATTATAGCGGCCGCTGCGGCCGATTGCAAGACGCCCTCTTTTTGTCGCTTTTTCTTGCCTTTTGCCGCCAAAGACGATATACTTAAAGGGGACAGCGGGAAGCGGTGATTGCTGCTTCCTTTTTTTGCGGCTGGACTTCAAAAGAGGAGGATTCCATGGGCGAAAAGACAATTGATTATTCCAAGGGCATCTACGATGCCCGCCAACTGGGCACGCCCAAAATGCTCATTCTGGGCGCACAGCACATGTTTGCCATGTTCGGCGCCACCGTGCTGGTGCCCCTGCTGACCGGTCTGAGCGTCAGCACCACCCTGCTGTGTGCCGGTCTGGGCACGCTGCTGTTCCACTTCCTGTGCAAGGGCAAGGTCCCGGCTTTCCTGGGTTCCAGCTTTGCCTACCTGGGCGGCTTCACCATCGTGAGCAACGACGGTGCCAACCCCGAAAACCTGCCCTATGCCTGCGCCGCCGTGGCCTTCTCCGGCCTGGTCTACGTACTGTTCAGTTTCCTCATCACGGCCTTCGGCATCCGCCGCATGATGAAGTTCTTCCCGCCGGTGGTCACCGGCCCCATCATCATCGCCATCGGCCTGATCCTGGCCCCCAGCGCCATCACCAACTGCCAGAGCAACTGGCTGCTGGCCATTGTGGCACTGGCCACCGTCATCATCTGCAACATCTGGGGCAAGGGCATGGTCAAGATCCTGCCCATCCTCATCGGTGTGCTGGTGGCCTACGCCGTGGCCCTGGTCACCGGCGCCGTGGATTTTGCGGCCATCGCCGAGGCAAGCTGGTTCGGCATCCCGCTGCATAAGGAATCCATGGGTCTTTTCTCCATCGACGGCAGCGAGACCTTCATCAGCGCCATCTTCACCATCGTGCCCATCGCCCTGGCTACCATGATGGAGCACATCGGCGATATCGCCGCCATCAGCGCCACCACCGGCAAGAACTACATCCGTGACCCCGGCCTCAACCGCACCCTGCTGGGCGACGGCCTGGCCACCACCATGGCCGGTCTGCTGGGCGGCCCCGCCAACACCACCTACGGCGAGAACACCGGCGTGCTGGCCCTGACCAAGATCTACGACCCGCTGGTCATCCGCATTGCCGCCGTCTTTGCCCTGGTGCTGAGCTTCTGCCCCAAGTTTGAGGCCATCATCAACACCATCCCCACCGGCATCGTGGGCGGCATCAGCTTCGTGCTCTACGGCATGATCTCCGCCATCGGCGTGCGCAACGTGGTGGAGAACAAGGTGGACTTCACCAACTCCCGCAACCTGATCATCGCCGCCGTCATCCTGGTCTGCGCCCTGGGCTTTGACTCGGTGGGCGGCATCACCTTCTATGTGGGCAGCATGGCCGTCAACCTGTCCGGCCTGGCCATCGCCGCCATCGCCGGCATCCTGCTCAACGCCCTGCTGCCCGGCAACGACTACGAATTCGACGAGGGCACCAACGACGGCGAAGGCGCCAGCCTGCGCGTCTGATCGGACCTTTCCAAGGAGGACCCCATGACCGCTGCGGATTTTACCAACCTGCACCTGCAATACAAATCGGAACAGGCCGAGGGCGAACTGCCCGCCGCCATCGAGCATGATTTTGCCGACGGCCGGATGGTGGATCACTACTATGTGACCCCCTCCCCCGCCTTTTGGGAGGATGAAGGCATCAAGGGACTGGGCCAGGTTTCGGGCATCCTGTTCCTGCAGCAGCCCGACGGTGCCCCCTGGAAGATCCTGGTCCACGAACCGGGCATGATCAAGGAAGTGATCTTTGAGATGCCCGACGAGGAATTCCGCCGGATGCTCGCCGACAACGGCGTCATCCTGCCCGGCGAACCCGGCTTTGTGCCGCCCCAATAAAAGAAAGGGTCTGTCCCCTGCTTTTTCCCCGCAGAAATGCGGGGATTTTTTGTTTTTTCCCCTTGACAGGCGGCCTAGTCAGGTGTATCATATGAACAAATAAACATATGAAAGGATGTTTCCTATGGCACAGCACGATGCTGCCCTGTCCGCCGCCAGCCCGGCGCTGGACGCACAGGCCCTGCAGAAGCTGCAGGACGACCTGCCCGGGGACGAGATCCTCTACGACCTGGCGGAGCTCTTCCGGGTGTTCGGCGATACCACCCGCATCAAGATCCTCTACGCCCTGTTCGAGAGCGAGCTCTGCGTCAACGACATTGCCCAGGTGGTGGAACTGTCCCAGAGCGCGGTGAGCCACCAGCTGCGGCTGCTCAAGACCAACAAGCTGGTGAAGTTCCGGCGGGAGGGAAAAACCATCTACTATTCGCTGGACGACGACCACGTGCGCAGCATGATCGCGCTGGGCATGGAACATGTGGAAGAATAAAACACAGAGCAAAGGAGTTTTTGTCATGCAGAAGAAATTCAAGATCGAAGTGGACTGCGCCAACTGCGCCGCCAAGATTGAAACCGCCGTCAAGGCCCTGCCCGGTGTGGAGAACGCCAGTGTGAGCTTTATGACCCAGAAGATGCTGCTGGCCGCTGACGACAGCCGCTTTGACGAGATCCTGCAGCAGGCTGTGCGCACAGCGAAGAAGATCGAGCCGGATTTCGAGATTGAACTGTAAGGCAGCGTGTCGGAACGGAGGCATCCTTTCATGACCAAAAAGCAGAAACGAACGCTGCGGCGCATCATTCTGGCCGCGGTGCTGACTGGCTGTGCGGCGGTGGCGCTGCATTTTCTGCCGCTGCCCTGGTACGGCCAGCTCATCGTCTGGCTGATCCCCTATCTGGTGATCGGCTACGACGTGCTGCGCAAGGCGGTATTAGGCATCCGCAGCGGGCAGGTGTTCGACGAAAACTTCCTGATGGCGGTGGCCACGGTGGGCGCCATGGGCTGCGGCGAATACGCCGAGGGCGTGGCCGTCATGCTGTTCTACCAGATCGGCGAGCTGTTCCAGAGCTATGCGGTGGGCAAGAGCCGCCGCAGCATCAGCGAGCTGATGGACATCCGCCCCGACAGTGCCAACCTGGAACAGGCCGACGGCACCGTGACGGTGGTGGACCCCGACGAGGTGGCCGTGGGTTCGGTGATCGTGGTACGGCCCGGGGAGAAGATCCCCATCGACGGCACGGTACTCAGCGGGGAAAGCACGCTGAACACCGCCGCCCTGACCGGCGAGAGCCGTCCCCGCACGGTGCGCCCCGGGGACGGGGTCATCAGCGGCTGCGTCAACGAGGACGGCCTGCTGCGCATCACCACCACCAAAGCCTACGATGAATCCACCGTGGCCAAGATCCTGGACCTGGTGGAAAATTCCAGCCTGAAAAAGGCCAAAGTAGAAAACTTCATCACGAAATTTGCCCGCTGGTATACCCCCGCCGTCTGTCTGGCTGCGCTGCTGCTGGCCCTGCTGCCCCCGCTGGTGCTGGGCGGCGGCTGGACCGTCTGGGTGCTGCGCGCCCTCACCTTCCTGGTCATCAGCTGTCCCTGTGCGCTGGTCATCTCCATCCCGCTGACCTTCTTCGGCGGTATCGGCGGGGCCTCCCGGTGCGGTATCCTGGTGAAGGGCGGCAACTATCTGGAGGCACTGGCCCACACCGGCGTGGCCGCCTTTGACAAGACCGGCACCCTGACCAAGGGCGTCTTTGCGGTGACCCGCGTCACCCCCGCCCCGGGCGTGACCGAGGCGGACCTTTTGGAAAACGCCGCTCTGGCAGAACGGTTTTCCAGCCATCCCATCAGCAAGAGCCTGCGAGAAGCCTGCCCCGATGTGGATGCCCGCCGGGCGGCCGACGCCCAGGAAGTGGCCGGGCAAGGCGTGCGCACACTGGTGGATGGCAAGGTGGTCCTGGCCGGCAACGCCCGCCTGATGGAGGAAAGCGGCATCGCCTACACCGCCGACGACGGCGCGGGCAGCATCGTCTATGTGGCCCGGGATGGCCGGTTCCTGGGCTCCATCCTGATCTCCGACGAGGAGAAGCCCACCGCCGCAGTCGCCATGCAGGACCTGCGCAGCCAGGGCGTGCGCACCGTCATGCTCACTGGGGACAGCCCCGCCGTGGCCCACAAGGTGGCCACAGCGCTGGGCATCGACGAGGTCCACGCCGGGTTGCTGCCCGCCGACAAGGTCCACCAGGTGGAAGCCCTGCTGGCCGGCAAACCCGCCGACAAAATGCTGGTCTTCGCCGGCGACGGCATCAACGATGCTCCCGTGCTCATGCGGGCGGATATCGGCATCGCCATGGGTGCCCTGGGCAGCGACGCCGCCATCGAGGCCGCCGATGTGGTGCTGATGGACGACGATCCCGCCAAGATCGGCCTTTCCATGCGGATTGCCCGCAAGTGCATGGCCATCGTCTACCAGAACATCGCCTTTGCCCTGGGCGTCAAGCTGCTCTGTCTGCTGCTCAGCGCCGTGGGCGTGGCCAACATGTGGTGGGCCGTCTTCGCCGATGTGGGCGTCATGGTGCTGGCAGTGCTCAACGCCACCCGGATGCTCCGCGTGGCTTCCTACCGATAACAGAAACATCCCCCGTTCCGGCCGGAACGGGGGACTTCTTTATTTCATGCTCTCGGGGTCCTGGTAGGCGTCCTTTTCCAGGCATTCCAGATGCAGGTGGGATTCCGCCTTGCTCTCCGACGGAATGCTGCCCACCTTGCCCAGCGTGGTGGCGGTGGTCACCCCTTCCCCGGGCTGCAGCGATACATCGGTCAGGCCGCAATACCGCCACAGCACCTCATTCTGGTCGGTGATCTCCACCACCGTGCCCCACAGGGCATCCTCGGTCACCGCCGTGACGGTGCCGCCCCGTACCGGGCTCACATCCTCCCCGACCTTGGCAGCATAGTCGGCACCGTTGTGGGTGCGCCAGTCGCCCAGCGTCTCGTTGTAGACCAGCTCCTCACCGCTGAAAGCCGCTATGGGCTCGGTCTGCCACAAGGCCGAGGAGGCCGCAGGCTGCGCGGACGGCGCGGCAGTGGCGGACGGTTCTGCGGATGCAGAGGCAGACGCCGACGACGCCCCAGAGGAGGCAGGCGGCGCAGAGGGCACGGCTGAGGGTGCCGTAGTGGGTTTGGGCACATTGCTGGCCGGATTGTCCACGGTGGTATCGGGCTGTGTCCATTGGCTTTCCTCCTGCAGGGCGTCTTTGCGGAGCTGGGTCAGCTCCGACATGTTGGTCACCACGCGGCGCAGCGCCAGAATGCCCGCCGCCGTGGCGGCAAACACCAGCGCCAGACAGAACAGATACAGCCCCTTCTCCTTGAAAAACGATTTGATATGGTTCATCTTCCCCCGTCCTTTACGGCAAATTTTGTGTATGCCCCTAGTGTGGGACGCCCGGAAGCATTTTATACATGGCGTCCCGCCGATTCCCGGAGACTGTTTTTGGGGGCTGTGCGGTAAAATTTCCGTTGCAATTCCCTGAAAAACCATGTATGATAGGGTACGTTAGTATTGTAGAGGAGTGTGCCCCGATGTGACATTGACGCTATGGAACATCCGTCACATGTATGTAACGAAATAAGGAGTCAGTTTTCATGCCATCATTGCGCGAACAAATCGAGAGCCGGCGGACCTTTGCGATCATCTCGCACCCCGACGCCGGTAAAACCACCCTGACCGAAAAGCTGCTGCTGTACGGGGGCGCCATCCAGACGGCTGGTTCGGTCAAAGGCAAACAGAGTGCCAAACACGCGGTGTCCGACTGGATGGACATCGAGAAACAGCGCGGCATCTCGGTCACCTCGTCGGTGCTGCAGTTCAACTACCAGGGCAAGTGCATCAACATTCTGGACACCCCCGGCCACCAGGACTTCAGCGAGGACACCTACCGCACCCTGATGGCGGCGGATTCCGCCGTCATGGTCATCGACGCGGCCAAGGGCGTGGAGGCCCAGACCATCAAGCTGTTCAAGGTCTGCACGCTGCGCCATATTCCCATC
Organism: uncultured Gemmiger sp.; assembly: GCA_944388215.1. Lineage (GTDB taxonomy): Bacteria > Bacillota > Clostridia > Oscillospirales > Ruminococcaceae > Gemmiger. Next base: position 143,996 of record CALXHT010000001.1, on the reverse strand, counting down.
TTCACCTTCATCAACAAGATGGACCGGGAAGCCCGGGACCCCTTTGAACTGATGGAGAACATCGAGGAGATCCTCGGCATCAAGACCTACCCCATGAACTGGCCCATCGGCTGCGGCAAGGGCTTCAAGGGCGTCTTTGACCGGGACAGCCGCCGGGTGCTGGCCTTCGAGAGCGACGGCCGCGCCAACGGCGTCAAGATGGTGGAGGAGATCGAGGCCGAGCTGGGTGACGCCAAACTGGACGAGCTTATCGGTGCCGACAACCACCAGAAACTGGCCGAGGACATCGAGCTGCTGGACGGTGCCGCCGAGGAATTCGACCTGGAGGCCGTGCACAACGGTACGCTGTCGCCGGTGTTCTTCGGTTCGGCGCTGACCAACTTCGGCGTGGAGCCCTTCCTGAAGGAGTTCCTCCGCCTGACCCCCACCCCGCTGCCCCGCAAGGATGCTATTTCCGGCGAGGTGGTGGACCCCTGCAGCGAGAACTTCTCCGGCTTCATCTTCAAGATCCAGGCCAACATGAACAAGAACCACCGGGACCGCATCGCGTTCCTGCGCATCTGCTCCGGCAAGTTCGAGCGCGGCATGGAAGCCTACCATGTGCAGGAGGGCAAGAACATCAAACTGGCCACCGGCACCAGCCTGATGGCCGACGACCGTGCCATCGTCAGCGAGGCCTACGCCGGCGATATCATCGGCCTGTTTGACCCGGGCATCTTCTCCATCGGCGATACGCTGTGCACCGGCAAGCCCCATGTGCAGTTTGCGGGCATCCCCACCTTCGCCCCCGAACATTTCGCCCGGGTGACCCAGGTGGACACCATGAAACGCAAACAGTTCGTGAAGGGTATGGAACAGATCGCCCAGGAGGGTGCCATCCAGATCTTCCGCGACCTGGGCTCCGGCATGGAGGAGGTCATCGTGGGCGTGGTGGGCGTACTGCAGCTGGAAGTGCTGGAATACCGCCTGAAAAACGAATACAACGTGGAGATCCGCATGCAGCAGCTGCCCTATGAGTACCTGCGCTGGATCACCAACGATCCCGACGAGCTGGACCCCAAACACCTGGACCTGACCAGCGACACCCGCCCCATCGAGGACCTGAAGGGCAACCATCTGCTGCTCTTCGGCAGCTCCTGGAGCATCAACTGGGCCGAACAGCACAACGAGACGCTGAAACTGTCCGAGTTCGGCAACCTGACATTCTGACGGCATTGCGCCATTTTATCAAGGAAGCAATCATCTATGCTGCAAATTCTGCAAAAACACCTCACCAAAAAAATGATGGTGGAGGACGCCAAATTCTTCGTCCTGCTCAACCTGGGCCTCATCGCCACCGCCATGGGCATCGCCCTCTTCAAGACGCCCAACCATTTCGCTTTCGGCGGCACCTCGGGCCTCTCCATCATCCTGTCCACCCTCTTTCCCCAGTGGAACGTGGGCTTCTTCATGTGGATCGTCAACGCCATCCTGGTCCTGCTGGGCTTCGCCTTCCTGGGGGTAAAATCCATGGGGTGGACCATCTACTCCTCCTTTGCCCTCTCCTTTTTCGTCAGCCTCTGTGAGCGGATCTGGCCGCTGACGGCGCCCCTCACCCACGACGTTTTCCTGGAGCTGTGCTACGCCGTCATCCTGCCCGCCGTGGGCAGCGCCATCGTCTTCAATATCGGCGCCTCCACCGGCGGCACCGACATCGTGGCCATGATCCTGCACAAGTACACCAGCCTGGAGATCGGCCGCGCCCTGCTCATCAGCGACCTGGCCATCGTGCTGGTGGGCGCCTATCTCTACGGCCCCACCACCGGGCTGTACTGCATTCTGGGCATGGTGCTCAAAACCACCGTGGTGGACAGCGCCATCGAGAGTATCAACCTGCGCAAGGTCTGCACGGTGGTCACCACCAACCCCGGCCCGGTCCGGGATTTCATCGTCAAGGAACTCAACCGCTCCGCCACCGAGGAGCGCGCCGAGGGCGCTTACACCCACGAGGAAAAATGGGTGCTCATGACGGTGCTCACCCGCGGCCAGGCCCAGCACCTGCGCCGCTTCGTGCGCCGCAACGATCCCCACGCCTTCATCACCATCGTCAACAGCAGCGAGATCGTGGGCAAGGGTTTCCGCTCCATCTGAATGATTTCGCCATTCGCCTGCCGTTTTGCGGCAGGCATTTTTTTGTGGTATCCTGTCCCTTTCCCCACCCCGCCGCAGTTGTAATTATCCACTCAATATGGTATACTTTTAGCAATTTAACCATTCTGTAACTTTGCGGAGGAACCATCCCCGATGAAATATCTGACCTATGCGGAACGCGCCTTTCTGCACGGGCATCTTTCCCGTGTGCGCCATGTGACGCTGGACCCCGACGGTCCCGGCGTCGTTCGCATCCATCTGATCCCCTGCCGCCACCCCGACCGGGAGACCCCCTTTGTGACCATCCTCAACGGGCAGGATATCCTGCCGCTGAACGTCAGCTGGGCCATCCTGCTCACCGCGCTGATGGATGCCCTGCATCCCCACAGCGGCAAGAAACTGGCCCCCGCCGACTGGTCGGCCATCACGGCCCAGGCAGTGGCCGCCACCCACAAGGTGTACCGCCGCACCCCTGAACTGCAGATCGCATCCGACCTGCAGCTGATGCTGGACTGCCTGTGTGCGGTGGCCCGGGGCCAGACCCCGCCGCTGCACATCCAGCCGCTCCATCTGGGGGACTATGCCGCGCGGATGAACGCCCCCCACCGCATGGACCTGATGATCAGCTCCATGATGAAGGACGGCGCCTGGCACTGCAACCAGAAATGTCTGCACTGCTATGCCGCCAACCAGCCCCTGGGCGCCGCGCCGGAACTGGACACCGACCAGTGGCTGGCCGTCATTGAAAAATGCCGCAGCGCGGGCATTCCCCAGCTGACCTTTACCGGCGGGGAACCCACTTTGCGCAACGATCTGGTCAAGCTGGTGCAGGCTTCCCAGTGGTTTGTGACCCGGCTGAACACCAACGGCCGGATGCTGACCAGCGCCATGTGCAAGGACCTGAAAAACGCCAGCCTGGACGCCGTGCAGATCACCTTCTATTCCGCCGCCCCCGAAATCCACAACACCCTGGTGGGAGTGGACGGCTACACCGACACGCTGGGCGGCATCAAGAACGCCCTGGCGGCGGGGCTGAGCGTCAGCCTGAACACGCCGTTGTGCAGCCTGAACCGGGATTATCTGTCCACGGTACAGCTGGCCCACGAGCTGGGGGTGCGGTACCTGACCTGCAGCGGGCTGATTCCCGCCGGCAACGCCGAGACCGAAGCCAGCCGTGCCGAGCGGCTGACCCCCGATGAACTGGTGGCGGTGTTGCGCCCAGCCATGGAATACGCCGCGGCCAACGCCATGGAGATCAACTTCACCAGCCCCGGCTGGCTGTCCGAGGAGACGCTGCGCGACCTGGGCTTCACCCAGATTCCCAGCTGCGGCGCCTGCCTGTCCAACATGGCGGTGGGCCCCGACGGCACGGTACTGCCCTGCCAGAGCTGGCTGTCCGGCCCGGGGCTGGGGAACCTGCTGCGCATGCCCTGGCACCGCATCTGGCACAGTGCCGCATGCAGTGCCATCCGCAACACCAGCGCCGCCATGGAGCGCCGCTGCCAACTGGGGGATACACCCCTGCAGGAGGGCTGCCGATGAAATCCACTGCTTTTGTACGCCGCGCGGTGCTCTGGGCAGCAGCCCTGTGTCTGTGCGTCCTGACGGCTCTGCCGGCCTTTGCCGCCGACAAGGACCTGGCCCCCTACGCCGAAGAGGGCGACATGGACTACATCCGCAGCTATGTGGTCACCGTGGACCTGCGCCAGGACGGTTCCGCCGACATCACCTACGACATCGACTGGCAGGTCATCGACGGGGATGCCACCCAGTATCTGACCTGGGTCAAGATCGGGCTGGCCAATTCCCACGCCGAGGACCTGACTCCCCTCACCGATACCATCGCCGACCTGCAGTATTCCGACGACGGCGGCAGCTACGCCAAGGTTGTCTTTGCCCACCGGTACTATTCCCCCGAGGTGGCCGCCCGGAACGGCGCCGAGAGCAACGTGCGGTTCGCCTTCTCGGTGCATCAGAGCCATCTGTTCACCCGCAACGATGACGGCACCGCCAACTTCACCTTCACCCCCGGCTGGTTCGACGACCTGAGCGTGGGCAGCATGCAGATCCGCTGGAAGAATGGCGACGGTTTTATTGCCGATAATACCGGTGTGGACGGGGAGTATCTCACCTGGGACTTCGGGCCCCTGACCCACGGCCAGGCCGCCAAGGTCCATGTGACGGTGCCCATCACCTACTCCGAAGGCTACGCGGCCGACGCCGCCATGACCGCCGAGGACTACGGCGGCACCGCCGGCGATCTGGGCGATGTGGCGTCCGGCGTCATGACGGTGCTCATCGTGCTGGCTGTCTTCGGGTTCGTCTTCTTTGCCATTGCCTCCCGCTCCCCCGCCTGGGGCGGCGGGTTCGGCAGCGGACTGTATCCCGACGACTGGTTCTGGTACACCAACGGCGTGCACATCATCCGCCGTGCCCGCACGGCGCCGCCTCCGCCGGGGTATCACCGCACCGATCCGCCCAAGAACTTCCAGCCGGGTGGCGGGTCCAGCCGCGGCGGTGGTGTGGGCCGCCGGGACAGCGGCGGCAGCGACCACCACTTCAGCTGCGCCTGTGCCTGCGCTTCCAGTTGTGCCTGCGCCTGTGCCTGTGCCGGCGGCGGCCGTGCCGGATGCAGTGTGAAGGACTTTTATACCGTGAAGCTGCCCCGTTCGGAAAGCGAGAACGACGATGAGTCTTGAAGATCAATACGATGCCTGGGTCCGGGGACTGATGGGCGGCCGCAAATACGCCGCCACCCCGGAGCAGACTGCCAAGGCCAGCGACGCCGTGCAGCAGATGCAGAAGGAACTGGATGCCATGGCCGCGGCTCCCAAAGGGCAGAAAACGGCCGATGCGGCGGATGCCGTGCAGAAAGCCGGCCGGCAGACCGCCGAGCATGTGCGCCGGGTGAGCAGCGAGCTGACCCGGTCCCTGCGGCAGGACGGGCTGCTGGGCGGCACGGTGGCTGCCCCGGCGCCCCGGCCTTCGGGCGGCGGCCGCGCGGATTTTTCCGGCGTAGCGGACAAGGTCAAGACCCGCGTGCTGGGACAGGACGCCTTTGTCTCCGCCGTGGTGAAGGCCTTCCGCCGCCCCTTTGTGCTGGGCACTGCCGCCGATGCCGGCCATGCCAAGAACCTGATGCTGCTCAGCGGCCCCGACGGCACCGGCCGCCACTACACGCTCTCCTGCGTGGTGGAGGAGCTGGCCGCCCGGGGCATCCTGCGCAGCCCGTCGGTGGAGACGATGGACCTGTCCCTCTACCCCGGCCCTGCCCAGGAGAAGCTCTTTCTCCAGGATCTTTACGCCGCCCTGCAGTCCGACGCCGAGGTGCTGGCCTTTGACCACTACGAAGGCTGTGCCGCCAGCTACCGGAACATGGTGGCCACCCTGGCCATGCACGGCACGCTGGCGCTTTCCAGCCGGTATGTGCTGCAGCGGGGCATCCTGGTGGACGTGGGCACCGCCCTGGCCCCCGGCGCCATCGGGGAGCTGCAGGCCGGCGGTAAATACTTTGTGTTTTTCTCCGCCCGGGGCGAGGATGCCCTGGCGGAAGCCTTCGGCGCCCGCTTTGTGGACGCCATCGCCGGGGATATCTGCCGCACCCAGCCCTTCACCCCGGAGGCGCTGGCAGCGGTGGCAGCCCGGGGTCTCAACGAGCTGGCCCAGCGGGTGCGTCGTCAGTGCGGCCTGGCCCTGACCATGGGCGCCGAGGTGCGGGACCTGCTGGCCGGGCAGTACGGCAAGGCCCAGGGCATGCAGGCCATGCAGGATTTCTGCGGCACCATCTACCGCGCCATCGCCGAGTATGTGCTGGGCCTTGACAACGTGCCCGCCGACGGCACCCCTGCCGCGCTGACCGTCCAGAACCACCGGCTCTTCCTGCAGGTGGCGGACGGCGCCCCCATGGACCTGCTGGCGCTGCTGCCCCGGCAGTACCGCGGCGACGTGGACGCGGTGGAGGCGGAACTGTCCGCCATCATCGGGCTGGACGAAGTAAAGAATTTTGTGCGGGACATTGCCAAAAACGTGCAGGCCCAGCAGCGCCGCAAGGCACAGGGGCTGCCGGTGGCCGATGTGAACATGCACATGATCTTCACCGGCAATCCCGGCACCGGCAAGACCACCATTGCCCGCATCCTGGCCAAGTACCTCAAGGCCATCGGCGCGCTGCGCGGCGGCCAGCTGGTGGAGGTCACCCGGGCCGACCTGGTGGGCCGCTATGTGGGCCACACGGCACCGCTGACCAACAGCGTGATCCAGAGTGCCCTGGGCGGGGTGCTCTTCATCGACGAGGCCTACAGTCTCTACCGCGGCGGCGAGGACAGCTTCGGTCTGGAAGCCATCGACACGCTGGTCAAGGGCATTGAGGACCACCGGGACGAGCTGGTGGTGATCCTGGCCGGCTACACCAAGGAGATGGAGCTGTTCCTGGGCGCCAATTCGGGGCTGGCCAGCCGTTTCCCCAACCAGATCGAGTTCCCCGACTATACCGGCGAGGAGCTCTACCGCATTTTGCTCTCCCTGGCGAAGGGCAAGGGCTACACACTGGACGAGGCTTGCCGGGAACCACTGACCGCCTGGTTCACCCGCAAACAGGCGGAGGATGCCGCCACCAACGGCAACGGCCGGATGGCCCGCAACGCACTGGAGAAGGCCATCCTCAACCAGTCCCGGCGGCTCATCGCCGACCCCGCGGCCAGCCTGGAACAGCTGCTGCCCGGGGACTTTGAACTGGATGCATGATTTGCCCATACAAAAAGCGCTGTCTTTTCGCAAGACAGCGCTTTTTTGTCGGGGCAGCAAAACAGGGCGAGGGCCTTTCGGCCCCCGCCCTGTGATACTTTATAGAATTCAGCGCGCGGTGTAATCCTCGGCCAGGTCTGCCAGGATACGGGGCGCGGTTTCGCGGGTGTCGGTCATGCGGACAGCGTTGCGCAGCGGCAGCACCGAACGCGGCGTGACGGACAGCTCGTCCACACCGATGGCCAGGAAGGTCTCGGTGAGGGTCAGGTCGGCGCCCAGCTCGCCGCAGATGCCCACCCAGATGCCGTTCTTGTGGGCATTCTCGGTGACCAGCTGGATCAGCCGCAGCACCGACAGATGGTGAGGATCGTAGAAGCGGCCCAGGTCATTGTTCTGGCGGTCGCAGGCCAGGGTATACTGGGTCAGGTCGTTGGTGCCGATGCTGAAGAAGTCCACTTCCTTGGCCAGACGGTCGCTGCAGATGGCCGCGGCGGGCGTCTCGATCATGATGCCGATCTGGACGTTCTCGCTGTAGGGAATGCCTTCCTGCTTCAGGTCACGCTTGACCTCCTCGCAGATGCGCTTGGCTTCCCGCACTTCCCAGACGCTGGTGACCATGGGGAACATGATGCCCAGCTTGCCGAAGGCAGAGGCACGGAAGAGCGCCCGCAGCTGGGTGCGGAAGACCTCCGGCCGGGTCAGGCAGATGCGCAGCGCACGCATGCCCATGGCGGGGTTGTCCTCCTTGGGCAGGTCGAAGTAACCGATCTGCTTGTCAGCGCCGATATCCAGCGTGCGGATGATGACCTCCTTGCCGTCCATATCGGACAGGACGGTCTTGTAGGCCTCAAACTGCTCCTCCTCGGTGGGATAGTCCTTGCTGTCCAGATAGAGGAACTCGCTGCGGAACAAACCGATGCCGCCGCCGTCGTTCACCTGCACGGCGTGGACATCCTCGGGGGAGCCGATGTTGCAGTAGATGCGGATGCTCTTGCCGTCCTTGGTCACGTTGGCCTGGCCCTTGAGGGTCTCCAGCAGGCGCTGCAGACGAAGCAGTTCCTCCCGCTTCTTCATCAGGCGTTCCCGGGTGTCGTCGTCGGGGTCGATGACCAGCGCACCGGTGCTGCCGTCCGCGATGGCCTGACGGCCCTCGTACTCCGGCTTGAGGGCATTTCCCAGACCGACGATGGCCGGAATGCCCATGGTGCGGGCCAGAATGGCGGTATGGCTGGAACCGGAACCGCCCGACGTGACAAAGCCCAGAATCTTGGTCTTGTCCAGCTGGATGGTCTCGGAGGGGGCCAGGTCGTCGGCCGCCAGCAGCACTGGCACCTCCGACGCAATACCGCCCTGCACCACGCCGCACAGAATGCTCAGGATGCGCTGGCTGACATCCTTCACGTCGGCCGCACGGGCCTGCATATAGGCGTCGTCCATCGAAGCGAACATGGCGGCAAACTGCTCGGCCACGTCGGAAACCGCGGCCTCTGCATTGAGTTTTTCTTCGTTGATGAGGTTTTCGATGGCCTCCTCGTAGTCCAGATCTTCGGCCATCATCTGGTGGGTCTCGAACAGCATGGCCGCCTCGTCGCCGGCCTCGGCGCGGGCCTGCTCGGCCAGCTTGCCCAGCTGCTCGATGGCGCCGGTCTGCGCACCCTTGAACCGATGCCACTCTGCCTCGGTGTCCTCCACCGTGTAGCGCTTGATCTCAGTGGTGGCGCGGCGATAAAAATACAGCGGGCCAATGCCGACACCGGCGGAAACACCCTTGCCCTGGATGGTAATCATGTGGGAACCTCCTTATAATAACAGGAAAGGCCGCACCGCCATACCAGTACAGCGGCCGCGGCCCTCGGGATTTTTTCCCTTACAGATGTTCGTTGAAAAATTTTTCCAGCGCAGGAGCGGCGGTTTCCTCGTCCTCGCCTTCCACCTGCACCTTCACGGTATCGCCACATTTGATGCCCATGCCCATGAGCGCCATCAGCTTGACGGCATTGACGGATTTCTCACCCTTGAAGATGGTCACCGTGCTCTGGTAACCCTTGACTTCCTTGACCAGCAGGCCGGCCGGACGGGCATGGATGCCCACAGGCTCCTTGATCGTATAGGTGAACTCTTTCATTGATTTTTCCTCCCATAGTCGCGCGTCTGACAAACGCACGAGACATATAATTTAGTCGTTATTATAATAACATACCCGGCGGGCATCGTCAACGGAAAACAGCCCGAAATTGTATGTCTTTTTTGTATATTTTGGTTAATTATTTCCGACGGGAACGCATCGCACGTCCATATAGAAGGTCTTTTTTTGGACAATGCTCTCTTTTTGAAAAAGTTTTACAAAAAGTTGAGTCGTTCTTCTCCCCGTCAGCCTTGTCCGGCAAAACCAAAAAGACTCCCCGCCGCAGGGGCCGTACCGCCAATGGGCACAGGCCCCGCAGCGCAGGAGCCACTGTCGGGTTATGTCCGGTCGGCGGCACTTTTGCCGCCGGGCGGATGTGCGGCGGGAATCGCTTACAGGCTGCCGCCCTCCGCCAGGACTGCCATCACATCCTCGGGCCGCGGCGTGTGCCGGGCATACCGCTGCCGCAGCGGTTCGGCGGCGCTGTCCATGATGTAGGGCATCCCCACCAGGTCCAGCATGGCGGTGTCGTTGTAGTTGTCCCCGAAGGCCAGCACCTCCGACGGATCCACACCCAGCACCTGGCAGAGCTGCCGCACGCCGGTGCCCTTGTTGGCCAGGGTGGTGTCGATCCAGTAGGGGCCCGCCACGGCACAGTTGGCTTCCTTCCAGCGGGGCACGAAGCGGTCGGCGTACTTCTCCACGCCCTCGTGCAGGTAGACAGAAACCTTGACGATATCCTCCGGCACGTCGGCGGGATCCCGGATGATCTCGTACCGGTTGCCGATGAACCGGATGCGATCCAGCATGCCCAGGCCGCGCTCCATCAGGTAGGCGCAGTTCTGCCCCGAGAGCATCACCTCGCCCTGGCCGTCGCTGCGCTCCCACATATCCCGGGCGATCTCCTCGGCCATGGCCCGGGGCATGGGCGTCTTGCCGATGCACTGGTCGTCCTTGTAGAGCACCGCCCCGTTCTCGCACAGGAAAGCACAGCGGTCCGCCACCGGGGCAAACAGCATCTTCTCGCTGGTATACTGCCGGCCGGACGCCGGGCAGAACAGGATGCCCCGGTCAGCCAGCTTCCCGATCAGCGGAAAGACCTCCGGCAGCAGCGTTTTGCGGCCGTAGGGCAGCAGTGTGCCGTCCAGGTCGCTGCAAATCATTTTGATGGACATTGTATTCTCTTCCCTGCCTCTTATGCAATCTTTGCGGCAGACACCGTACGAGTTTTATTGTACCACATCCTGACCGGGTTTTGCAATTTGCAGCCGGTTGGTGTATGATAGAAAATTATAGAGATACTGAGGTGATCGGAATGGCATTTCATACGATCGAAGGCAAGACCCCTGTGGACGGGGGTGCCGTCTTTGTGGCGGACAACGCCACGCTGGCCGGCGATGTGCGGCTGGAGGAAGGTTCCAGCGTCTGGTACGGCGCGGTGCTGCGGGCCGACACCGGCCGCATCGTGGTGGGCGCCGGCAGCAACGTGCAGGACAACGCCGTGCTGCACACCGGCCCCGGCCTGGATGTGGTGCTGGGGCGGGGCGTCTCCATCGGTCACGCCGCGGTGGTCCACGGCTGCATGATCGGCGACGGCTGCATGATCGGCATGAACGCCACCGTGCTCAACGGCGCCGTCATCGGTCCGGGCTGCCTCATCGCCGCCGGGGCGCTCATTCCCGAGCGGATGCAGGTGCCCGCCGGCAGTCTGGTGATGGGGGTGCCGGGCCGGGTGGTCCGGCAAGTCAGCCCCGAACAGGCCGCCGCCATCGCCGCCAACGAGGAGGAATACCGGCAGCTGGGCCAACGCCACACCGCCGCCCGATAATCTGCCATAACAAAAGCGGTCCCGCTTGAGGCGGGGCCGCTTTGCTGTTTACAGTACCTTGGAAAGGAACGCCTTGAGGCGCTCGTTCTCGGGGTTTTCAAAGAATTCCTTGGGCGGTTTGTCCACCTTGACCACGCCCTCATCGATGAAGATGATGCGGTTGGCCACCTCCCGGGCAAAGCCCATCTCGTGGGTGACGCAGATCATCGTCATGCCGCCCCGGGCCAGCTCCTTCATCAGTTCCAGCACCTCGCCCACCATCTCGGGATCCAGGGCGGAGGTGGGCTCATCGAAGAGCAGCACGTCGGGGTTCATGGCCAGTGCCCGCACAATGGCGATGCGCTGTTTCTGGCCGCCCGACAGCATGTTGGGGTAGGCGTTGGCCTTCTCGGCCAGGCCGATACGCTCCAGCAGTTCCATCGCCTTTTGGTCGGCTTCGGCCGGCTTCATCAGACCCAGCCGCACCGGCGCCAAGGTGATGTTCTTCTTCACCGTCAGGTGAGGGAACAGATTGAAGTGCTGGAACACCATGCCCATCTTCTGGCGCACATGGTCGATGTCCTTGTCGGTCACTTCCTTGCCGTTGAAGATGACCTGCCCGCCGTCGGGCTCCTCCAGCCGGTTGAGGCAGCGCAGGAAGGTGGACTTGCCGCAGCCGGAAGGTCCCACCAGCACCACGCAATCCCCTTTGTTGATGGTCAGGTTGACGCCGCGCAGCACCTGCAGGCCGCCAAAATGCTTTTGCAGATTTTTAACGTCGATCACTTTGCGCCAGTCTCCTTTCCAGTTTTCCCAGCAGGGCGCTGAAGAGCAGCACCAGCACCAGGTAGATGGCCGCCACGCCCAGCAGCGGGAACATGGCCTCGTAGGTACGGTTCATGATGCCCTGGGCTGCGTAGAGCAGCTCCTTGCCGCCGATGACCGTGATGAGGGAGGTATCCTTCAGCAGGATGATGAACTCATTGCCCAGGGATGGCAGGATGGACCGGATGGCCTGGGGAATGATGATGAGCACCATGGTGGTGATGTAATTGAGGCCCAGGCTGCGGCCCGCTTCCATCTGGCCGGGGTCCACCGCCATCAGGCCGCCGCGGATGATCTCCGACACATAGGCGCCCGAGTTGATGCCCAGCGCCAGCGCACCCACCATGGTGAAGTTGCGGCTGCTGGCAAAAATCACCATGCTCATGATGAGCAGCTGCACCATCATGGGGGTGCCGCGGATGACGGTGGCATAGATCTGGCAGATCACATTGACCACGCCCAGCACCGGGTTGCGGTGGTGGGGCCGCTGCTGGTCATGGGCCACGCGGACCAGCGCCACCACAGACCCCAGTACCACGCCCAGCACCAGCGCCATGGCGGTGACCACCAGGGTGGTGCCCACGCCTTCCACGTACTGCAGCCAGCGGTCATTGTACAGAAATGCCTGGTAAAATTTCACAAAGAAATCCTGCCCGAAGGTCAGGGTCTCCCCGCTCTTCGCCAGTTCCGAAAGTGCCTCGAACTGTGCTTCCATCCGCTACACAACCTTTCCTTAGAACAAAGAGAAGGCGCGCCGGGATACGGCGTGCCTTCGCCTGTGGGAAAACCGCTTATTCGGCGGTGATGTACTTGTCGACGATGCTCTGCAGGGTGCCGTCGGCCTTCAGCTCTTCCAGAGCGCCGTTGATGGCATCCAGCATGGCGGTGTTGCCCTTGGCGACGCCGATGGCGTACTCCTCATTGGCGTACTCGGTGTCGAGGATCTTCAGGCCGGGGTTGGCTTCGACAAACTCCTGCGCGGGGGCGTTGTCGATGACGACGCAGTCCACCTGACCGTTGTTGAGCGCCTGCACGGCGGTCAGGCCGTCAGGATAAGGGGTAACATTCTCCGCACCGAAACCGCCATTCTCCACCGTGTCGGAGCAGTACAGGTCGCCGGTGGTGCCGCGCTGCACGCCGATCGCCTTGCCGGTCAGGTCGTCGATGGAAGCGATGTCGGAATCCTCGGGCACGATGACGACCTGGATGCCGTTGGCGTAGGTGTTGCTGAAGTCCATGACGGTCTGGCGTTCCTCGGTGACGGTGACGCCGGCCATGACCATATCGCTCTTGCCGTTCTGCACAGCCAGCAGGGCGGCGTCAAAGTCCATGTCGTCCACCTGCAGGGTCAGGCCCAGCTTGTCGGCGATGGCCTGGGCCACCTCGATGTCGATGCCCTCGAAGCTGCCGTCATCGGCGGTCATCTCGTACGGGGGGAAGGCCGCGTTGGTGGACATGGTCAGCGTGCCGGGGGTGACGGTGGTCAGTTCGGCAGAGGCGGTCTCGGCGGAAGCCTCAGAAGAGCTGGCCTCGGAGGAAGCAGCCTCAGAGGAGGAGGCAGCCTCGGAAGAAGCGGCTTCGCTGGAAGAAGCGGAACCGCCGCAGGCGGCCAGGCTCAGCACCATGGCGGTGCCCAGCAGCAGAGCAGTCAGTTTTTTCATGTGTTATACCTTCTTATCTTGATGATTTCATAAGCAGCCGGACCCTCACCCGGCTATGTGACCCAGTATAATTGCATAAATATGTAAAGTCAACGCATAAAATCAAATTTTGGCGTTTTGCGGGCAGGGCCGGACGCCCCGGGCCCATTTTTGTGCAAAACAGCGGGAATTTATTTTCACTTGACTTCCCTGCCGGGTTGTGCTATAAAGTAGGTAACTTCATCCTGTTGAAAGCTGTGAGGCGGACAAACGGGGTGCGGCAGAGCGTTTCCAGAGAAGGCCGCCGCGGGATTTTCCGCGTGGTGCAAGCGGCCCAGGCGCAGACCACACCCTTACCACCGCCGAGTGCGGGAGCGAACTCCCGCCGGGTACGGCCCGTTACAGCCGCCGCGAGTGGTGCTTTTCCTTATATAAGGCAAAGCGCAAGTTGGGTGGAACCGTGGAGTATTGCAATGCTTCATCCCTTGGGAAAGTCCGGGATGGAGCATTTTTTATTTGGGAGGCAGCTTACCATGAAAATCATCTACAAAGACGGCACCGTGGGCGAATGCCCGCAGGACCAGGAACTGCACGTCCTGCGCCATACCGCCGCGCACATCATGGCCCAGGCCATCAAGCGCCTGTACCTCGAGGCGGACTTCGCCTTCGGCCCGGCCACCGAGAACGGCTTCTACTACGACGTGGACCTGGGTGACACCAAGCTCTCCGACGAGGATCTGGCCAACATCGAAAAAGAGATGCGCAAGATCTGCAAGGAGAACCTGCCCATCAAGCCCTTCATCCTGCCCCGTGACGAGGCCATCAAGCTGATGCAGGAGCGCCAGGAGCACTACAAGATCGAGCACATCGCCGATCTGGCCGACGAGACCGAGTTCAGCTTCTTCCAGCAGGGCGAGTACGTGGACATGTGCATCGGACCGCACCTGACCTACACCAAGGCGCTGAAGGCTTTCAAGATCACCCAGCAGAGCGGCGCCTACTGGAAGAACGACAAGGAAAACAAGATGCTGACCCGCATCAACGGCGTGGCCTTCCACAACCAGGAAGAGCTGGAAGAGTGGGAGAAGCAGCAGCAGGAAGCCCGTGAGCGGGATCACCGCAAGATCGGCAAGGAGATGCGGCTCTTCATGACCGACGACCTGGTGGGCCGCGGTCTGCCCATGTTCCTGCCCAACGGCTACATCGTGTGGCAGCAGCTGGAGGATTATATCAAGCAGAAGGAGCGCGAGCGCGGCTATCTGCATGTCATGACTCCCTGCATCGGCACGGTGAACCTCTACCGCACTTCCGGCCACTGGGATCACTACCGTGAGAACATGTTCCCCGCCATGGAGATGGAGGGCGAGAGCTATGTGCTGCGTCCCATGAACTGCCCGCACCACATGATGATCTACGCCAACCAGCCCCACAGCTACCGTCAGCTGCCCATCCGCATCGGCGAGATCGCTCACGACTTCCGCTATGAGTCCAGCGGCACCCTGAAGGGCATCGAGCGCGGCCGTCACTTCTGCCAGAACGACGCCCACCTGTTCGTGACCCCCGAGCAGATCAAGAGCGAAGTGGCCGCCGTCTGCGACCTGATCTTTGATGTGTACAAGGACTTCCACATCACCGACTACCGCTGCGTGCTGAGCCTGCGCGACCCCGCCGACAAGAAGAAGTACCATGACGACGACGCCATGTGGAACCATGCCGAGCAGGCCCTGCGCGAGGTGCTGACCGAGCTGGGCATCCAGTTCACCGAGGAGATCGGCGAGGCCGCCTTCTACGGCCCCAAGCTGGATGTCAACGTCAAGCCCGCCGTGGGCGCCGAGTACACCCTGTCCACCTGCCAGCTGGACTTCTGCCTGCCCGCCAAGTTCCACCTGACCTATGTGGACAAGGACGGCACCGAGAAGACCCCCGTGGTGCTGCACCGCGCCATCCTGGGCTCTCTGGACCGGTTCATGGCCTACCTCATCGAGGAGACCAAGGGCCGCTTCCCCACCTGGCTGGCCCCCGTGCAGGTCAAGGTGCTGCCCGTCAGCGAGAAGACGATGGACTACGCCCGCGAGGTGACCGGCAAGCTGAAGGCCGCCGGTATCCGCGCCGTGCTGGATGAGTCCAACGAGAAGATCGGCTACAAGATCCGTCTGGCCCAGCAGGAGGACCGTGCCCCCTATATGCTGGTGCTGGGCGCCAAGGAGGCCGAGGCCGGCAACCTGAGCGTGCGCAACCGCAAGGGCGAGACCACGGCCATGGACCTGGATGCTTTCACCGCCCAGGTCAAGGACGAGATCGCCAATAAGGTGTTCAACGTCTGATTTTTCCCATAATCGCAGGAGGAAGCGTTTTCGGGCGCTTCCTCTTTTTGGTAAGGCTTGACTTGCCGCCGGCGGTATGGTATCATATTGCCGCAATCAAATACAAAACAAACTACCACCGGGTAGAGTAATGCACAACGCATTCGTTGGGTACATCGTAGGTCTTTGAAGATGTACCGGCGGATGCGTTTTTTTGGAGGATCGTATGTCTGCCAAGCTCAAATATTTTACCAAAGCCGAATGGACGCTGTGGGGCGTGTCGGTGCTAATGATCGTGGGCACCTTCCTGCTGTTCCAGCAGAGCGACTATCTCTCGCTGACCGCCTCCCTCATCGGCGTCACCTCCCTGATCTTCAACGCCAAGGGCAACCCGCTGGGCCAGGTGCTGGGCATCGCCTTCTGCCTTTTGTACGGGTACGTCTCCTTTACCTGCGCCTACTACGGCGAGATGATCACCTACCTGGGCATGACCGCCCCCATGTCCCTCTACGCCCTCATCTGCTGGCTGCGCCACCCCTTCGGCGCCGGCCGGGCCGAGGTGAAGGTGGGCAGCATCTCCCGCCGGGAGGGCGTCTTTGCCGTGGCGCTCAGCCTGGCGGTCACGGTGGTGTTCTACTTCATTCTCCGGGCCTTCGGCACCGCCAACCTGCTGCCCAGCACCCTCTCGGTGACTACCAGTTTCCTGGCCGTCTACCTCACCGCCCGGCGCAGCCCCGCCTTCGCGGCGGCCTACGCCGCCAACGACCTGGTGCTCATCCTGCTGTGGGGGCTGGCTGCGGTGGAGGCCCCGGCCTATCTCTCGGTGGTGGTCTGCTTCGTGATGTTCTTTGCCAACGATATCTACGGTTTCATCAACTGGTCCCGGATGCGTCAGCGTCAGGCGGCCGCCGCATAACCAAACCCCGGCGGGGATTTTCCCGCCGGGGTTTGCTTTTACTTTGTCTTCTTTTTTTCGCGCCACTCTTTGTCTGCCCGGCGGCGTTCTTCCCTGGTTTTTCGGTCGGCGATGAGCGCATACACAAAAGCCGGCAGCGAGAAGAGCACCGCCAGCCCGAACCCCGGGAGCAGCGGCAGCGGATGCACCTTGAGCACGATCCCCAGAATGAACCAGCTGATGCCAAAAATCACCATGCCGATGCCGTTCGCCCGCATATAATCCGGCGTCCAGCTCTTGTACCGGTATCGTTCGGGGATGTTCTGAATGCCCAGAATGCCGAGAATTCCATACCCGGTCCAGAATATGCTGAGAACCCAAATGGAAGGGACACTCATGGCTGTACCTCCTTGCAGTGGGTGGCTTGCTTTGCCTTGAGTATACCATACACGCCGCCCCGGCGCAACGGCGGGTCGCTGTGTTGTATTTTTTAGGGTATTGTGGTAAAATGTAGTATCTATTGGTATGCTATTCTAAAAGGAAAAGGTGCCCTATGGCTGAAAACATCCAAACTTCCCGCCTGGCCGACGACGGCTGGACGACCATCATCCGGCCCCGCAGCGGCTGGTTTGACATCAACCTGAAGGAACTGTGGCAATACCGCGACCTGACCGTCATGTTCGTCAAGCGGAACTTCACGGTGCTCTACAAGCAGACCATCCTGGGTCCCGCCTGGATTCTGCTCAATCCCCTCATCACCACGCTGATCTTCAACGTGGTGTTCGGCAACATGGCGGGCATGCCCACCGACGGCGTGCCGGGCTTTCTGTTCTACATGGCCGGCAACACCGTCTGGACCTTCTTCGCCAACTGCGTCAACAACACCGCCAACACCTTCGTGACCAACTCCCAGGTGTTCGGCAAGGTCTACTTTCCCCGGCTGACCATGCCGGTGAGCCAGGTGCTCACCAGCCTCATCAACTTCCTGATCCAGGCGGCCATGTACCTGGTGTTCTGGCTCTACTTCTTCGCCACCGGCGCCGAGGTGCATTTCACCCTCTGGACCATCGCCATTCCGCTGGTCATGCTCCAGGTCATGCTGCTGGGTCTGGGCGTGGGCATCATCGTCTCCTCCCTGACCACCAAATACCGGGACCTGGCCATCGCCGTGGGCTTCGGCGTCCAGCTGTGGATGTACGCCTCCCCGGTGGTCTATCCCCTCTCCATGCTGGATGAGAGCCCCCGCCTGAAAGTGCTGGTGGAGCTCAACCCCATGACCGCCCCCATCGAAGTGTTCCGGGCGGCCACCCTGGGCACCGGCAGCGTGTCGGCGGGCGCCATCCTTTACAGCGTGGTGTTCACCCTGGTGGCGCTGGTGCTGGGCGTGGTGCTTTTCAGCCGCATTGAAAAAACCTTTATGGATACCGTGTAAGGAGGGGCTGCCATGTCTGCAAAGGAAAAACGCCCCGTCATCCAGGTCACGGGACTGAAAAAGCAATACAAGCTGGGCCAGATCGGCGGCGGCACCCTGACCCACGACCTCCAGAGCTGGTGGGCCCGGGTCCGCGGCAAGGAGGACCCCAACACCGTCATCGGCACAGACCAGCGGCTGTTCGGCCAGACCTTCATGGCGCTGAACGGCGTGGACCTGACGGTCTACCAGGGGGAAGCCCTGGGCATCATCGGCCGCAACGGCGCCGGCAAATCCACCCTGCTGAAGCTGCTCTCCCGCATCACCGCCCCCACCGAGGGCGAGATCCGCATCCGGGGCCGGGTGGCCTCCATGCTGGAGGTGGGCACCGGCTTCAACAATGAGATGACCGGCCGGGAAAACATCTATATGAACGGCGCCATCCTGGGCATGACCCGGGCGGAGATCGACGCGAAACTGCCCCAGATCATCGAATTTTCCGAGTGCGGGGACTTCATCGATACCCCCGTCAAGCGGTATTCCAGCGGCATGTTCGTCAAGCTGGCCTTCGCGGTGGCCGCCCATCTGGACAGCGAGATCATGGTCATGGACGAGGTCCTGGCCGTGGGCGACATGAAGTTCCAGCAAAAATGTCTCGGGAAGATGAGCGACGTGGCCAACCAGGACGGCCGCACCGTCCTCTACGTCAGCCACAACATGAGCACCATCCGCCAGCTGTGCAGCCGCTGCATCGTGCTGGACAAGGGCAAGGTGATCTTTGACGGCGACGTGGAACAGGCCATCGCCATCTATATGGACACCACCGACGTGAACGTGGTGCACTACGACTTGGCCAACGTGGCCCGGATGACCGGCAGCGCCGGCAAGCGGTTCCGGCTGGAGACGCTGGACTTTATGGACAAGGAATCCAGCGTCTTCGCAGACACCGAGAAGATGCGGGTGAAGATCACCTGGCGGGTGGCGGAGCCCTTCGCGGGCATCCACATGAAGATGAACCTCCATGCCCGGGACTCCACACCGGTGGGCATCACCCATCCCGTGGACCTGGGCCCCGCCCAGCCCGGCAAACTCTACACCACCGTGTTTGAATTCGACCCCAGCCTTCTGGGCGAGGGCCAGTACTACTTCTATCTGGATATCTTTGACGGGGCGCTGCGCCAGGCCGTCTGCCTGGACAAGCCGGTGACGGAATTTGCCTTTGAGGTCACCAACAGCGATCTAACCATGCCCGAATGGGCTGCCGGCTGGGGCCGCATCCACTTCCCGCCCGTCAAGCTGCTGGAGGCGCAGGCATGAAACCCAATCTGTATATCTGCCACACGGCCTACCAGGTGCTGGTGGACCTGCTGCGGGCAGGCAGGGCCGAGGGCGGCCCCCACACCATGGTACTCTCCGCCGCCGTGGCCGATGCCAAGGCGCTGTCCGCCCGGCTGGACAAGACCGGCGTGGTGCAGACCGTGCTGGTGGACGAGACCCGCTGGCCCGGCACCGTGACGGGGCCGCTGGCCTCCCTGCGGGCCCGCCGGGCCTTTGAATCGCTGTGCGGCTGGAAGCTGGACCGCGCCCGGTATGAAAACGTCTATATCCACAACGACTGGAGCGTGCTGGGGCGGTATCTGCAGGACTGCCACGCCGGGTACATTCTCTGCGAGGATACCTTCGGCAGCACCCTGGGCCCCGACCAGCATCTGGTCACCGACCAGCGGGCCGCTCCCGACTTTGCGAAGAAGCAGCAGTCCGGCAAGGGGTATCTCTACTGGGGGGACAGCCCCTGGTGCAAATGTGTGGAGAGCGAGGACGCCAGCCGCTGCACGCTGTTCGGCCCCGACAAGCTGGTCAGCGACAGCAAGGGCGCGCTGCTCCGGTCGCTGACCGACGGCGAAAAGGCCATGGTGCGCAGCGTCTTTCTGACCCGGCCGCTGCCCGACCACGCCGAGGGTGCCACCCTGCTTTTGCCCCGCAGCTTTGTGGCGGACGGGCTGATGACCCAGGAACAGCAGGACGCCATGTTCAAAGCGGTGGCCGCCCGCTATGCGGTGGGGCCGCTCTTCATCAAGACCCATCCCCGGGACACCACCGACTACGGGGCGCTCTTCCCCGGGGCGGTGATCCTGGAGCGCACCATGCCCAGCGAAGTGCTCAACTTCTGCCTGCCCTTCACCTTCCGGCGGGCCGTGACCGTCCAGAGCTTTGTGCTGCGGGGCTTCACAGCTGCCGAGGAAAAAATCCTGCTCACGCTGGAGGAAGCCCAGGCACTGATTCCTCAATAAAATTTTCTTGTACAGGAGGGGTTCTCCATGAAAACCATCGCTGTGATTCCCGCGCGGTACGCCAGTACCCGCATGCCCGGCAAGCCGCTGGCCGATGTACTGGGCAAGCCGATGATCTGGTGGGTGTACCAGGCCGCCAAGGCCTGTCCCAAGCTGGACGATGTGCTGATTGCCACCGACGATGAGCGCATTGCCGATGCCTGCCAGCAGTACGACATGCGGTATCTGATGACCAGCCCCGACCACGACACCCCCACCGGGCGCATCTGGGAGGTCAGCACCAAGGTGGGCGCCGACCTGTACCTCCAGCTGATGGGGGACGAGCCGCTGGTGAATCCGGCGGCCTTCGACCTGATCCTGCCCGACACGCTGCCCGAAGACCCCTACTATGTGGCGGTGCTCACCAACGTGATGGAGCACCCCGCCGATGTCATCGACTTCTCCAACCAGAAGGTGGTGACCAACGCGGCACGGGAGATCCTGCTGATTTCCCGCAGCCCTATCCCCTACCCCAAAGGCACACTGGATTTCGAGTACGAGAAGGTCACCGGCATCCAGCTGTACAGCAAGCAGGCCCTTGCGTTCTACCACGCCACCCCCAAGTCCCTGCTGGAGAAGGCGGAGGAAAACGACATGATGCGGTTCATCGAGAATGGCCACAAGGTGCATGCCATCGTCAGCCCCTACAAGACCGTCAGCGTGGATACCCCCAAGGATCTGGCGCTGGTCAACGAGATTCTGAAGGAGAAACACCATGCCTGATATCAAACTGCTGGACTGCACCCTGCGTGACGGCGGCTACATCAACGACTGGCGCTGGGGCTTCGGTTCGGCGCGGCGGATCATCCAGTCCCTGACCCGGGCCGGCACCGACCTGGTGGAGGTGGGCTTTCTGCGCAATGTGGAGGGCTACAACCCCGACGTGACGGTCTGCAACACCATCGAGGAGCTCAACCGGCTGCTGCCCGACGAGGGCCAGCGGGGCCATACGATCTACTCCGGCATGGCCATGCGCTCCAACTACGATATTGCCAAGCTGAGCCCCTACGACGGCCACGGCATCGAACTGATCCGCATCACCGCCCACGACTACGATATCCGGGACGGCATGGACTTTGCCCGGGAGGTCAAGGCCCGGGGGTACAAGCTGTCCATCAACCCCATCAACATCATGGGCTACGGCGACAAGGACCTGCTGTGGATCTTCGACCAGGTCAACGCCATCCATCCCTGGCAGTTCTCCATCGTGGATACCTTCGGCAGCATGCGCCGCCGGGACCTGGAGCGGATCGTCTCGCTGGCCGACCACAACCTGGCCCCTGACATCCGTCTGGGCCTGCATCTCCATGAGAACATGGCTCTGAGCTTCTGTCTGGCCCAGGAATTCATGGACAAGCCGCTGCTGCGGGACAAAACCGTGGACGCCAGCCTCATGGGCATGGGCCGTGCCCCCGGCAATCTGCCCATCGAACTGGTGGCGGACTACCGCAACGAGACCGGCCACTGCCACTACGACCTGGACGAGATCATGGACGCCATCCAGGACCATATCGCCCCCATCAAGGGGGAGAGCGCATGGGGCTATACCCCGGCCTACTTCCTGTCGGCCCGGTTCAACCTCCACCGCAACTACGCCGAGCACCTGCTGAACAAGGGCGACCTCACCGTGCGGGACATCAACCACATCCTGGCGGCCATCGACCCGGGCAAAAAGACGGTATTTGACGCCGCCTACGCCGACAAACTCTACACCGAGTACCGCAACCGCCGTATTGACGACGAGGCCGCCCTGGCGGCCTTGCAGACGGCCTTCGGCGGCAAGAAGGTGCTGGTGCTGGCCCCCGGTGCCACCCTGGCCACCGAGGCAGGCCGTGCTGCCGTGAAGGCGGCGGCCGCTGACGTGACGGTTTCCGCCAACTTTGTGCCGGACTTTGTAGCACCGGACTATGCGTTTTTCGCCAACGCCAAGCGCTTTGACGAGGAAGCCGCCTACCCCTGCCCGCTGGTGCTGACCAGCAACCTGCGGGCCAGCACTCCGGCCACCGTGGTGAACTACGACCGTCTGTGCGGCACCGATGCCCAGGGCGGCAACAGCGTGCTCATGCTGCTGCGGCTGCTGCGGCTTTGCGGCGCCGCCGAGGTACTGCTGGCCGGGGCCGACGGCTACCGCCCCGGCGCCCCCGCCTACGCTGACGCGGGGCTGCACACCCACACCGACCGGGGCAAAGCCTACAACGCGCGGATGGCCGGTGCCATCCGCGCCGCCGGGCTGCCGGTGCGGTTCGTGACCCCCAGTGAATACGAAAGGGCGTAATCCATGATACGTTTATTGGTTCTGGACGTGGATGGCACCATGACGGATGGCGGCATCTACTACGATTCCCACGGCACTGAAATCAAGAAATTCGCGGCCCGGGACGGTGCCGGGCTGCTCATTGCCCGGTCCGCCGGCATCAAGGTGATGATCTGCACCGGGCGGGAGAGCGAGCCGGTGCGCCGCCGGGCCGCCGAGCTGAAACTGGACTACGTTTACCAGAACGTGCGGCGCAAATCGGATTTTCTGCGGGAATTCATGGCCCAAAACGGCTACGCAAAAGAGGAAGTGGCCTACTGCGGCGATGACATCAATGATCTGGCGGCGATGAACCTCTGCGGCTTCGTCGCCTGCCCCGCCGACGCCTCGGACATCATCCGGGCGCGGGCGGATTACATCTGCCCCCAGAACGGCGGCCACGGGGCCGTGCGCGGTGCGGTGCAGAAGATTCTGGAAACGGACGGGCGCTGGAAGGATGCGGTGTTTGCCACCTTCGGCGTGCCGCTGGATTGAACCGGAGGGGTAGTATGCCGGGCATGTCCAAACTGAAAAAACCGGATGCGCCGCTCTGCCGGGCGCTGGCCACCCTGGTGGTGCTGCTGGCGGCCTCGGTGCTGGTGTGGCTGGCCCTGGTGCGCCCCCAGCTGGGCAAGGGCCGGTCGGAGACCATCAGTGATGACTACAGCGCTTCCACCATCCTGCAGGACGGCCAGACCGCCAGCCAGACCTTCACCTTCGACCAGAATCTGCTGGCCGTGGGGGTGGAGTTCTATCTGCCGGGCGGTCAGCCAGAGGGTGAACTGGAAGTGGTGCTCACCGACGCCGACACCGGCGAGGAACTGGCTCGCTCCACCGGCGTGATGGGCTACATCCTGCCCGACCAGTACACCGTGCTGGGTCTGGACCGGGAAGTGCAGGGTGCTGCCGGGCGGCGGTACCAGCTTTCGTTGACGCCCCACTACACCGGCAGCGAGGTACTGGCCATCGGCCACAGCAGCGGCGTGGCCCTGTGGCAGGACCCCATGCTGCTGGACGGCAGCCAGGTGGACGGCACCATGGCCGTCCAGGTGACCTGGCAGCGCATCGGCGGGTACCTGACACGGTTTTTCCTGCTGATCTGCGGCTTTGCAGCCCTGCTGGCGGCCTTCACCGTCTGGGCGGTGAGCAGCCGCAGGGTGCGCCTGCCCCGCCTTGTTTTTGTGCTGGTGCTGGGGCTGGGAGTACTCTACAGCTTTGTGCTGCCCCCCTACGCCGCCCCCGACGAAAAATACCACATCAACCAGAGCTTTACGCTGGCCTGCCGGTGGGCGAACTTTTTCTCGGACGACGGGTGGCAGATGGGCCATGTGCCTACCACCACCAGCTTCCGCCGGGAGACCGACGTGGACGCCACCCTGCAGGATGAGAACACCACGGTGTTCACCTGGCGGGAGTTCACCGACACGCTGTTCACCACCACCGACGCCTCCTTCGACAGCCACCAGGAGTACGCCGAGCTGCAGACCGACCAGAATCCGCTGCTCTATCTGGCCAGCGGTGCGGCGGTGTTTGTGGCCTACCTTTTCCATCTGGGCTTCACCCCGGCGCTGGCTCTGGGCCGGCTGGCCAACCTGCTTCTCTTTGCGGCGCTGGCGGCCTGGGCCGTGAAGGTAACCCCCTGGGGCAAACGCATCTTTGCGGCGGTGGCCCTGCTGCCCATGACGCTCCATCTGGCGGCCAGTTTCAGCCGGGACGCCCCGCTGCTGGGACTCTGCTTTGCCTTTACGGCCCTGATGCTGGACGCAGCCTTCGGCGCCCACCGGGACCGCCCCCTCCCCTCTGCGCGGCTGGCGGCGCTGCTGCTCACCGGCGTGCTGCTGGCCCCCGGCAAGATGGTCTATCTGCCGCTGGCAGCCCTGTTGCTGCTGGTGCCCGGGCCCCGTCTGGGACACCACGCCAAGGCCAAGAAGGCCGCCTATCTGGCCGTCTGTGTGGCGCTGGCCCTGGTGCTCAACACCGGCACGCTGACCGCCACCACCGGCACCGCCTCGGAGGAGACCACCACGACTTCCACCGCAGCGGAGGCCATGGCGGTGTCGACGGTCCCGCGCGCCGAGAGGGCCCGTCCGGCCGAGCCGGATGCCGCCTACGAAGGAGTGATCTGCGGGGAAAACACACTGGAAAACTTCGTGCGGCGCCTTTACTACTACGCCGAGGACACCCGCGATCCCGCCCAGAGTGAGGTGGATTTCTGGGTGCAGGCCCTGAAGGAGGGGGATGTCTCCCCCGTGACGCTGGGCCAGACCTTCCTGTTCAGCCCGGAGCGGATCAACAGCTATACCGACGGGGAGGATTTTCTCTCCCGGGCATCCCTTTCCCTGCTGGGGGAGGACCTGGTCCAGACCGGCAACGCCAATCTGGCCGATGACTTTGCCAAAGGCGGCGCCCTGGAAGTGTACAAAATCGTCTACAGCCTGCCCTCCTGCCAGCAGCGGTTTGCCGGGCTGGGTCTTGAACCCGGCGTCATGGACGACCGCATGCCGCTGGACCGGGATACCCTGGCCGCCGAAGTGCAGGCCGCCCGGGATACCCGCGCCACCCAGAGCGTGACCGACGAGGCCGACCGTGTGACCTACACACCGGGGTATATCCTGACCCACCTGCCCGACACCGTCCTGCTGCTGGTGCGCTCCGCCGTGGAGAACGGCGACCACTATCTGCGCACCCTGGTGGGCGGCAGTCTGAGCTACTATTCCCTGGACCTGGCCTGGGGCTGGGTGGTTGTGCTGTATCTTTTGCTGTTCTATGCGGCGCTGCCGGCAGAGGGCACTGCCCTGCTGCCTGTGGGGCGCGGCCGGGTCTGGTGCGCGGCGGCCGCGGCGCTCTGCTGCCTGCTGGCGGTGGCGGGGTGCCTTCTCTGGACGCCCACCCACTACGATACCCTCTACGGCCTGCAGGGGCGGTATTTCCTGCCCGTGCTGCCGCTGGTGCTGCTCACCTGTCTGCCCCGCGGCGTGGCCCATGTGGCCGACGAGGACACCGCCGCAGCCCGTCTGCTGGGCGCCCTGGCGCTGACCCAGTTTGGCGTGCTGATGAATACCATGCTGGCCGTCATCGCAAGATAACGGCGAGGATTCTGCTATGACTTTCTGCTTTTTCACGGCGCAGTACCTGCCCACCCCGGGCGGTGTGGAGCGCTATACCTGGAACCTGGCGCGGCGCTGTGTGGCGGCAGGGCACCGTGCTCTCATCGTGACCAGCGCCCTGCCGGGACTGCCGGCCCGGGAACGGGACGCCTGGGGGCTGGAGATCTACCGCCTGCCGGCCTTGCCGGTGATGGGCGGGCGCTTTCCCGTGCTGCGGCCGTTCGCCCCTGCCGCGGATCTCTGGGCGCAGGGCATCGACTTTGCGGTCATCCAGACCCGGATGTACACCCAGAGTGTCTGGGCCGCGCGGCAGTGCCGCAGGCGGGGCTTCCCCGCCCTGGTCATCGACCATTCCACCGGCTACATGATGCACGGCGGGCTGGGCGGTGTGCTGGGACGCTGGTACGAACATCTGGCCTGCGGCATCATCCGCCGGTGCAGGTTTCCCTTCTACGGCGTCTCCGGCGATGTCTGCCGCTGGCTGAAGACCTTCGGCATCACGGCGGCTGGCACGCTGCCCAACGCCGTGGACCCTGCCGAACTCACCGCCCTGGCCACGGCGGAGCCCGTCACCCCCTGGCGGCAGAAACTGGAGGTGCCGGCGGACGGCCACCTCATCGCCTTTGTGGGGCGGCTCATCCCCGAGAAGGGCGCCCTGCGGCTGGCCGAGGCCGTACAGCAGCTGCCCGGCTGTGTGCTGGCTGTGGCCGGCACCGGCCCCGAGGAGGAGGCGCTGCGGGCGCTGGGCGGCCCGGTGCGGGTGCTGGGCGCCCTGCCCCACCCCCAGATCGTTCAGCTGCTCCACCAGGCGGACTGCTACTGTCTGCCCACCGAGTACGCCGAGGGTTTCCCCACCACACTGCTGGAGGCGGCGGCCTGCGGCTGTCCCATCCTCTGCACCCACACCGCCGGCTCCGGCGAGCTGCTGCCCGACGAAAACTACGCGGTGTATCTGGAGGATACCCGCCCCGAAACACTGACCGCCGGGCTGCAACAGGTCCTGCGGGACCCCGACGCCGCCCGGACCCGGGCCGCCCACGCCCTGGAAAACCTGACGGCCCGCTTTACCTGGCAGGCGGTGTACACCGCGCTGCTGCAGGCGGCCCAGGATGCCCGCGCAAGGGCAAAAAGGAGTTAAGATGTCGAAATTGCTCATCGTGATCCCCGCCCACAACGAGGAGGACAACATCGTCCAGGTGGTGGAAAGCCTGACGAAACGGTATCCCGAATACGATTACGTGGTCGTCAACGACGGCAGCCGGGACAAGACGGCGGCCATCTGCCGCGCCCACGGCTACCGGCTCATTGACCTGCCCATCAACCTGGGGCTGGCGGGCGCTTTCCAGACCGGGCTGCGCTACGCGGCGGAAAACGGCTACGACTGCGCTATGCAGATGGATGCCGACGGCCAGCACAAGCCGGAATACATCGGCCCCATGCTGGCCGCCCTGGAGGAGGGCAACGACATCGTCATCGGCAGCCGGTTCCTCACCGTGAAGAAGCCCAAGACCCTGCGGATGCTGGGCAGCTACATCATCAGCTGGTCCATCCGGCTGACCACCGGCCGCGCCATCTGCGACCCCACCAGCGGCATGCGGATGTTCAACCGCACCATGGTGGAGGAATTTGCCCAGAACCTCAATTACGGCCCCGAGCCCGATACCATCAGCTACCTGATCAAGAACGGCGCCACCGTCAAGGAGGTCCAGGTGCAGATGGGCGAGCGCACCGCCGGGCAGAGCTACCTGAACCTCTGGAACAGCATCCAGTATATGGTGAAGATGTCCATCTCCATCCTGCTCATCCAGTGGTTCCGCAAGCGCGACACCGAAACCCCCTACCCCGAAAGGAGCCTGTGATATGTTCGATCAAACGATCATCCGCATCTGCCTGATCGTGGGCAGCCTGTTCACCGCGGGCTTCATTCTGCGCCGCGTGCGGCTGGCCAAGGTCCAGATCGAGGACACCATCTTCTGGCTGGTGTTCAGCGCGGCGCTGCTGGTGCTGGCCGTTTTCCCCGGCATCGCCTACTGGGCGGCCAACCTGCTGGGCTTCATGAGCCCCATCAACTTTGTCTATGTGGTCATCATCTTTCTGCTGCTGGCCAAGCAGTTCTTCATGTCCATCCGGCTCAGCCAGCTGGACAGCAAGGTGCGGATGCTCACCGAACAGGTGGCCCTCAACCAGGAAAAGGTGGAGCGCGACAAATTGGATTTGTAATATGTGCCTAACTGTGGTATAATGATAGAATAGTAATATGAGCGAAAGAAGGTTTCCGCTATGGCATTCACGCCCAAACTGACCTATAAAGGCCGTCCGCTGGTGCGCTGCGGCAATGACATCTATTATGGTTCCATGACCGACCCCTACATCGTCTACCTGCAGGTGCTGAGCAACCGCCAGGAGAACGGCGTGGAAGTGGCCGACAAGGTACACCTGGTGCTGCTGTCCACCGACGATTCCAAGCCGCTGCCCGAGCGCATCGTGCGCCAGGCCAACCGCGTGGGACTGTACAATGCACTGTCCTTCGGCGACATCATGCTGCAGGGCGCCCTGCAGAAAAAATAAGGCAGACAAAAACTTCCCGGCACATTCCTGCCGGGATTTTTTGCTTTCATGACAAGGGAGGGACCGTATGGACAACCGGGATCATGCCGCCGCACTGGGCGGACTCCTTGCCTGCCTGGCGCTGGCGCTGCTGCTCTACCACTCGCTGGCGGGCGGCACACTGCTGAGCGCCAACGCCTACGACAGCTATTCCCTCCAGGCCGAAAACTGGCTGGCCGGGCGCAACTACATCGCCGGCGGGGAAAACTATCCCTGGCTGGAGCTGGCCATCTACGGGGGGCGGTACTACCAGTCCTTCCCGCCGGTACCGGCGCTCTGGATGCTGCCCTGGGTGCTGTTCTTCGGCAGCGCGGCGGCCGTGCCCTCCAATCTGGCCATAGCCCTTGTGGCGCTGCTCTGCGCGGCAGGCTGTTATGCCTGCTGTGCCCGGGCGGGCCTGCACTCCGCGGCGGCTGCCTGCCTGACGCTGTTTGTCAGTTTTGGCTCCAACGCCTTCTGGCTCTCCACCAGCGGCGGGGTCTGGTTCATGGCCCAGATGCTGGGGCTCTGCCTGGCGTTCTGGGGGCTGTTTTTCGCCCTGCGGGATACCGTTCCCGCCACCGCGGCCGCCTCCCTCTGCCTGGCCCTGGCGGTGGGCTGCCGTCCCTTTTACGCGGCCCTGCTGGCGGTCTGGCTGCTCTGCCGGCTGGTGCGCAAACGCCACGCAGGGGTTCTGCGGGCCGCTATCCCGGCGCTGCTGCCGGCGGCGGTGGTGGCCTGCTGCCTGATGGGCTACAACCTCGCCCGCTTCGGCAATCCTCTGGAATTCGGGCACAGCTATCTGCCCGAATTCACCCGCGCCGCCGACGGACAATTCTCCCCGGTGTATCTGGCATCCAATCTGCTCAACCTGCTGCGCCCCGTCACGCTGGACAGCAGCCTTCAGCTGCATTTTGAGCTCTTCAACGGGTTCCTCTTCTTTCTGGCCAACCCGCTGTTCCTCCTGTGGGCGTTCTGCGGGGTGGCTGTCCGTCTGCGCCGGGAACCCCGGTCCGCCGCGCTGCCGCTGCCCGCACAGGGCTGGTTCACCGTGCTGGTCTGCCTGCTGCTTACCCTGCTGACCTGCATGCACCGTACCATGGGCGGCTGGCAATTCGGCACCCGCTATCTGGTGGACCTCTTTCCCTGGGTAGTTCTCTGGTTCCTGAACCGCCCGGCCTGGCGCCCGGGTACCGGTTCCTGGACGCTGTGCGGCGCGGCCATCCTCTTCAATCTCTATGGCGCTGTGTACATGCTGCAGACATAAAAAGGGCCCGGCAGATTCCACGCGCTTTCCTGCCGGGTCCTTTGCTGTTTCGGAAATTACTGATCCTGCTGGTCGGTTTCGGCGGGAGTCTCCTCCTCGGTGCCCTCCAGCTCGATGTCAAAGGCGGCGCCGCAGTTGGGGCAAACCAGCTCGGACTGCTGGTCCAGCAGCGTCTCCTCGTCCACGGTGGAGACCGCGCCGCAGTTGGGGCAGGTCACTTCGTAGAGTTCCTCGCCGTCCTCTTCGTCGTCGCTCTCCTCGTCCTCATCCTCTTCACCGTACAGGTCGGCGACCACGTCGTCCAGGTCCTGATCCAGCGTTTCCAGCTCGTCGTAGACCTGATCCAGCGCGTTGTCGTGCTCGGTGACGCTGGCAGCCATCTCTTCCAGCAGATCCATCATCGCGGCAATGACCTTGCCGTTCTTGGAAGCCGGGTCAAACTCCATACCGGTCATCAGACCGCGGATGTAGGCGGCCTTTGCATTCAGATCCATAGCCATAGTGCTTTTCCTCCGTTTGCTTGTGTCAAAAAAAGCCGGGCGCGGCGGTATGCCATGCCCGGCAGAAAAATCAGTTGACGCGCTCCATGTACTCGCCGGTGCGGGTATCGATGCGGACCTTGTCGCCCTCGTTGATGAACAGCGGCACGCGGATCTCGGCACCGGTCTCCACGGTGGCGGGCTTCAGGGTGTTGGTGGCGGTGTTGCCCTTGATGCCGGGCTCGGTGGCGGTGATCTCCAGCTCCACGAAGTTGGGGATTTCCACGCTGAAGACCTTGCCCTTGTAGCTCAGCAGCTTGCAGGTGTCGTTCTCCTTGCAGAACTTGAAGTTATCCGGCACGTCGGAAGCGCTGACGGGGATATCGTCGTAGGTCTCCACGTCCATGAAGTGGTACAGGCCGCCGTCCTCGTAGGAGTAGGTGACCTCCTTGCGCTCGATGAAGGCCTGCGGGAACTTGGCCGTGGGGTTGTAGCTGGTCTCGACCACAGAACCGGTGATGACGTTCTTGGTCTTGGTGCGCACGAACGCGGCGCCCTTGCCGGGCTTGACGTGCTGGAACTCAACGACCTGAAGGACCTGGCCGTCCTGTTCGAAGGTAACGCCGTTGCGGAATTCGCCTGCAGAAATCATATAAAAATTCCTCCAATAATAGAATGGTACTACATAGCTGTATCTATTTTACAGGATACTGCGTCGTTTTGCAAGACCCGGGCTGTCTTTTTTGGGTTCTTTTCGCGATTTTTTTGCCCCGCAGCCTCACAGGGCGTCGTATGTCCGGCTCATGACGGCGGCATCCTCGGCCTGGGTGCCCGCCGATTCACAGATGATGGTGGGTGCCAGTCCCCGCTCCTTCAGCAGGGCCAGCAGCGGCGCGTGGGGCGGGCCGTACTGAGTGTCGGCAAAGGTCAGATGGCACTTCTCGCCACCCTTGGTGTAGGCAATGCGGGAAAAATGGGCATGGAAGTGAGCCGCCCGCTCCGGTCCCAGCTGCTGCAGCTTGTCCAGCAGCGCGGCGTAGTCTTCGGCGGCGGTGGCCTCGGCAAATTCCACTCCCTGACTGCGGGCGTACAGGTGCCCGAAATCAATGCAGGGGGTGATGCGCTCATCCACCCCGCAGAGCGCCAGCACCTCGTCCAGTGTGCCCAGCTGGTTCACCTTGCCCATCGTTTCGGGACAGAGGATGCAGTCCCCGTACCCTGCGGCATCGCAGGCTTCCACCGCCCGGCGCATGGTGTCCAGCGCCTTTTCCAGGGCGGCCTCCCGGCTCTGCTTGCCGCAGGAACCAGTGTGGAAAATCACCCGCCGGCCTCCCAGCGCCTTGACCAGGGCACAGCTCTGCAGAAGATAGTCGATGCTGTGCAGCCGCTTGTCCTCCTCCAGGCTGGACATGCTGATATAGTAGGGCGCGTGCACCGACAGCGCAATGTTTTTTTCGGCGCAGGCCTTGCCCAGCGCCTCGGCCTTGTCCAGCGCCAGCCGCACCCCGCGGCCGCACTGGTACTCGAAGGCCGTCAGCCCGAATCCCGCCGTGTAGGATGCCATCCCCTCCGGGTCGAATTTCTTGCCGGGATAGCTGTCCGACAGGCCCGCCGGGCCGAAACGCGGTGTATCACTCATAGAGTTTGCCTCCCTTTTCAAAATAACGGCGGACCCAGCGGGGTTCAAACTTCCGCTTGATCTGTACGCTGCGGGCCTTGTCGTGGGGCGTGCGGGGCAGCAGGAACAGGCAGGGAATGCCGTACAGTCCCGCCGCCATCCGGTCGGCAAAGATCTGGTCCCCCACCATGGCCATCTGGTATTTTTTGACCCCCAGCCGGCGGCGCGCCACCATCAGCCCCAGGGGCAGCGGCTTGCAGGCCATAGACACCCAGGCCAGGCCGATGCGCTCCGCAAAGGGCTGCACCCGCTTGGCCGTGTTGTTGGATACGATGGTCAGGCTGATGCCCGCCGCCCGCATCTCCGCCAGCCAGGCCCGGACGCTGTCCTCCAGCACCTGGCTGCCGTCGGCGGTCAGCGTGTTGTCCACATCCAGCACCAGCGCCCGGATGCCCTTCTGGGCCAGGAATTCCGGGCGGATGGCCTCCACTCTGCGAAAAATATATTCCGGGGTCAGGATCATGGTCGTGCTCCTTATACAAAAAAGTGCAGACCCGCGCAAAACGCGGGCCTGCACAGTCGTTCTCTGTAAGCTAGCTTACTTAAACTTGCGCTTGCGGGCAGCCTCGGACTTCTTCTTACGGCGCACGGACGGCTTCTCATAAGCCTCACGCTTGCGCACCTCGGCCAACACGCCGCTGCGGGCGGTGCTGCGCTTGAAACGGCGCAGAGCGCTCTCGAGGGACTCGCCCTCTTTGACACGGATCTCCGACATCTTCTTCCCTCCCTTGACCTGAGACAGGAGTTTGCCGGTCAAATACAATCAACCAGTAAACAAGATTATACTATACTTACCCCTCAAATGTCAACCGGGAAAGCGGGCATATACCGTCGAATTTTTAATTTTTTAACATTTTTTCCGCTTTTCCACGAAGCAGCTTCAGCACAGTGCATGGCCCAGCCACAAAGCACCGTAGAGAACCGGCTGGTGGAGCATATAAACCAGCAGCGTATACCGTCCCACCAGGGCCAGCGGACGCAGCACCCTGGGGGCCAGCCCGGCCCGGGGCTGCCACAGCCTGGCCAGAAACAGCCCGCACCAGAACAGAAACAGCCAGGGGATCAGCGGGAAATAGTCCGCCGAGTAAAATTTTGTCAGGTCCGGCAGGCCCAGCCAGAACCAGTTAGGGCTATACCAGGCCTTGGGCAGCGCACACAGGCGGAGCGTCTCGAAGCCCAGGTAGCCCTGGGGGACCTGGTTGGTCAGCGCAAAGAGCAGGGCGGACACCGCCAGCCCCAGCCCTGCCGGGCATTTTTCCAGCAGCGGGCGCAAGGCCCAGCTCAGCAGCACGGCGGCGGCGTTGAGGTGCAGCACCCCGAACCAGATGGATTCCGAGGGCATAAATCCCACCGTGACCACCGTCAGCACCACCGCACAGCCCGCCACCAGCAGACCGTTTTTCCAGGGCCTGCGGGCCAGCGTGAAACTGTACCCCGACACCAGGATGAAACTCCAGCAGATATACTGCTGCCACACGTGGCATCCCGCCGCGCCGATATCGTACCAGCTGCTGACATGGCCGAACACATACACCCAGTCATAGAGGGCGTGGTAGGCCAGCATGTTGAGAAGTGCCGCGCCGCGCAGCACATCCAGCAGCCAAAGCCGTTTTGCCGTCATGCTTTTCTGCCCTTTCCCGCTTTCCGAAATTTTACAGTTTATTCATTGTAGCACAGTGGGCCTCAGGTTGCAATCAGGGGCGTTTTGCGGTAAAATCAACATTGGATTATAAGGATTGGGGAGAAGTATATGAGCGAGATTCGTCTGGTCGCCCTGGACCTGGACGGGACGGTATTCAACGATGAAAAGCAGATCAGTCCGCGTACGCTGAAGGCCATCCGGGCGGCGCTGGACAAGGGGGTGAATGTGCTGCCCGCCACCGGGCGCACGGTGGACGGCGTCCCCCGCCAATTCCTGGAAATTCCCGGTGTGCGGTACGCCCTGACCTCCAACGGCGCCTCGGTGGTGGACCTGCAGACGGGGGAACGGCTGGTCAGCCTGACCTTTGACCCCGCCATGGCAGAAAAGGCCTTCGATGTGGTGCAGCCCTTCGGCGGGCTGCTGAGCGTCTTCATCCACGGCGTGAGCTACACGGCGGTCTCCCCCACCGGGGACGGCCTGGAGGTGGTACCCGCCAATCTGCGGGAATATTTCCGCACCACCCGCAATATGGTGCCGGACATGCACCGCATGATGGAGGAACATCCCACCGAGATCGAGAAATTCAGCATCCTCTATGCCACCGAGGCCCAGCTGGATGCCGCCTGGCAGGCGGTGGCCGCGGCCTGCCCCACCCTGGAGATCGCCTCCAGCATCGAGCGCAACATGGAGATCAACGCCCCCGGCGTGAGCAAGGGCCCCGGCCTGATGGCACTGGCCCGTCACCTGGGCCTTGCGCCGGCGCAGGTGATGGCGGTGGGCGATTCCGGCAACGACCGCACCATGGTGCAGCTGGCCGGACTGGGGGTTGCCATGGGCAACGCCACCGAGGAAATCCGCAGGGTGGCCGACGCCATCACCGCCGACAACAACCACGACGGCGTAGCGGAAGCCATAGAAAAATACGTATTGTAATATTCAAATTCAATAGTACAAGAGGTATATAAGATGAAAAATGTATTGGTAGGCCAATCCGGCGGCCCGACTGCCGTTATCAACTCCAGCCTGGCCGGCGTCTACGAAACCGCCAAGGCCTGCGGTGCTCCCCACGTCTACGGCATGCAGTACGGCATTGAGGGCGTGCTGGAAGGCAAGATCGTCGATCTGGATAACGTGCTGTGCGAGAAGATGGACATTGAGCTGCTCAAGCGCACGCCGTCCAGCTTCCTGGGCAGCTGCCGCCACAAGCTGCCCGACCCCACCGTGGATGACCGCCCCTTCCGCGCCCTGTTCAGCCTGTTTGCCCAGTATGATATCGGGGCGGTGTTCTACATCGGCGGCAACGATTCCATGGACACCATCGCCAAGCTGTCGGTTTACGGCAAGGCCGTCAACAGCGAGATCCGCTTCATCGGCGTGCCCAAGACCATCGACAACGACCTGATGCTCACCGACCACACCCCCGGCTACGGCAGTGCGGCTAAGTATATTGCCACCATCCTGAAGGAAGTTATCTGCGACTCCAGCGTCTACGATATCCGCAGCGTCACGGTGGCCGAGATCATGGGCCGCCACACCGGCTGGCTGGCGGCGGCTTCCAGCCTGGCCACCGGCCCCGACTGCAGCGGCCCCGACCTGATCCTGCTGCCCGAGCGCACCTTCAACGAGGATGCCTTCCTGGAGCGGGTGGCCAAACTGGAGAAGGAGCGGCACAACGTCATCATCGCCGTCAGCGAGGGCGTCAAGAATGCCGAGGGCGTCTTCCTCTGCGACCTGGTCTCCACCGCCGGCCAGCTGGATGCCTTCGGCCACAAGGCCATTCTCAGCGGTACCAGCCGGTATCTGGCCGACCTGATCCGGGTCCGCCTGGGCTGCAAGACCCGTGCCATCGAGTTCTCCACCCTGCAGCGCTGCGCCAGCCATCTGGCCAGCCGCACCGACATTACCGAAGCCTACCAGGTGGGCGGCGCCTCTGTGGAGGCGGCCGTGCGCGGCGAGACCGCCGAGATGTGCGCCATCAAGCGGCTGAGCGACCAGCCCTACCGCGTGGAAACCGAGATGGTGGACGTGAGCCAGGTGGCCAACCTGGAGAAGAAGGTGCCCGACGAGTGGATCGCCGAGGACGGCATGCATGTGAACGAGCACTTCGAGCGGTATGCCCGCCCGCTGATCCAGGCGGAGCTGACCCCCATCTACATCAACGGTGTGCCCCGCCACATCCATCTGGGCTGATTTTTGTGCACTCTGCCCTGCATACCGCAATTTTTGCAAGGTAATACTGGGGATTTTGTCCCGCCTGGACCGGTTCCGATTCCGCATGCCAGAATTCGTCCGAAATCGGTCCGGCGTCTCATCTGAAATGCATTCCGCATGGCGGAACGCACATTTCCCAACCGGCCGTGCTTTTTTCAGCAACCCCCCGCAATAGCCAAAACAACCGCCCCATGGTTTGCTCGCCTGCGGGGGGTGTTTTTATTGTTTAATAAAAGCCAAAACTGGGCAGACATTCCAGCGCGCTGGCCCACCAGTCGGGAACGGGCAGGCCGGACAATGCCGGGTAGTAACAGACAAACAGCACCAGCGAGACCGCGCACAGTCCCACGCCGATGCGCCTGGCCAGCTGCTCCCTGCGGATATGGGAGAGCACCAGCGCGATGGCAGCCAGGCAGAACATGGAGCTGGGGAAATAGTGGTACAGGAAGGTGCAGCGGGTGACCAGCATCCAGGGGATCAGCTGGGTGGCGTAGAGGATCAGCACCCCGGCGCCGGCCCGGCTGCCGCGGCGGCTGATCTGGTGCCACAGCAGTGCCACCAGGCAGGCCAAGCCAACCAGCCAGATCACCGGGCCGCCCAGCCCCGCGATGCTGCCCTTGAGGCCGTCGGGCAGATGGGTGTTCTGGTAGTACCACACCGGGCGCAGTCCCAGCAGCCAGGTATACCAGCGGCTCTCGAAGGGATGGGTGGCTTCCAGGTTGGAGTGATATTCATACATGGAGACCTGGCAGTTCCACCAGTCGGTCAGGCTGAAATCGGGATTCCGCCACCAGTAAGGGAAATAGGAGGCAATATACAGGCAAAGGGGCAGCAGCACATAGAAGAGTACACCGCCCAGAGCCGCCGTGCGGAACTCCGACGAGAATCCCGGACGTTTCTGGCGCCACCGGGCATAGAGAACCCCCAGATAAAGCACCGCCAGCCCGGCCCCGGCATAGATGCCGGTCCACTTGGCCGCGCATCCCAGCCCGAAGGCCACACCGCCCAGCGCCATGGGCAGCAGCGAACGGTTGACGCCCCTTTGCAGCACGCTCTGGCAATACCACAGCATGCAGTAGGCGCCCAGGAGAATAAAGAAGGTGCCGTAGATATCGATGGTGGCAATGCGGCTCTGCACGAACCGCATGAAATCCAGTGCCAGCAGCACACCGGCCACCGCGCCGATCCAGCGCCGGCGGGTCAGGCGGCGGGCAAAGCACCAGGCCAGCGGCACCAGCAGCACGCCGAACAGCGTGCCGGAGAACCGCCACCCGAACCCGGTCATGCCGAAGAGGGCGATGCCCGCCATGATCAGGTCCTTGCCCAGGGGCGGATGGGTGGTCTCGTACACCGGCATCTTGTGCAGCTGCTCGTAGCCGGTGCGGCCGTGGTAGATCTCGTCAAAGTACATGCTGTTGAGCTGGCTGATGGTGTCCGGCACCGCTGCCTGCTCGTCGCAGAGGGCTCCGCCCCCCGAGACCGCCACCGGGTTGCCGTCCCCGTCCCGGAAGGACAGTTCAAACACCTGGGCATTTTCCACCGTGACGGTCAGCGTCTGGCCAACCGACACCGGCATGCGGTTTTCGCTCCAGCTGAAACAGGTGCTGTAGCCCAGCTCCTGCACCAGCAGCACATTCCCCTGCCCGTCCCGTACCGTCAGGCTGCCGCCGAAGGAGACCCCGGGGTACACCCACAGGTTGACGGCTGTTCCCTCCACTGTGACGGATTCGGTCAGGACAGTGTCGGTGGCGTCCAGCGGATTCTGGGGGGCCGTGGTGTCCCCCAGGTAGGCAAAGCTCAGCACCGCTGTGGCCAGCGTAAGACCCGCCATTCCCAGAACTTCCCGGCGCTGCCAGCGGGGCTGGGCGGCCGGGACAGAGGGCTCGGCATAGTCACGCTCCCGCAGGGCCAGGGCGTGGCCGTGGAGGGCCAGATCCCATACTGCAAAGAGCAGCATGACAAAGCAGACCGTCTCGGCCAGGCCCACCAGCACCGCCACCGTGGAACTGGTGGCACTGCTGAGCCATTCGTCGTCGCTGCCCGCCAGGGAGTACACCGTGGCCAGGTTGATGAAGCCGGTCAAGGACAACCCGAACCCGGCGGCATAGAGCCGGATATCATCCCACCGGGCGGCGGCCAGCAGGGTCAGCAGCACGCCGGGCACCATGTAGCGCTCGTGCATGCAGTGGCCGAAGGTAAAGACGCCCAGGCCATAGTAAGCGGCCAGCAGCAGCGGCGAAAAGTTTCCACGCTGCACGCTGCGCATCGCAAAGGCCACCAGACCGCCGGTGACCACCAGGATCAGGAACCAGCCCAGCGTGTGCCAGCTGATGCCCAGGAAGGCGGTATTCTCCAGCGGCTGCCAGTTACCGCCCAGGGCGGTGAGCCAGTTGAAGGCGTTGATGGACGCATAAGGGTAGCCGGAAACGGTACCCGCATACTTTTCCATCAGGGAGGGCAGCAGGTCCCGGATGCCATAGAACGGGATGCCCGCGGCCAGCACCGGCACCAGCGCCACCGCCGCGCCGCCGAAGCAGCGGCCGAAGGCGCGCAGACGGTCATCCTCCCGGGCAATGGCGGCCAGGAAGCAGACAGCCAGCACCGGCCCGAAGAGCAGCGCCTGGGGCTTGATGGCCAGCGCCACCCCGTACCAGAAAGCCGCCGGCAGATAGCGGCGCTGTTCCAGCAGCCAGAAGCAACCCAGCAGCGGCAGCGCAAAGGCGCCGTCGATCTGTTTCCAGACGCCGGTGTCAAAGAGCAGCAGCGGGTTGAAGGCCGTGAAGGCCGCCAGCAGCATAGGCACCCGGCTGTCCGGGCGGAAGGATGTGCCGATATGCCAGACCAGCCAGGCCGCCCCCGCGTCGCAGAGGCTGGGCACCAGGGCCAGCAGCAGGTAGGTCAGCGGCGACTCGTAGGCAATGGAAAACACGCCGCGGAGCAGCCCCACCAGCCCCAGCACATAGAGATAGCCGGGCGGGTAGTCGGCAAAATAGCCCTCGCTGTAGAAGGCCGCCGGGCCCTGGGCGGCCAGCTTCTCCCCCCAGGCAACGAAGCAGCTCATGTCGTAGGGGTAGCCTTCCGTCACCAGCGACAGCACCAGCCGCAGCGCCACAGCCGCCCCCAGAATCAGCCAGAGGGTCCTTGTATCGGATTGTCGTTTGTGTATCGTCATACTCTCAAAAAAGGGGCCTGCCCGCGCGCGTCCGCCGGTTTGGTCACAGGCGGGCACGCAGGCATGCCCCTGCGTTTCCGGTTTACAGTTTTGCGATCTTGGGGCCCTGGGCGGTGTCGGTGACGCTCCAGCCCATCTCGGTGAGCTGGGCGCGGATGGCATCGGCCTTGGCCCAGTCCTTGGCCTTCTTGGCGGCGGCGCGCTCCTCCACCAGGGCGGTCACCTCCGCCGGGACTTCGTCTTTCTTGCGGTTGTAGAGCAGACCCAGCACGCCGGTCAGCTCGTCAAAGGTCTTGGCCGCCAGTTCCAGCGTGGCCTTGTCCGAGCCGTCGGACAGAGTGTTGATCTCCTTGACGAAATCAAACACCGCGGCCAGCGCGTCGGGGGTGTTCAGATCATCGTCCATGGCGGCCTTGAACTTGCTGCGCGCCTCATCGCACTTGGCGGCCAACGCCGTGTCGGTGCCATGGGCGTGCTCAATGGCAAAGTCCAGGTTGTCCCGGCAGGTGTACAGCCGTTCCAGGCTGTTCTTGCAGCTCTCGATCAGCTCCACCGTGTAGTTCAGCGGCATGCGGTACCCCGCCGTCAGCATGAAGTAGCGGATGGGCTCATAGCCGTATTTTTCGGCGATTTCCCGCACCGTGAAGAAGTTGCCCGCGCTCTTGGACATCTTCTCGTTGTTGATGTTCAGGAAGCCGTTGTGCATCCAGTACCGGCTGAAGGTGCAGCCGTTGGCGCACTCACTCTGGGCAATCTCGTTCTCATGATGGGGGAAGATCAGATCCTGTCCACCGGCGTGCAGGTCGATGGTCTTGCCCAGGTGCTTGCGGGCCATGGCGCTGCACTCGATGTGCCAGCCCGGACGGCCGTGGCCCCAGGGGCTGTCCCAGTAGGGTTCGCCGGGCTTGGCTGCCTTCCAGACGGCAAAGTCCGCGGGATCTTCCTTCAGGTCATCGTCCATCTGGCTGCGCAGCGTGCGGTTACCGCTCTCCAGATCGTCCAGGTTCAGGTGGCTCAGCTTGCCGTAGCCGGGGTCAGACTTGACCCGGAAATACACGTCACCGTTGCGGGCCACATAGGCGTGGCCGGAATCCACCAGGTCCTTGACGATCTTGATGATCTCCCCGATGTGCTCGGTGGCCCGGGGACGCACGGTAGGCTCCTCCACGTTGAGGCCCTGGGAATCCTTGATGTATTCGGCCTCGAACTTGCGGGCCACCTCCTGCATGGAGATGCCCTCCTGCTGGCCTTTCTGGATCAGCTTGTCGTCAATATCGGTGATGTTGGAAACGTAGTAGACCTTGTTGCCGCAGTATTCCAGGTAGCGGCGCAGCGTGTCAAACACGATCATCGGCCGTGCATTGCCGATGTGGATGTAGTTGTAGACCGTGGGGCCGCAGACATAGATGCGGTACTCGCCCGGCTTCTGCGGGACGAATTCCTCCTTCTGGCGGGTCATGGTGTTGAAAATCTGCATGGTGACACAATCCTTTCCCAATTCGATGGTCTCCGATGGTTTCTATTATAGCCGCCGCGGGGCGCGGTTGCAAGCCTTCAGCCGTTATTTGCGAACTCCGCTTCCAGCTGGTCCCACACGGCGCTGAAATTGTAGGGGAACTGGGCATCTTCCTCGGCCAGCCAGCGGCGGTAGGTGTCCAGCTCCTCCACCGTGGGCGCCTTCACCCGGACATAGGCCGTGATGGTGTAGCCGTTACCCATATCGAAGGTGGCGGCCACCTCAAAGGGGTGATACTTCTCCTGGTTTTCCAGGAAGGCATTGTTGATCTTCTCGGTATGGTTGCTGGGATCAAAGGGGGTGCAGGTCAGCACCGCATGGGACGTGAAGAGCTCCCTGGGGAAGGCGTCGTTGCCGGGGTTCACCGCCCCGTAGGCCAGAATCGTGCGGATGCTCTCGTCGGGCAGGGCCGCCGCCCGGAAGACATCGGCACTGTACACCACGCCGTGGCAGATCATATAGGCGGAGTTTTCCCCGCTGCAATTCTGCCGCAGCCAGTCGTTGACCGCGTCGATGCCGGCCATGTCCTCCCGGACGTTGTCCACATAGAAGTAGAGGCCGCTGTACACTTCAGTGGGGAACCACAGCGGCGGCAGCAGCTGGCTGCAGGCGCCGAAGTTCAGCACACACATGCCGCCCAGCGCCGCCGCGGGCACCGCCCGCAGCAGCCGGGGCCGCAGATCGGCCACCGCCAGTGCGCAGAGGAAAAAGCCCAGCAGATAGAAGGGTGCCACCGCCAGCGACTGGTGGTCGTCCATATTCTGCACCCGGGTGACCAGCGCCACCGTGAGGACCGCGCCGGCCAGAGAGAGTACAGACAGGAATCTTGTATTCCTTTTATACAATCCGTACAGAACACCGATCAGCAGCACGGCCAACAGGAAATACCCCAGGTAGACCCGCTGGTTGGTCAGTTCCGACAGGAAGCCGCCGGTCTGGTAGGTGGCATAGCGGTCGCTGTAATCCGCCCGGACGATGCGCCAGAACATGGGGGCCAGCGGCAGCCCGACGCAGAGCACCGACACCACCGCGAACTGTACAAACCGCACCAGCGCTCCCCTGTTCCTTCCGCGCAGCGCCAATGCCAGTGCCCGGACGCCGTAAAACAGGAAGATGGTCACCACCGTGAACATATAGCTGCGGCGGGTCAGGATCAGAAGACCCGTGAAGGTGGTCAGGCTCACCAGCCGGGCGGGGGCAGGATGGTCGAAATCGTAGCCGGTGAGCAGCGCCATGAGCATAAAGGCGAAAGCCACGCCCAGCAGGTCGGGCATACCGCGGTAGAGCGCCACATGCACCAGCGGCATGAGCAGTACAAAGGCCATGCCCAGCACCGTGAAGAGCCGGGGTGCCCGGGGTGCCAGCTGACGGCGCAGCACCAGCAGGAACACCAGGGCGCTGAAATAGACAAGGGAGGGAATCAGCAGCGCGCAGAGGATGGCGAAGGTGTTGGCGGTGCGGGCCGTGAACATGAAGAAGGGTTCCAGCAGGATGTTGATGACGAAGGGGGCGTAGTCGTTGAACCAGGTCTTGTAGATGGTGGAGCCCACCCCCATGAAGACGCCGTCCGCGAAGTTGGATTCCAGCCGGACCTGCAGATTGTAGTAGGTGGCATTGTCCCAGAGATAGAGGCTCTGGCGGCCCACCATGGCGCGGAGATAGAAGGCGGCGCTGAGCAGACAGCAGACCGCCAGCAGGACCCCATCAAACCGGGTCAGGCGGGTGCCCGCGGCGCGCAGCGCGCGGCGGTAAAGGCAGAAGGTGCCCAGCACCGCCGTGCAGCAGAGCAGCAGCAGCCACACATCCACCGGGTGCCGGCCGCTGCCCAGGGCGTCCACGGCCTGCAGCACCGGCAGGAAGTGAGCCGCCGTGCTGAAGAGGAATTTAACGGCAAAAAGACACAGCAAAGCCAGAACGGCCCGCTCGGGGCGGGTCATTCTGGCAAAATACTGCTGTACTTTTGCGCGGGGCGAAAATTTTGGCAAAGCAGTAGTCCCCCGTTGTTATTTAGCCTGCATGAAGCAGCTGCGGTTCTGCCACAG
The DNA here is from genome assembly GCA_944388215.1 of uncultured Gemmiger sp. Lineage (GTDB taxonomy): Bacteria > Bacillota > Clostridia > Oscillospirales > Ruminococcaceae > Gemmiger. Next base: position 101,794 of record CALXHT010000001.1, on the reverse strand, counting down.
ATAGATGCCGCCGGACAGCACCGTGGCGGCAGCCACCAGCCAGCAGAGCACCTGGGTGATGAGGCCCACGCCCAGGATGTCGGTGGGGCCGCCCAGCGCTGCGGCAAAGTAGTAGAACAGGATGGTGAGCATCTGGAGCACCGTCTTGACCTTGCCCCACATATTGGCGGCAATGACGGTGCCCGACTCAGCGGCGATCATCCGCACGCCGGCCACCGCAAATTCCCGGAACAGAATGACCGCCAGCACCACCGGCGAGCAGATGCCGTCGGCCACCATATAGATGAAGGCGGCGGTGGTCAGGCACTTGTCGGCCAGGGGGTCCATGAACTTGCCGAAGTCGGTGACCAGGTGGTACTTGCGGGCAATGTATCCATCCAGGAAGTCGGTGATGCTGGCCACCGCAAAGACGATGCCCGCCACCAGCATGAAGACCTGGTTGTACTCGGCGGTGCCGTAACGGCTGAACGCCGCGAACACCATAAAGACAGGCACCAGAATGACGCGCAGCATCGTCAGTTTATTGGGCAGATTCATGGCTCAGTCCTCCAGTTTTTCCTCCACGTAGCCGTAGAGGTCGTAAGTATCGGCGTCGGTGATCGTCACGTTGTAGAACGCGCCGGTCTCCAGCGGCGTATCGGCCGGGGTCAGCACATTGCCGTCGATCTCGGGGCAGTCCGCCTTGGACCGCAGCAGGTACATGCCGGTCTCGTCGTCCACACCGTCGCAGATGCATTCCAGCGTCTGGCCCACCTTTTCCTTCTCCCGGTCGGCGCTGACCTCCGCCTGCAGTTCCATGATGTGGTCGGCGCGGCGCTGCTTGGTCTCCTCGTCGATCTGACCGTCCATTTTGGCAGCCACCGTGTTCTCCTCCGCCGAGTAGGCAAAGCAGCCCAGCCGGTCAAACCGCATGGTCTTGACAAAGTCGCAGAGCTCGGCGTACTGCTCCTCGGTCTCGCCGGGGAAGCCCGCGATGAGGGTGGTGCGCAGCGTGATGCCGGGAATGGCTTTGCGCAGCCGGGCGATGGCATCCTCGATCTCGGCGCGGCCGCCGCGGCGGTTCATCGCCTTGAGCACGGCGTCGTCGCAGTGCTGGATGGGCAGATCCAGGTAGGGCACCACCTTGGTGTTGCGCACCATGGCGGCGATGAAGGCATCGCTGATGCGCTCGGGGTAGGCGTAGAGAATGCGGATCCAGCGGATGCCGTCGATCTGCTGCAGACGGTCCAGCAGCTCACAGACGGCGCCGGGCTTGCCCCAGTCCTCCCCGTAGGCGGTGGGGTCCTGGGCCACGAGGATCAGTTCCCGTACCCCCTCCCCCGCCAGCCAGCGGGCCTCGGCCACGCAGTCCTCGATGGGACGGCTGCGCAGCGGGCCTCGGATCAGCGGGATGGCGCAGTAGTAGCAGCAGTTGTTGCAGCCCTCGGCGATCTTCAGGTAGGCGTAGTGCCGCGGCGTGGAAATCACCCGGGCACCGCCCAGCGGCATATCGCTCTTGGGACCGTAGCTTTCCACCTGTCCGGCTCCCGCCGCACAGACCCGGGCCACAATGGCGGGGATGGCCGCGTTGGAACCGATGCCGATGACGGCATCCACCTCGGGAATCTCCTGCACGATCTGCTGCTTGTACCGCTCGGCCAGGCAGCCGGTCACGATGACCTTCAGGTCGGGGTTCTGCTCCTTGTACTGGCAGGCCATGAGGATGTTCTCGATGGCCTCGGCCTTGGCAGACTCGATGAACCCGCAGGTGTTCACGATGATGACATCCGCTTCGGCGGGGTCCGCCACCGTGGTGTGGCCCTCCTTGAGCAGCGCATGGCAGAAAACGTCGGCGTCCACCTGGTTTTTCGGGCAGCCGAGAGAAATGATGGCAATCTTCATAGGTACGTCCTTATTGGTAGAATGTAATGCGTCTGCCTGTGGGCAGACGGAAAGGTTCAGTCGTCCCGGGCAAGCACTTCCCGGATGACGGCATGGGAAAAGCCCCGCCGGGCCAATGCGGCCGCCACCTGCTCCCGCTTGCCGGCCGCCAGCTTGGCGGCATACTGCCGCTCCACCAGCGCCCGGGCGGTGGCCAGCTCGGGGTCCTCGCCCTCCGGTGCGGCATCGTACAGTGCTTCCACCGCCTGGGCGGCGGTGTCCCGGTCGATGCCCTTGGCGGCCAGATCCCGCAGGATCTCCCGCCGGGATTTGCGCTTGCGCAGCAGTTCGGCGGCACGGCGCCGGGCAAAGCCTGCATCGTCCAGCAGGCCCAGTTCCCCGGCCCGGGCCACCGCATAGGCGGCGCTGTGTTCATCGAATTTGCGGCAGAGTTTCTGGTAGAGTTCCCCCGACGCATGGTCCCGCAGCGACAGATAGTCCATCGCCTTGTCCAGCGCGCGGCGGGTATCGCTCTGTTTGCGCAGCTCCTCCACCTGCCAGGGTTCCAGGTCGTCCCCCTCGTGCAGGTTGGCCCGGGCGAAGGTGTCCTCGTCCAGGGAAAAGACAAACTCGCCGTCCAGAAACAGGGCCAGCCGCCCCTTTTTCGTCTCCTTGATCTGGGTCAGCCGGGGCATTATTCGTCAACCATGATGTCCAGGTCCACCTCGCTGCCGGTGGTCTTGGCAGCGGGGGCCGCGGCGGCGGGCGCTTCGGCAGCCGTCACCGGCTTGACCAGTTCACTGGGGTCCAGCGGCTTGACGGCCCCCTTCTTGCCGGCGGCCAGCAGGCGGTCGGCGTTGGCGCGGACAATCTTCTCGATCTCGTCGGACACTTCGGGGTGTTCCTTGAGGAACTGTTTGGCGTTGTCCCGGCCCTGGCCCAGGCGCATCTCGCCGTAGTTGAACCAGGCACCGCTCTTCTGGACGATGCCCAGCTTGACGCCCAGATCCAGGATCTCGCCCAGCTTGGAGATACCCTCGCCGAACATGATGTCAAACTCCGCCTCACGGAAGGGCGGCGCCACCTTGTTCTTGACGATCTTGGCCCGGGTACGGTTGCCGATGAAGGCACCGGTGGAATCCTTCAGGCCCTCGATGCGGCGCACGTCGATGCGCACGCTGGAATAGTATTTCAGCGCGCGGCCGCCGGTGGTCACTTCGGGGTTGCCGTAGACCACGCCCACCTTCTCGCGCAGCTGGTTGATGAAGATGCAGACCGTGTTGGTCTTGCCGATGACGCCGGTGAGCTTGCGCAGGGCCTGACTCATCAGACGGGCCTGCAGACCCACGTGGCTGTCGCCCATCTCGCCCTCGATCTCGGCACGGGGCACCATGGCGGCCACCGAGTCCACGACCACCGCGTCGATGGCGCCGGAGCGCACCAGCGCCTCGCAGATCTCCATGGCCTGCTCACCGGTGTCGGGCTGGCTCACCAGCAGACTGTCGATGTCCACCCCCAGGGCCGCGGCATAGGCCGGGTCCAGGGCGTGTTCCACGTCGATGAAGGCCACTTCGCCGCCCATCTTCTGGGCTTCGGCCAGCGCGTGGAGGGCCAGCGTCGTCTTACCGGAGGATTCCGGTCCGTAGATCTCGATGATACGGCCGCGGGGCAGACCGCCGATGCCCAGCGCCAGGTCCAGGCCCAGGCTGCCGGTGGGGATCGCGTCCACCTGCATCGTCACATTGGCGCCCAGCTTCATGACGGCGCCCTTGCCGAACTGTTTCTCGATCTGGGCCAGGGCCGTCTCCAGCGCGGCCTTCTTGTCTGCGGCCGGACCGGCGCTCTTGGGAGTTGTATCTTTCTTCGCTGCCATCTTGCTGTCTCCTTTATCTGTTGCAATCGCTGTTATCTTTCGCGTTTGCCTCTATTATATACGATTCGGGCCAAAATTACAACTATATGTTGTACATTAGCAGTCCGATTTTGGGGACTTTTCCCCGTTTTTTTTCGGGTTTCTGCAAAACCACCACCCGGTCGTTGCCGCCGTAGTCCTTGCGGCAGCGGCCGTTCTGCCAGCCGTACTGCTCTCCCAGGGCCAGCACCTGCGCCGCCTGGGCACAGCCGATCTCCAGCACCAGCCAGCCTCCCGGGCGCAGCGCCGTGCCGTACCGGGCACAGAGCAGCCGGTAAAAGTCCAGCCCGTCGGTGCCGCCGTCCAGCGCCATGGCAGGCTCGTGGGCGGTCTCCGGCATCAGGGCGTGCATCTCGGCGGCCGTCAGGTAGGGCGGGTTGGAGACGATCAGATCCACAGAACCGGGCTGCAGCGTCTTATACCAGGCAAAGACATCCGCCTGCACAGTCCCCACCGTGGTGCCCTGGGTATTGGCCTGCAGATACCGCCAGGCCTCGCCGCTTTTTTCCACGCAGGTGACCCGTGCTTCGGGGTAGGCCCGGGCCACCCCCAGTCCCAGACAGCCGGTGCCGGCACAGAGGTCCAGCACCACCGGGTCGGGTATGCCCCGCAGCAGCTCGATGGCGGTCTCGCAGACGATCTCGCTGTCCGCCCGGGGACAGAGTACCCCCGGGCCCACCTTGAGGGTAAAATCCAGAAAATCCCACTCACCCAAAAGATACTGCAGCGGCTCCCGCGCGGCGCGGCGGGCCGCCAGCACGTCCAGGCGGGCGGCCTCGGCCTCGGTGGGGCCGTCGTCCAGGCGGGGGTCCCGCCGGGTGACAAAGCGGTAGAGCTGGGCCGCGTCGAACCGGGCGTCGGGCACGCCGGCGGCCTGCAACCGGGCGCAGAGGGACTGAAATGCAGCGTTCACCAGCGTCCATCCTCCCGGTTTTCCGGCAGCACCGGGGTGACAGCCGCGATGGCGATCTCGATCATGGAATCGTCGGGCTCAAAGGTGGTCAGCCGCTGCATCCAGAGGCCAGGCTGGGAAACAATATGCGCCAGCAGGCTGTCCGACCGGCCGGCCCACTTGAGCACCTCGTAGGCAATGCCCACCAGCAGCGGGAACATGCACAGTTTGTAGACGATGCGCAGCCCGGTGCTGGTCCAGGGCAGCACGGCATAGAGGAAGATGCTGATGATGATCACCAGAATCATGAAACTGGTGCCGCAGCGGGGGTGGAACCGGCTCTGCTTGCGGATGTTCTCCACCGTCAGGGGCAGGCCCGCCTCGTAGCAGGCGATGGTCTTGTGCTCGGCGCCGTGGTACTCAAAGACGCGGTGCATCTCCTTGTAGCGGGTGCAGAGGAACATGTAGCCCAGGAAGATGGCCATCTTGAGCACACCTTCCAGGATGACCCGCGGCCAGCGGCCCATGGGCACCGCCTGGCTGACCAGGCCGGTGAGGAAGGTGGGCAGGAAGGTGAACAGGAAGAGGGCCAGCGCCACGCCCACCACCACCGCCAGCCCCATGAGAACATTCTGGGCGGCGGGGCCAAGGTGGTCTTCCAGCCATTTGTCCAGACCGGACTGGGCGGGTTCCTCCTCCTCTGCCAGGGCGATGTCGGCGGCGTGCATGAGGTACTGGTACCCCTTGTAGAGGTTTTCCACCATGTTGCAGACGCCCCGCACCAGCGGAACCTTGTTGTACCAGTGGGTGTGCACCGTGTCGTAGCTCAGGTCGATGGTGCCGTCGGGACGGCGCACCGCGCAGCAGATTTTCTCGGGGCCGCGCATCATGATGCCTTCCATCAGGGCCTGGCCGCCGACGGAAGTACGAAATTCCTTGGACATACTGTCTCCTTCTGGGTGCTGATCAGATCGTTTCGTGGAGGTGCTCCTGCCCGGGGTGGTAGACCGGCAGCGTGATGCTCACCGTTGTGCCCTGCCCCAGGGTGGAGGCAATATCCACCTTGCCGCCCAGCGCCTGGACGATCTCGTCCACCACCGCCAGGCCGATGCCCGATCCGCGCACCGCATTTTTGGCTTTGAAAAATTTTTGCTTGACCTTGTCCAGGTCCTCCGGGGCGATGCCCCGGCCCTGGTCCCGGATGGCCGCCGTCACTGTCTCCGCCGTGCGGGTGATGGTCAGGAAGATCGTCCCGCCGGGATCGGAGTACTTGATGGCGTTGTCAAAGATATTGACGAAGACCTGCCGCAGCCGGGCCGGGTCGGCCCATACCGGGTAGGGTTCGGGCGGCTCCTCGTAGACGAACTGCAGCCCCTCCTGCTGGATGCGCGCCTCCACAAAGAGCGCCGCGTCGGTGGCCTCCGCCACCAGGTCCAGCACCTCGCAGTGGAGCTGGATGCCGTTCTGCAAACGGGAGAAGTCCAGCAGTTCCTCCACCATGGTGTACAGGCGGTCGGTCTCGGTGCCGATGATGGCCAGGCCCCGGCGATAGTTCTCGTCGGTGGGGTCATGGATGTTCTCGATGGTTTCCACCCAGCCCTTGATGGAGGTCAGCGGCGTGCGCAGTTCGTGGCTCACCGAGGAGATGAACTCGTTTTTCAGCCGGTCGGTCTCGGCCAGGTCCTCCGCCATCTGGTTGATGGTGCCGCACAGCCGGCCGATCTCGTCGTTGTACTTGGTGTCCGGCAGCCGGGCCTGGAGATCTCCCCGGGCAATGCGGGTGGCGGTAGCCTCCACCTCGCCCAGCGGCCGCACAATGGAGCGCACAAAGAACAGCCCGCTCCACAGCATGAGCAGAAAAGCCAGCGCACCGATGCCCGCCGAGGCCACCACATACCGTCCCCACTGTCGGTCCACCAGCGTCAGGCTGGTGACCATCCGCATGGCGGCAATGTTGCCCGCCGCGTAGGGCACCAGGGCGGTGACCGCCATGACCCGCTCCCCCTGGGGGGTGGTGAAGATGGCATGGCCCATGCCGCTGGAGGAGGTGAGGGCCTGGGCAAAATCCGTCCCATTGGTCAGGTCCTGGGTCATGGTGCCGCTGCTGGTGGACAGGATGACCCCCTGGGCGTCCAGCAGCATGAATTCAAATTTGTCCTTTTCCTCGAACTGTTCCACCGTGCGGCGCAGCGCCTGGCCGCGGCTTTCCGCCGTTTCCAGGCTGTCCCCCGCCGTGCCGGTGGCCTGCAGACGGCCCGCAATGGTGGAGAAGCGGTTTTCAATGGCGCGCTGCACCCCGCCGTACAGTTCCCGGTAGCTGTTGTAGAGGAAGATCGCTTCGGCCGCGAACAGCACCAGCACCATGATGAGCAGACTGCCCTTGATCCAGCGCTGGATGATGCTGGTCTTTGCCATCGCCCGTTCCCCTTTCCGGCACCGCCGTGCCCGTTGTCGTGATCCGCCGGTCTATCAGGGATTCCAGCGGTAGCCGTATCCCCATACGGTCAGGATGTGCTGCGGATTGCTGGGTTCATCCTCGATCTTCATCCGCAGACGGCGGATGTTGACATCCACGATCTTCACATCGCCGAAATAGTTCTCGCCCCAGACCCCTTCCAGGATCTTTTCCCGCACCAGAGCCGTGGCCGGGTTGCGGAAAAACAGTTCCATGATCTGGAACTCCACCTGGGTCAGGTCGATGGGCTTGCCGGCCTTGTAGAGCACCCGGCTCTTCTCGTCCAGCACAAAGGGACCGCTGACCAGCTGCTCGGGTTCCTCGGCCGCCTTGGCGGAGGAGGCACCCCGCTTGATGCGGCGGGTCAGCGCCTCCAGCCGCGCCACCAGCTCGGACACCGAGAAGGGCTTGGTGATATAATCGTCGGCGCCGATGGACAGGCCGCGGATCTTGTCGCTCTCCTGCCCCTTGGCCGACACAATGATAATGCCGATATCGTTGTCGTCCCGGCGGATGGTCTCGCAGAGGCTCAGCCCGTCCATGCCGGGCAGCATGATGTCCAGCAGCGCCGCGTCGCAGGGCTCGCTCTTGTGCATGAGTTCCAGCGCCCGCTCGGCACTGGGGGCTTCCAGCACTTCCCAGCCCGCCATCTTCAGGTTGAGGGCCACCATCTCCCGGATGCTGGCCTCGTCTTCCACGACCAATACTCGTTTCATACTGGGTTCCCCTTCCTCATTCCAGTCCCAGCAGAACCGTGCTGCTGGTGATGGAGTCGATACTGAGTCCGTAATAGGGTGTCACGATCCGCGCCTGCAGCTGCTGGCTGCCGATGTTCGCAATGCGCTCGTAGACTGCCGTGCCGTTGTCGGTTTCCTCCGCCGGGTCCACCACCCGCATCTCGCAGTAGACGGTGGTGCCGTCGCTGTTGCAGATCAGCCAGCCTGTCCCGCTGGGATTGCTGCGGATCAGGATGCTGCCATGCATGGATTCCGGCAAAGACATATAGAAGTTGTTCTTGGTGTCATAGATGCCGAAATGGCTGTGCCCGCCGTCAGCCCCCGCGTAGTCCTTCCACAACAGGAAGACCAGGCTCTTGTCCATGGGGGACTGCAGATTGCCGCCGTCGTCCACCTCCACCGGGATGTCCACCGTGCCGTTGTCGTCGATGTCCCGGCTGAGCAGCTCGGTGTGGTAGCGCAGCGTGCTGCGCTGGGGGTCGCTGAGCCCCGGCGGATGGTAGGGCTGCAGGAAGCCTGTCTCCCCGTCATAGAGGATGATGTCCGACACCAGACTGTTGTTGCCCGACCAGGCATCCATCACCAGGTACATGGCGTCGTCCCGGCCCTGCCCGGCGCTCAGCGCCGCGCAGCCGCTGTAGGAGCCCTCCCCCAGGTTCAGCGTCTGGTAGGAGCGGAATTCCCCGTCCACGTTGGTCAGCAGCTGCAGCGTCACGCCGCCGAACTCGGTATCGGTGGGCAGCGCCAGCACCAGGTCCTGGGTGTCCCCCTTGCCGGTGAAGTCCCCCAGCACCATCTCGCTGTAGCGGTTGCTGATGATGGTGGAAAGCTCGGTGCCATCGTATTCGTACACCACCAGGTAGCGGTCGCCCTGGGCACTGCCGTATCCGGCCAGAATCTGCTGGCTCCGGGCGTCCCGCAGGTGGGCCGCCGAGAAGGTCTCCACCTCGCTGGAAAGACCCTCCACCGTGCGGCTGACCTGCCAGCTGTCCTCCCCGGTGGGCTCCAGCACCGCCAGAAAGACGTTGGCCCCGGTGGCCGCCTCGGTATAGAGCACCGCCGCCTCCTGGGTGCCGTCGCCGTCCCAGTCACCGAAGGCAAAGGGGGAAAGGAAATCGCCGCTGGCGGGATATTTCAGCGTGGCGCTGACGCCCAGATAGCTGTTCAGCGCCTTCTGCACCGCCGCCGTCTCGCCGGAGAGCTGGGGTGCCCGCAGCAGGGTCTCCACATCGTTGGAGGCACTGCAGCCGCTGAGCAGCAGAAGGCCCAGCGCAAGGGCAACGATTCGGCTCTTCACGCGGCATCCCTCCCGGCATTTTTTCAACATTGATACAGCATATAGTATAACACATTCAGGGCAAGGCCGCAATGCCCAGCAGCATCAGCAGCACTCCTGCCGCGGTGCCCAGCACACCGGTTTTGCGGTGGGGGCCGGTCACGGCCGCGGGCAGCAGCTGCGCCAGTGCCACCCAGAGCATGACCCCTGCCACCAACACCACCGTACCGTTGAGAAAGCCCGGCGTGAACCACCGCCCCAGGAACAGCAACGCCAGCAGCGCCCCCGCCGGTTCCGCCAGGCCGGAGATCAGCGCGGCCAGGGCGCCCCGGGCCCGGCTGTGCAGCGCAAAGGCAAAGGGGACCGCCACCGCCAGTCCCTCGGGGATGTTGTGCAGGGCGATGGCCAGCGTGGTGCGCAGTCCCAGGGCCGGGTCGGCGGTACCGGCGAACAGGGTCAGTACCCCCTCGGGAAAGTTGTGCAGCAGCAGCGCGGTGCCGACGAGCATTGCGCTGCGCAGGGCCTCCGTGCGCGCCGTGTCCCCGGCCAGCCGCACCGCCAGATCGGTTTCGTCGGGTAGCAGCCTGCCCAGCAGGGCCGCCAGCACCATGCCGGCGCCCAGCAGTGTCAGCAGCGCTGCCCCGCAGCCCATGGGCGGCAGGTAGGCACCGTAGAAGGACAGCGCCCCGGGCACCAGGTCGGCCAGGGAGGCCGCCAGCATGACGCCCCCCGCAAAGCCGGCGCTGACGGACAGCAGTTTTTCTCCGGGGCGGAACAGCGCGGCGATGAGGCCGCCCAGGCCGGTGGACAGCCCGGCCAGCGTGGTGAGCAGCAGCGGATGCATAGAAAAAGCCCCCTTGCGGTTTTTTCAACCCTATGCAAGGGAGCCGGGTGCTATACAAAATGCGCCCGCCGGAAGCGGGCGCAGAAAGGCGATCTGACCGGATCAGTAGCCGCTGCCGGACTCGCCGGTAGTCAGGAGCTTGACGGCGCGGGAGGTGCCCAGGCGGTCGGCGCCCAGGTCGAGGAACTTCTCGATATCCTCCACGGTGGAGATGCCGCCCGCCGCCTTGATCTTGCAGCGGCCCTTGACGTGCTCGGCAAAGAGCTGCACATCGTGGAAGGTGGCACCGCCGGTGGAGAAACCGGTGGAAGTCTTGATGAAGTCGGCACCGGCCTCGGGCACGATGTCGCACATCTTGATCTTTTCCTCGTCGGTGAGCAGGCAGGTCTCGATGATGACCTTCAGCACCTTGTCCCCCACCGCCGCCTTGACGGCCGCGATGTCGGCGCGCACATCATCGTACTGCTTGTTCTTCAGCCAGCCGATGTTGATGACCATGTCCACCTCGGACGCGCCGTTCTCCACGGCGGTCCTGGCCTCAAAGGCCTTGCTGCGGGTGTCCATGGCGCCCAGGGGGAAGCCCACCACGCAGCACACCGGCACCCGGCCGGCCATATACTCCACCGCCTGCTTCACGTAGCAGGTGTTGATGCAGACCGACGCGCAGTGGTTGGCGATGGCCTCATCGCAGAGGGTCTGGATCTGGGGCCAGGTGGCCTCGGGCTTGAGCAGGGTGTGGTCCACCTTGCTCAGCATATATTCCTTGGTGTATTTCAACGGAAGTTGTCTCCTTTCGAGCAGTGTTTGCACAGCCGCGCCTGATGCAGGCCCAGCGCAGAAAAGACGATGGACGTGATGCCGACCGAGGCACCGATGATGCCCAGGATCAGCCCCACCAGACGGAATCCGTGACCGCGCACTTTCTTGTTCATGGCAGTTGCCTCCTTTGGGAATGGTAAAATTCAATCAACCGGCGCCGGGGATCCCGGCAGCGGTTCCAACCCTTGCGACGCCGCACAGCGGGCGGCTTCACTTCTTCTTGAAGATGAACAGTTTGCTGAACACGTAATTGGAGAGGATGACGATGACCTGGCTGAACAGCTTGACGCCCATCGCCCACAGCTGGCCGTTGTCCACGGCGAAGGCCACATGGGGCCCCACCAGCGAAACGCCGATCCAGATGATGCACTGGTCCATGATCATGGTGGCGATTCGGCAGGACACAAACTGCCCGAACTCCGCCAGTGCCGCCTTGCCGCGGTTTTCGCTGCGGAAGACAAAGGTATGGTTGGTCCAGTAGGCGAAGAGGATGCAGATCACATTGTCCAGCACGTTGCCGATGCCGGCGGCAAAGCCGGTACCGAACAGCGCCTGGAAGAGCGCAAACAGCACCAGGTTCAGCAGCGTGGCCACACCGCCGAAGAACAGGTAGGCCAGCCCTTCGTAGTATTTGGTGATGAAATCTCTGATTTTTTGCATAGTCCCACTTTTGTCAACAAAAAGGGCCTGCCTGTACTGACAGGCAGGCCCCCTTACGGTTGCTAGGAAAGATTATTCGGCGCTCTCGTCCTCGTTCAGGCAAGCCTTCATGGACAGGCTGATGCGCTTGCGGTCGAAGTCGACGTTGATCAGCTTGACGCGGACCTCATCGCCCACCTTCAGCACATCGGAAACCTTGTTGACGCGCTCGTTGCTGATCTCGCTGATGTGCACGAGACCATCGATGCCCGGCATGATGCGGACAAAGGCACCAAACTTGGTGATGGAAACCACCGGAGCGGTGAACTCGGTGCCAACGGGCACTTCGTTCTCCAGCTTGACCCAGGGATTGTCCTCTTCCTTCTTGTAGCCCAGGGAGACCTTCTGGTTCTCGGGATCGTAGCTCTTGACGTAGACTTCGATCTCGTCGCCCACGTTGACAACCTCAGAGGGATGCTTGATGTTGGACCAGCTCAGCTCGCTGATGTGGCACAGGCCGTCCACACCACCGATGTCCACGAAGGCGCCGTAGGAAGTCAGGCTCTTGACAACGCCCTTGTACTTCTTGCCGACCTCGACGTTGGCCCAGAACTCCTCGCGCTTGGCCTTGTTGGCCTCGGCGGTCACCTTGTTGATGCTGCCCACGATCTTGCGGCCGGCACACTCGGTGATGACCAGCTTGACATGCTGGCCCACCAGCTTGGTGTAGTCCTCGTCACGGCGCATGGTGGCCTGAGAACGGGGCACGAAGACGCGCACGCCCTTCACGTTGACAACCACGCCGCCCTTGTTGGCTTCCATGACATCGCCTTCCATGACGGTGCCGTTCTCGGCAGCCTCGGCGACATCCTTCATGCCCTTCTGGGCCTCGAAACGGACACGGGACAGAGTATCCACGCCTTCCTGGTCGTTGGTCTTCACAACCACCAGATCCAGCTCGTCATCTACCTTAACAAGGTCTTCCATCTTGGCGTTGGGGTCATGGCTCATCTCACGCAGCGTCACAACGCCGGTGTGCTTGGAGCCATCGATGCCGACGACACATTCCGTCGGGGAAACGCTGATGACCTTGGCTTTTACGATCTTACCTGCATACAGGGGTTTTGCTTCGGATGCGGCGAGCATCTCCTCAAAACTCATGTCGTCACGGATCTCTTCACTCATACTGTTAAGTACCTCCTCAATTATAGACGAAGGCGTTGAAGCCCCGGCCGTCACGCCCACCGTTTCGGCACCGGCCAGCCATGCAGGGTCGAGTTCATCAGCAGTCTCGACGTTGATGGCGGTGGTATGCCTGGCAGCGACCTGTAACAGCTTTTGGGTATTGGAAGAATGATGACCACCAATGACGACCATACGATCGCATTTCTGGCTGAGGTCTTCCGCTTCCTGTTGCCTCGCCCACGTTGCGTTACATATTGTATCAAAAATTTCGGCTTTTGTACACTCTTTTTTTAAAAAAGCTTTGCAGCTTTCCCAACTTTCGACACGGAAGGTGGTCTGTGCCACCACGTGAATGGATTCTTGTTGCAAAAGCTCGGGCAGCAAATTTTGCAGCTCCTCCAGATTGGCAAAAACCCGCACGGATCCTGTCGCATGGCCCACAATTCCCTGTACTTCGGGGTGATTCGCATCCCCCGCCACCAGCAGAAGCGCACCTTTTTTGCCCGCCTCTGCGGCCAATTTATGGATTTTTGCTACAAACGGGCAGGTGGCGTCGTGATACGCCAGGCCACGTGTGCTTATTTTATCATACACATTTTGCGGCACACCGTGACTTCGGATGATGACCTCGTACCCGTCGGGCACATCCTCCACCCTGTCGCAGGTCAGAGCGCCCCTGGCTTCCAGGTCCTGCACCACCTGGGGGTTGTGGATCAGCGGGCCCAGCGTGGCCACGCGGCGGCCTTCCGCCAGCAGATCATAGGTCAGTTTCACGGCCCGGTCCACGCCGAAGCAGAAACCGGCCGTCTTGGCTCGGATGACTTTCATACAGTGACTCCTTGTGCAATCTTCAGGAAGCGGCGGGTCCGTCGCCCTGGGTCAGCGGCTTTACGGAATCGGCCGGGGCGGCCGGTTCCTGTCCGGGATAGGGCTCGAAGGCATTTTCCTCCAGCAGCGTTTCCAGCGCCGTCTTCAGTTTGCTCTTCATGTGGCGCAGCGCCGTGACCTTGTGGCCGGCATCGGTGATCTGCAGCTCGGCGGCGGGAATGGCTGGGCCGAACACCACCCGGATGCGGCAGAAGGGCCGCAGTTTGCCGTCTTTGGTGTGGTAGATGATGCGGCAGGGCAGCATATCAGCCCCCGCCGAGGCGGCAATGACGAAGGCTCCACTCTTGAGTATGCCCAGTTTTCCGTTTTTTGTGCGGGTACCTTCGGGGAAAATCAGCACGCCGGTACCGCGGCGGCAGGCCGAGGTGACCCGGTCAATGGTGGCGGTATCGCCCTTGCCCCGCTCGATGGACACCGCCCCCATGCAGCGCAGGAACCAGCCGATGAAGGGATTCACGAAGAGCTCCTCCTTGGCGAGCACGCACATGCGGCGCCAGTCCATGACGGCAATGGCAATGAACACCGGGTCCAGATTGGCGATATGGTTGGAGGCGATCACAAAGGCACGGCCGTCGTGCACGGCCTTGTAGTGTTCCAGGCCGATGACCTCGATGCGCCAGACAAACCGCGCAAGCACCCAGACGATGGGCAGAATGATCCAATACAGCAGCATGTGCGGCCTCCCAATTCAGATGTGTTCGAGGATCGTGCGCTTGAGCAGCGCAAAACTCTGGTCGAAATCAATGTCGCTGGTGTCCACCAGAATGGCGTCCTCCGCCTGCTTCAGCGGCGCGATCTCCCGGTGGGTGTCCTGGTAATCCCGCTGGCGGATGTCGGCCAGCACCGTCTCATAGTCGGCGGGCTGCCCCTTTTCCTCCAGCTCCTTGCGGCGGCGCTGGGCCCGGGCCTCGGCGCTGGCGGTCAGGAAGATCTTCACGGTGGCATCGGGCAGCACCACCGTGCCGATATCCCGGCCGTCCATCAGCACGTTCTGGTTGGCGGCCAGGCTGCGCTGGGTGTCCAGCAGGAAGGCCCGCACCGGCGGCAGCGCCGACACCGCCGACGCCGCCATGCCGATGGCCTCGGCGCGGATGGCCTCGCTCACGTCCTCCCCGTTCAGGTAGACGTGCTGTGTGCCGTCCTCCAGGCGGATATCCAGCGTGATGGCGGGCAGCAGCGCCGCCACCGCCTCCGCGCTGTGCAGGTCAGCCCCCTGCCGCGTGGCGTACAGGCCGATGGCGCGGTACATGGCGCCGGTATCCACATAGACATACCCCAGGTCCGCGGCCAGCCGTTTGGCCAGGCTGGACTTGCCGGCCCCCGAAGGACCGTCGATGGCAACAGAAATCATGGAAAACACCTCATATTCTATTCTTGACGGGCCCAACGCCCGGTGTCACATCTTATTCAGCCGCCACGGCGCGCACCGCCGCCTGGGCCGTGGACCAGGCGATCTGCAGGTTGTAGCCGCCGGTGCGGGCATCCACGTCCAGCACCTCGCCGGCGAAGTACAGCCCGCCACAGCACTTGCTGGCCATGGTTTTGGGGTCCACTTCCCGCACGTCCACGCCGCCCGCCGTGACCACGGCGTGTTCCCGGTCGCCCAGAGCGGAGACGGGCACCGCCCAGTGCTTGCACAGATGCACCAGCGCCTGTTTCTGCTCTTTGGTGATCTGGGCCGCCCGGGTGGCGGGGTCCACGCCCCACTTTTCCACCGCCACGGGCCGCATGGAGTGGGGCAGCAGCTTTTCCAGTGCCCCCTGGGCACTGTGGCCGCCCAGGGCCGCGAAGTCCCGGGTGAGGCGGTCGTAGAGGGTCTTCTCGTCCAGCGCCGGCTTCAGGTCAAACTCGCAGACATACCGGTGCCGGGCCAGGTCCTCGATGTAGGTGCTGGCCGACAGCACCAGCGGCCCCGACAGTCCGAAGTGGGTGAACAGCGCTTCCCCCTGCTCGGAGAACAGCGGTTTGCCGTCGCAGAGCAGCGTCAGCTTCACGTTGCGCAGCGAGAGGCCCATCATCTTGCGGCAGGCCGGGTCGGGGCTGACCAGGCTGCACAGGCTGGGCTGGGGCGGCACGATGGTGTGCCCCGCCTGTTCAGCCAGACGGTAGCCGCTGCCGTCGCTGCCGGTGACCGGGTAGCTGATGCCACCGGTGGCGATCAGCGTGGCCGATGCCGTCAGGGGCTGGCCGCGGTCGGTCACTGCGCCCTTGCAGACGCCGTCCTCGATCAGCAGCTTTCTGGCGCTACCCCGCAGGAATTCGGCGTCCCGGGCGTAGCTGCGCAGCGCCGCCAGAATGTCGGCCGCCCGGTCACTCTGGGGAAAGACCCGGCGTCCCCGCTCGGTCTTGAGGGGCACGCCCAGGGATTCAAACAGCTCCATAGTGGCCGCCGGCGGAAAGGCGTAGAGGCTGGAATAGAGAAACCGCCCGTTGTGGCGCACGTAGGGCAGGAATTCCCGCACGTCGCTGTCGCTGGTGACGTTGCAGCGTCCCTTGCCGGTGATGAGCAGTTTCTGGCCGGGGCCTTTGGGGTTGTGTTCCAGCACGGTGACCCGCAGCCCGCGGGCACAGGCAGCCCCCGCCGCCATCAGGCCGGCAGCACCGCCCCCGATGATCAACAGATCGGTCATGCAGTGATCTCCTTTCCCCGGTTGGGTCTGCCCCACGCCGCCACCGACACAAAGGCATAGAGCAAAAACAGCGGATGCACCGTGGCCAGATACATGGTGCTGGTGCCGATGCCGAAGCTGGACACCTCCACAAAGGCGATCATGGCGCAGCGCAGCAGTGCCATGCCCAGGATGCCCAGAAGCAGCAGCCAGGGCACCACTTTGTTGGCAGAGGGACGGTGCAGCACCCGGGGCAGCGCCCCGAAATGGCAGACCAGTCCCGCCAGCAGCGCCAGCCACAGCAGCGCCCGGTAGACCCAGGCGATGGCCTCCATGCAGGCGAAGGCCAGCTTCTGCCAGGGGCCGTAGTAGGGGGTGTCCTTGCCCGCCTCGGCAGCACTGTTGAAGCCGCAGTGCAGGTAGTCCGACCACTGGGCGATATCCTCCTCGGTACCGATGGACCGCAGCGTCTCGTAAGGGGCGCAGTCCGCAAAGGTCACCACATGGACGATGCCGCGCACCGTCTCGGCCAGGGTGGGCGCCACGTAGGACGCCTTGATGGGCTGGCTGGTGGCCGCCCGACGGCCGGTGCGGCTGGGCAGCGTGCCGTCGTCGCAGGCCGCGTTGATGGCATCGGCCACCTGCTGCCAGTAGGCTGCCGCCTTCTGGGGTGTGTCGTAGATGCCCTCATACTGGGCAGCGCGGCGGATGGCCCAGTAAAAGCTGCCCGCCCGGTAGTCGTCCAGCTGGGGGTCACGGAAATCGTTCTGCATCTGGGGGTCTTCCTCCAGCCAGTAGGCCAGCGGTTCCAGCTCCGACACCGCCTCGTAGATTCTGGCCCGGGCGTCGGCGGGCACCGAGAGCAGCGGTTCCTCGCTGTCGGTATCCACCCGCATCATGGCGCCCATGGCCGCCGCGAAGGAGCCCTCCGAGAAGTCCGAGAGGGCAAACACCCCGTAGTGGCTGTAATTGAGGGTACAGAAGGAGAGCACCGCCGCGGCCAGCACTCCGTAGGGCAGCAACTGTCCCAGGCAGCTGCGCCACCGGCGGGCGCGGACCAGCACCACCAGCATGATGACGGTGGCCACCGCCGAGAAAGGCAGCAGGAACAGACCGGCGTCCTCCCGGTCCAGATAGGCGCAGCCCAGCCCCACCCCGGCTGCCAGCAGCCAGGGCCAGAGGCGGATCTTTTCATCGGCGGGCCGCAGCAGGCGCAGCGCCGCCCCCGCCATGCCGGCAAAGAATCCCAGGCAGAGGGCCGGGAAGATGTTGTCCCGGTAGACCCGCAGCGTGTAGGCCGCCCAGCTGGAAGGCAGGAAGGCCAGCAGCGCAAACAAGGCCAGCGTATAGAGGCGGACCGCCTGTTTTTGGCGCCACAGCGGCAAAAACGCGAAGGCCGCCAGCAGCGACGCGGCGCACCACAGCCCCGCCCCCGCCACCAGGTAGGGCAGGTGCAGAAGATGGAGCAATGCCGCCCACACCGGGAAGAACATGGCCTTGGAGAGGGTGAGATAGTCGTAGGCACCCAGCCACTCCCCTGCCGAGACGGCGTTGGCCGCGCGGAACATCAGTTCATCGTCCAGCGGGGCGCCGCCCACCCAAGTATATGCCTGCTGAAAGCCGGTGAGTGCGCAGCGCAAACACACCAGCAGTGCGACGCACAGCCAGAAGGCGCGGGGGCTCAGTTGCAGGGGTCGTTTCTTCATTTTTGCAGCTTCTCGATGCTTTCCACAAGGTATTTCTGCTGTTGGAAGGTCAGGTCCAGCAGCAGGGAGAGATACTTGACTACGATGGTCAGCACGGCGAACAGACCGGCAAACCCCACCGTGATGACGAACATGGTGGTGGTCCAGCCCGCCACCGGGTGGCCGGTGAAGAAGATCACCAGGGTATACAGCAGTTCGGCCAGCGCCAACGCCAGCATGCACAGCGTGATGCCCATGCTGGCCCTGAAGCCCGCGTCGGTGTAGAGGGCCAGGCTGTCCAGGGCCAGCCGGAACCGGCCGGGATGCTTTTCGGTCATCCGGCCGTCAAACACCAGATCGGCCATTTTGAGACCGGAAGCCGCATAGGCCGCCTTACGGTAGGGCAGGTGAGCGCTGGTGGCATGGACCCGATTGATGGCCCGACGGCTGACCAGCCGGAAGGCATCGGTGCGCAGCCGGTAGGGCGAATGGGAGTTGGCGTTGAATATTTTGTAGAAGAGGCGGCTGGCTCCGCTGCGGGTAGCGCGCGGGCAGACCGACACGATGTCGTTGCCCTGCAGCGCCGTGCGGTAGGCCTCGAAGATGCAGCTGGCCGGGTAGGGCATCCCGGTGGAGTCAAATTCATAGACATAGTCGCCGATGGCCGCATCCAGCCCGGCGTTCATGGCGTTTTCCAGCCCATGGTACAGGCTCATGTGCACGATGGTCAGCGGTGCGGCCTGTTCCTTGCCCCAGGCGCGCAGGCTTTCCACCGTGTCGTCGCTGCAGGCGTCGTCCACCGCGATCAGCTCGTACTGGGCAAAGTGGGCGTCCAGTTCCGCGGCCACTGCACGGCAGAAATTCACGGCCCGGACGCCGTCGTTGTGCAGATAGACGACGGCTGAAATAAAGTTTTTCTCTTTGATATTCACAGTTCCAACACCTCATCCAAATCGTATACCGTGTTGATCTTGCCGGACAGCACACTGACCAGTTTGGGTTCCTCGCTCATCACCCGGATCACCGTGGGCCGGGAGTCGTCGATCTCGCTGGCCTTCAGGATAGGTTTCATGCTGAACAGGCTGCTGTGGTAGGCAAAACCGTATTCCTCTTTCAGGTATTTCCGGGCCAGCTGGCTCATGTAAGGCCAGGCGCTCACCGGCTTGGCCGGGCACTCATTGCAGTTATAGAGGTTGCCCGGCGCGCAGCGGCCGCCACTCTGCTGCTGGCAGGGGAAGGTGGCCACGCTGTCGTAGCTGGTCTCGTGGGGGGTGAAGGTCACGCTGGTCAGGCTGTGCAGCCCCGTCTGCCCGAAGGGCATCAGGCTGAAAAAGGGCCCGTCCATCACGGTGATGCCGGTGTGCTTCAGCCGCTCGTCCACCGTGCAGAGGATGATCTCGCACTTTTCGTACTTGATCTGGAAGGGCGGCAGCCCCAGCATGGCGTGCACATCGTTGACACCCGCGTAGGTGGCGTTGAGCAGGTAGGGCGCCTCGGCGGTAATCTCCCCCGCCGTCACCCGCCAGACCGAACCGGCCTGCTGGATGCGTTCCGGCTTGTGGCTGTACACCACTTCCACGTTGGGCAGCTTCGCCAGCTGTTCCAGGAACCATTTTTTCAGCACCTGGGCGTCGTAGGTGTACTCGGTGGTCAGGAAGGCGCCGTCACAGAGGCCGGGGTTGAAGTATTTGGTGGGGGCCACGTCATCGCAGCGGATGCCCGCCGCGGCACAGAACCGGCGGAAGGCCTCCGCATTGGTCCAGGAGAAATGGGCGCTGGTGGCGTAGATCTGGTCGAACTCGGTATGCAGGCAGAAGCCGTAGTCCCGGCAGAAGCGCTGAAAATAGTGGGCGCTCTTGATGGCCGTGGAGTAGCTGCGGGGATAGTGATATCCCATGTGCACACGGGCCTGGTTGATGTAGGTGGCCCGCATGAACGGCGCGGGGTCCCGCTCCAGCACCAGCACCCGCTGGCCCGCCGCGCCGCATTTCTGCGCCGCGTACAGGCCGTAGAGGCCGGCGCCCAGGATGATCTTATCGTAGGTCATGCAAGATCCTTTCCGCTGCGCGGACCTTTGGGGATCCGACGCAGAACAACCGGTAGCAGTTCCGTCCGGGTAGGGTGGCTGATCAGGAAAAACGAACGGCTGTTCCCCTTTCGCCCCCCGTCTTCCCTGACGGGATGTTACGGGTTGTACTTGCCCGCCATGGCGGCCAGCAGGATCTTCAAAAGATCGCTGTTGCCCTTGAAGCCGGTGATCTTGGTGGGCGTTTTGCCGGTGGCCGGATAGGCCCGGGTCACCGGAACTTCGCAGGCGCGCAGCCCCAGCTGGGTGGCGCGGATACTCAGGTAGGCCAGCAGCTCATACCCCTGGAAGACATCCCGCAGCGGACGCACCTCAGGATGGGTCAGGTATTCCCGGCTGTAGGCCCGGTAGGCGTTGGTGGTATCGGTGAACCACTGGCGGGCCGCCAGGCTGACCAGCGGCGCATGGATGAGCCGCACCGCCGCATAGCGCACAAGGGGCGTGTTGATGGCATGCCCGCCCCGGCGGAACCGGCTGCCCTGGACCAGGTCGTACCCGGCCTGCAGTTTTTCGATGAAGCGGGGCACGTCCTCGATGGAGTCCTTGTTGTTGCCGTCGATGGTCAGCACCCCTTTATAGCCCCGGTTCAGCGCAAAATAGATGCCCATCCGCAGCTGGGCGCCCTGTTTGCCGGGGCCCGTCTTGGTGAGCAGCGTGTTCACGCCGTAGAGGGCCAGCGTGTCCGGCTTCATGCTGCCGTCGGTGGAACCGCCGTCGCAGATCACAATGTCGCACAGCTTGTCCACCCCGGCCCGCTGGGCACGGCCCAGTTCGGTCAGGATGCGGGCGCCCTCGTTGATGACGGGGATCAGCAGGCAGTAGTCGCTCCGCTTTGCCTCCAGTTCGGCGGCACGGTAATCCGGCACGCCGGTGAGGTCATGGCGTTCATATTCGATCATGCAAAAACCTCCGCAACGTAATCCAGCGTGCGCCGGACGGTGTCCAGGTCGGTGTTGGCCATCTCCACCGAGACATAGCCCCGGTAGCCCACGGCCCCCAGCAGCAGCGCCAGTTCCTTGTGTTCGGGGCGTTTCTGGATGGGTGCCAGGCCCGGCTCGCTGATATGCACATGGCTCACATACTGCAGGTCATTCACGAAGTCCTGCAGATGCTCCCCCTGGGCCAGCATGGTGGACAGGTCCAGATTCACGGCCAGGCCGGGATTGTCCAGCCGTTTGACCAGGGCAAAGGCCTCGGCCGTGCCGTTGAGATAGTTGGTGTAGACCGGCGGGTTGGCCTCAATGGCCAGCCGCACGCCGTACCGCGCCGCCAGATTGCCCGCCTGCATAAAGAAGGATTCCGCCAGGGCATCGTCGGCGCCCAGCGGCCGCATCCGGTTCTTGGGGCAGCCGAAGACCAGCGACGGGCAGTTCAGGCTGTGGGCAAACTGGAACGCCCCCGCCGTGTAGTCCAGCAGCGCCTCGCTCTGGGCCGCATCAAAAATATTGCCCTGCTGCCCGTACCAGATACTCTGCAGGCTGGGCACCTCGAAGCCCCAGCGGTTTTTCAGGTAGCCGCCGAAGAGAAGGGCGGAGGTCAGGTTGTCGTAGGGCTGTGCCGGGAAAATCCGGGTGGGCGCAATCTCCAGGCCGGTGAACCCGGCCTGCTGCATCGCGGTGTAGACCGCCTCATCGTCGTTTTTATGCCATGCAATGTTGGAGATGGCCAGCTTACATACGGGCATCGTCCCGCTCCTTTCCCGGCTGCAAAAAGTTCCGTATATCGTCCAGTTCCTGTGCTTCGGTGCAGAGATAGTCCCCACTGCCGCCCAGCAGCCCGGCGTACTTGCTGTGCAGGTCGTAGTCAAAGGGTGCCTTGGGCAGTTCATTGTGCCAGTCGGTTTTGCCGGTCACCGCCGTGTACACCGTTTCCGCCGGGATGGGCGGCGTGCAGAGGTGCAGCAGCCGCAGCCCGGCCTCCCGGGCAGTGCAAATATCCTGCCACAGGCGGCACAGGTTATAGAACTGGTACCGGCTGCGGGAATCGGTGAAAGCCAGGGCGTTGAAGTCGTTGCCCGCGAAGAAGGCCCGCAGTGCCCCGGCGTCCACGGTACCGTTGAGCTTGTAAAAGCCGTTGTCCGCCAGGGTGTAACCATCCCGCACCAGCGCCGATTTCCGGGAAAGTTCTTCGTACTTTTCCAGCTTGAGCATGGACGGTGTGATGGTGCGCAGATCGTACAGGAAGTTTTTCTTGAGGCCTTTGCCGTAGAGGGCGGGCAGCCGCACGATGAGGGCTTCAGGGAAATCCTCCCGCACCCAGCGCTCCAGCTGCAGCCGGTTGCGGCCGTAGGCCGAAAGGTTTTCGGTACCGGGTTCGTCGTCCTCGTTTTTGCCGCGGCTGTCGGCATAGACGGCGATGCTGGAGATGAGCACCAGCTCTTTCGGCGCGATGCAGCGCAGGTTTTCCCGGGCGGCGGCCATGACGGCCAGGT
Source organism: uncultured Gemmiger sp. (assembly GCA_944388215.1). Taxonomy (GTDB): domain Bacteria; phylum Bacillota; class Clostridia; order Oscillospirales; family Ruminococcaceae; genus Gemmiger. The sequence continues at coordinate 79,476 of CALXHT010000001.1, read as the reverse complement.
CCGCCTCGGGGTCGGCATTGGCCAGAAACATGGCCGCCGGCACCCCTGCATAGACGCACAGGTCCGGGGCGGTGCCGTACCGGGCGGCCACATCCTTGCTGTGGCACACCGCCGCAAAATCGTGGGCGGCCATCAGGTTGCCGCCCACAAAACCGGTGGAGCCCACCAGAAGATCGCTGTACACACACTTCGCCCCATTTCTACATATTCATACAGAATGCATTATACCCGATTATCGTACAAAAAGCAACGCCCCGCGTTGTTTCCAACACGGGGCGAAGGCTTATTTTTGACAAATGTTTATAAATTGACTGATGATCGACAGCCCCACCGGGCCGGATTTTTCGGGATGGAACTGGCACCCCACCACCGAGCCGTGGGCCGCCACCGCACAGACGTTCCGTCCACCGTAGCGGGTATCGGCCAGGCGGTCCGCCTCATGGGCGGGCTTGGCCTCGTAGCTGTGGATGAAGTAGCACTCCTGGCCGGGAGTGACCCCCGCCAGCACGGTGCCGGCGAAGTCGGTATGGCCGCCCGCCGGGAGCAGCGGGTCCCAGCTGATGTGGGGCACCTTCTGGGGGTTGCCCTGCGCATCGGTGTCGGGAATTTTTACCACCCGGCCGGGGATCAGGCCCAGGCCCGGGTAGGTGCCGAACTCCTCGGATTCATCAAAGAGCATCTGCATACCAAGGCAGATGCCCAGCAGCGGTGTTCCCTCCGCGGCCTTCTGGCGGATGACCTCCACCAGGCCCAGCCGTTCCAGGCCGGCCATGCCGTCCCGGAAGGCGCCCACACCGGGCAGTACCAGGGCTTCGGCGGCACGCACATCCGCCGCGCTGCTGGTCAGCAGCGTCTCGGCCCCGCAGTGGGCAAAGGCATTCTGCACGCTGCGCAGGTTGGACAGCCCGTAGTCAATTACCGTGACTTTCATACGCTGCGCACCTCCACGCCTCCGGCCCGGATCTCCTCTTTCAGCTCCGGGACGGTTTCCTTTTCATAATGCAGTACCGCCGCGCACGCCACTGCATCGGCCCCCGCACGGGCCGCCTCCACGATGTCATCGCCGCAGCCCACACCGCCGCCGCAGATGACCGGGATATGCACCGCGCTGGTCACCGCCTGGATCAGGTCCAGGTCCATGCCGCGCTGGAGTCCTTCGTTGTCCACGCTCATGAGCAGGATCTCCCCTGCCCCCAGCGCCTCGCCGCGCTTGGCCCACTCCACCACGTCGTAGCCCGAATGGGCACGGCCGTTGTCGTAGTAGGCCTCCCACTTGCCGGGCCAGGTCCGGCTGCGCTTGGCCTGGATGGACAGCACCATGCACTGGCTGCCGAAGGCCTCGGCGATCTCGGTGATGAGTTCGGGGCGCTTGATGGCCGCCGTGTTCACCGCCACCTTGTCGGCGCCCATGGAGAGCAGGTGCCGCACGTCTTCCACGCTGCGCACGCCGCCGCCCACGCAGACCGGGATGAAGACATCATCCACCGTCTTGCGCACGATGTCGCTGAGGTTGTTGCGGTTGTACAGGCTGGCCACAATGTCGATGTAGAGCAGTTCATCGATACCCTGCTCGTAGTAGCGCTTGGCGAACTGATTGGGGTCGCCCAGCTTGCGCAGCCCTTCCATCTGGATGCCCTTGACCAGGTTGGTGTCTTTCACATCCAGCCGCGCGATCAGGCGTATTTTGTCTGCCATGTGTTTGCCTCCGATTGAAAGGGATCAGATCTCGTGGTGGGTACCCTTGGGATCGCCCCAGAGCACTTCGCTGTCACCCTCGTAGGGGGTGTGACGCAGCTTCCACATGTTGTCCTCCCACTTCCACAGGTGGGGCGAACGGAAACGGTCGGCCAGGTGCATGAAGTAGGCCCGGTCCATCTTGGGCTGCTCGAACAGCTGGGACGCGTGGGGGAAGTGCTGCTTGTCGATGGAGAGATACTGCATGATCTCCTTCTCGAAGCGGTCGGGATACTCACCGTCGAACTTCTTGCACAGCGCCTTGGCCTCGTCCAGGGTGATCTCCTCGTTGCGGATCTCCTGGGCGGCGTCGTAGGTGGTGCGGCCGATGCCGTACTTGATGTAGGTGGTGTAGTAGAAGAAATCGTCGATCTTGTCGTCGATGGAATTGTACTTGGAATAGGTGCCCTGGGTGCGCTCCGGCGCCGGGCGGAATCCACCGTGCTCCACCGCGTAGTAGTAGGCGCCCTGGGGATGCCACTTCTCGTAGTAGCCCAGGTAGCGCACCTGGATGTGGTTTTTCTCCAGGTTGGAAGTCTCAGAGGGCAGATAGATGGCCAGGTCGGCCTTGTCGATCTTGTAATCCTCCTCCAGCTGGCGCAGGCTCACGCCGCCCAGATAGATGTGGTCGTAGTCGTTGACCGCGAAGAAGTGCTCGTCACGCAGCGCCGAGTTGTTGTCGGCGATGGGGTTGCCGAACTCGGCCTCGTTCTCGCCGTAGAAGACCAGCGGAATGCCGAACTTAGCCGCCATCTTGGGCGCCAACTGCTTCTGGCCCAGAATGAAGGGCTGGAAGGGATGGAACAGATTCTCGGTGGCCAGACGGGTCAGCAGACGGTGGGTCATGCCGTTGGGAGTGCACAGGTAGTTGTCAAAGCCGGCATGGATCCAGGCCTGCATATTCTCCCAGCCCCAGGGCGTGTAGAGATGCGGCGCCCAGGTGACGGTCAGCGGATGCATGCCGTACTTGTACTTGAGCAGATGGGCCGCATAGAAACTGTCCTTGCCGCCGGAGCCCGGCACCAGGCAGTCGTAGGAGCCGTCGTTCTTGCGGTACTCATCGCACAGTTCCCGCAGCTCCTTCTCCCGCAGCGCCCAGTCGATATGGCCGTTGGCCTTGTTGTGGCAGGCATGGCAGGCGTCGCAGACACCGTCCTCCTGGATGACCATCGTCTTTTTGATGGAATGAATGGTGTGCTCGAACTCGTAGCAGGAGTTCGGCTTCTGGTTGCTCATGACGCATTCCTTGCAGAACTGCACATGCTTGGGCAGGCCGTAGTAGGCCTCCAGCTGATCCTCCGGAATGTCCGGGGCGTATTTGCTGTAATCAATGTCCACGTAACGGGGTAATTTTTCCATATTTCTACACTCCAATCCGGCATTTCCAACTCCAAAAAGGCGCCGTCCGTATGGCGAAGCCAGACGGACGGCGCCTTTGCCGTTCCTGCATATTATACCACAGCTTGCACCGTTGTGCAAGAGGGGTGTTATTTTTTGTCAGACAAGCGTTTTCCCTGGCTGCTGCCTTGCAAGCCACTTCACCAATTTGGATTTTTCCGATTCGGAGAGCTTTGTAATCTGGCTGTACAGTTCCTGCGTTTCCTCGTCCATCCGGCCAACCAGGTAATCCACACTTACTCCGTAATAATCTGCCAGGACAAGCAGATGATGCGTGGGGATTTCCTGAATCCCCGCCTCATATTTGGCATATTGCTGTTGGGTCGTCTGCAACAGCATGCCAATTTCGCGCTGCGTCTTGTCGGCATCCTCTCGCAAGTCCCGTAGGCGTCTATAACAAAACATAACATGTCCCCCAAGGGAACTATAGTTCACACCTGATCACATGTATTGACTTTACACCTTATTGGATGTAATATGAGGATATTCCCCAGCTAGTTTATCTATACAAAGGAGAGGAACTTTATGTTTTGTACAAAGTGCGGCACAGAATATGACGGGAAATTTTGTCCCAACTGCGGGGAAGCAGCCCCCGAAAAACGTTATTGTCCGAAGTGCGGCAAGGAAGAGATGGATCCGGACGCCACTGTATGCGAAGCATGTGGAACCAAATTGCCCGCTGTCAGTGTGAACAGGAAAACTTCTGCCGACGGACAGCCCACGATCGTCATCAATAACACCAATACAAACCAAAACGTCAACACCGTTCATGTGATTTCCGGGCGTCCCAAGAACAAATGGATTGCATTTCTTCTCTGCCTTTTCCTGGGTTTTCTGGGCGCTCATAAATTCTACGAAGGAAAAATCGGCATGGGCATTCTATATCTGCTCACGTTCGGTCTGTTGGGCATCGGTATCCTTATCGACTTGATCGTCATCCTCACAAAGCCAAATCCTTATTACGTCTGAATACAGCAAAGGCCCTCACCGACCGGTGTGTATCCTGAATCGCTTTCAGTGTTTTTTCACTGTTCGCCACGCAAGGAGCACATCAAGTCGTTGAGGGCCTTTTGCATAATTACTTTTTGTTAGCCGTTCACAGGTCAAAGTCCAGGCAGCTGCGCACCTTGGTGTAGGGGCGCACCTTGCTGTCGGCCACCGCCACGTGGGCGGGATGCACCGAGTAGGCCTTGAGGGCCGCTTCATCGGTGAAGGTGCAGTCCAGCATCAGGTCCGCGGTGGAGCTGGGCAGGCAGTCGGTCTGCACATAGATGGATTCCAGGCCCGGGATCTTGCCGGCCAGTCCCTCCAGTCCTTCCTTGATGCCCGCCTTGACGGCAGCCTTTTCCTCGGCGCTCAGCTCGTCCTTGAGCGTCCAGAGAATGATGTGTTTGGTCATACTTCGGTTTTCCCTTTCTGTATCAGCCCGTAGGTTCTGTACCAGGACAGCAGTTCGCTCAGCGTCAGTTTGCGGGCAAACAGCTGGCGGTAGGTGGCGGTCTTCTCCTTGCCCTGGGCCTTGAGGGCCGCCATCCGTTCCGCCGTGCGGGTATATTCCGTCTCTATGGCCGCCTGCATGGCCCGGTAGGCGGCCAGTTGTTCCTGCTCGTTCATCCTTACTTCTGCGCCCAGATGGGATCCTTCAGCACCCATTCGCCGCATTCGTTCTTTTCAAACAGATCGCGGTTGTAGAACTTGTCCATGATGGCCCAGAACTCGCTTTCGGTGTAGCCGCAGAACTCGCAGAAGTCCCGCACGCACAGCGGGTCCAGCTTGCCGTCCCGGGCCTTGATGATGGGAATGGCCTCCTCCCGGGTCATCATACCGTAGCGGATATACCGGGCGGTGTAGTCGGTGGCTGCCGCGTGACCGAACTTGGGATACTTCAGCCAGGAATGCACCAGGTAGGCGCGGGAATCGATCTGGTCGAAGTTCTCGGCATGGTGGGTGCGGTCCCACTCGTGGGTCAGGTCATGGAATCCGTGGGCCTTGGCGATCTGGTAGTTCTTGTAGCTGTTCCAGGGCACAAAGTAGCTCATATAGAAGGGATCCAGCTTGGCCCGCTCCTCGGCGGTGGGGGCCAGCGTCAGGCTCAGGTCCTTCTCGGTGACGCCGTCGCCCACCAGCTCCTCCATGGGGAAGCCAACGGCCACGCCGTTCTCGATCTGGTCCATGGCGGAGTAGGTCTCCTCGTCGGCATTGCCGCCGTACTCAAAGCTGACGTTCTCGCCGTAGCAGAGCATGGGGGTGTTGAACTTGGCCGCCATGTGCAGCGGGAAGGTGTAGATCAGACGGTCCACATACCAGGTGGGCTTGCCGTACTTTTCAAAGAATTTGCGCATGAGGACCTTCTGCACCTTGATGTTAGGCTTGCAGGAGATGATCGTGCAGCCGAATTCCTCGCTGAGGTTCTTCAGGTTGTGGATGCCCGCCTGGGTCATGGGGAAGTTGTCCTCCACGCTGAACAGGATGGGGTTCATATGCATGACTTCCTTGAGCATCCAGACCTGGAAGTGGCTGTCCTTGCCGCCGGACACCGCCACGGCGCAGTCATAGCCGCCGGGGCCGTTCATGCCGCGGTATTTGTCGCAGAATGCCTCGAATTCCTTGAAGCGGGCATCCCAGTCCACATTCTTGCGGTGCTCGTAGTGGCGGCAGGCGCTGCACACCCCTTCGGCATCAAAGGTAATGCCGGGCCGGGTATCGGGCATCGTACATTTTTTGCAGTAGCGCATAGTGTTTCTCCTTCACTTATAACTTACAATATTTTCCTTTATGCCTGGTTACGGGCCATCTCTGCCGCTGCGTGCACGCTGGCCGCGGAATCAAAGGCAAAAATCACATATCTTCCATCATCGTAAACCTGGTCACACGCACCGTGCCGGACCAGCTCCGACTCCTCGATGGGGCCATCGGTTTCGGTGTCAATCAGCAGGAACGGTTTTGCGGGGTCCGTGGTCATATGGTCCTTTTCCTGAAGCCAGTCCATTATAACATCATCGTTCAGATTGACAAGCGTCCACATTTCGATCCGACCGTCAGAGAGCCCCGTAAGGGCGTTGGCATTCCAGAATGTGGCATATCCTTCGGTATATCCCTGCTGCTCCAGCCAGTCCGCCACCACATCCATGCCTTTATGCGCCAGCAGTGGATCTTCCATCTCACGGCGCACCGTGTGCACACCGCAGACGGTAATAGCCAAAGCCAGTGCCGCTGCCGTCAGTTCCCGGGCTCCCGGCAGATGGAAGTGTTCTGTTTTCATTTCCACCGCTACCACAGCCATGCCCATCGGGATCGCCGTCATCCAATAGTATACGTTATACTCCTGAAAATACGTATAACACACGCCGCATACCAGGATCATGAAAAACAGCAACAGGGTCAACAGCTGATCCGTAGTCCTCAAAGAGCGAAGCCGCCAGAGCAGCCGTACCAGGCAGACAAACACCACCGCCCCCAGCACAAGGCCGATCCCGGTGGCAATGCCGCTGAAATGGAACAGATAAGCCCCGTTTTGGTATCCGAATTCGTGGAAGAAGTCCGCGATCACGCGATCCAGCGTAAACCAATCATCGGAGCGATTCCACGAGATGGCACTGTAGGATTTGAATTCACAAATCTTGGTCAGCACCACCGTGGTAAACAGATACCCCACAAAACTTGCCACGGCAGCGGCGACAGAACTCACCAGAACCCAGCACGCATCTGCGCTGGCCCGGATGGCTTTTTTCCAGTCTTTTTCGCCGGTGCCATGCAGCGCCAATACGCACACCGCCAGTGCCGCCAGGCAGAGCGGCGCGTGGAACACCATCAGTTCCTTGATTCCGTTCACGCCGCCGGCCAATGCAAGAAGACATACGACCACCAAGAGCCGGCGCTGCATTTTCCTGTCCTTGTTCTGGCCACGCAGAATCAAAGCCAAAATCGGAAGATAGAAAAATGCATACACGAGGTAATACCCCCCATGCAGCGTATACACCAGATAATGCTGTCCGAAAGGCCACAACAGCGCCCCTGTCAGCCAAAGTCCCGCTCTGCCCAGACCTGCACAGCGAGACAAGAAAAGCAGCAGCCCCGCATAGAGAGCCAGCGCCAACGCCAATCCGATGCTGCGCGCCAAATGCCAGTTATCTGGAAAGAAAATCAGCCCCAGGCGATAAAACCACTGCATCTGGAAGACAGAAATTTCCGTAGAATAAATCCAGCTTTTGCTGATGACAGCCCCCTCTTTCTGGAGAAGATCTGCCAGCATGACCTCCGCGGAAAGATCCGAGTCAACCATCCATTTTCCCGGTACCAGCTGATACCACAGATCAAACAGGTATCCGGACGCAATCCATAACCAGGGCAGGATAGTTTGAATACGACCAGACAGTTTTGTGTTCAGAACCCTCTCTATGTATCATCCCTCCCCCTGCCATTGAAGACCGCAGAATTTTCTAAATATTTATAGCCCTTATTGTACCCCATTTGCCCCGGCGGCGCAAGGGCGGCAGCGGAAAATCCGTAGTTTCCGCAAAGACACAGTCTTGCATTTTCGGGCTGCGCATTTTACAATAATGACGAGCAAGACCACATCAAACAGGAGGCGTATCCATGTCTGCATCGAAAGTATACTTCACTGATCTGCGCACCTCGTTCAACGAGAACCTGCCGCAGAAGCTGGAGCGGCTCATCAAGACCGCCGGCATCGGCCAGATCGATTTCAAAAACAAGTATGTCGCCATCAAGATCCATTTCGGCGAGCCCGGCAACCTGGCCTATCTGCGGCCCAACTATGCCGCGGTGGTGGTCAAGGTGGTGAAGGAACTGGGCGGCAAGCCCTTCCTGACCGACTGCAACACGCTGTACGTGGGCGGCCGCAAGAACGCGCTGGACCATCTGGACACCGCGTATGTCAACGGCTTTTCCCCCTTCTCCACCGGCTGCCACGTGATCATCGCCGACGGCCTGAAGGGCACCGACGAGGAACTGGTTCCCGTGGAGGGCGGTACCTACGTCAAGGAGGCCAAGATCGGCCGCGCCATCATGGATGCCGACATTTTCATCACGCTGTCCCACTTCAAGGGTCACGAGTCCACCGGTTTCGGCGGCACGCTGAAGAACATCGGCATGGGCTGCGGTTCCCGTGCCGGCAAGATGGAGATGCACAGCGCCGGCAAGCCCTACGTCAAGCAGGATCTCTGCGTGGGCTGCGGCCGCTGCGTCAAGATCTGCGCCCACGACGCGCCCCACATTGTGGACCACAAGTCCAGCATCGACCAGAACAAGTGCGTGGGCTGCGGCCGCTGCATCGGCGTCTGCCCCACCGACGCCGTTCGCGCCGCCGAGGATGAGAGCAACGACATCCTGAACTGCAAGATCGCCGAGTACAGCAAGGCTGTGGTCAGCGGCCGTCCCCAGTTCCATGTGAGCCTGGTCATCGACGTATCCCCCTACTGCGACTGCCACGCCGAAAACGACGTACCCATCGTGCCCGATGTGGGCATGTTCGCCAGCTTTGACCCGGTGGCGCTGGACCAGGCCTGCGTGGACGCAGTCAACCAGCAGCCCGTCATGCCTAACAGCCATCTGGCCGAGATGCCCCAGGAGCACCACGACCACTTCACCGATTCCAGCCCCGCCACCAACTGGAAGAGCTGCCTGGAGCACGCCGAAAAGATCGGCCTGGGCTCCCGGGAATATGAACTGATCAAGATCTGAGTTTTGTCCATAACAAACATCCTCCCGCCGCCGGATTCCTTCCGAAGGCAGGAGGATGTTTTCTTTACTCGTGTGTGCAGGCTGCGGCCGCCGCTTTTCCGGCGGCGGTGCCCACCTCGTTGTAGGCCTGCTGGTAATAGTGGTAGGAGTCCTTCATGAGGCCCCGGGCCCGCATTTGCCAGAAGTCATCGCTGACCAGCACAACACCGGGGTACTTCCCCGGCAGCGCCAGCTGGGCCCCATGGATGGCCGTATAGTCGTAGCCATGGATGCCGTTGTACTGGCCGATGGCCACCAGGAAGCAGGTCTCCACGCCGTGCTGCCGCAGCCGGGCCAGCATGCTGCCGAACTGCCGGGTGTAGGTTTCGGAGTCGGTGCCGTGGTCGCCGTCCGTCTCTCCCTGGCACCAGACCAGATACCGATGCCGGATGGTCAGCCCGTGGTCCCGGGCGTACCGGTTGGCGTCATCCCACCGCTGCAGTGCATCGGTGAGCAGGTCGTCATTGCCCTGCCACAGTTCCATGCCGGAGCCGCCCCGGCTTGCCGAGACGCCCAGCACCGGCGTTCCCGTTGCTGTATACCAGGCGTTGACGAAGGCCGTCACCAGGGAACCCGTCTTTTTGCCCGGCTCATCGATGCCGCCGGGACGGTTTTCCGCCGCGCCGAAGGGCTCCCCGATGGGGTACAACCGCGTGGGGTCGGACACCGCCCGGTATTCCATGCCCGCCCCCGGCAGCAGGGCCGGCGCCGGCTGAGGCCAGCGCTCACTGGTGATGCCCCGCCCGGCCATATTGGACTGTCCGGCAAACAGGAAGAGATCCCAGGCTTTATTTTCCATTGCGTACCGTTCCTTTGCTGTTCTGTGTGGGGCCGGAACATTCCGGCAGCCCCTATTATAGCACCTGACGGCAAAACTGCAATGCCTCCGGTTCCGGGGCCTGTCCACAAAAAAGCGTCGCCGCGCTCCTTACGGAGTGCGGCGGCACTGTTATGCGGGAAGATTCGGATTACAGCTCAGCGAAGTACTTAATGGTGCGGACCATCTGGCTGGTGTAGCTGTTCTCGTTGTCGTACCAGGACACGACCTGAACCTGATAGGTGTCGTCGTCGATCTTGGTGACCATGGTCTGGGTGGCGTCGAACAGGCTGCCGTAACGCATGCCGATGACATCGGAGGAGACGATGGGATCCTCGTTGTAGCCGAAGCTCTCAGAGGCAGCAGCCTTCATAGCGGCGTTGATGGACTCCTTGGTGACATCCTTGCCCTTGACAACGGCAACCAGGATGGTGGTAGAACCGGTGGGAACGGGCACACGCTGGGCAGAGCCGATCAGCTTGCCGTTCAGCTCGGGGATGACCAGGCCGATGGCCTTGGCAGCGCCGGTGGAGTTGGGAACGATGTTCTGAGCACCAGCACGAGCGCGGCGCAGGTCGCCCTTACGCTGCGGGCCGTCCAGGATCATCTGGTCACCGGTGTAAGCATGAACGGTGGTCATGATGCCGGAAACGATGGGGTAGGTCTTGTTCAGGGTGTCGGCCATCGGAGCCAGGCAGTTGGTGGTGCAGGAAGCAGCAGAGATGACCTGATCTTCCTTGGTCAGGGTCTTCTCGTTGACGGAGTAGACGATGGTCTTCAGGTCATTGCCGGCAGGAGCAGAGATAACGACCTTCTTGGCGCCAGCAGCGATGTGAGCCATGCTCTTCTCCTTGCTGGTGTAGAAGCCGGTGCACTCCAGAACGACATCGATGCCCAGCTCGCCCCAGGGGCAATCCTTGGCGTCCTTGATGGCGTAGATGGTGATCTTCTTGCCGTCGACGATGATGCAGTCATCGCCGGCCTCGACGGTGTGCTTGTGCTCGCCGATCTTGCCCAGGAAAGAGCCCTGAGCGGTGTCGTACTTCAGCAGGTGAGCCAGCATAGCGGGGCTGGTCAGGTCGTTGATCGCGACGACTTCGTAGCCGTCAGCCTCGAACATCTGACGGAAAGCCAGACGGCCAATACGGCCAAAACCATTGATAGCAACTTTAACAGCCATAGTAAAATCCTCCCAAGATTTTATTGTATAACCTTGTGAGCGGTATTTCCCGCTCTGCGGTATGATACTATTGTACCCTATTCTTACACAATCTGCAAGAGGGTTGTTATTCTTTTAACGCGAATTTTTCAAAAAAAATTGGATTTTACCGGGGATGGCAGCATTTTCCACGGTGGGGAGCGCGTAAACTGCGCAGACTAGACGGTGAGCACAGGGAGGTGATGCCATGCTGCCCGACAATCCGGCCCGCGCCGCGCTGGCCGAGGAAGCCGCCCGGGGTGTGGCGGTGGAACCGCAGCTGCGGCTGCTCTACACCGCCGAAGCCCTGACGGCCCCGGCCCCGGCGCAGGCCCTGGATCTGAACGAAGAGCTGGAAACGCTCTGTGCCGCCCTGCGGGAGAGTGTACTCTGCCGCGCGGGGTGGCTGTATTTTGCCCCCGCCGCCGGTCCCGTGCCGGTGGCACTGCCCCGCCGTCTGCTCCAGGCGGCGGTGCTGTGCTGGATCGAAGGCACGCTGACCGCCCCCGAACGGCGCGCCGTGCTGCACCTGGAAACGGCAGCCGGGGCGGCAGTGCTGGTGCTGCGCGGCGGCACCGGGCGCAGTCTGCCCGCCGACGCCCGGGCGTTGCTGCTGCGGACGGCGGCCATCTCGGGGGGCGCCGTGGTGCAGAGCGGCGGCAGCGGACCGTTCACCGCGGCGCTGCGCCTGCCGCTGCGCACCGACCTGCCGCTGCGCGTGGTCGAGGAACCGGAAACCCTGCTGTGGGACCGCTACAGTCCGCTGCAGCTTTTCCTGCCGGGCTTCTGCGCGGGGGCAAACGAATGACCGGGGCCGTAAGGCCCCGGTCTTTTGGTTTTATTCTTCTTCCTCGGCGGCATCGGGACCGCAGGCGGCCCAGGCACACACAAAACCGCAGAGCCCCAGCAACCCGATGCCCAGGCCGGTGAGCAGGTCGGGCAGGACCAGCATGCCGTGGAACGCTTCAAACAGCGTCTGGACCAGTTCCAGGCAGGTGCAGAGCAAAAAGCAGCCGCTGCCCGCCGCAAACAGCGTGTGGCCACAGGGCAGCCCCGGCACCAGGAACACCTTGAGCAGCACCACCGCAAAGAGCAGAGCCGCCACGGCGCTGAGCACCCGCAGGGTGCAGGGCATCCGCTGCAGCGAGGCCGGCACGAACTGGAACCGCCAGACCAGCCGCCACAGCAGGCAGACCGGCAGCACTACCCCGGCCAGGGCATGGCCCAGGCGCCCCCGGCGCAGCCCGAAGCCCAGGAAGGCCCGCACACCGTAGACCACCAGCCACACACCGCCCAGCAGCGGCGTAACCGCATCGGCCCAGGCGGCGGGCAGCGGATAGGCGGTGAACAGGTAGGGGGCCTGGGTCACAAACCAGGCGGTCTGGAAGGTCACCAGGCCGCTGGCCGCCAGCAGCACGCCGGAAAACACCATGCAGATGCCCAGCGGCAGATTGGTATCGCTGAGGGCCGCCGGCTGGAGCGCCGCCCGCCGGGCAGGCAGGTAGGGCAGCAGCAGGGCGGCCAGCCACACAACGTAACGCATCCACACCGAGCCGCTGCGGGCGAATCCGGTGGAAGCATCGGTCCACAGGCACAGGTCGGCGGCGTGCACCGCAGCCAGCGCCACCCCCACAAGCAACAGCAGAACGCCGTACGGTCGTTTTTGTTTCATACAGGTTTCCTCACTCCGGGATTGGTATACTGCGGGGAACTGTCCGCATACCCATAGGACAGGCCCGTCGCAGCGCATGAAAGTATTGTACCGCCGCGCCGGGCAAATTGCAAGGGTGAGGGAACCGCACTTTGAAAAAGACATTGCTGTACGCCGCATTGCTGGGGGTGCTGGCCGCTGCCGCCCCCTTTACCGTTTTACTGCTGCCCGCCGGGACGCCGTCCGCCGGGGACACGCCCCAGGCCACCCCGGCCCCCACAGTGGAAGTGCCGGCGCTGACGCCTCCGCCGCTGGCTGCCTCCCCCGCCGCTGACGCCGATGCCGCGGCGGCGCTGACTCTCTACGACGACGCCGTGGGACAGACCATCACGGTGCCGGTGGAGGAGTTCCTGCTGGGCGCTGCGGCCTGCGAGCTGCCCCCCGACTGGCCCGACGACGCCATTCTGGCCCAGATGGTGGCCAGCCACAGCTATGCCCTCTCCCTGGGGGAGGAACCCATGGAGGTCAACAGCGCCCTGTGCGCCGGCTGGACCGATGCCCAGGTACTCCGGGCCCGCTGGGGCGACGCTTACGGAGAAAACTATGCCCGGCTGGAAGCCCTGGCCCGGGAAGTATCCGGGGCGCTGCTCTGCTACGACGGGGCTCCGGCCGCTGCCTGCTACCACAGCATCAGCGCCGGGCACACCGAGGCCAGCCAGAACGTCTGGCTGACCGCCCTGCCCTACCTCCAGGGGGTGGATTCCCCCTGGGACAAGACCGTTTCCGACTACGAAGTCTCCATCACCTACAGCGCCGAGCAGATGGCTTCACTGCTCCAGGGGCTGGGCCTTACCCCCGGTGAGGACCCGGCCCAGTGGTTCGGGGAGGTTCAGTGGGACGAGGCCGGGTATGTGGATACCATGGAAGTCTGCGGAACTGCCTTCCGGGGCACCACGCTGCGCAGTGCCCTGTCGCTGCGGTCGGCCAGCTTTACCGTGGACTACCGGGACGACGCCTTCACCCTGACCACCCGCGGCTACGGCCACGGGGTGGGACTGAGCCAGTTTGGTGCCAAAGCCATGGCGGAGGGCGGCGCCGACTGGTGGGAGATCCTTACCTATTATTTTCCCGGCTGCCAGATCACCGAATAAAAAACAGGCCTCCCCGTGGGGAGGTCTGTGGTGTTTATCGCCGCAGTGGTGTTTTCAGGATGGCCAACAGCACCGCCCCCGCCAGGGAGCCCGCCGTCAGCGCCAGCAGGAATCCCATCGGGTTGCGGATGACCGCAATGAGGAAGATGCCGCCATGGGGGGCCGGGCAGCCGCAGTTCTGCAGCATGCTGAGGAAACCGGCCAGGCCGCTGCCCAGGATGCAGGCAGGGCCCACCCGCAGCGGGTCCCGCAGGGCGAAGGAGAGGGCACCCTCGGTGACGAAGGAGGCACCCATCAGCAGGTTCTGGGGGGCGGTGCGGCGCTCTGCCGGGGTGAACCGGCTGGAGAACAGCAGGCAGGACAGCGCCACCGCCAGCGGCGGGACCATGCCGCCCACCATGACCGCCGCCATGATGTCGTTCTGGTTGTTGACCAGCGCCAGCGTGCCGGTGAGGTAGGCTGCCTTGTTGATGGGGCCGCCGTAGTCGGTGGCCATTAAAGCCCCCAGCAGGGCCCCCAGGGCCAGACGGCTGCCGCCCTGCATGCTGTCCAGCAGGTCGCAGAGCCAGAGATTGAAATGGCCCAGAGGCGGGTTGACGACGAGCACCATCAGCGCGCCCACCACCAGCAGACTGATGGCCGGGGTCAGCAGGCCGGTGCGCACCTGTTCCAGTTCCTGGGGCAGATGCCGCCCCGCCATATTCAGCCCGCGGATCACAAGGCCCGCCGCAAAGCCTGCCACCAGGGCGCCCCAGAAGCCGCTGGACACCCAGTTTTCCTCGGGGCCCACGGTGGTGCCCAGCTGGGCCAGATATCCGCCCACCAGACCCGGCATGAAGGCGGGCATATCCCCGATGCTGTAGGCGATGAAGGCCGCCAGCACCGGGTAGATCAGCACAAAAGCTGCCCGGCCCACCGTGTCCATCATATCGGTCACCGGGGCGGGCGCCCCCAGCTGGTCGAACAGCAGCGCAAAGGCGATGAGCACACCGCCCGCCACCACAAAGGGCAGCATATGGGAGATGCCGCTCATCAGGTGGCGGTAGGCCTCGCGGCACTGCTCTCTCCAGTCGTTGGCCCGGAAGCCGTCGCCGCCGCGATACACCGGCACGTTGCTCTCGGCCGCCCGCTCCAGCACACTGTCGGGATGGCGTATGGCCTCCCGCGCCGACACCGACACCACCCGCTTGCCCACGAACCGCGCCGTGGAGACCGCCCGGTCGGCGGCCACGATGATGCAGTCCGCCCCGGCGATATCGTCGGGGGTCAGCGGATTGTTCACCCCCGCCGCGCCGTCGGTTTCCACCTTGAGCCGGACGCCCCGGTCCTGGGCAGCTTTCTGGAGGGCTTCGGCGGCCAGATAGGTGTGGGCCAGCCCGGTGGGACAGGCCGTCACCGCCACAAACCGCCAGGGTTCCGGCCGGCCGCCTTTTTTCTGCCGGGGCCGGGATTCCGCGTCTTCCTGTTCGGCCATGAGCCGGCAGAACGCCTCCGGCGTTTCGGCATCCATCAGCCGGGCACACAGTTCCTTGTCCAGCATCAGGGTGGCCAGGCCCGCCAGCACCTGCACATGCAGATCATTGGCATCGGCCGGTGCCGCAATGAGGAACATCATCCGGATCGGCTTGCCGTCCGGTGTGTCACAGGCCAGCGGCGGGTCCAGCGTCAGCGCTGCCAGACCCGGCTGCCGTACCGCCGCACTTTTGGCGTGGGGAATGGCCAGGCCCTCCCCCACGCAGGTGCCGCCCAGCGCTTCCCGCGCCTGTACGTCCGCCGCAAAGGCCTGGGGATCGGTCAGGTTGCCGTTGGCAGCCATCAGGTCCACCAGCCGCTGCAGCGCGGCCTGCATGGAATCGGCCTGCTGCCGCAGTGCCACACTGGCGGGGTGCAGGTGATCCGTAATGTGCATGAAATTCCTCCTGTGTGCAATGTCAAAAAAGCGGCCCCGCCGCAGCGGAGCCGCTTTGTACTGTCCGACCGGGAATCAGTTGAGCAGGGTCTGCTCCGTCTCGGGATCGAACAGATGGATCTTGTTGGTATCCATCGCAACCACAACCTTGTCGCCGCGGCGGGACTTGGAAGTGGGGGCCACACGGGCCATCAGGTTCTGGCCCTTGTAGGTCAGGTAGAGGTAAATCTCGGCACCCATCAGCTCGGAGACTTCCACCTCGGTATCCAGGTGGCTGTCGGGATGCTTGGCCAGGAATTCCTCGTCGTCCTTGATGTCCTCAGGACGGATGCCCACTTTCAGGGTCTTGCCCACATAGGCGTCCAGCTTGCCGTCCGCCGTCTTGGCGGTGGGCAGCGGAATGGTGGTGCCGGCCAGGTCCACGGTGTACTGATTGCCCTTCTTGCCCAGCGTGCCGTCCAGGAAGTTCATCTGCGGGCTGCCGATGAAGCCGGCCACGAAGATGTTGCAGGGATAATCGTACAGGTTCTGGGGGGTATCCACCTGCTGGATCAGGCCGTCCTTCATGACGACGATGCGGTCGCCCATCGTCATGGCCTCGGTCTGGTCATGGGTAACGTAGATGAAGGTGGTGGCCAGCTTCTTGTGCAGCTTGATGATCTCGGTGCGCATGCTGGTGCGGAGCTTGGCGTCCAGGTTGGACAGAGGCTCGTCCAGCAGGAAGACCGCCGGGTTACGCACCATGGCGCGGCCCAGGGCAACACGCTGACGCTGGCCGCCGGACAGAGCCTTGGGCTTGCGGTCCAGCAGGTGCTCGATCTCCAGGATCTTGGCCGCCTCACGAACGCGCTTGTCGATCTCGTCCTTGGGCATCTTGCGCAGCTCCAGGCCGAAGGCCATGTTCTTGTAGACGGTCATGTGGGGATACAGAGCGTAGTTCTGGAACACCATGGCGATGTCGCGGTCCTTCGGCGGGACATCGTTGATCAGGCGGTCGCCGATGTACATCTCGCCGCCGGAGATTTCCTCCAGACCGGCGATCATGCGCAGGGTGGTGGACTTGCCGCAGCCGGAAGGACCGACGAAGACGATGAATTCCTTATCGGCAATTTCCAGGCTGAAATCGGGAACGGCAACGACGTTGCCAGGATAAACCTTTTTCACGTGACGGCAGCTGATAGAAGCCATGACAAAACCCTCCAATTTGGTATTTCTGCCCCGGTGTGGGGGCTCATTTACTTGACATGACTATAATAACAGGTTAAAATCAGTTTGAAAATAGCATTTTATTGATATCGAGGTGGCGAAATTGATTTTTGACCCCACAATGTATTGCAGCTGTACCAAAACCGCCGAACGGGACGGAGATGAACCGCTCACCCTGGACGGCACCGGTCTGTGGGTGGGGGTGCTCTCCCGCGGGAGCTGCCTGCTGGAGGGCTGTGAAAAGCCCGGGCAGAGCGGCGATGTGCTGCTGGGCGCCGCGCCGCTGACGCTGGTGCCCCGGTCGGACTGCCACCTGGTGGCGGTGCGGCTGACCGGCTACTGTGTGGACGGCTTCCTGGTCCGTCTGGGGGAGGCCCGCTGGGCGGACGGTGCCTCCTGCCCGGGGGCCGCCGAGCTGCTGGCCCGGCTGCAGGGCAGTTCCGCCCCGGCCATGGCCTACGCCCTGCTCTGCGCGGTGGGCAAGGCCGACGAGACCACCCGCCCGCTGCCCGCCCTGGTGGCGGCGGCGGTGGAGGCCATCCGCCAGAATTACATGGCGCTCTACGGCGTGGAGGAGCTCAGCGAACAGCTGAGGGTCACCAAGAGCCATCTGGTCCGGGCCTTCAAGCAGGCGCTGGGGGTGCCGCCCGGCAAGTACCTCACCGGCGTGCGCATCGAGGCGGTGAAGACGCTGCTGCTGGCCGACGAGTACAACCTGGACACCATCGCCGGCCTGACCGGTTTTTCGGGGGCCAACTACCTCTGCCGGGTGTTCAAGCGGGAGGTGGGGGTCTCCCCCGCCGCCTGGCGCGCCGCCGCGGCACCGCCCCCCGTGGTACCCAAGCTGCCGCCCCGCAGCAACGAGATGTTCGTCTGACACGGCATACAAAAAAACAGGCGCAGCCCGAAGGCTGCGCCTGTTGCCGTTTGTGGGGTTGTTACTGCTGGGTCTTGTAGCCGTCGGGGTTGTGGCTCTGCCAGTTCCAGCTGTGGGCACACATCTCCTCGATGCCGTACTGGGCCTCCCAGCCCAGTTCCCGCTTGGCCTTGCCGGGATCGCACCAGCACTCGGCGATGTCGCCGGGACGGCGCGGGTCGATCACGTAGGGGATCTCCTTGCCGCAGGCCTTGCTGAAGGCATGGATCACATCCAGCACGCTGTAGCCATGGCCGGTACCCAGGTTGCAGATGAAGAGGCCGGGCTTCTCCTCCAGCTTCTTGATGGCCGCCACATGGCCGCGGGCCAGGTCCACCACATGGATGTAGTCCCGCACGCCGGTGCCGTCGGGGGTGGGATAGTCATTGCCGAAGACATGGACCTTCTCCAGCTTGCCCACCGCCACCTTGGCGATGTAAGGCACCAAGTTGTTGGGGATGCCGTTGGGGTCCTCGCCGATGAGGCCGGAGGGATGGGCGCCGATGGGGTTGAAGTAGCGCAGCAGCGCCACGTTCAGCTCGGGGTCGGCGTGGCAGCAGTCGGTGAGGATGCGCTCGGTGAACACCTTGGTGGTGCCGTAGGGGTTGGTGGTGCCGCCCACCGGGAAGTCCTCCCGGATGGGCACGCTGGCGGGGTCACCGTAAACGGTGGCCGAGGAGGAGAAGATGATGTTGTGGCAGTTGTGGCGGCGCATCACATCCAGAATGTTCAGCGTGCAGGCCAGGTTGTTGGAGTAGTACTCGATGGGCTTGGAGACGCTCTCCCCCACCGCCTTGTAGGCGGCAAACTGGATGACGCAGTCAATGTCCGGATTGTCGGCGAAAATCTTTTCCACCGCTGCCTTGTCGGTCATGTCCGCCTCCACGAAGCGGAAGTCCTTGCCGGCGATCTTCTTGACGCGGGCCAGGGCCTCGGGGCAGGAATTGTAGAAGTTGTCCGCCACCACAATGTCGTAGCCGGCGGCCAGGAGTTCCACGCAGGTGTGGCTGCCGATGTACCCGGCGCCACCGCTCACCAAAATTGCCATGCCAATCCTCTCCTTTATGTTTTCTGGTTGCTTTTCTGCGGGCTGAAACGACCCGCTTGGTTACCTTTATTCTACTTTTTCGGGTCCGTTTCGGGAATAGACGTTTTCGGTGCCTCTTTGTCTTTTTGTTGCCTATTTTGCCGCCGCGCCGGCAATCCCTGCTGCATGCGCCGGTAGGCGCTGGGGGTGTTGCCGGTGGCCGCATGGAATTTCTGACTGAAGTAGGCTCCTGAACAATAGCCCAGCTGGGCGGCCACCTCGCCGGGGGTCAGTCCCCGGGCCAGCAGCTGGGCGGCATACTCCAGCCGCATGGCGGCAAACTCCTCCATGGCGGTATGGCGCAGACGGGCCCGGAAGGCCTGCTGCAGCTGGGTGCGGGTGCACCCCACCGCCGCACAGACCTCCTCCACCTTCACCTCGTGGGTGAGGTTCTGGGCAAAGTAGGCCCTGGCCGCCTCCACCAGCGCCATTTGGCGGCGCTCCCGCCGCACACGCAGCGTGGGTTTGCGGGGCCGCCTGCAGCGCCGTGCCAGCAGGATCAGCAAGTTTTCCAGATGAATGACCAGCTGCTGCCGGGCGCCGAAGGGTACATCCTCCCGGGGGACGGGCAGGGCGCCGGGTTCGGCGGGCGGGTCGTAGAGTTCCGCCGCCTGCTTCATCAGCCAGTTCAGGTCGTGCTGCTCCCCCGGTTCGGCATGGAACACCATACCCCGGAACCGGTCCATGGCCGCTGCGGAGCAGTAGAAGTCCATGCGCAGCACCTCGGGCGGGATCTCCCCCATGCAGCGCATGGCAAAGATCTCCTCCGGCTGGTGCAGCAGGATCCCCCCTGCCCGCAGTACCACCCGCTTGTCGTTGCAGCGTTCCTCCACCGTGCCGGCGCGCACATAGACCAGCTGCCACCCCTGGGTGGGCGTGGCGGCAATGCTGTCCTCGGGGCGGCACTCCCGGGCCGAAGCCGCCGTCACCGCCTCGATGCGGAGGGGAAAATCCTCTTGGAACGCCATAGTGCCTCCTTTGTCAGACAGTCACCATGCCGCTGTCCGGCCAGAGATCCTGCGGGCCGCTGTCGCCGTAATGGAACACCCCCGGCTCCACCTGGTCCAGCTGGGGAAACTGTGCCAGCTCGGGGCAGGTATCGGTCAGGCCGATGCAGTAGGCCGTCAGCGGGCTGATGACCTTGTCAATGGATGTGTACAGGTTGCTGCCGTCGTCGGCATAGGTGCTGTACATGATCTCGTCGGGGTAGGTCTGCGCCACATAGGCGGTCAGGTCCCCGTCCACATAGGGGTCGCTGCTGCCCTCGTAGAGATCGGGCGCACCGAAGAGATGCAGGATCTCGTGGGCGTAGGTGGCCGGGGATTCCGGCTCGGTCCGGTCCGAATAGGCATCGTACCGGTACAGACAGCAGTATTCGTAGGGAAAGCTGGCCCCGTCCTCGGCGTAGTGGGCCATGGTGAAGGAGGTGCCGGACACCGGCAGGAAGAGCAGGAATCCCACCCGGGTGGTACCGTATTTTGCTTCCAGCTCTGCCGTGTCCAGCGTGGCGCACAGGGCGTCCATCTCATCCAGGAAGTCGTTGCTCTCCTCGGAATCCACGCCGCCCCGCAGCCGGGACTTCAGCGAATAGGTGTAGCACAGCGGGCTGGTGTCGGTGCCGTCGTCGTAGTAGATCCGGGCATCGACGCCGTAACCGGCGGCCTGACGGGTCAGCCAGTCCACCGCCATGGCCACGCTCTGCTGGGACTGGGCCCGGGCCTCCCTGGTCCAGATGCTGCCGGTGGCCGCATCGTTGAGATAGACACTGACCAGCACGGTGGGGTCCCCCGGCAGGCGCACACTGCCGTAGCGCTGGACATCCTGCGGGACGGGGGAAGGCTGCAGGGTGGGCGACGGCGTGGGGGCCGGGTCTCCCGCCGAGGGCATATCGGGCACCACCTGGCGGACGGGCCGCTGCACGCAGCCGCAGAGCAGTACCAGGGCCAGCAGCAGGACCGCAAGGCGTTTTTTCATAGGCATTCCTTGTTGTTTACAGTTGGAGCACGGGTTTGCCGTCCTGGGCCACCAGATGCACGGTGGCGGGGGCGGTGCCCAGACGGCCGTCCACCAGCGCCTCCGAGACGGGGTCCTCCACCGCCTTGCGGATGGTGCGGCGCAGTTCGCGGGCGCCGTACTTGGTGGAGCTCTGGGCCACGATGGCCGCCAGAGCGGGCTGGTCGTAGGTCAGCGTGATGCCGTGGTTCTGCAGGCCGGGTTTGTATTCGTCCAGCATGAGGGCGGCGATCTGCTCCAGGTTCTCCTGGCTCAGGGGGTGGAAGGTGATGATCTCATCCACACGGCCGAGGAACTCGGGGCGCAGGAACTCCTGCAGCGCTTTCAGGCTCTTGTCGGCGCTGGCCACCTCCGGCTTCTTGCCGAAACCGGTGGCACCGCTCTGGTCGGTGGAGCCGGCGTTGGAGGTCATGCAGATGACCGTGTTGGAGAAGTCCACCGTGCGGCCCTGGGCATCGTTGATCTTGCCCTCGTCCAGAATCTGCAGCAGGATGTTCATCACATCGGGATGGGCCTTCTCGATCTCATCGAAGAGTACCACGCTGTAGGGATGGCGGCGAACCTTCTCGGTGAGCTGGCCGGCCTCATCGTAGCCCACGTAGCCCGGGGGCGAACCGATCAGGCGGGAGACCGCGTACTTCTCCATATATTCGCTCATGTCGATGGAGATCAGCGGGTCCACCGTGTCGAACAGCTGGTTGGCCAGCTGCTTCACCAGTTCGGTCTTGCCCACGCCGGTGGGGCCCACGAAGATGAAGCTGGCCGGGCGGTGACGGCCGGACAGATCGGCCCGGGCCCGCTTGATGGCGCCCGCCACCGCGTGGACGGCCTCGTCCTGGCCGATGATGTGGGCCTTGAGGGCATCCTCCAGCCCCTGCAGGCGGCCGTACTCGGTCTCCTGGATCTTCACGGCAGGGATGCCGGTCCACAGCTCCACCACCTGGGCCACATCGTCCATGGTGACCTCGATCTCGGCCACCCGCAGCTGAAGGGCCGGCAGTTTTTCGCGCTGCTGCGCCAGTTCCGTCTTGACGGACGCCAGCTCCTCGTAGTCGATGGTGGCCTGCTGGCCGTTCTCCGGCTCGGGGTTTTCCAGGTCGTGTTCCCGGCTCTCCAGTTCCGCCACCCTGCGCTGGGTGGAGATCAGCTCGGTGATCTCGGGATGGCGCAGGTTGCAGCAGGCACAGGATTCATCCAGCAGGTCGATGGCCTTGTCGGGCAGGAAGCGGTCGGTGATGTAGCGCTCCGACAGCTTGACGACCTGGGTGACGATGGGGTCCGGCACCCGGACACAGTGGTGCTTTTCGTAGTAGACACGGATGCCCTTGAGCACCTCGATGGTATCCTGGATGGAGGGTTCCTCCACCTTGACGGGCTGGAAGCGCCGCTCCAGGGCGGAGTCCTTCTCGATATACTTGCGGTACTCCGCAAAGGTGGTGGCACCGATGACCTGCACCTGTCCCCGGGAGAGGGCGGGTTTCATGATGTTGGCGGCGTTCATGGCGCCGTCCGAATCGCCGGCACCCACGATGGAGTGGATCTCGTCGATGAAGAGGATGATGTTGCCGGCGGCCTTCACCTCGCTGATGAGGCCCTTGACCCGCTGCTCGAACTGGCCGCGGAACTGGGTGCCGGCGATGAGGGCCGTCATGTCCAGCAGGAAGATCTCCTTGTCCTGCAGCCGCGCCGGGACCTTGCCCTCGGCGATGCGCTGGGCGATGCCCTCGGCGATGGCCGTCTTGCCCACGCCTGCCTCACCGATGAGGCAGGGGTTGTTCTTCTGGCGGCGGCAGAGGATCTGGATGGTGCGGTAGATCTCCCGGTCACGGCCGATGATCCGGTCGGTCTTGCCGTCCCGGGCCTTCTGGGTCAGGTTCTCGCAGTAGGTGTCCAGGAACTTGCGGCGGGGCGTTTTGTCCTTCTTGCCGTTTTTGCCGCCCTTGCCGCTCTCCCCGTTCTGGCGCTGGGCGCCGAACCCGAAGGGGAACACCGGCGAACCGCCGGGCACAAAATCATCCTGGCCGCCCTCGTCGGGCGCATCCTCCCCCGTGGAGGTCAGCGCGCCGGACTCGGCGGCCTCCTGCAGGAAGGAACTCATCCGTTCCTCCATATTTTCCAGGTCCTGATCGGACATGCCGAATTGTTTCATCAGATCATCCACCGGCTGGATGTGCATGGCCCGGGCACAGGTCAGGCAGTAGCCCTCCTGCACCGGCTTGCCGTTCTCCATCCGCTGGACAAACACCACAGCGGGACGCTTTTTGCAGCGTACACAAAGCATATATGGTTCACCTCTCTATAAGAAAAAGCATTCGCTTGTAAATTCCGATGGTTCTATTATCGGGTGAACCTTCGGTTTTTGCAAGCGATGGCTGGGAATGTTTAGAATTTTTTCATTTAATAATGGGTCAGGAACGGATTGAATGCACCGAAAATGCTGTATCCCACGCTCTGGTTCAGAATATGCAGCGTGAGGAATTCCAGTGACCCGGCGGTGACGCTGGCCACAAACCACAACAGCAGTGCCAGCAGCCAGCAGTCCAGCGCGCCGGTGAAAAGCCCCAGCACCAGGCCCAGGGCCCGGTTGACGCCGCCCACCAGCGGCACGCCGTTGATTCCGCGGAAGATGCTCACCAGCAGCCGGAAAATCAGCCGCACAACGAAGCAGACCGCCACAAAGAGCAGCACCTGCACAAAGGGCAGCAGGATGGGTTCCAGCGCCGTGGTGATCTGGTCGGGCAGCAGGTCCCCCGCCCCCTGGAGCATCTGGACCAGCGTGCTGCGCACCGTCTCGGGCAGGAAGTCCAGCCCCTGCACGGCAGTGGCCAGGTCGCCCCCCGACTGGGCTACGGCGGTTTCCACCTTCTCGGTGACCGAACCGCTGAGGAACTGGTCATAGATGGGACCCGCCAGCATGCGGCTGGCCCAGACGGCCACGCCCACGCCCACCACCGCGCCGATCAGCTCGGTGAGGCCGGCCAGAAAGCCCTTGCGCCAGCTGGCCACCGCCGCAAACGCAAAGACAACCAAAAACAACAGATCGTAAATCCAAGACATAATGCAGTACAGAGTCCTTTCACAATCATTCATCGGGGGCGGTCAGCAGGTCCACCTGGCTGCCGGAGAAGACCAGCAGTTTGTCCGCGTCCAGCACCGCGATGGGGTGGGCCGCCAGGTCGTCCTGCAGCCAGTTCTGCACACCGTCGTAGCTGTAGCACTCCACGGCGTTGGGGCAGAGCAGGTAAACATCGGTGTCGGTGGCCGTCACGCCGTAGGCCTGCCGGGCCGGAATCTCGGCCAGCACCGTCAGGTCCTCGTCAAAGGTCACCAGGCTGTTGCCGCCCCGGATGTTCAAAAGCAGCGCCGTCTGGCGGGCGCCGGGGGCCGCGCTCTGCAGGGTGGCGCCGCCGAAATCATAGCGGGCCGTCTCGGTGGCCGTGCGCGGGTCCAGCACCGCAATGTAGGTGTCGAACACCGCCACCACCCGGTTGTCGCTCTGCCAGTCCAGCTGCAGCAGCATGCTGCCCTGGGTGGCCTGGTAAACCGGGCCCTCCTCGGTGTCCGCCGTGTCCATGAAATAGACGCTGCAGCTCAGCTGCCCGTCCCGGGCCGCCAGCGTGCCCGCCGCAAACCGGCGGTTGTCCGGCGCGAAATCCAGCGCCATGGGCGTGCCCTCGTTGCGGGTCAGCTCCCAGCTGTAGTTGAGACGGAAGGAGGGGTCAAAGATCTGCAGCTGGGCGGTGTACCGCCCCGACTCGGTGACCACGGCCAGCGTATTGTTGTTGGACATGGCACACATTAGAATGCCCTCGTCGAAGGTGCGGGTGAAGAGGCTGCGGGTCCGGCTGGACACCTGCAGCTCGTTGCCGGCCCGGTTGTACACCACAAACCGGGTGCCGCCCACCGCCAGCACCGGCCGGGCGTAGGAGGGCTGGAATTCATAGACCTGGTTGCCGTAGGCGGAATAGACCACCACGTCCTCGCTGCCCAGCTCCACAAAACCGCCGGCCAGCTCCTCGATCTGCAGCGGTTCGGTGATGCCGGTGTTCACCGGCCAGCTGCCGCTGCCCCGGTTGAGGTAGAGGGTCAGGCTGTCCACCCCGTCGGCCAGCAGCGCGATGGAGGCCGACATGGCCCCCGTGAAGATGGCAATGACCAGCGCTATGACCAGCACGATCACCCCCAGGGCGATGGTGCGCCGCCGCTGCCGCTGTTTGAAGAGGGGCGTCAGGGATTTGAGGTTGGTGGTGCGGCCCTTTTCGGGTTCGGGGGCCGGTGCCGCGGCCGGTTCACTGCGGTGCACCGGCTGGGGGGTGCGCAGGCCGATGTCCCCGCTGGTACCGGGGATGGCCCCCGTGGAGGTATGCCCCTGTTCCCGGGCCAGCATCCGCCGGCGGCGTTCCTGGCGTTCCTTTTCGGCTTTGTTCACGGGGGCTTCCCTCCTTTCGGCTTGCGGATATTTTCCCGGACGGTCACAGGTCCGGGTAGCTCACATCCTCGAGAAACAGTCCCCTGGCGGGCAGCGTGGGGCCCGCCTGACGGCGGTCCCGGCTCTGCAGCAGCGCGGGGATGGAATCCGGCGTGCGCTTGTGCAGCCCCACCTCCACCAGCGTGCCCGCCAGGATGCGGACCATGTTGTAGAGGTAACCGTCCGCTGTGACGGTAATGACAAAACGGTCACCGCAGCGGGACACCGTACACCGGGAAATGGTGCGCACGGTATCGCCGTGGGCAGCGACCGAGGAGCCCGACGCGCAGAGCGCCAGGAAGTCATGGGTGCCGACAAACCGGTCAGCGGCCGCCTGCATGGCGTCCAGGTCCAGCGGCCGGGCCACCCGATGGCAGGTGTCCAGCGTGAAGGGGTCGTCGATGCGGGCGTTGAGGATGTGGTAAGAGTAGGTTTTTTCGTGGGCGGCGTACCGGGCATGGAAGCCCTCCGGCACCGCCTGCACCTCCAGCGCCCGGATGTCCAGGGGCAGGTGTGCGTTGAGGGCCGGCACCAGCTTGTCCGCCGGCACACGGCCAGTATAACAGAAACTGAGCGCGAAACGCCGCGCATGAACGCCGGCGTCAGTGCGGGAGCAGCCCTTCACGTCGGGCCGGCAGCCCCAGGCGGCCTGCATGGCGTCCTGGAGTACGGCGCAGACGGTGGGCGCGTTGGGCTGCACCTGAAAGCCCGCGTAGTTCGTGCCTTTGTAGGCGATCCACAAAAGACAGGTCATGACACCAGCCCCGGCACGAAGAAGTGGGTGGAGACAATGACCGCCAGCGCCACCGCCAGCACCACGGCGCAGCGGGCGTCGGTGGCGGTGAACCGCAGCTGCTTGAGGCGGGTGCGGCCCTCGCCGCCGTGGTAGCAGCGGCATTCCATGGCCATGGCCAGCTCGTCGGCCCGGCGGAATGCCGAGATGAACAGCGGAATGAGGATGGGCACCAGCGCCTTGATGCGCTGGGTGAATTTGCCGGTGTCCAGCATGGCGCCCCGGGCTTTCTGCGCGTTCATGATCTTCTCGGTTTCCTCAATCAGAGTGGGGATGAACCGCAGGGCGATGGTCATCATCATGGCCAGCTCATGCACCGGGAAGTGCACACGGTTCAGCGGCCGGAGCAGATTCTCGATGGCGTCGGTGAGCACGATGGGGCTGGTGGTGTAGGTCAGCAGGCTGGTGCCCGCGATGAGGGCGCACACCCGCACCGCCAGCAGGATGGCGTAGCGCACACCCTCGGCATAGATGCTGAACACCCAGAAATGCACCAGCGGCTCCCCCTTGCCCGTGACGAAGAAGAGGTTGAGCAGCGCCGTGAAGATGACGATGGGCACGATTGGTTTGAGGCTGCGCAGGATCATCTTGCCGGGAATGCGGGCCACCCGGTAGAGCGCCGCCAGCAGCAGCAGGGACAGCGCAATGCCCAGGGGATTGGCTGCCACAAAAAGCACCACAATGTAGGCGATGGTGGCGATGAGTTTGAGCCGCGGATCGCAGCGGTGAATCACCGAGCGGCCGGGATAATATTGCCCGATGGTAATGTCCTTGAGCATTCAGTCCACCCCCTTGTTCTGTTTGGCGGCCAGCGCCTTGCGGATGGTCTTGACCGCATAGGGAATGGTGTAGACATCGGTGGGGATATCCAGGCCCATCTTGCGCAGTTTCAGGAAGATCTGGGTCACCTGGGGCACCGAGAGGCCCAGGTCCAGCAGTTCCTGTGCCCGGGCAAAGACGTTCTCCACCGTATCGTACATGGCGATGCCCGCCTTGTGCAGCACCAGCACCCGGTTGGCGTACTTGGCGATGTCCTCCATGGAGTGGCTCACCAGCAGCACCGTGATGCCGGTTTTTTCGTGGTAGGCCTTGATCTGGCCCAGGATGGTGTCCCGGCCCTCGGGGTCCAGGCCCGCGGCGGGCTCGTCCAGCACCAGCACCCGGGGCTGCATGGCCATGACGCCGGCAATGGCCACCCGGCGCTTCTGGCCGCCCGACAGCTCGAAGGGGCTCTTTTCCAGCAGTTCGTCGGTGAGGCCCACAAAGGCCGCCGCCTGTTTGACCCGGCGCTGGATCTCCGCCTCGTCCAGCCCCATGTTGCGGGGGCCGTAGGCGATATCCTTGGCGCATGTCTCCTCAAACAGCTGGTATTCGGGGTACTGCATGACCAGTCCCACCAGGAAGCGGAAGGAGCGCAGATCGGCGCCGGGCGCCCACAGGTCCTTGCCGTCCACCAGCACCCGGCCCGAGGTGGGACGGTTGATGCCGTTGAAATGGCTGATCAGGGTGGACTTGCCGCTGCCGGTGGAGCCGATGATGCCCACAAAGTCCCCCTCCTCCACCGAGAAGGACACATCGTCCAGGGCGGTGGTGGCGTCCGGCATGCCGGGGTTATAGACATACTTCAGATGTTCGACACGAATGATCTCTGACACAGTTTGATTCCTTTCCCGCGGAATACCGCCCGGTTCTGCGCCGGTGCCGTTTCCGCCTTGGCTGGGTTTGTCAATCCTTGAGCAGTTGGAACAGTTCCTCGGCACAGCGGTCGGGGGTGATGACGTTCTCCGGCATGGGGATGCCGGCCTTCACCAGCTCATCCCGCAGCTCGGCGGCCTGGGGCACATCCAGATGGTAGCCGTGCAGCCGCTCGGTCTGGCTGAAGATCTCCTCGGGAGTGCCCTCCATGACCACCCGGCCCCGGCTCATCACCAGCACCCGGTCGGCCTGGGCGGCCTCCTCCATATAGTGGGTGATGGAGACGATGGTGATGCCCGCCTCCCGCAGCTGGCGGATGGTGCGCATGACCTGGGCACGGCCGTGGGGGTCCAGCATGGCGGTGGCTTCGTCCAGCACCAGGCAGTCGGGGCGCATGGCAATGACACCCGCGATGGCCACCCGCTGCTTCTGTCCGCCCGACAGCTTGTAGGGCGCGGCATCCCGCTTTTCGTAGATGCCCGCCAGTTTCATGGCCTCATCGATACGGGTGCGGATCTCCGCAGGCGGCACGCCCAGGTTCTCCGGCGCAAAGGCCACATCCTCCTCCACGATCGTCGCCACGATCTGGTTGTCGGGGTTCTGGAACACCATGCCCACCTTCTGGCGGATATCATAGAGGTGTTCCTCGTTGCGGGTGTCCATGCCCTCCACCAGCACGGTGCCGGTCTCGGGCAGCAAAATGGCGTTCAGGTGCTTGGCCAGCGTGCTTTTGCCGCAGCCGTTGGCCCCCAGCACCGCCACAAATTCGCCCCGGTGCAGATCCATACTCACCCCGTCCACCGCATAGCGCGGCTGGTCGGGATCGTAGCGGAATTTAACCTCCTGCACCTGGAGCATCGGCGTTTCGCTCGGCATACTCATTTCTCCCATATGGCGGTGGCACCGCAGGGCACCACACCGCCGGTGGCCGAGACCGGCAGCCCGATCTCGTCGCAGTGCGTCCGGCCGCCCTGCACGGGGCAGAGGGTCGTTTTGACGATGTATTCCATCACCGCGGGGCTCAGGCCCTCGGTGTAGGAGTTGATGGCAAAGAACAGCGGGTCATCGCTGAGCACCTGCTCGGTGAGGGTGATCAGGTCGTAGACGTTGTCCTCCAGCTTCCAGATCTCCCCGCCGGGGCCCCGCCCGTAGCTGGGCGGGTCCATGATGATGCCGTCGTACCGGTTGCCGCGGCGGATCTCCCGCTGCACGAACTTGGTGCAGTCATCCACGATCCAGCGGCAGGGCCGGTCGGCCAGTTGGCTGGCCGCGGCGTTTTCCCGCGCCCAGGCCACCATGCCCTTGCTGGCATCCACATGGGTCACGCTGGCACCTGCCGCCAGGCAGGCCAGCGTGGCGCCTCCGGTGTACCCGAAGAGGTTGAGCACCTTGACGGGACGGCCTGCGGCCTTGATTTTCTCCTGATACCAGGCCCAGTTGACGGCCTGTTCCGGGAAGACGCCGGTGTGCTTGAAGCCGGTGGGGCTGACGATGAGCGTCAGGTCCTGCCAGTGGATCTGCCATTTCTGGGGCAGCTTCTTGTGGTAGTTCCACCGGCCGCCCCCCTTGGCGGAGCGGTAGTAGATGGCGTCGGCCTGGGCCCACAGCGGGCTGGCCTCGTCGTTTTTCCAGATGACCTGCGGGTCGGGGCGGATCAGCAGTGTGCTGCCCCAGCGCTCCAGCCGGTTGTGGTTGGTGGCGTCCAGCAGTTCATAATCCCGCCAGCTATCGGCAGGGCGCATAGGCGATTCTCCTTCCTTATTTGTCCAGGATGCGCTGGCGGATCATATCCGCGATGCGGTCGGCGCTGGTCTGGATGGCGGCGCGGTCTTCGCCCTCCACCATGACACGGATCTTCGGCTCGGTGCCGGAGACGCGCACCAGCACGCGGCCCATGCCCATCAGGCTCTGCTGCTGGCTCTCGATGAAGCCGGCAATATACTCATCCTCTTTGTAGGCCTGTTTCTGTTCCTTGTTGGCACTCAGGTTGATGAGCACCTGGGGGAACTTGGTGTACACCGCGTTCAGATCGCTCATCTTGGTGGCGGGGTTCTCCGCCTTCTTGCGGGCCAGCACCTTGAGCAGCTTGCCGGCAGTCAGCTCGCCGTCGCCGGTGGTGGAGTGGTGCAGGAAGATCACGTGGCCGCTCTGCTCGCCGCCGATGGCGTAGCCGCGGGCCCGCATCTCCTCCAGCACGTAACGGTCACCCACCGCCGTGCGGGCGGTCTCGATGCCCAGGGATTCCATATGCTTCATGAAGCCCAGGTTGGACATGACGGTCACCACCACGGTGTTGCCGTCCAGGCGGCCGCGCTCCTTCATGTCGGCGCCCACCAGGGCGATGATCTTGTCGCCGTCCATCTCGGCGCCGTTCTCGTCGCAGCCCAGGCAGCGGTCGGCGTCGCCGTCAAAGGCAATGCCGCAGTCATAGCCGCCCTCCTTGACAGCCGCCTCCAGCGCCTCCAGATGGGTGGAGCCGCAGCCGTCGTTCACCGTGACGCCGTCCTGCAGCGTGCCCATGAAGCCGCACTCGCAGCCCAGGCGGGGGAACAGCTTCTGGGCCACCGCCGCCGAGGCACCGTTGGCGCAGTCAAACAGCACCTTCAGGCCGGTGAGGTCGGCGTCGATGTGCTCCTGCAGGAAATCCACATAATCGTCGATGCCGGTGCGGCACATATGGATGCGGCCGATGTCGGCGCCCTCCGCCAGGCGGATGTCGGCGCAGTTGTTGAAGACATGGGCCTCGATCTGGTCCTCCACCTCATCGGGCAGCTTGTAGCCGTCCCCCTTGAAGATCTTGATGCCGTTGAACTCCATGGGGTTGTGGGAGGCCGAGATCATGATGCCGGCGTCGGCATGGTACTTGCGCACCAGGTAGGCCACGCCGGGAGTGGGGATCACACCCAGCAGGTCCACGTCGGCGCCCACGCTGCACAGGCCCGCCGCCAGGGTGGACTCCAGCATATCGCCGGACACACGGGTATCCTTGCCGATGAGAATCTTGGGGCGGTGGCCGTCCAGGCTGGTCAGCACCGCCGCGGTGCCGCGGCCGATCTGCAGAGCCAGTTCACAGGTCA
The DNA here is from genome assembly GCA_944388215.1 of uncultured Gemmiger sp. Lineage (GTDB taxonomy): Bacteria > Bacillota > Clostridia > Oscillospirales > Ruminococcaceae > Gemmiger. The sequence goes on along the minus strand of CALXHT010000001.1, from coordinate 48,621 downwards.
GGTCCTTGCCCGCCACGCCGCGGACACCGTCGGTTCCAAACAGTTTACCCATACTCGATCAATTCCTTTCAGTTGCAGTGTTTTTTCTATTCTATGCGTCCGGCCTGTCCGCCGGTGCGGTGATGACTTCCTCAGAACATGCTCTGCTGGCCGTCCTCTTCCCCGTCGAAGCGGCGGGGCACCGCCATGTGCAGATGCTCGTAGGCCAGCCGGGTCACGCAGCGGCCCCGGGGCGTGCGGGTGAGCATTCCCATCTGCATCAGATAGGGCTCACACAGGTCCTCCAGCGTGACGCTCTCCTCCCCCAGGGCGGCGGCCAGCGTTTCCAGACCCACCGGCCCGCCGCCGTACATCTCGATGATGGCGCGCAGCAGACTGCGGTCCAGCTCGTCCAGGCCCATCTCGTCAATATCCATCCACTTGCGGGCCTCCACGGCGGTCTCCCCGTCGATGGTGCCGTCCCCCTGGACGGTGGCAAAGTCCCGCACCCGCTTGAGCAGCCGGTTGGCGATACGGGGCGTGCCCCGGCTGCAGCGGGCCAGTTCCAGAGCCCCTTCCTCGGTGATGGGAATGCCCAGGATGCCGGCGCTGCGGGTGATGATCCGGGCCAGCTCGTTGGGGCTGTAGGGTTCCAGCTTGAGCAGGATGCCGAAGCGGTCCCGCAGCGGCCCGGTGAGCTGTCCGGCCCGGGTGGTGGCACCGATGAGGGTGAACCGGGGCAGGTTGATGCGGATGCTCTGGGCGCTGGGACCCTTGCCGATCATGATATCCAGGGCGTAATCCTCCAGCGCCGGGTAGAGCACCTCTTCCACCTGGCGGGAAAGGCGGTGGATCTCATCGATGAAGAGCACATCCCCCTCCTGCAGGTTGGTGAGCAGGGCAGCCAGGTCGCCGGGCTTCTCGATGGCCGGGCCCGAAGTGATGCGGATCTGCACCCCCATCTCCTGGGCCACAATGCCCGCCAGCGTGGTTTTGCCCAGGCCCGGCGGGCCGTAGAGCAGAATATGGTCCATGGGCTCGCCCCGCTGCTGGGCCGCCCGCAGATAGACCCGCAGGTTGCCCTTGGCCTTCTCCTGGCCCACATAGTCGTCCAGGGTTTTGGGGCGAAGGCTGACTTCCTCGGCATCGGCGGGGATGGCGTCGGGACTGACCAGCCGGCTGGGGTCCACGGTGTATTCCTGATTCATTGCGGTCTGTCCCCTCCTTTACCGGGCGCGCGAAAGGCCGCGCAGCGCCACTTTGATGATGTCCTGCACAGGCAGGGTCTCGTCCACCCGGGCCACGGCGGCCGCCGCGTCGGAGGGCGTATAGCCCAGGCTGACCAGGGCGGCCACCGCCTGGGCGGGGGCGGAGCTGGGCACCGCGGCGGAAAGGTCGGCGCCGCCGAAGCCGGTGCCGTCGGCCAGGCCCTTGCCCACCTTGTCCTTCAGTTCCAGCGTAATGCGCTGGGCCAGCTTGGGACCCACGCCGGAGGCCTTGGTGAAGGCCTTGTGGTCCCCCGAAGAGGCAGCCAGGGCGATTTTTTCGGGGCTCATCACCGAAAGGATGGCCAGCCCCGCCTTGGGGCCCACGCCGGAGACGGCGGTGAGCATCTTGAAGCAGTCCCGCTGCTCCTCGGTGGCAAAGCCGTAGAGGGAAACGTCGTTCTCACTGACGTTCATGACGGTGTAGACCGTGCCATCCTGGCCCGGGGCGGGCAGCGCCTCGCCGGTGGTGGCGGGGATCTGCACGGCATAGCCCACACCGCCGCAGCTGATGACGGCGGTGTCCAGGGTCTTTTTCAGAATTTTGCCGGTCAGGCAATAGATCATGGTATCCTTCCTTCTGATTCAAACGGGGCGCGGCGCTCAGCGCGGCCGGGTACCCATCAGTCGGCTGCGGCTGCAATGGCAGTGGGCAATGGCCATGCCCAGGGCATCCGCCGTGTCGTCGGGTTTGGGGATGGTATCCAGGTGCAGCATCATGCGGGTCATCTCCTGAATCTGCTTCTTCACGGCCTTGCCGTAACCGGTGATGGCCTGCTTGACCTGCATGGGGGTGTATTCGTAGACGGGCACACCGCACTGGGCGGCTGCCAGCAGAATCACCCCGCGGGCTTCCGCCACGCCGATGACGGTGGTCTGGTTGTGCTGGTAGTAGAGTTTTTCCAGCGAGATGGCCTCCGGCTGATACCGGCGGCAGACATCCAGCACCGCGTCGTAGATTTCGCACAGGCGCTGTTCAAAGGGGGTGTCCTTCTCGGTGAGGATGGCGCCGTAGCCCACGGGAGCAAACCGGTTGCCCACATACTCCACAACGCCCCAGCCCACGATGGCATACCCGGGGTCAATGCCCAGTACCCGCAACTCTCTACACCTCCCCACTTTAACCGATATAGTATACCACAAAATTCCGGTGCCGTCCACCGTGCGTTCCCGCTTTTCGGGATGAGAAAAACGGCGTTTTGCCGTGCTTTTCAAAAAAAGTTGATTTTTTTTGCAAAAAGGGCTTGATTTTTTCTTCCGGGTTTGGTATGATTATTGGCGTCGCAAGAAGCGCGGCGCAACCGAATATGGACGGTTAGCTCAGCTGGTAGAGCATCTGCTTGACGTGCAGGAGGTCACAGGTTCGAGTCCTGTACCGTCCACCAAAGAAAAAAGCCTAGGAACGCAAGTTCTTAGGCTTTTTCTTTTTGCTTTACCGCAGTTTTGACCGCACTTGCTTTGAAACCGAGTGCAAAGGCGGGTCAAGCAACGGTAAAACGGCGGGTTGTGGTCTGACGGATAAAGCGGGCGGCCAGGTCGGGGACGGCGGCCCGCAATGCTTTGCTGTCCAGGCGGCTGGTAGTCACCTGTTGCAGCCGGATGCGGTGCGTGCCGGCATCCATCTGCGACACGCCCCGGCGGTCCATCTCGGCCGTGACCTGGGCTTTGATCGCTTCCAGTTCTGCCTGGGCGGCTTCGATCAGCTGCTGCGCCTCGCGGTACTGCTCCACGAGGGAGATCAACTCGGTGCTGCTCATGGTGTGCCCTCCTTTCAGGCCGGGGCCTTGCTGACCAGCGGGCCGTGCTTGCGTTCCTCGGCCCGGCGTTCGGCGGCGCTCATGGCGGACTGCCAGCAGCGGTAACCATCGCGGAAGGTGTAGACAAAGACTTTCATGGGAATGCCTCCTTGAGATCGCGGGCGGCCCATGCTATAATGGGGCTGCCCTTGGTTGGGTTTGGCATCGCGGGTTGCTTTGGTCGGCGTTCGCGGTGCCTTTTTCTTTTGCCGATCAGTTGCAGGCGGCCAGTGCCCGATGCTTGTTTAACCCTTGCGTGCAAGTACGTTGCGCAGTCCGTTTCTGGCGCTTATCGGTGTTCCCCGGAGGTTTTCACCGTGCCTTGTCCCTTTCGACAGTATCATTATAGCACGGTTAACAGTGTTTGTCTACTGGCGTCTTGCACAATGTTAACCGTGCTTTTTCGTTAAAATTCAGCATTGTAAACCGTGCCGTTTTGTGCTATACTGTTGGTACAATAGGAAAGGAGCAGGCAATAAGATGGCGGTATCCGAAAAGAAAAAGGCCAGCAACGCAAAGTGGGACAAAGAGAACATGACCGTCTTGGGTTGCAAGGTAAGCAAGAAGAAGGCGGAACAGTTCCGCCAGTACGCCAAAGAGCACGGCAACAGCGTACACAAGCAGCTGCTGGAATACGTAGATCAGTGCGTGGGCGCAGAGGAAGAACCGCCCGCCGGGGAGGTGCAATAACCATGCCGATGTTTACCATTGTAGGCGGCGTCAACGGCGCAGGCAAAAGCAGCCTGTCCGGCGTGCTGAAAGACTGCCTGGACGATTTGGGCGTGATCGTGGACCCGGACAAGATCACCGCGCAGCTGGGCGGCGATGAATACGCGGGCGGGCAGGCGGCTGTGGCCCGGTTGCAGGACTGCCTGGCCCAGCGCATCGACTTCACCGAGGAAAGCACCCTGTCGGGCAGTTTCTCCCGCAAAATGGCCCGCGCGGCCCGCGATGCAGGCTATACGGTGCGGCTGTACTATGTGGGGCTGGACACCGCCAAGGAATCCATCTAGCGCATCGCCAACCGCGTTGCGCACGGCGGGCACAACATTGCCAGCACGGACGTGGAGCGCCGCTTTGCCCGGCGGTTCCGCGACCTGGGCAAGCTGCTGCCGCTGTGCAACGAGGCTACCTTCTACGACAACGGAAACGGGTTCCGGGTGGTGGCGTTCTACCGCAATGGCGAACTGCTGTCCACCACCGACACGCCGCCCGCCTGGCTGGCTCAGCTGCGGCAAGAGCTGGGGCTGTGACCCGCCGGGAAACGTCCTGTGTGTAAATCGGCGCTGGACGGCATGGGGCGCTGCCCTGGCGGGGCGGGGTATCCCCCCACCCCTGGATAACAGCCGAACACACCGCCGTCATGGCGTGGGTCGGCCTTTCCATCTCTGGGCCGATTGACGGGAAAAGGGATAGCGCATCAAACAACGAACGAACAACGAGACAAAGCACCCCGGCGGGCTGCCAAATCGGCTCCGCCGGGGTTAGTCTTTGTTAGTATTTACGGCGGGCTTTCCTCCCCTATGTACGCCCCGCGGCTTTCCAGGTACTCAACGGTGCGTTCTTCCGCGCTGCCGCCAGCGGCCCAGGCTGTTAAGCCGGTTCCGCGCCAGGCATGGGAAGTGATGATTTCATCATGCCAGCGGCGTAGATGAGGATTTTTGCGTAGATTGCGGAATGCTTTTGCTGTTATCTGACGCACGTTTTCAAGGGAAGTTCCGTCATCTGCGGCAATTTCTTTCAAGGTCTTTTGCTCATAGAAACGGCCCCGTATAACCATTTCTTCCCGCTCGGACAACTTGTGCAAAGCTTCTTCCAGGGCAGCGTGTAGTTCTTCCTGATAGATTCGTTCCTCTACATTCTGGAACGCCTCGGCAGCGGTTAGGTCTGGTTGTATCTCCCCCAAGGTAGCCGCGCCGTCATCCTCCGTATCCAGTTGGACATCCAGGCTGGTACAGTGATCCAGAGGATTGGCGGATACCTGCCGCGTCTTTCCATCCGGCCCGATGATGTTGCGCCGGTGGCCGCCTGTCAAGGTCTGCTGTATCTGCCGTTTCATGGCGTAAGCAAGCCATGTGGAGAACGCAAAGCCCTTGCCTGGGTCGTAGTGCTCGGCGGCATACTGGACGGCAAAATAGCCATCTTGCTCGAAATCGTCCGCCGTCAGACCGTGGGCGTCGGCAAGTGCTTTATTGGCCGGGTACCACTTCCAGAACATGGAGCGCAGTAGCCCTTTATTGATCTCCCACAGTTGCCCCAGGGCAAAGGCATTGCCGGTGGCGGCCAGAGCTGCAAGCGCTGCGTTTGCTTCCTGCTGCCCAGCGGTGGCTGTGTTCTTCTCGCTTCGCTCTAGGTTCGTTTCATTCATGCTTGCACCTCTGGCACCGTCAGCGCATCCAGCGCGGCGGCCTGTATGCGGTTTATCTGCCCGGCGGTATGCCCCAGCCTTTGGGCCGTTTGCTTGGTGGTCATACACGCTAGGAAGCGGTACCGCAACACACAAACTTGCATAGCGTCCGGCAGCCTTTCAATGGCCTGCTCAACCTCCCGGCGGACGGCAAGGCCCTGTACCACCTGCAAGGCGAGTTGTTCTCGCCATTCTACCAGGGGCGCTGCCGCCTGTTCGATGCGGGCGCACAAAGCGTCTTCCCGCTTGATCGCCTGCCGATATCGGTTCAGCCATGCCCGCCGGGCCGCCACATTCTTCACTATTTCCGGCCTCCTTTCCTTAATTTGCCGCAAAAGAAAACAGGCGCAAGGAACAGCATTCAAACTGTTTCCCTGCGCCTGTTCGGCTAACCTTTGCGGCGGTACTTAGTGTGGATATTATACCATATTGCCCGTGCGCTGTGAAGAGCCATTCTGGTTTTTTCGACTGGTCAGATACCAGACACGGCGCCCTCCGGGGGCAGTGCTTTCGTGCGTCCGTTGTCCCGGTACTGTTTGGATCAACTCGGAACGGACACTCTCAAACATCTGCTTTTCCGACTCGGTGTATGTAATCTTGATTTTCAACGAAACTCTCCCCTTTCCAACGCTGCTACAGATTCTAGCGCGGCTTGATGGTAGCTTATGCCCGGCGGGGCAAGTACCACGATATCACCTGTTTTCAGGTTGATCCCTGCACGTATGCCTTTGCCGTCTTTGTGAACAACATCAACAGTGTGGCCTTTAATTTCAAATTCGTGTACAGGAAGCCCGCTATACATTCCGCATATCATGGCTCTTGCCCTCCTTCTCAACGGCATAGGTGCAACCAGCCACAAATGCAGCGGCGGCCAGCTCCACGCCCTTCCTCAGCAGCCAGAGCGCGGCTTTCTTCGCTCTCTGGCTGCCCTGGTCACTCACGGATAGCCGCCTGCATCCGGGCGGCAATTTCTTCCGGCGTTGAGGTTTTCAGCATGTTTTCGAATTGACGGAACATCACATCATTGGCCTCTTCCACTGTGGAACACTCGCCAATTTCCCTTATTTCCGCATACTCCGGCGCATTGTACAAGGCAGGATACTTGCGGGCTTCATCGGCAAAGCGCCGTGCCGCATTCCAGTATTGCTCCGTTCCCTGCTGGAACTCTTCCCGGGCTTCCTGCAGCATCTTTTCCGCGTCCAACAGTTCCCTACCCTTCTTGACTTTTTCCGGGTCACCGCTGGCCAGAAGTTCCATCGTGATCGGTGAGGCCTGCACCTTGCTGGCCGCATACAGAAGCGATCTGGGCATAGAGTCAAGATTTTTTAATTCCGCACACTGTGCGGAATTAAAATTGTTTCCGATCGTAACCATTTTGCGAGCGTTCCCTTCGCTCAACCCCCTAGCCTTGCACCAAGCTGTCCACTGCCCTCCGCCATATCGTCCGGTGCGGGCTAGCTTGGCGTGCATGGCGGCCACGCGCTTGCAGGTCTCTATGTAGTTGCTACCGGTGGCCTGGGCATACTTGCAAAAGTCCAGGTCAATGCGCTGCAGCTCGCCGCGCTCTTCCATTTCCGCCGGGAAGGTGTAAGCCCGGAATCCGTACTCATTCATGGCACTGGTGGCCATAGTGTTCTGCTCGTTCATGCTGTCTTTCCTTTCTTGTGGTTGGTCTCAAAGAAGTACTTGCCGTAGTCTGCACGGTCAATGCCCAGGGTGCGGGCTATGGCATCCATCTGCCAGGCGTCGAAAGGCTGCTGCCCGGTCATACGGGCCGTCATAGTGCTGGGAGCCATACCGGCCCGCCGAGCCACTTCATTCTGGCTCATTTCGCATTCCGCAAAGCGGACACGCAGATTGTAAAACGGTCTCATGTTGTTGCATCTCCTTTACTCATGGTGTAGATCTCGGCCTTCATGGCCATAAGCGCTTCATACTCACCCGGATCCCGCTGGCTCCAGGACGTAGCCAGGTAACGCAGCAACCTGTCCAGGTAAGCGTCAACCTTTTCGGCTGCGGTCATGTGGTTATCTCTCCTTTCCTGTTCATGCCAAGGTGTAAGGGAGGGTTTTCCCCAAGGTATGGGGCACTCTCAGCCCCCATACTTGGGGACACCCTTACACATATGTTTTTTGCTATACACATATGTTTTTTGCTATATATAATAGTGTTTTTTTCCAACTGGGATGCCGTTTTGAATATGCCTTAATTTCTGTTTTTTTCCAAGTTCTGCTGACTTCTAAAGACTTCGTTTTCCGAACCACTTTTGCTGTTATCTCTATCAAACGCCGGGTGTTCGTCTACCATGTTGCGAATGGTACGCGTACTTACTCCCAGATACTCGGCCAGCGCCTGGATGGTCGGTGCTTTGCCGTCAGCCTGAAGAATATCAACGGCGGCTTCAAGGCGGTGCTGGCGTTTTCTCAGTTTCTGTTTCTTGCTCTTGCGGGCGTTCATTGCGCGCTGGTGCGGCGGGAGCTGCGCGTGCGGCGCCACATTGTCGGCAGGGTCGAAGTGCTCCATAACATGGATTGGATAATTGAACCAGACATCCACCGGCTCAAATCTGGCAAACTCCCGCAGTGTGCCCTCGATGCGCCAGGCTGTCACGCCGTCCCGGCGCTTACCCGGCGGCAACTCCAGCTCAATAACATCCAGCAGCGCGTCAACGTCCCTGGCAAAGACGCCGGAACCGGCAGCCCTGTCAGCGCTCACTTTCCAACTCTGGTCCCCTTTGCTGTGATGATGGCAGTAGATCACCGCGCAGCCCGTTTGGTCACTGATTCTGTCTAGGCCGTTGCAGAAACTAGAAATCGCTCTGGCGTCGTTTTCGTTTCCGGTGCCCAGCTTATAGATGGGATCCAGGATAACGGCAGTGCAACCGTTGGCCTTTGCCCTGCGTATGACGGCCGGCACGAACTGGTTAAAAGTGATCGGAACCCCACGAAGATTCCACACGGCAATGTTTTCCAGACTCAGGGGCTCCACATCCAGCGCCTTATAAACGGCCTGGATTCTGTTATAAAAGCTGGCCCGGTCAATCTCTAGGTTTACATAGAGAACTTTTCCTTGCGCACAGTCAAAGCGCCCCATCCACTTGCTGCCCTCTGCGATGCATATACACAGCTCGATGAGAGCAAAACTCTTACCAGCTTTGCTGGGACCAGCCAGAAGCATCTTGTGTCCCTGCCGCAGCACGCCGTCGATCAGTTCGCTTTTCAGATTTGGCAGCTTTCCGAGGTAGTCCGCTGCGCTGACGATCTCCGGCAGATCATCGTCGTTCGGTTCCAGCAGAAGCCTGGTCTTGTAGTCGTGTCCTTTTATTATGAGGTCATCGCCCCAATCTCTTGTTTGCATTGTTCATTCCTCCTTTCCGATGATGCTTTCCACCGATACGCCCAGAGCAGCGGCGATCTTCTCAGCGGTTGTGGGGGCGCACGCTTTCCCGCACCGCACAGCGGAAACGGTCACGCGGGACACCCCAGCCATCTCCGCAAGGCGAATACTGGTAATTTCCTGCCGCGCCATTTCGGCAATCAGTTTTACACGGTCGATTCTCAATTCTGTTCACCTCCACTCGAGGACTAAAGCAGTTTGCTTTACTATAAGAGTATAATAGAGCTATTTGCTTTTGTCAACTCAAAACTAAAACATTCTGCTTTATTTTTTGAATGTTATGTGCTATACTATGCTTAATTTAACTGACACTATGAAGAGGTTCAGCCATGACAATAGGTGAGTACATAAAACAGAAACGCCAATCGGCAGGAATGACACAGCAAGACCTCGCCTCAAAAGTCGGTATTTCTTACCAGCAGTTAAGCCAGTACGAACGTGGTGTGAGAAGCCCAAAACCGGAAATGCTTGAAAAACTTTCCGAGGCTATTGGCTATTACTTTCCAGAATTTATGCGCCTGTATTATGCCTCTTTATCCAAAACTAAAGAGCAAGGTCAGCCAGATAAAACGGATTTAGGTCATGCAAAATTGCCGGATCCAGATTTAGAAGCATTGCGTCACTTGATGAACGTCAACGGCTTCGACTTGTATCAATCTGCTGGATCTTATTGTATGGTCGGGAAAACCGGTACCTATAGGCTTTCAGAAGAACAACTCCGCGAACTACTCGAAGGATCCGTTCAAAATATAGACAGCCTCTGTTCCATGTTGGAATCCGTATTAAGCCATTTGCCACAGCGCAAGGTTTCCGACTGGCTTCCAGAAAATAATGACGCGGACTAGCCCACACACGCGCTGTTTGATGTGAACATCCTATCCCCCAACTCCTCGCACACGCCCGGCGGGCGCCCGCCCGGAAACAGCCCGGCCAGCCCCTTTACAGGGCGTTTTTCTGCGCAGAAAGGAAAGTTGCCCGGTCTTGTTTCGCCTCTGCGGCGGCTCCTGTAGCCCTGTCTGCGGGGCTGGTCGGCAAAGCGGCAGCATTTCTTGACACGATACGCGCAGGAAAACTTGATAAAACCTAAAACCAGAAAGAGGGCAAAGCCCATGAAGATCTACACTATCATTGGCGGTGTAAATGGCTGCGGCAAATCCAGTCTGACCGGCTCCATCAAAGCCGAGCGCACCGACCTGGGAATTATCGTAGACCCGGACAAGATCACTGCCGAACTGGGCGGGGATGAATATGAGGGCGGCAAGGTGGCCGTGGAGAAGCTAGAGCGGGCACTGGCCGACGGCGTCAGCTTCACCCAGGAAACCACCCTTTCCGGCGGCTATGCCCGCAAGCTGGCCCGCCGGGCCAAGGAGGCCGGGTATTACATCCGGCTGTACTATGTGGGCCTGGACAGCCTGCAGGAGAGCCTGCTGCGAATCGAGAATCGGGTCCGCAAAGGCGGGCACGATATTCCCCGGCGGGACGTGGAAACCCGCTTTGCCCGACGGTTCTCCGACGTGGTCAAGATTCTGCCCTACTGCGACGAAGCCCGCTTCTTCGACAATGACAACGGCTTTGTCCTGGTGGCCGAGTACCGCAACGGGGAGATCCTGCCCATTGGCAGCAAGCGTCCCGCCTGGTTGGTAGAACTGATGCAGGCGATGGAGTGACCCGCCGGGTGAATGTGTCCGCATTGGACACGCCCAAGCGATCACACGGAGGTGACAGACCATGCAGGAAATCTATACCCGGTTGGCCGCATTGGCCCGCCGGTACGGCGCCCGGCGGCTGGTGCTGTTCGGCTCCCGGGCGCGCGGTGACAACCGCCACAACAGTGACATTGACCTGGCCGTATATGACATGCCGCAAGCCAATCGCGCCGCCTTTTGGATGGACGCGGAGGAGCTGCCCACGCTGCTGAAGCTGGACATTGTCCACATAGAACCGGGCATGAATCCGGCCTTTCTCGAAAACATAGAACGGGATGGAGTGACACTGTATGCTGCAGAAGATTGAAAACTACCACCACGCCCTTGCCCAGCTGGCCGAGGCCGTCCAGATCTACACGGCTGACCCCGGCGACGCGCTCTACCGCGACGGCCTGATCCAGCGGTTTGAGTTCACGGTAGAACTCGCCTGGAAGTCCCTTAAGGAATATCTGGAGGATCAGGGCGCCGTCCTGGGCATCGCCTCCCCGCGCGGAGTACTCAAAGAGGCCTACGCAGCCGGGGTCATCACCGACGCAGAAACCTGGAACCGCATCATAGAGGCCCGCAACATCACCAGCCACGTCTATGACGAAAAGACCGCCCAGACCGTGGCCTACCAGATCGCCCGGGAGTTTTTGCCTGTGCTGCAAAAGCTGGGCACATTTTACCGCGAATAAAAGAAAAAACCGCCCCCGGCGGCAACCGGGAACGGTTTTGAATAGAACAGCTCACACAGCCAGTGTATAAGCAGCCCTAGCATCTGCTATTATACAACCTTCTGTGTGGGCTTGTCAAAGTGTACCCACAAGGAGGTTATTTTTATGGGAAGAAGAACCAACACCGCCGCCTGGAACGGCAAGCGCTGGCGAATCGACGTGCAGAAGGACGGCACCCGCAAGAGTTTCTACAGCTCAAAGCCGGGACGCACCGGCCAGCGAGAGGCCAACGCCAAGGCAGACGCCTGGCTGGATGAGGGCATAGACCCACGCGGCGCCAGAGTGGAAGATCTGTACCGGGAATGGTACACCGTCCAGCAGGAAACCACCTCCGCCGGTAACTGCCAGAACATTGCCAGCCGGTGGAAGGTTTGGGTGCTGCCCCGGATCGGGCCCAAGCGGATCACCAGCCTGACCGAACAGGACCTGCAGGGCATCGTCAACCAAGCATACGCCGCCGGGCGAAGCAAAAAGACGCTGCAATCTCTGTGCGCGGATCTACGGGCCTTCTGCAAGTATTGCCGGGCCTGCAAGGTCAGCACCTTCAATCCTGAAGGGCTGCGCGTGCCCGCCGGGGCCAGGTACAAGGGCAAACAGGTATTGCAGCCGGGTGACCTTTTGCAGCTGCTGAATACCGACACCACGCTGTGGCGCGGCAAGGTTGTCCGGGACGAGTATATCAACGCCTACCGCTTCCAGGTACTTACCGGCCTACGTCCAGGGGAGCTGATCGGCCTGCGCTGGGTGGACGTACGCGGCCGCACCGTGGAGATCCGCCGGGCGGTGAATGTCCAGGGGGAAGAAACCCAGGGCAAGAACCAGAACGCGGTGAGGTCCTTCATCCTGTCCGACATGGCCCGGCGGGTGCTGGAGGATCAACGCCGGATCACCGGCGACCAGGAAAGCGTGTTCTGCATCCAGCGGGAAAAGACCTACTATGCCCGGTGGAAAGCCTACTGCGCCGCCAACGGCCTGACACCTTGCACACTGTATGAACTGCGGCACACCTTTGTGTCGGTAGTCAAGACGCTGCCCGCCGGGGAAGTCAAGCAGTTGGTGGGCCACAGCCAGGACATGGACACCTTTGGCATCTACGGCCACGCCCTGACCGGCGACGATGAGACCACCGCCCAGGCCGTCAACGGTGTGTTTCTTCGGGTGCTGAAGAACGCCCAATAATACCACACATTTGACCGCATTTTTGACCGCACTTTTGCCTTTTGGAGCGGCTTGCACCGTTCCCCACCACAAACGCCAGACCGCCCGGCGGGCCGTAACAAAGCCTTGCGCGGGCACTGCTCCACAGGGCCATGCCCGCCGGGAACGGTTCGAGTCCTGTACCGTCCACCAGATCAGCCCGGAACGGAAGGTTCCGGGTTTTTACTTTTGTCTTCTTGCGAAAAAGCAGCGGCGTGCAGGTCTTCCGGCCTGCACGCCGCTGTGGTTTTTATCCGCAATTATTGGGCGCGGCGGTTTTCCCGATCCTTCTCCCGTTCCCGGTGCTCCCGGCGGTCCCCCTTGCGGGGTTCCTCCTGGGGCGGGCGGCGGGTCAGGCGGACTTCCTGCACGCGGCGGTGGCTCACACGGGTCACCGTGCCGTCGCAGTCGCCCCACACGAAGTGGTCCCCCACCTTGGGCAGCCGGCCCAGCTTTTCCTGGACCAGCCCGCTGATGGCAATGGCGTCGATCTCCTCCTTGTCGCGGATGGAGAGTTCCTCCGCCACATCGTCGATGCCGGCGGTGCCGGACACCAGCCAGCTGCCGTCGCTCTGCTGGCGGATATCCTCCACCACGTCGTCGTGTTCATCCCAGATCTCGCCCACCAGCTCCTCCAGAATGTCCTCCAGCGTGATGATGCCGGCGGTGCCGCCGTATTCATCCACCACCACAGCCATGTGGTGCTTGCTCTCCCGCAGGGTCAGCAGCAGGGTGGAAATCTGGGTGGCGGTGGTGGTGTACAGCGTGGGACTGACCAGGTTCTCCAGCTTGACTTCCTTCACGTTGCCCTTGCGCAGCGCCGCGAAGCAGTCCTTCTCATGCACCACGCCGATGATGTTGTCGATGGTCTCGTGGTAGACCGGCAGGCGGGAATACCCGCTCTCGGCGAACATATCCACCACTTCGTCCATGGGGGTGTCGTCCTCCACGGCCACCACGTCCACGCGGGGGGTCAGCACATCCTCCACTTCCACGTCATCGAACTCGATGGCGCTGCGGATCAGTTCGCTCTCCCGGTCGGTCAGCTCGCCGTCCTTCTCGGCCTCGCTGACCATCGTCACCAGCTCCCCTTCGGTGATGGTGTCCCGTTCGCCCTTGTAAAAGCGCTTGGCCAGGAAGTTTTTCCACTGCCCGAAGATCCAGTTCAGCGGCGTGAACACCGTGACCAGCACGCTCAGGGCGGGCGCAAAGCTCAAAGCCAGCGACTCCGGCATCTCCTTGGCCATGCTCTTGGGGGTGATCTCACCGAAGGTGAGCACCACCAGCGTCATCACGATGGTGGACACCGTGGGGCCGTACGCCCCGCCCAGCACCTTGGTGAAGAGCACCGTGCCGATGGAAGAAGCGCCGATGTTCACGATGTTGTTGCCGATGAGGATGGTGCTGAGCAGACTGTCATACCGCTCAGCCAGCGAGAGGACCTTGGCGGCCTGCCGGTCGCCGGCGTCGGCGCGGCTGCGCAGACGGATGAGGTTCAGGGAAGAATACGCGGTCTCGGCCGAAGAAAAGAAGGCCGACATGCACACCAGAATAACCAGTGCCACGATCATCAATATACTGCCATCGTCCATTGGGGAAACTACCAACTCAACTTTCTGTATTCAAATTTTATGCGTTCCGCGCAAAGTACAGTGAACGCATATTGTAATGTATGATACCATACTTTGCCGCAAAACGCAAGATGGCGCGGACCAGGATGCAAAACAGATGCAGGTTCTGCGGGCGCCGGGATGCGCAAAGCCTGTCGCATTGCGCGCCGGGCGGGCGCGTGTTATAATAAGGTGTATTTTTGTATCCTGTGACAAGGAGGCCCCTGATGAATTCCCTCTCCCCCCTTTGCCGGCGGCACCGCCGGCTGCTGCTGGCCGTCGGCTATCTGCTGGTCCTGGCCCTGGCCGTGATGTACCTGCGGGTCACCATCAGCGTTCCGCCCGAGGGCGACGACCGGCTGACGCTGAACAAATGGATGTTCGAGTTCGACCGCACACCCTTCCTGGAATATCTCTGGCGGGACCTGGGCGAGCGGCTGCGGTATTTCACCCTGCAGGAAGTCCGCTTCTTCCCGTTCCACTACCCGTCGGCCTTCTCGCTGCTCTTTTACGGCAGCCTGACCAGCTACCGGCTGTACATCATCGGTGTGACGGCGGCAGCGGGCTTTCTGACCAGCCGGGTGGTGGCCCGGCTCAGCCGCAGCGACGCTCTGGCCCTGGGCGGGTTTGCCCTGGCCCTGTCGCTGGCGCCCATCTTCAACGAGGGCATGTACAGCTACTACGCCGTGCCCCAGAAGGCGCTGTTCTGGGCCATGGCGGGCTGGCTCTGCCTGCTGCGGATGCAGGATACCGGCCATCGCCGCTGGGGCGTGGCCGCCGGCATTCTGGTATTTATTTCCTGCGGCACCTACGAGATCGGCTACATGTACACCGTGCTGGCCGTAGTGCTGTGGGCGGTGCTGCGCCGCAGCCTGAAACAGGGCCTGCTGGGCTGTGCCCCCGCCCTGGCGGGCACCGCGGTGGCCCTGGCCTTCCATCTGGGCTGCTCCCGCGGGACGGGTTCCACCGGCAACGCCCTCTCGCTGAATCTGCCCGAGATCGCCCGGGTCACGGTGCAGCAGATGGCCTCGGCCATCCCCTTCCTCAACCCGCTGGTGCAGGGCCAGGACCCCGGTGCCATCACCGGCGGCGACAAGCTCTGGCCGCTGCTGCTGGGCCTTGTGGCGGGCCTTGTGCTCTGTTTTGCCGCCCCGCGGCTGAAAACCGCCCCCAAAACGCTGGGCGGGCTGGCGCTTCTGGGACTGGGGCTGTGGTTTGCCCCGGCCCTGCTGCTGGCCTGTTCCGAGCGGTACCAGGCCCCCGAGGCCATCACCTGGAAGTGGGGTTACATTCCGGCGGCGGCCAGTGCCGTGGGCCTGGCGCTGCTGCTGGCCGCCCTCATCGTGCTGCTGGCCGGCGCACTGGCCAGGCTGCCCCTTGTGCCCGGCGTACTGCTGCGGCTGGTGCTGGCCTGGGCCATCGCCGTGGGACTGTGCGCCAACGGCGCCTACACCCGGGCCTGCCTGCGCAACCACCACGCCCAGAACCTGGACAACTACTATTTCTTCGTGAACACCCTGGATGCCGGGCTGGCAAACCCCATCACCGATGAGGACCTGATCCTCTGCAATGAAAACGTCTGGGCCAGCAACCCCGACGCCGAATCCTACTTCTTCAGCCGGTTCACCGGCCGGGAACTCCATGCCCAGGTGATGGGCGCCGGGGAGGTGCCCGACGATCTGACCGGCAGCGTCTACGGCTACCAGACCTACCGCGACTACGGCGGCTACGATCTGGCCTGGTGCGGCCGCGCCCAGGACGCCACCGGCGAGCTGCTGGACACCCTGCAGGTCTATGTGCAGGGGGCCGTGGTGCCGGACAACGCCGTCATCAAGTATAAGGTCCGCCTGCCGGACGGCAGCGAGGAGGCCCGGTCCATCTGCCTGCTGGACTGCACCAAGACCGAGCGCAACGCCCGGGGCGACTATCTGGCCACGGTGGAGGATTCCTCCATCCTCAACGCCAAGATCATGATCTGGGACGGCTGAGTCCCGAAAAGAGGTTACGACGATGGAACACCTGGTTTCCCTGCTGCGGAAAAACAAACTGCTGGCCGCCGCCCTGGTGGCGGAGCTGGCGGTGGTGGTCTGGCTGGCGGCAGGGCTGTTCGGTCCGGCCTACCGCCTCTCGCTGACGCCCGACGCCTTTTCCAACGGCTTTCCCGACTTTGCGGCACTTACTGAAGACGGCAGCGCCCTGCAGATCTACAACAACAACGGCTTCACCTCCGACAAGGAGATCACCTTCTCCACAGCGGGGGTGGCTCTGCCCTCCGGCGCCTACGAGGTGACGGTGGACTATTTCTCCTGCCAGACCCCCGACGCCCCCACCTTCAGCGTGCAGCAGAGTGCCGGTTCACTGACCTTTGCCTCCGACAAAGTGCCCTCCGCCGTCCAGGCCGACACCCTGACCCTGGACGACGGCCACCGCACCGTCACCACCCGGCTGTGGATCAGTTCCGGCGCACGGCTGCAGGACCTGACCGCCACCCTGCACTACGGCGAGGGCCAGCTCTACCTGTACGGCATCCAGTTCACCGAGCAGCCCATCTACCGGCTGACCCGGCTTGTCTGTTTCCTCTTCTTCTTTGGCGTGGTGGATTTTCTCGGCTGGCTGCTGGTGGCCTGCACCGGCGCCCAGGGCGCTGCCCGCCGCCGCGCCCTGCGCCTGCCCCTGGCCCTGCTGGGCATCACGGTGCTGGCCTGCCTGCCCCTTTTCAGCGACCACCTCTATTTCGGCCACGACCTGCGCTACCATCTGCAGCGCATCACCGCCATGGCCGCCGAGCTGTCCTACGGGCAGTTCCCGGTGCGCATCGCCACCACCACCCTCAACGGCTACGGCTACATCAACCCGCTGTGCTACTGCGAGCTGTTTTTGCTGCTGCCCGCCCTTTTATATAACGCCTGGCTGCCGCTGCGCACCTGCTACCAGGTCTATGTCTTTGCCGTGACGCTAGCCGCCTGCGGCTTCAGCTACCTCTGCTTTGCCCGCATCTCCCGCAGCCGCCGGGGCGGTGTGCTGGGTGCGGCCCTCTATACCCTGTCGGTCTACCGGCTGGTCTGCGTCTATTTCCGGGCCGCGGTGGGCGAATACACCGCCATGAGTTTCCTGCCCCTGGTGCTGCTGGGCGTCTATGAGATCTACACCTGCGAAAAGCCCCGCTTCGCCCAGTGGGCCCCGCTGGCCCTGGGCATGGCGGCCCTGGTGCAGAGCCATCTGATCTCCACCGAACTCACCGGCGCTTTCCTTTTGCTGTTCTGTCTGCTGCGGCTGCGGCAGACGCTCCGCCCCGCCCGGCTGCTGGCCTGGGTGAAAGCCGCCCTGCTGGCCTTCGGGCTCAGCGCCTGGTTCCTGGTCCCCTTTGCGTCCACCGCCCTCTCGGTGCCGCTGCAGGTCAACGAGGGCCTGCCGGGCAAGCCCCAGAGCGAGGGGCTGACCCTGATGCAGCTGCTGAACCCCTTCGGCCCCGGGTTCGGCGGCACCACCCCCGGCACTTCCAACGACATGAGCCTGACACTGGGACTGCCCCTGGTGCTGGGCGTGGCGCTGGTGGTGTTCTGCCTGCTGCGCCGTGACCGGTGGGAACTGGGCAGTTCCCTGCGGCTGACCGCCGGTCTGGGTGTGCTGGCCGTGGTGCTCTCGCTGCAGATCTTCCCCTGGGATTTTGTGGAAAGCTGGCTGGGCTTTACCGCCGGCAAACTGGCGGGCACCTTCCAGTATCCCTGGCGGTTCCTGGCCCCGGCCACACTGCTGCTCTGCGCTGCCGCCCTGCTGGCCCTGCAGCTGATCGCCCGGCACCACGCCGCCGCGGCCCGTCTGGCGGCGGGCGGTCTGGCGGTGGCCGCCGCCTTGAGCGTGGGGGTCTTCCAGATGCAGCTGCTGACCTGCACGGAACTCACCGCCAACACCATCAGCCGGGACGACACCCGGGATGTGGGCATCGGCGAGTATATGATCGACGGGTGCAGCATCTATGAGACGATCTGGGCCCAGCCCAAGCCGGGCAGCGAGGACATGACCCTGACCGGCTACGAGAAGCGGCAGGGGGTTGCCTACCTGAGCGTGGAGAACGCCGGGGAGGAGGCCGACATCTCGGTGCCCATTTTCAACTACGGCCATTACACCGCCGCCGACACCGTTACCGGCACCGCCTTCCCCCTGACCAGCGGCGAGAACGCCCGGGTGGTGCTGACCATCCCCGCCGGTTACACCGGTACCATCGCCATCGCCTGGCAGAGCCCTGCGTGGTGGCGGGGCTGCGAGCTGGTCTCCCTTGTGTGCGCCGCCGGATGCCTGATCCTGGCGCTGGTACGGCGCCGCAAGCCCCGCTGATTTTGCCTGAAACGGTCTTTTCCGGGGATTTACCTGCGAAATATTACCCGGAAAAATTTTACAAAGATTGCAATGCTTTTTGATTTTGCGTCGTTATAGTATACAGAACCCCGATTTACGGCATAGCATCGCCAGGTCGTACAGATTCTTACAGATTGTACTGTTTTTTCTTGTCGGCTTTTCCGCTTGCTTTTGTCGAGGGTTCCGGCGTATAATAATACATCGCCATAGGTATGCTGTTTTTGAGATGTATAAGGAGTTTCCTATGCGTAATTGGTGTATGCGTCATCCCGTATGGTTCATGACGCTGTATGCATTGTTTTATCTGACCTGTTTCGGTTTTCTGGAAAAGGCCATCCTGGTGCCGGACCTGTGGGTGCACTGCCGTCTGGACGACCTGATTCCCTTCTGCAAGTATGCCGTCGTCCCCTATGTGATGTGGTTCCCGTGGATTCCTTTCACGCTGTTCTACATACTGTGGCATGCGCCGCGCGCTGATTTCTGGCGGCTCTGCCTGCCGCTGTTTGCCGGCATGACGCTGTCGCTGCTGTTCTATGTGATGGTTCCCAACGGACTGGCACTGCGTCCCCACAGCGTTCCCGGCAGCGACTTCTTCGCCGAGGCGGTGCGCGCCCTCTACCGGCACGACACCCCCACCAACGTCTGCCCGTCCATTCACGTGTCCAACTCGGTCACGCTGATGCTGGCCTACTACCGCTGCAGCTGCTTTGATGCACCCCGCCGCCGCTGGATGCGTCCCGCCGCCGCGGTGCTCTGCCTGGCCATCACCCTTTCCACCATGCTGCTCAAGCAGCACAGCGTCATCGATGTGGTGTTCGGCATCCTGCTGGCCCTGGCCCTGGATTACGCCGCCACCGTGCTGCAGGCGGAAACTTCTCCGCTGCACCACCACAGCCGCCACCGCAAACAGCGTCTGCCCGAATGGTGGTAACACAGTAAAAAACCCCGACGAAAATTCGTCGGGGTTTTTGTTTACAGTGCATAAATCAGGATGCCCACGATGATGATGGCCAGGGCTGCCACCTTGCGGGGGTTCATCTTCTCGTGGAAGATGGTGACGCCGAACACCGTCACATACAGATAGCCGGTAGCTTCCAGCACGGGACCCACGTTGAGGGGCACGCCCTTGTAGGCCAGCATGGTCAGCAGCGTGCAGCCCACAAACAGGCCGTAGCCCAGCAGCACCCGCCAGTCGGTGTATTCGGCCAGCAGGGATTTGTGTTCCCGCAGGGCGGCCTTTTTGAGCAGCACCTGGGACACCGAAGCCAGAAAAGTGCTGAAAAGATAGAGCAGCAGATAGGGAAACTGTGCCTGTGTCATGAGCGGTCCTCCCCTTCGTGGTCGGCCCGCACAAAGAGCACGATGCCCACAATGATGACAAGGGCCCCAACCAGCTGCCGGGGAGTGACCGTCTCGCCGAAGATCAGCAGACCCAGCAGGATGCCCCAGACCACCGTGACAGCCTTGTTGGCATAGGCGGTGGTCAGCGGCAGATGCTTGATGACCTGCTGCCAGCCGAAGGCGTAGGCCACCAGCGCGGCCAGCATGCAGCCGTAGAGCAGCAGGAAGGGCAGGCTGAGAAAGGCCTGCCGGGAGGCCAGTTTGCTGCAGACGCTGCTCAGGGCGTAGATGCCCAGGAAGACATGCAGCACCAGATACCATTTAGCCTGTTTCAACGGGACGCCTCCTCATGGTGGAGATATTCCCGCGCCACATACTGGGGGGCGTTGTTGGCGCACATATAGATGCGGCCCACGTATTCCCCGATGAGCCCCAGCACCAGCAGGATCACCCCGCCCAGAAGGAGCAGCAGCGCTGTGGTGGAAGCCCAGCCCAGAGGTGCGGTGTGGCGGGTAAAGTGGTTGATGATGATATAGATCATATAGAGAAAGCCCGCCACCGCCGACAGCGTGCCGAAGTAGCTGGCGATGCGCAGCGGCTTCACCGAGAAGGAGGTAAAACCGTTCATCCACAGCCCCAGCAGCTTGCCCAGCGTGTAGCCGGAACGGCCCTCCTCCCGGGCGCGGTGATGCACCGGCACGTTGCAGATATGCTTGGTGCTGCGCAGTACCAGCCCGATCACATAGGGGTAGCAGTGCTCATAGCGCAGCATCTCGTCCACCACAAAGCGGCGGGCCGCAAAGTAGCTGTTGACCACCAGCTCGGGCGGCTTGCCCAGCATGATCTCGGTCATCTTGCTGTTGACCCAGCTGCCCAGGTTGCGCCAGCCCGCCTGCCGCTTGTTGTCGTAGCTGGCATAGACCACGTCGTAGCCGGCCTCGATCTTGTCCAGCAGCTTGCCCACCTCGTCGGCAGGGGTCTGGCCGTCGTCGTCCAGGCAGACGATGATATCTCCGCTGCACTGGTGGAAGCCCGCCATCAGCGCGGCGTGCTGGCCGAAGTTGCGGGCCAGGTCCACACCCTGCACGTGGGGATCCGCCGCCACCAGGCTGCGGATGGTATTCAGCGTGCCGTCCGGCGAGCAATCGTTGACCAGCACGATTTCATAATCATACTGCGGCAGGGCGGCCATGGTACGGGTGATCTCCTCCACCACCGCCGCCAGGGTGTGTTCCGAGCGGTAACAGGGAATCACATAGGATAGTTTCTGCATAGCTTCTTCTCCCCTTTTATGACAGGGTATCCGGCCGCTGGTAGACCACCAGATCTTCGGTGGAGACAACCTCCTGCCAGCCGTCCTTCAAAAGACGGGCTTCGGCGTCGGTGCCGTGGTTCACCATGGCGTACCGGGAATAAATGGTCTGCGTTTCGTCGGCCAGGTAGGTATTCCAGTCAAACTCGATGCCCATACCGGCGGGCACCGCGTAGAGGTAGCCGTGGAACACATCGTCGTCGTAGGCGTAGGCCAGCGTGTAATCCCAGGGATCGTCGCTCTGCCGGGCCTGTACGCTCCGGGTGAGGGCAGTCTCCACGGCAGTGATCTGCTCCCCCATGCCGGCGTTCCAGGTGGAAAGGCTGCTGCGCCGGGCATTCATGGGCAGCAGCAGGATCATCATCACCGGCAGATAGACCACCGCCTGGCGGGCATTTTCCACCGTGACGGCCCCCAGCATCAGCATGCAGAGCAGCGCCAGATGCCGCGGGGCGATGTTGTACATGAAAATCAGCAGCAGCGTGATGACGCCGGCGCAGAGCAGCGCACAGATCTTGAAGCGGCAGGGCCGACCCCGGCGCAGATCGTACACAAGGCAGCCCACCGTGACCAGCACCATCACCACAAAGACCAGGCAGCCGGTGCCCAGATACTGGGGGTCGCCCTGCAGGGTGGGCAGGATGCCCAGCCAGGCGGTGTGCAGCTCCTTTGCCCCGCGGGCCAGTTCATACCCCACCGCGCCGGCCACGTCCCCGGCCAGCAGCTTCTGCAGGCCGCCGAAATCCATCCCGCCGCCGCTGAAATAGGGTGCCGAGAGTTCCGTCATGGAGAACAGCGCCGCCCCGAAGCTGAGGACCGCCGCCCCGCCGCAGAGCAGTTTGCGGCGCCGGGAGCCCTGCCACAGCGCTGCCAGCGGGAAGGCCCAGAAGAGCAGCGCATAGGGCCGGAAGAGGGTTTCCAGGGCGCAGGCAATCACCGCAGCAGCACACCAGCCGGGGTGGAATTTCCGCTGCAGCGCCGCCGCGCTGCCCACAATGACCAGCGCCAGGGCGTAGTGCAGCGCCTCGGAGGAACCGCAGAACACCAGGCTCAGCGGCACCCACAGGCAGACCAGCGTGAGGCCACAGACCATCTGCTGCCATACCCGGAGCCGGGCCGCGCGCACAAAGAAGGCGATGCCCACGATGGTGAAAAGAATATTGCACCAGAACACCGTGTTGACACTGGCGCCGAACAGAAAGCCCGGCAGGGCGTACGTCCAGATCAGGAAGGGGCCCCAGGTACCGTACCGGCCGATGTTGGCGTGGGTTTCCTCGTAGCCAAAATATCCCCGGGGCCCGCCGTGGGTCAGCACGCTGACCACCTGGCGGTTATAGATGACCTCGTCGTTGTCCATGTTGGGGGCCATCCAGACCTGGTTCAGCGGTGTGCGGTAGGCCAGCGAATAAAACACCAGCAAAAACAGGACTGCCCCCAAAACGCAGAGCAGCGCGTTGGGGGTCTTCTGCAGCCAGTTCCGGCCGCGGCGTATCCATGGATTTTTCCAGATGATCGTCATGCCGGTCCTCCCTGGCCCTCCCCGGCCAGCCTGGCCATGAACACCACATCGCGGTAGCGCCCGTCCAGCACCACCATGTCCCGGAAGGTGCCCTCCAGCACAAACCCGGCTTTCTCGTAGCTGCGGCGGGCGGGCAGATTCTCCGCCAGCAGCCGCAGACTGATGCGGTGCAGATGGAGCGTCTCAAAGCCGAAGGCCGTGAACAGACGGGCGGTCTCGGTGCCGAAGCCCTTGCCCCGGGCGGACTCCTCCCCGATGAAGATGCCATACTCGGCACTGTGGTAGGCGTGGTTCACATCCCGGTAGTAGACAGACCCCACCGGCTGGCCGGTGGCTTTGTCCTCGATGATATACTGCACCACCTGTCCGGTGGCCACCTTGGTGGCCAGCCAGTTGCGGTGCATCTCGGGGGTAAACTTCTCGCGGAAGATGAAATTCTGCATCACCGACGGCGTGTTGCGCCAGGCCACGATGCGGTCGGTGTCGGCATCGGTGATGGGACGCAGCACCACCAGCTGCCCGGTCAGGATGGGAAGTTCCTGCATACGATTCATTCCTCTCTTATCCCCGCTCATACACGGTACAATACTGCCCCTGGTACAGGAGCGTCCATCCCTCGTCCAGCAGCCGGGCTTCCACCCCGCTGCCCGGGGATGTCATCATATAACGTGACCGGATGGCATGGCTTTCATCCTCCAGGTAGGCTGCCTCGTCAAACTGCAGCCCCATGCCGTCCGGCACGGCGTAGAGCATGCCCACATGGGCCGCATCCCCGAAGGAATAGGCCACCGTGTGGTCCCAGGGGTCGTCACTCTCCACGGCCGCCTGGCTCTGGGTGAGGGCCGCGGTGAGCTGGATGCTCTCTGTGGCGATGGCTTCATGCCAGCCGGGCATGCCGAAGCCGCCCGAAGCGGTCAGCCCCAGAATGCCCGCCGCCGTCAGCGTCAGCGTCACCGCCGCCGTGCCCAGGGCGGGACGCGGACTTTCCAGCACCAGCGCCGCCAGCAGCAGAATGTCCAGCACCAGCGTGTGGCGGGAGGCCTCCGCCGTGCGGTACATCAGCATCAGGGCAAAAAAGATCACCAGCGCGGCCGCTGCGGCACAGCCCTTCCAGAAGAACGGCCGCTTGTGGTGCCAGTCCCACAGAAGGCAGACCAGCGTCACCGCCAGCAGCAGCAAAAAAATCAAATAGTAGCCGCCGCCCTCGCCCCGCAGCGCCCCGGCGATCTCCTGCCCCACCTGGGTGAAGGCGGTGCCCAGTTTGTCCGCCGTGTAGCGGACTGCCGAGAACACCTGCAGGTGGGCCAGCATCTTGAGCGGCGCGGTATCCACATTGGTAAAGAAATAGGGCGCGTAGAACTTGGCCATCAGCACAAGCGTCACCGCCAGCGAAGCCAGCGCCCCCGCCCCGCAACGCAGCAAAGCCCGCCGGCGGGGCCAGGCCAGCACCAGCGGATAGAGCCAGTAGACGGCGTTATAGGGCCGGGCCAGGGTGGCCGCGGCGCAGAGGATGCACAAAGCTGCCCAGGCCGGTTTGCGGCCGGTTTTACGCACCAGCACCGCCGTGCCGGTGATGGCCAGCACCAAAGCGTAGTGCAGCGGCTCCTGCATGGCGGAGAAGACATAGCGCACCGGGGCATTCAGGCAGGCCAGCACCACGCCGAAGGCCGCCTGCTGCCAGGCTTTGAGCCGGGCCGCCCGGGCAAAGACCAGCCAGCCCGCCGCCACAAAAAACAGGTTACACCAGAGAAAGGCGTTCTGCCCCCGGAGGAAAAAGCCGGGGATGGCGTACAGCCAGAAGATGGCCGGACCCCAGGCTGCAAAGGTGCCGATATCGGCGTGGGATTCGTTGAAGCCGAAGTACCCCTGGGGTGCTCCGTATTCCACCACCGCCGACAGCTGCTTGCTGTAGACCACCTCGTCGCTCCAGGAGCTGGCGGGCAGGTAGATGCCGGTGACCGGCACCTTGTAAACCAGCCACTCGTAAAGCAGCAAAAAGGCCAGCGCGGCAGCCAGGGTAGCCGCCGCGCCCAGCCAGAAGGACTTACTGCGCATAGAACGCAAGGACCCGCTGGATGACCTTGTTGCGGTCCTCTTCGGTCATGCCGTAGTAGAGCGGCAGCCGTACCAGACGCTCGCTCTCCTTGGTGGTATAGCGGTCCTCGCCGTCAAAGCGGCCGAACTTGCGGCCCGCCGGGGCGGAGTGCAGCGGAATATAGTGGAACACCGCCAGGATGCCGTTGTCCTTGAGGTAGCGGATCAGTGCGGTGCGCTCCTCCAGGTCCTTGCACTTGAGGTAGAACATGTGGGCGTTGTGTACACACCCTTCGGGGATGGTCTGCATCTCCACCTTGCCGGCCTGGGCCAGCGGCGTGAAGGCCGCCCGGTAGGCATTCCAGGTGGCCATGCGGTTGTCGTTGATTTCGTCGGCATGGAGCAGCTGCGCCCACAGGTAGGCCGCGTTCAGCTCGCTGGGCAGGTAGCTGTCGCCGAAGTCCACCCAGGTGTACTTGTCCACCTGGCCGCGGAAGAACTTGGCACGGTTGGTGCCCTTCTCCCGCAGGATCTCGGCCCGCTCGTTGTAGTCGGGGTTGTTGATGACCAGCGCGCCGCCCTCGCCCATGGAGTAGTTCTTGGTCTCATGGAAGGAATAGCAGCCGAAGTCGCCGATGGTGCCCAGCGCCTTGCCCTTGTAGGTGCTCATGACGCCCTGGGCCGCATCCTCCACCACCATCAGGTTGTGGCGGTGGGCAATATCCAGGATGGTGTCCATCTCGCAGGCGACGCCCGCATAGTGCATGACGATGATGACCTTGGTGCGGTCGGTGATGGCCGCCTCGATCTTGGTCTCGTCGATGTTCATCGTGTCGGGACGGATGTCCACAAACACCAGCCTGGCCCCGGCCAGCACCGCCGACGTGGCCGTGCTGGAGAAGGTGTAGCTGGGCAGGATGACCTCATCCCCCGGCTCCAGGCCGCACAGCAGCATGGCCATGTCCAGCGCGGTGGTGCCGCTGGTGGTCAGCAGCACCTTCTGGGCGCCGAAGCGCTCCTCCATCCAGGCGTTGCACTCCTTGGTAAAGGCACCGTCGCCACAGATCTTGTGGGATTCGATAGCCTGTTTCACATACTCGATCTCGTCCCCGACACAGGGGGGTACGTTGAAAGGAATCATAGATAAGCCTTCTTTCCTGGGCATAGATTCAACAATTATAAGCAGTATACCATATTCGGCCCGATTCTACAACCTCCGGCTCACTCCTTGGCCCGGGCCGCGTTGTAGGCACGGATCATCAGCACCGCATACCACAGAAGCAGCACGCTGAAGAGGATGAACGCCCCCGAGGATACCGCCAGGGGACCGCCCAGCTGGTGGGTCACGGTGTAGACGGCCAGGGGAACGGCAGCCGCCCCCGGCATCAGGCGGTGGGGCAGCCCGGCCTGGCGCAGCATGAGCACCGCCGAGAGGACCAGCACCCAGAGGTCAACCGAACGCAGCAGCGGCAGAAGCCATACCCAGACCCCACCGCTCTGGCTGCCGCAGAGGATCAGTTCCAGCACGATCTGCACCGCCCCGCACACCAGGGGCAGCACGGTGCGGCGGGCAACCAGCAGATAGCCCACCACCGCCAGCACCGTCAGGGACAGTTCCTGCAGCTGGGTGGTTTCCGGCATGGCCAGCAGGGCCCGGCCGGCCGCCGAGATGCCCACCAGAAGATAGGCCAGCGCCATATGATTGTGTTTTTCCATAGGGATTCTCCTGTACAAAAAGGTTTGATTTTTCTAATGATAACACGAACCGACAGGGCTTGCAAGGAGTCGAAAGCGGGCGTATAATAGGGTCTATTCCCACTTTGGAAACGAGGTTTTTTGGCATGGAATTTTCCCATCGGTTGGAACTGTTCGGCCCCGAGATCTTCGCCGCCCTCAACGACAAGAAGGTCGCCCTGGAGGCAGAGGGCCGTCATCTGTATAATTTGAGCGTGGGCACGCCGGATTTTGCCCCGGCAGCCCACATCAAGCAGGCGCTCATCGATGCAGCGCAGGACGACGAGAACTGGAAGTACAGTCTGCGCGACCTGCCCGAGATGCTGCAGGCCGTCTGTGATTACTACAAGCGCCGCTTCGGCGTGGACACCATCACGCCGGACAAAGTCATGAGTTTTTCCGGCAGCCAGGACGGCATCGGCCACCTGGGCCTGGCGCTGTGCAACGACGGCGACACCGTGCTGCTGCCCGACCCCTGCTACCCGGTGTTCATGACCGGCTGCATGCTGGGCGGCGCCAAGCCCTGGTACTACCACCTGACCAAGGAGAACCACTTCCTGCCCGACGTTTCCTCCATTCCGGAGGAGGTGGCAAAGGCCGCCAAGCTCATGCTGGTCAGTCTGCCGGCCAACCCGGTGGGCAGCATCGGCACGCCGGAACTCTACGCCGAGATCGTGGCGTTCTGCCGCAAGTACGACATCCTGCTGGTCCACGACAACGCCTACAGCGACATCATCTTTGACGGCGCCCACGGCGGCAGCGTCTTCAACACGCCGGGCGCCGAGGACTGCGCGGTGGAGTTCTTCAGCCTGAGCAAGAGCTTCAACGTGACGGGTGCCCGCATCAGCTTCCTGGTGGGCCGCCCCGACGTGGTGGCCGCCTGCAAGAAGCTGCGCACCCAGATCGATTTTGGCATGTTCCTGCCCGTCCAGAAAGCTGCCATTGCCGCACTGACCGGCCCCCTGGACGGCGTGAAGCGCCAGTGCGCCGAATACCAGCGCCGCCGGGACGCTCTGTGCGGCGGCCTGCGCAGCATCGGCTGGAATGTGCCGGACAGCCACGGCAGCATGTTTGTCTGGGCGCCCGTGCCCGCCGGGTACAAGACCAGCATGGAATTCTGCCTGGCCCTCATCGAGAAGGCCAACGTCATCTGCACCCCCGGTTCCAGCTTCGGTCCCAGCGGTGAAGGCTATGTGCGCTTCGCCCTGACCCTGCCGGTGGAAAAGATCCGGCAGGCCGTGGCCGCCATCGATGCCAGCGGCATGATCGCCCGCGGCTGACCCCCTGGTATTGCCATACAAACAAAAAAGCAGCCTACCGTATTTTACGGTGGGCTGTTTTTCATACACCTTGCTGGATTTTCTTCACTGGCCATTTTCCCGTACCGCAGCGCGCAGCTCCTTCTGAATGGCCGGCGTGATTTCCACCCTCTTGAGCAGGGCGGCCAACAGTCCCGGGAACTGATCCGCCGGAAGCTGTTCCACGATCACTTCCGCCAGGTATTCCGCATGGGACATGGCCGGCTCAAAGGTGCGGGCATAGGTCTTGCCGCTGCGGACAAAGCCTACTTCCTTCAGCACGCCCTTTTCCATCAGGCTGTTCAGCATGGAAAAAATCGAACGCTCTTTCCATTTACGGTCCACGCAGGTGGAAACCACCTCGGTCTGGGCCATCGGATGGTCCGCCTGCCAGAAGATTTCCATGATCTGCTGTTCACTTTTTGTCAGATGCACGACAGTCTACTCTCCCTCGCTATAAGATACTTAGATAGTATCCGCTTTTGGTTGAAATGTCAATGTGTTTCGCTCATTTTTGTTGTCGATTCCTGTTATTTAATAATTATTTAACATTTATTCATATTTCCGACACAGGCATATAACGCCTTGCCATTTTAGCGATACATCGGATGTTTATTCCAAAATTTTGCATATTATTTCGGAATTCTGCAAGTGTCCTCCCTTAAAAAACACAGACAGATACACCACATAATTCCATTTTCACGCATGGATTTTCCGCTCATTTTCCGTTCCCCTGCCATCGGGCCGAAAGCGCCTCCAGTGCCCGTTTTTCCAGCCGGGAAATATAGCTCCGGCTGATGCCCATCTCCCCGGCGATTTCCTGCTGGGTGCAGGGCGGCCGCCCGTCCAGGCCGTAGCGCCGGGTCAGCACCTGCTGTTCCCGGGGCGGCAGCGTGTTCAGCAGCTTGCGCAGGCGGGCCGCGTCGGCCCGCTGCTCGCAGGCATCCTCCATCACCGCCGGGTCGGGCAGCGTATCCGCCAGGGTCAGCTGCCCTTCGCTGCCCTCCAGCGGCTCCTGCAGCGAGAGCATGGTGCCCTCCCGCCGGACGCGCCGCAGCTCCATCCGCAGCTCATTTTCAATGCAGCGGCTGGCATAACTGGAAAACTTGCTGGCCCGCACCGGGTCATAGGTGTCCACCGCCTTGATGAGGCCGATGGTCCCGATGGAGATCAAATCGTCCTGGGAGGCATGGGCCGCATAGTATTTCTTCGTCACATGGGCCACCAGCCGCAGATTGTGCCGGATCAGCCGGTCCCGGGCCGCGGCCGCCTCCCCGCCGCCTGCCCGCAGGACCGCAAAGGCCTCCCTTTCTTTCGCCGGTGAAAGCGGCCGCGGGAAGGAACCGCTCTCCAGATGCAGCATGAAGTACAGTACATGCCCGGCCGCCGCCTGCAAAAACAGGCCCAGAATTTCCAACATAACGCCACCCCCCTGGCCCAGCCTATGCAGCGGGTGGCAGCAAGATGCGCCGGGACAGGCCCTCTTACGAAGGGTCTCTCCCGGCGCACATTTATTTCAGTTTCAGGCTTCGCCCAGTTCCACGATGTCCACCGTGGTGCTGTGCTCCTGCAGCAGCGCCACCAGGTCCTCCGCCTGCAGCCAGACGGTGGCGGTGTTGTCGTTGGGGTGCACCCCGATCAGCCCGGACCCCTGCCAGAAATCCCGGTCAATATAAAAATGTACCCGGCATTCCTCGTCGTTGAGCAGGCCGAAGGGCGTCACCGCCCCGGGAATCAGGCCGAGAATGGCCTGCAGTTCCTCCGGGGAGGCGAAGGTCAGTGGTTTGGTGCCCTGGCGGCGGCGGAATTTCTTCAGGTTCACCCGCTTGTCCCCCCGGACGGTGATGAGGTAATAATTGCGGCGCTTGTCATCCCGCACAAAAAGGTTCTTGGCGTCCCGGTCGGGATAGGGCAGCGTCACCTGGGCCAGTTCTTCCATATTATATACAGCGGCGTGCTCGGTGATCTCGTGGGAGATGTTTTTGGCATCCAGAAACGCGTACACTTCCTGTTTGTTCATAAACAGCCTCCCCGATCATACCCGCTGCCAGAGCAGGCGGTTGTCGTCAAACTGCACGGTGATGCGGCCGGTGTCCTTCAGCCAGGAGAGATAGGACCGCACCGTGCTGCCCACCAGCACATACTGCTCCATCGTCATGGTCAGGCCGTAGGCGGCAAACAGCTGGCGCAGCAGTTCCTCAAAGCAGAGCGGCGCGGCGCACAGGTCCAGGATCTTGGCGGCGATCTGCTGCACCTTGTCGATGTTGTACTGGGCCAGGGGCGCAATATCCTCGGTGGGTGCGGCGTGGGACGGCACAAAGCATCTGGCCTGCATCGTCTTGACCTTTTCCAGCGTGTCCAGATAGGCGCCCACATCGTAGAGCACACCGATCTGGTATTTGTCCAGCGTCTCCTTGCTGGACAGGCAGTCCGCCAGGTAGACCACATCGTCGGGGGTGCGGAAACCCACCATCGAGAAGAAATGCCCCGGCAGTTGGATGAGCTCAAAACCCTGGGGCAGCACCTCCGGCGTCAGCGGTTCGGCGCGGCTCTCCTGGGCCATGAGGAACTTGTGGCGCAGGTCCTTGCAGGGATATCCGCCGTACAGGAAGGCCGGTTCCAGCACCGGATGGCAGGTGAAGTCGCACTCGATGCCCGGGGCATAGATCCTGCAGCCGGTCTGGTTCTGCAGGTACTGGTTGCCGCCGGTGTGGTCGGCGTGGGAGTGGGTGTTGTAAATGGCCTTGAGGTGCCAGCCGTTGGCGTCCAGCAGCTGGCGGATCTTCCGCCCGGCGGCCTTGTCGTTGCCGCTGTCAAACAGGCAGACATCGGTATCGCTGAGTTTGTACAGCCCGATCTTGGCCGGGCTCTGGAGATAATAGCTGTTCCCTGCAACTTGCATCAGTTCATACATAAAACATACCCTCCCCGGCGGCGTATTGGCGGCCGCCCCTGGCTGTATTGTAGCGCATCCGGCACCGGCCGGCAAGTCCCTACCGGCTGCGGCGGCAGAGTTCCAGGAACCGCTGCATGGATTCGGAGAGATACTTCTCCTTGTGCCAGGCGGCCACCCGGTGGCGCCGCAGCGCCTCCCCCTGGATGGGCCGGGTGCAGACAAGCCCCGATGCCACCGCACCGCGCACCCGGGCCTCGGGCAGCACCGCCACCCCCAGCCCCTGGGCGGCTGCCTGGAGCAGCGCTTCGGTGCTGACGCTCTCCCAGGCGATGGACAGCGGCAGCCCCCGGGCTTCCAGGGCGCTCTGCAGAGCCGCCCGGGCGGTGCTCCCCTGCTCCCGCACCAGCAGCGGCGCCGCGGACAGCTGCTCCAGCGTCAGGCTCTCCCCGGCGGCCAGCGGATCGTCGGGAGCCATCACGGCGCACAGCAGATCGGTGCCGATCTCCTCGGTGTGCAGGTCCGGCATGGAGGGCGTACTCTCCAGCAGGGCCAGGTCCAGCCGGTTCTCACAGAGGGCGGCGGTCAGGGTGCCGCCGTTGGCCACCGTGACCCGCAGCTGGATGCCGGGATTTTCCTGGGCGAACTGCCGGGCCAGCCCCGGCAGTACCGTGCTGCCCAGCGTGACGGTGGCTCCCACTCGGATGAGCCCCAGGGAATCCCAGTTGCGCAGGCCCGTCTCGATACGGTCGAAGGAATCCAGCAGGTGCACCGCCTGGGGATAGAGCCGCTTGGCACACTCGGTGGGCGACAGATGCCGGTACATCCGCTCAAACAGCCGCGCCCCGTAGTACTGCTCCAGTTCCTGGATGGCCCGGGTCACCGCCGGCTGGGTCATGTGGAGTTCCTCCGCCGCATGGGTGGCGTTTTCCGCCTGGTATACCGCCACAAAGATACGCAGATGTCGTATGGTCATCGCAAAAACTTCCTTTCCCACAAAAAACGCATGACTGTGATAAGAAATCGGTATTTCACACCGGCGCCGCTTTGCGCTATGATAGTACCAGAGAAAATGTGAACAAGGAGGACCTCTATGGATCAGCATCCCCAGCCCCAGACCCGCGCCGCACGGCTGCGCGCCCTGTTTTTCAGTGCCCTGTACATCAGCGCCTTCACCTTCGGCGGCGGTTTCGTCATCGTCACCTTCATGAAGCGCAAATTCGTGGACGAACTCCACTGGATCGATGACCAGGAAATGCTGGATATGGCTGCCCTGGCCCAGTCCTCCCCCGGCGCCATCGCCGTCAACGCCGCCATCCTGGTGGGCTGGCATGTGGAAGGGCTGGCCGGCATGGTGGTGGCCGTGCTGGGCACCATCATTCCGCCCATGGTCATCCTGTCGGTGATCTCCTTCTTCTACGCGGCCTTCGCCACCAACACCTATGTGGCACTGGTGCTCAAGGGCATGCAGGCCGGCGTGGCCGCCGTCATTCTGGACGTGGTCTGCGGTCTGGGCCGCGATGTGCTCAAGACCCGCTCGGCCATCTACATCGGACTGATGGTGCTCGCCTTCATCGCCAGCTTCGTGTTTGATGTCAACGTCATCCTCATCATCCTGGCCGCTGCCGCCTTCGGCG
The DNA here is from genome assembly GCA_944388215.1 of uncultured Gemmiger sp. Classification (GTDB taxonomy): domain Bacteria; phylum Bacillota; class Clostridia; order Oscillospirales; family Ruminococcaceae; genus Gemmiger. Next base: position 16,425 of record CALXHT010000001.1, on the reverse strand, counting down.
TCGTGCGTGCCCTGCTCCAGTACAGAAAGGCGGCCCGTTCATGATCTATTTTCAACTATTTTTCAGTTTTTTGCAAGTAGGACTTTTCAGCGTGGGCGGCGGCTATGCCACCATGCCGCTGATCCAGAGCCAGGTGGTGGAACAGCATCCCTGGCTGACCCTGCAGGAGTTCACCGACCTGATCACCATCTCCCAGATGACCCCCGGCCCCATCGCCGTCAACTCGGCCACCTTCGTGGGCATCCGCATCGCCGGCATCCCCGGTGCCCTCATCGCCACGCTGGGCTGCATCACCCCCGCGCTGATCCTGGTGTCCCTGCTGGCATATGTTTACAACAAGTATAAAGATATCTCTGTTTTACAGAATGTACTGGCCTGCCTGCGGCCGGTGGTGGTGGCCCTGATTCTCGTGGCCGGGCTGTCCATCCTCTCGCTGGTGCTCTTCAACGGCGAGACCCCCGCCCTCAACATCGTGGACTGGATCGGCGCCGGCAGCTTTGTGGTAGCCTTTGTGCTGCTGCGCAAATTCAAGTGGAACCCCATCCTGACCATGTGCCTGTGCGGCGTGGCCGGCCTGGTGCTCCATCTTCTGATCCCCGCCTGATCGGCTGTCCTTGCTGCGTCCCCTTCGGGGGGCGCTTTTTTGCTGCCCCGGGGCAGGAACGTCTGCCCCCCCCCGATTGCATCCCGGCTGTATTTGGACTATACTGATAGCAGAAACCAAATCGGCTCCTGACTCCGTGTGGTGGAGAACGCCAAAGAAAGGAAGCAGAATCCATGATTTTCTATTTTTCCGGCACCGGCAACTCCCGCTGGGCCGCCCGGCAGCTGGCCGCCCGGCTGGAGGATACCGCTGTGGACCTGATTGGCCTGGACAACCTCCCCGACTGCTCCGGGGAAAAGCGCCTGGGGCTGGTTTTTCCCGTCTATGCCTGGGGCCTGCCCGAGCCGGTGGAGCGCTTTGCCGCCCGGCTGCCCCGCACTGCCGCTTTCACCTTCGGGGTGGCCACCTGCGGGTCCGAGGCGGGCCACGCGCTGAACCAGCTGGATAAAATTTTTCCGCTGGGCAGCAGCTACAGCCTGGTGATGCCCAACAACTATATTGCCGGGGCCGACCTGGACGACGACGCCACCGCCCGGGCCAAGCTGGACGCCGCAGAGAAAGCGCTGGCCGTCATGGCGGAGGAGATCGCCGCCGCTCGGCCGGTCTGCCGCGTCCACGAGGGTTCCCTGGCGGGGCTGAAGTCCAGCCTGGTGCACTACGGCTTCAACCGTTTTGCCCGCAGCACCAAGCCTTTTTATGCCACCGACGCCTGTACCGGCTGCGGCCAGTGCGCCCGCGACTGCCCGGCCGGCACCATCCGGCTGGAAAACGGCAGGCCTGTATGGGGCGAGCACTGCTACCAGTGTCTGCGCTGCCTGCACCGCTGCCCCGTGCAGGCCATCCAGTACGGCAAAGGCACCGAGGACAAGGGCCGCTACCGCATCGAGCGCTACCGGCAGGACTGAACGTCCGGAATTTCCGCCCGCTTCCGGCCAGGTCCCCCTGCTGTTCAAACCAAAAAACGACGCCCTCCCGGCTTGCATCGGGAGGGCGTCGTGCTTTTGTATACTGCCGTGGGGAACTGCGTCAGGGGGTTATCGGCTGCGGAAACGGATCACCGCGATGCCGATCAGGACCACCACGGCCAGGCAGGCCACGGCGATCAGGGCCGCCAGCGGCAGATTCATCGCGGAAGCGGCCGCCGTTTCGGCCTGTTCGGGGGTGGCGGGTGCCGGCGTGACGGCGGGTTGCTCATCAGGCTCCGGCGTGGCAGTGGCGGCGGAGACTTCGGTGGGGTTGGGGGTCACCCGGGTCTCCGTGGAGGCACTGCCGCTGCCCTTGGCGGGCTTTTTGGTGCCGCCGGAATTGCCGGAGGCCGCCGTCTGTCCGCTGCCCGCGGAGGGGACCGGGGCCTGCTCCGTTGCCGCAGGTGCGGCAGGCGTGGCGGTGGGAGCCGCGTTGGAAGCGGACTGGGTGCTCTGGGTGTTGCCGCTCTGCTGCCCCGCCGTGTTTTGCTGGGTGGGCTTTTCTGCCGGCGTCTGGGTGGGCGCCGGGGTGGGCTTCGGGTCAGGCGTCGGAGTGGGCGCCGGGGGTTCCTCCGCCGCCGATACCTCCACCGACACATTCCCCACCGCGGGGGCCTCGGTGCGGCCGAAAGCGCCGTTGACCAGTTCCAGGGAATTTTCCACCAGGTGCACCGTGGCGGTGCCGCCTGCCGGAACATCCACCTGAATGCTGCCCAGCGAAGCCGTGCCCTGGGGGAACAGCTCCTGCCCGCCGGCCACGTAGACCGTCATGGTGCCGGTGGCGGCATCGTAACGGTACTGCTGCACGCTGCCGGGCAGCGCGCTGTCAAAGGCGAAATTCGCCTCCACGGGGTCGGCGCTCTCCACCGCGAAGCGCAGGCGCAGCGCCTTGACGCCCTGCACGGTATCGGCGGGCAGGTCCAGGCGGACCGACGCGCCCCCGTCGGTGGCCGTCAATGTCACCGGGCTGCCGGAGGTCTCGGCCGCAGCGGGCAGCGCCGCCACGGTCAGGGCCAGGCCCAGCAGCAGGGTGGCCAGAAATTTTTTCATGATTGTCTCCTTGTTGTGCTCAGTCCGCCTGGCTGCCCATGGTCAGGGACGGCAGCGGATCGGGCATCGTCACCGCCAGCGTATCGCTGGTCAGGCGCTGGCCCTCGTTGGTCGTTGCGTTGTCCACGCGGTAGAGTTCCACCCGCACGGTTTCGGGCATCGTCATGCCTTCCAGATCCTGGGGTCCGATCCAGTAGACCCAGTGGCCTTCGCTGACTTCGCCCAGCTGGCCGTTCTGCGGGTCGGGCGCCAGAATGATCTGGTGGGCCACAATGCTGCCCTCGGCGTCCACGCCGCCCACCACGTTGCCGTTCTCGTCATAGAGCAGCACCACGTTGTAGGCAGGGTTGCCCTTGTAGCTGCCGGTGAAGACCAGCGAACCTTCGGGGATGGCCTGGCCGGTGCTCTCTTCATAGACATAGGGCGCCGACAGAGTGCCGATGCCGCTGGACAGCAGCTCCACGTTGTCGCCGGTGGGGCCCAGCACGTCCAGCTCGCTGACGGAAATTTCACCGGCGGGTGCCTTGACGACCAGCCGCAGCTGGGCCGCGTCGTAGGTGCAGACCCAGGGGTCGTTGTTCTCGTTGCGGAAGTAGACGGTGCTGACTTCGCCGCCCGTAAAGGTGCCGGTGGCCAGCGTCTGCCAGCCGCCCTCCGCCGCCGGGATCTGGATCTCGTAGTCCCGGATGGGCGTGCCCCCGGTGACGGTGTACTTAAGTCCCGTCACGGCCAGCGTCTTGCCGAAGTTCAGCGTGATGACCGCCTCGCCGTCGGCACGGCCGGTGTAGGTGGTGTTCTTGTTGTTGTCCACCACCCGGCTGATGGCCGAGACCGGTTCCGGCTCGCAGGGATCCTGCTCGCCGGCATCGGGGATGGTGTCATCGGCCGAGGTCATGTTGGTGGTCACCGTCCACAGGCTCTTGTCGTAGCTGCCGTCATGGCTGATCTTCACAGCGGGCAGCGTCATCGGCTGGGAACGGTTCAGGAACTGATCCACCGCCGTGATCTGGTAGGCGATGGTGCGGTTGTTCACGGTGGTGATCGTGTCGGTGTAGTGGCTGCCGGTGGTGAAGCCCACCACCTCGGTTGTGGCCTGGCCGTTCTCCCAGGTGATGCGGGCGATCTCGTAGCCCAGCAGCAGGTCGCCGGCGTCACAGCCCAGCGTCAGGTTCACCTGGTTGGGGGTGCGTTCGTCCAACACGGCGGCGGTGCTGTCGGCCAACACGGCCTTGCCCGCGAAGCTGCTGCTCTCACTGTGGGTGAAGCGGTAGTTGCGGGAGGCGTCGTTGCCGTAGTAGAGTGCCCGGGTCTCCGGCTCAAACTGGGCCAGGTAGGCCGCCGTGGCGGCATCGGGCATCATGCCCCAGCGGACAAAGAAGTCCGTCAGGTCCTTCTGGGCCGCCGCCGAGGCCAGCCGCATGAAGTTCTGGTCGGCATCCCCGCCCAGCGCCAGCTGGACGCCGCCGGGGGCCGGAGCCTGGGCCGTGTTCCGGGCGTAGGTATCCACCCGGGCATAGAAACGGCTGGCAAACAGTTCGTCGTAATTACTGTAGATCTCGTACTCGTAGCCCTTGTCGTAGGCCAGGTGCAGCTGCCAGTACAGCCCCAGCTGGGTGAAAACGTCGCTGGAATGGCCGGTGGTGCCGCTGGTGACCTTGCTGTAGATGGCGTCGTAGCCGAAGCGGACGCCCTCGTGGGCCTGGGAGATCTGGGAGAAATAGTTGTTGGTGACTTCCGCCACGGCATAGCTGCCCTGGTTGATGTTGTGGCCGATCTCGTGGGCGATGCCCCAGCCGAAAAGGTCGCCGCTGCGATAGCTGCCATCCTCATGCAGAGTGATGGGCTCGCCGCCGCCCAGACCGGGCACCGAATCCCAGCCGATGCCGATGTGGTTGCCCGCCGCATACATGAAGGCGCCGGCAAACATCCGCATATACCGGATATTCAGGTGCTGGGAGGGCAGACGGTTCTTGTCCCCTGCCCCGGCCAGGTCGGTCAGGCCCTTGTGCTGGTAGAACAGGACCATCATCTGGTCCATGGCGTCCACCGAGCTGAGCAGGCGGGCGGCCTTGTCGGCCGTGGAACCGCTGCCCAGACCCGCCAGCAGCTGGCTGACCGGCACCGAGTACATCATCTGATCCAGCAGCACGTCGGTGGTGTTGAGGATGCAGGTCCCGGCCTCATAGGCGCCGTGGTCGCCGTGCAGTTCGTCGTGACGGCTGTTCAAGCTGTCGGCCGCCGCTTCCAGGGCCGCCACGTAGGCGGTGACGCGCTCCTTGCGCTGGGCCGGGTCGTCGATGCCGTAGAGGTCCAGCACAGGGATGGTTTCCCCGCCGCTGACCCGCACCGAGTAGCGGTCATTGGCACTGTTGCCGGTATACTGCACATAGAGGGCACCGCCGTGCTCGGCGTCAAAGGTGACCAGCTCGGGGATCATGATCTCGTTGCGGCCCACCTTGAGCTGGATGGGCTGGGAGACCACCTCGCCCGATTCGGAGTTGTACTGGGTGGCTACCAGCTGCAGCCAGGCGTTGGCGCCGGTGGCCACATTGCTGCTGCCCACATAGACGATGATCTCCTCCCCGGCCCTGGCGGTGACGCCCAGAGGCTGCCAGGCGTTGAGCCCGGTGAAGCCCAGGTGACCGTCCTTCTTGGCCGTGATGGCGGTATGCACCTCCACCACATCGCTGAGGGCGGTGGTCAGCAGGCCGCGGGCGTTGTCCAGCTCCTTCTGCAGGGCCTCCCGCTCGGTATGCAGCTCACCGCTGGCCTCGTCGGGGGTGTCCAGGCGGGTCTGCAGCGCCTCGATGGTCTGCTCGTCCACGCTGTCGCGCAGCGTCACATGCAGGTCGTCGGCATAGAGGGCCAGGATGTCATCCTCCAGGCTGTCGTAGGTGTAGAACCGCATCTCCGAGATGGAGATGGGGCGGTTATTATAGATGTATCCCACACAGACCCGCAGGTAATCGGTGGTGACACCGCCGGGGATCTTGATGGTGTAGTAGTTCTGGCTGCCGTCGCTGTGCTTGGCGATGGTCACGCCGGGCACCTGGTATTCACGGCCATCCTCCCCGCGGGCGAACAGGCGCACATTGCCGTAGGTGCCCCGGTCCTCCGAGGGGGACAGCGACAGGCTGCCGATGTGGTAGCGGGCGTCAAAGGTGATGCGCACACCGCCGTTGTCGGGGTAGGCGGCACCGTCGTCCCAGTCGTCCAGGCCGTACCAGGAGGTGAAGTCGTTGTCCACCACGCCCCAGGCGGTCTTGCCGGAATCCAGCGGGCTGTCCTTCATGTAGCCGGCCTCGTGGGTCACCGACGCGATGTGCGCCGTGACCTCCCCTGCCGCGCCCACCGTGTTGATGAGCCTGTAGGCAGGCAGCTTCACCGGGCTGACATTGGCCGTGGACGCCGTGGAGGTCAGCGAGGCGGGACCTTCGCCCAGCTCGTTGACGCCGGTGACGTACACCTCATAGACGGTATTGTTTTCCAGGCTCTGGATGGTGTAGCTGTTCTGGTCGATGCCGGCCACCTTGGTGAAGTCGGCATCCCCCTGTTTGCGGTAGTAGACATTGTAGCTGTCGGTGTCCTTCATGTCCTTCCAGGAGGCTTCGATGCGCTGGAACCGCCCGGTCAGGCGCAGGGCGTCGGGGGCGGCGGGCAGTTTGTCCGCCTTGGGCACCAGCGTGATGGCCTCGCTGTAGCCGCTGCGCCATCCGCCGTTCACCGACTGCACCCGCACGGTGTAGGTCTTGCTGTTCTGCAGTTTCTCGCCGCCGAAGGAGGTCACCGCCAGCGTGTTGGCCGCCGTGCGGACCGTCTCGGTCTTTCCGTCAAAGGTGATCTCCACCTCATAGCCGGTGACGTTCACCGCCGGTTCCCAGGTCAGTGTGAAGGCCTGGCTTTCCGCCTCGGCCGCAAGGCCGGTGGGGATGTCCATGGAGGGCGGCGGGATGCGGGATTCCATATCGTTGAGGAATTCCACCTGGGAGATTTCCGCCAGGCTGCCGCCCCCCGAAACCGCCGTAATTTTAATGGTGACCTTCTTGACGGCGATCTGGCCGCCGAAGTCCACCGCGATGGAGCCGTCGGGCTGCACGGTGGCCGCCCCCAGGAAGCGGGCGATCAGCGAACCGCCCACCGTGATGGGCATGGTCTTTGTCTCGCCGTCTTCCTCGTACTCCACCAGCACGGTGGCGCCGCTGACAGCGTTCTCCGCTGCGGGCGGGGTCTGGAGCACCATACCGGCCATGGGCACCGCCGCCTTGGCCGCTTTCTCAAAGTCAAAGCTGACCGTGACGGGGTTTTCCTCCGAGATGGCGGCACCGTCGGCGGGCTTCAGCGCCACGGCGCTGTCGCCGGTGAGCAGATCCTCCAGACTGCCGCTGACCACCTGGGTGGATTTTTCTTTCTCCAGAGCCATCAGGCTTTCGGGGACCCGCACCAGCACCGAGGCAGTGCCGTCCCCCGTCTCTTCCAGGGAGGCCGCCAGCATCTGCAGGTCCACCAGGTCCGCCGCGCCGCTGCGGTCCAGGTCGGCCACACCGGCCTGTCCCCCTTCGATGGCATCGATCAGAACACTGGCGTCCCCGTCGGTGAGCTGGCCGTCGCCGTCCACATCGCCGATGCGCAGGGCACCGGGATGGAGGCTGTCCGCCGTGTAGGTGTAGCCGGCCAGGAACCCGGTGTAGAGCTGCACGCTGTAGAGTTGGGTGCCCACCTCCAGGGTCTGGGTGTAGGTGGCAAAGCCGCTGCCCTGCACCGTCAGGGTGTACTGGCCCCGGGGCAGGTCCCGGAAGCGCACCTCACGCCGGGCAGGTTCACTGCCCTCCGAGGCGGGCAGCGTGACGGACTGGGTCTGTGCCTCGGGGCCGTTCAGGCTCACCGTGAAGTCGGCGTTCCCCTGCAGCGGCAGACCCGTCAGCAGCGTCACGGCCACTTCCGCCGTATTCTCCGGGGCCTGTTCCGCCCCGGTTGTCTCTTCCTCTGTCTCGGTCTCTTCCTCCGCCGGGACTGCTTCCTCCAGCTGTTCCGGGGCGTTCTCCTCCGCCGTCTCTTCGTCGGCAGGAGACTCCGCCTCGGGGGAAGCGGTCTCCCCGGTGGCGCTGGCCGCAGGCTGCGCCTCGTCCGGTTCCGCGGCCTGCACAGCAGGCTCTGCGGTGAAGATCTCTTCCGCCAGGGCGGCCGGGCCCTGGGCCAGGATGCCCAGCAGCATGCAGCTGCTCAGCAAGGTGGCGATGGCTCTTTTCACTTGATTCCGTCCTTTCGTTGGGCAGACCCACATAGAGTCTGCGCTGGGTTGCTTGTGTGCAGCGCACATTCTACTATAAAAGCACTAGGAAATCAAGTCTTTTGCGAAATTTGTTATAAAATAATTTGTTGGTTCTATTTGAATTTCAAAACTATGCATTTTGACGAACATTTATATTTTCATATTTTTCTGGATTCTTCCGGTTTTTCCGTTACAAAAGAAAAAGGAGGCGTTTCTCCCCGCGGGGAGAAACGCCTCCTGGAACCGGTCTTCCGGTGTTGGGAACAGGATCAGGCGAAACCGATCATGACCGCCACCACCACGAAGATGGTGGACAGCACAAAGAGCATGCCCTGCATCTTGATCTGGAATTTGGCCCACTTGCCCCATTCCAGACGGGCCACACCCAGCACGCCCAGCAGGCAGCCGGAGGTGGGCACGATGAGGTTGGTCAGGCCGTCGCCCAGCTGGTAGGCCAGCACGGCCACCTGCCGGGTGATACCGGCCAGGTCGGCCAGCGGCGCCATGATGGGCATGGTGAGGGCCGCCTGCCCGGAGCCGGAGACCACCACGAAGTTGAACAGGCTCTGGAAGACATACATAAGCCAGGCCGCCAGCACACCGGGCACGCCGCTGAGCAGGTTGCCCAGGGTGTACAGGATGGTGTTCATGACGCTGGGGGTGGTGGGATCGGTGCCGCCCAGCACGATGACGATGCCCTGGGCCATGCCCACCACGAGAGCCGCGCCCACCAGGTCGGCGGCGCCGCTCTGGAAGGAGGAGGCCATGTCGGAGGGCCGCATGCCGTTGAGGTGGAAGATGCAGCCGATGATGCCGGCCACCAGGCCCATCACGAAGAACTGGGAGGCGATCTCCGGGATGTAGTAGCCCTGGGTCACCACGCCCCACACCGTCCATACGATAGTGGCCAGCACGCTGAGCAGCACCAGGGCCTGGCCCAGCGTGAAGGGCACTGCCTCGCCGTCAGACTTGGACATCTGGTTGCGGTAATAGGCGTCGCTCTCATAGGCCACCGAGAGCTGGGGATTCTTCTTGATCTTGCGGGCATACACCATGGTGAAGGCGATGCCGGCCAGCGTGAAGACCGCCCACATGACGATGCGGAAGGCGGCACCGGACAGAACCGGCACCCCGGCGATGCCCTGGGCGATGGCCAGGCCGAAGGGGTTCATCCAGCTGGTGCCGAAGCCGATCTGGGTGGCGCCGTAGGTCACACAGACGGCCACCACGGCGTCATAGCCCATGGCGATGGTCAGCGGCACAATGACCATGGCGAAGGGGATGGCCTCCTCGCCCATGCCGAAGACCGCGCCGCCCAGCGAAAAGAGGGTGAACAGCACGGGGACCAGGATGATCTCCCGGCCCTTGGTCCGGCGGATCATAGCGTGGATGCCCGCATCCACCGCGCCGGTGCGCATGACGATGCCGAAGGCACCGCCGATGACCAGAATGAAGGCCACAATGCCCACCGCACTGCCGGACTTGTCGCCGGAGGTCAGGCCCTCAAACACATAGTTGAGCATGCCCTGGCCGCCGAAGTCCTCGGTGCCGAACAGCGGCACGCCGTTGCGTACCCGGTTGCCAGCTTCATCCATCGCATAGGAGAAGCTGTCCGCCACAATGACGGTGCGGGTCTTTTCGGTGTCCCCCACCATGTAGCTGATGTCCTGCGTCTGGAAGCTGCCCACCGGGATCAGGTAGGTCAGCAGCGCGCAGACGACCACCACCGCAAAGATGATCACATAGGTGTGCGGCATCTGGATGGTCTTTTTCTTCTGTTTTTCCACGATTCCTTATCACTTCCTGCATAAAATCTGGCGCGGTATGCATGGATTTTCACCGCATACCCCGCCAAGTGCCCTACTATAGTAGCGTAAAATGTAAGAAAATGCAATCCAAAATGTAAAAATATTTGCAATTATCTTCTCAAAAGGCTATACTGCTATTGTCTGCACGTTTGTGCACAAGTTTCAACCACAGGAGCTTTGCCATGATGAACAATTATCGGGCCGCGATGATCGCTGCCATCAGCCGCCTTGTCGAGATTCCCTCGGTCTTTGCCGAAAGTCCCGACTTTCCCTTCGGTCCCGCGGTGGACCACTGCCTGGATGTTACCCTCTCCATGATGAAGGACCTGGGCTTCCGCACCTTCAAGGCCCCCGACGGTCTGTACGGCTATGCCGAGATCGGTGAGGGCGAACTGTTCGGTGTGCTGTGCCACCTGGACGTGGTGCAGGCCCGCCAGGAGGACGGCTGGGACCACGATCCCTTCCGCCCCATGGTGCAGGGGGACTGGCTCTGCGGCCGCGGCACCCAGGACGACAAGGGCCCCACGGTGGCCGCCGTCTTTGCCCTCAAATCGCTGCTGGATGAGGGCCATACACTGAACAAGCGGGTACGGTTCATCTTCGGCATCGACGAGGAGACCATGTGGCATTCCATCCACGCCTACTGCGAACGGGAGGAACTGCCGGTGAGCGGCTTTGTGCCGGACTCCACCTTCCCCCTCACCTACGCCGAGAAGGGGCTGCTGCAGCTGAAGGTCCGCTCGGACAAGCCCTTTGCCCTGGCCTGCAGCGGCGGCGACAGCATGAACGCCGTATCCTCCCACGCCGAATGTCCCCGGAACGAGGCGGTGGAGCACGCCCTGGAGGAACTGGAACTGCCCTTCCATGTGACGGACACCCAGGTCTGCGCCGAGGGCCTGACCGCCCACGCCAAGAATCCCTGGAAGGGGGTCAGCGCCAACCTGAACCTGCTGCGCGCCCTGGGCAAGGCCGGGTACCAGCATGATGCCATCGCTTTTGCCTGCGACGTGCTGGACGGCAAGTTCCGCTTCGAGGGCTTCACCGACCGGGATCTGTCGGACTTTTCGGGGCCGGTGACGGTCAACCTGGGCCAGTTCACGCTGGGCGAGCAGGGCGCCGTACTGGGGCTGGACCTGCGCCTGCCGGTGACGCTGGAAAAGGAGGAGGTCCTCCAGATCATCCGGGAGAAGGCCGCCGCCTACCACCTGACGGTGGAGGAATTCGACTGGCTGCGGCCCATCCATGTGCCGCTGAACAGTCCCCTGGTATCCAAACTGCTCCAGGCCTACCGGGAGGTGACCGGCGACGCCAGAACCGAGCCCTACATCTCGGCCGGCGCCACCTTTGCCCGCGCCTTTGACAACTGCGTGGCCTTCGGGGCCAACATGCCCCACAGCCCCACCACCGAGCACCAGCCCAATGAGCGGGTCTCCCTCATCAAACTGATGCAGGCCGCCGAAGTGTACCGCCGGGCGTTCTCCTATCTGGTACTGGCTGACTGATCCGTTTTACACAGCAATGCCCCGGATCCAAAGGATCCGGGGCATTTTTGCAATTCAGAACAGTTTGCGGCCCGCCGCGTACTTGGCGCAGGGGCGGCCATCCGAGAGATAGACCAACCGTTCCAGCCGTTCGTCCAGGGTACAGCTGCGGGTGGTGGGCAGGGTGCTGTCGTCCAGCACCACGGCGTCGAACTGGTAGCCCGGCTCAAAGCTTCCCACCTTGCCGAAGAAGGCCCCGCCGCCCTTGGTGGCCATGTACAGCGCCTCGGGCAGGGTGAGGGCCGGGGTGTCCTGATCCACCAGCCGCCACCGCAGCTTGGAGCACTGGATGGCATCGGTCATGGCGCGGAAGATGGACAGATGGGCGCCGCCTGCCACGTCGCTGCCCAGGCCCACCTTCTGGCCCTCCCGCAGATACTGCTTGACGGGGGCGATGCCCGAAGAGACATTCATGTTGGACTGGGGGCAGTGGGCGATGAAGACGCCCTGCTCCTTCATGAGGGCACGCTCCTCCTCCCCGCTCCAGACGCAGTGGGCCATGATGGTGGGACAGTCGCCGCCAAAGAGGCCGAACCGGGCATAGGCTTCGCCATAGAACCGGGTATTGGGGCAGAGCTGCTGCACCCAGGCGATCTCGGAGAGATTTTCCGACAGATGGGACTGCACGGGCGTGCCGAACTCCCGGTGCAGTTTTCCCAGGCCGTCCATCAGCTCGTCGGTGCAGCTGGGGGTGAACCGCGGCGTCAGAATGGGGCGCACAACGACAAAATCCTGGCTCTCTTCCAGCCAGCGGCGGGTCTCGGCCAGGGACTCCCCGGTGGATTCCCGCAGGTAGTCGGGGCTGTTGCGGTCCATGTTGACCTTGCCCACAAAGCAGGGCAGCCCCGCTTGCTCCAGCATCTCCATGAGCCGCAGCGTGGCCGGGCGGTGCAGCGTGGCAAAAATGCTGGCCCGGGTGGTGGCACTGTGCAGCAGTGCGTCCACAAAAATGCGGTAGGCCGCCTCGGCGTAGGCGGCTTCGGCAAAGCGGCTCTCCTCCGGGAAGGCATTCTTCTCCAGCCAGTCCAGCAGTTCCATGTCCATGCCCAGCCCGCGGTAGGCGTACTGTCCCCCGTGGACGTGCAGGTCCACAAGACCGGGCAGAATCAGCTTGTCGCCGTAGTCCTCCACCGGGATGCCCTGATACCGATCGGGCAGCGTGGCAAAGATGCCCGCCACGGTACCGTTCTCACAGACCAGGTAGGCCCCGGGATGCCGGGCCAGCTCCCCGCAGACTGGCGTGTATAAAAGATTGCCTTTGACGGCAAAGGCGGTTTGCATGGGAATTACTCCTTTTGAATCGAAATATTTTCCGCGGGTCAGTGTAGCACAACCATCCAAAAAAAGCAACCGCACTTTGGGGAAAGCGCGGTTGCACTGGATTGTACCTGCTGCGTCTATTCGGCTGCGGGCGACGCCAAAGCAAAGCTGAACCCCGAAAACAGGTCCAGCGAACCGTCCTCCGCAAGGGTACAGACTGCCCAGCAGCCCTCGGGCAGCGGCACCCAGAGGCGGGTGCACTGCGGGTTGAAATCCACCTGTTCGTCGCTGCGCAGCACATCCGGCGTCACCGCCACCGGAACCGGGCGGGATGCCTCCCAGAGATGCAGGGCGGCCTGGTCGGGGTCATCCTCCCATTCCCAGGTGTAGGTTCCCTCCCGCAGCTGGGAGAATACCGTGTTCAGCTGGTCGCTGACCGATTGCAGCTGCGCTTCGCTCAGGCAGTTGCCCTCGGGCGGTCGGGTATACCATTCATACCGGTCCCGGGGTGCCGGCCAATCCCCCGGCATTTCCTCGCAGGAGGTCATGGCGTATTCCGTCAGATTGCTGTGCCCATCGTACACTTTGCGTTCGGTGATGGCAAAGGCCCGTACCTCCCCCACCGTCCAGCCCAGGGCGTCCAGTTTGCGGCCCACCACCCGGGTGGCGGTTGTCAGGTGGACATCGTCCTCGAAGGTATCCTTCACATCCAGACTCCCCAGCGCCTCCCAGGCACCGGGTTCCAGCCCCATTCCCTGGGCCACAGCATCCTCCAGGTCACCGCTCTGCAGGTAAAATTCTTTCACCTTGCCCTCCTCATCGAAGGAGAAGCGGAACTCGTGATCCCCCGCAGGCAATCCGGTGGCGCCCGGGTCCGCGATGGTCAGCGTTGCATAGGGGGCTTCGTATACACCGCCGCCCATGGACACATCGGTGATGACCAGACCGGTCAGGTCGGGCAGCGGCAGGCTGCTTTCCAGCAGGGAATCGGACAAAACGCTCCGCAGCTTTTCGGCATCGTTGGTGTACAATGCCTCCACGAAAGTGACACCGTTGCTGCGTTCGGTTTCGAGATCGTCCCGGGCCATAAAATAGCTGTCATAGATATGGGGCGGCTGGGGCGTGGTAGGCAGCGTCAGCATCTCGTAGTCCAGCCCGGCGCTGGGGTCCGGCGTAGGAGTGGGTGCCGCCGTGGGTGTCGGTGTGGGCTGCTCCGTCGCCGCCGGGGTCGCCGTGGGCACCGGCGTCGCCTCGGGGGCGGCCAACGGACCGCAGGCGGTCAGCGCCGCCAGCAGCAAAGCAGGGATTGCCAGGGGCAGTTTTCTCATCACGGTGTCCTCCCTTTTATAGAAGATTGCGCAGCAGCGCCGTACAGCCCTCATACACATCCCGCCAGGTGGCCTCAAAATCCCCGGTATACCAGGGGTCGGCCACCTCGCCGGGGCGGCCGGTGTAGTCCAGCAGAGCGTGGATTTTGCCCGCCGGGTCGCCACCGCAGATGCGCGTCATGTTGCGCAGATTGGCGTGGTCCATCCCGATGAGCAGGTCATAGCGGTCATAATCCGCCCGGGTCATCTGCCGGGCCGTCTTGCCTGCACAGGAGATACCGTGCTCCGCCAGCTTGCGCCGGGCCGGCGGATAGACCGGGTTGCCGATCTCCTCGGTGCTGGTGGCGGCCGAGGCGATTGCAAAATTTCCGGCCAGACCGGCCTTTTCCACCAGATCTTTCATCACGAATTCTGCCATGGGACTGCGGCAGATATTGCCGTGGCAAACAAACAGGATTTTTACCATCTTTTCAGAACTCCTCAAAAGTGCTTCATTTCGTTTCAAATGTTCAATATTATTTGGTGTATCGTTGTTTTCTCTTGTGTTTCAAAGACCCGTTCCGGGAAGATATCTTTTCACATCTTCTCAGCACTTCCCATGTTTTTCCCTGCAACATTGGTAAATCGTTGGTAAATTCAAAAAGTTTACCAACGGCCCTTTTCAGGCATGGGCCAAACGCAGCAGCTCTCCTTTGGCATCTTCATAGCTCACATGGGTGTAGGTGTTGAGGGTAACGCTGATATCCGCATGGCCCATGATGTACTGCAGGTTTTTGGGATTCATGCCGGATTTTGCCATATTGGAACAGAAGGTGTGCCTGCACACATGGGGCGTCACCTTGGGCATGGGGATGCGGTAGATCCTGTTGTACTTCTCCACAATATGCTGCAGATACTTTTGCCAGTGGAGCGCCACCATGGGCATGTCGTTCTTGTCCAGGAACAGAAAACCCGCGTATCCGTTTACCATCGGCTCCCCTTTCGGCTTACGCCGGTTGGCAATGATCCGCCGGAAACACGCTGCCACATCCTCCGTCATGGGAATATAACGGATGCCGCGTTCCGTCTTGGGCCGCTGGATCACATACTCCATCTGGGACGTTCTCTGGAGCTGATGGTCCACCTTGATACGCATCTCGGAAAATTCAATATCCTGCATGGTCAGTCCGCAGAATTCCGAGATACGCAGCCCTGTGTGAAAGAGGATGTAGATCCCGTCGTAGCATCTGCTGTAATGCTTATCCGCCTTGATAAACTGCAGCAGATCCCGTTCCTGCTTCCGGGTAATGGCCTCCCGGGTCACCGAATCATTGACCACCACCGAGGCCAGCTCAAAATCAAAGGGATTCTTGCGGAGCAAGTCATCATCCACCGCCATCTGGAAAGCCGGGCGCAGAACGCCCCGGATGGAATGGATGGAACTGTACCCTTTGCCGTCCACCTGCTGCAGCTTGATCAGCCACGCCTTGGCATCGGACAGGTGTACCCTGTCGATGCGCTGCCCGGCGAAGGTGTCTTTTCTCAGGGTGGCAATCACCGTCTTGTAGCCTGCAATGGTATTCTGGCGGACGCCGGTTTTCAGAGATATGTATTTCTCTACCAGTTCCAGAACAGTGTAGTCTCCGCCATTGGTTACAATGTGGTCATACAGATCCGCCTCAATCCGCTTTTTCTTTTCTCTCAGAGAAAGTTCGGGCTTTTTTCCTTTGGGCATGGGATCGTTCTTATCCAGCCGCCAACTGTATACACTTTGCTCTTTGCCGTTTTCGTCAACGTAGCGATACCGATACCTCCCATCCTTGCGCTGATACTCTCCATCGCGCAAAATCCGATTTCGATTGTCACGTCTTTTTTCGCTCACGGAAATCTCTCCTTATAAAAGAAAGGAGAGCCAGACTTGCACTCTTATCATAGCACAAGTTTGGCTCTCCGCATAGCTATGCCTCAGGAAATCGGCAATCTGCCGTTGCCTCCTTGGAAAGGCTGTTATACAGCCGTTGCCCCATCCAGATACCGCTCGAATTTTTCCCGCTTGATCAAGACGCGGTTCCCATTCATCACAAAGAAATCCTCGTTGGGATGCTCGTCAACCAACATCCGCAGCTTGGTTTCCCCGATATGGTAGTATCCGGCGGCTTCCTCGATGGTCAATGTATACCGGTGCCAAACCGGAACATCCGAACCCTTTTTCTCACAGGCCATTGCCTTTTCATTGTCCATAAGCCACCTCCATAGCTCTTATCTGATATTCAACTCTTCTTTCGTCCTCTCCAACGGGGGTTCCTTCCAGGCAATCCCGTGTTTGCGCAGAAGCGCCGCCATGCCTGCTTTTTCCCGTTGGAGGCGTGTGTTTTCCTTTTCCATCTGCATCCGCTGGGCTCTTTCCCCCATGAGTGCCTGACGGTACCGGGCAGTCTGCTCGGTCAGTCTGTTGGTCAGATCGGCCATTTTCTCTTTCAGACCGTTCAGCACACTTTCCAGCTGACGGATTTTCTCCTGGGCGGCATCCAGCAGTTTCTGCAACTGCTCATCTTGACGGCGGTACACCACATACTGTTTGGCTGCATGGAGCAGGTTTTCAAAGTCGCTGCGCGGCAGTG